>LUGL01000003.1 GCA_002796835.1 Elainella saxicola E1 | reverse complement strand
AAGCGGCAATCTGTGAGTGGCAAACGCAGGAGGGGGCGAGTCAATGTGATGGGAGGACTGCGCTATCATGACCGCAACCGGCAATGCTACTTCATTGAGCAAGGCAACAGTGAAAGTTGCTACATCAATCTGGTCAAACTCAATGAGTTCGTCAAGCAAGAATGGTTGGCAGCAGGACATTTAGAGCAGGAATTTGAGCAGTGGGGACCGAGAATTTTGGTGGTGCTTGACAATGCCAGCTATCACAAAAAACAGGCCATGCTCGAACAACTGGCAGTCGAATGCCCCAATCTGCAACTGCTGTTTTTGCCGCCTTACAGTCCAGATTTCAACTTAATTGAGTTGGTGTGGCATTCGTGCAAAGAGTTTATTGCGCATCGTTTATTTCAATCGGTGGAGGAACTTCACTCCTTGCTCGACAGATTACTCAATCAAGGGGAACTGGTGATTCAGTGGAAACGCAAAGTGAAGAACAAAGGCAATGCTCTGATCGCAGCTTGATGATGCAAACTAAATGTCGTTCAGCTTATCAACTATTTCTCAAGCCTATCCGTTTTCTCAATCTCAGCCACCAAGCACGTAGTTTCCAAAACTTGCTCGATTCCATTGCTTTTAAGGTGGTTTGGGCTTCGACGAGCTGAGTTTTCAGGTTTTGTTGACGCTCTTTTGATCGCTCTCGCACTTCAGAGAGTTTGCTTTGGAGTTGTTTCGATCGAGCTTGAGCCTTTACCAATTGATCTTGCAGATGCATTTGCTGCATTTGTTGTTGATCGAGTTGCATTTGGAGTTGTTGCTGATCAAGAACTTGCTTTTGCAATTGCTGATACTCGGTTTGAGTCTGTGCAAGTTGAGACTGTGTTTGTTCTAACTGGGCTTGCATTTGTTGTTGCTGCATTTGCCACTGTGCTAGCTCGATCTGCGTTTGCTGCTGATAGGTGTGAGCCTGGGCAAGATCTTCCTGGAGTTGACTGACCAAGTCTTTGAGCTGCCTCCCACCAAAGGCAAATTTAAAAGTAAAGTCATCTGCGGCTCGATGACGAATGATCGTCGGAGGATGCTGAATCTGCCAAATGTCATTTGTTGGCAAGTTAGCAAGCGGGTTGTTGATATCCTTGGTGTGTGTTCCATCTTGACGAGAGCCAATATTTGCAACGAGATTATCCTCTGGTAAAATCGTGAGACCGCTGTGGCTCAAGCAGGTGTAAAGCCAAACGTATGCCCAGCTATTGATTTTGCCTTCATAAGTCTGCGTTAATTGGTCAATCCAATATTCTTGCTCATAGGGATTTTCAAAGGCTAAACTGATACGGTCTGAAATCTCTGCTTTGTTTAAACTTTGCATCTGAGACTCAAACTGTTGCCAAACTCGCCTCCAGGATGCCCATCCCCAGCAATGAAAATAGCGAGAAAAGTAGTAGCTGTAATCTGTGTGGCGCTGTCCTTGCTGAAAGTTATTGCCGCTGATGGCATAGATACGACTGTCATGACGGTAGTAGTCTAATAAAGTTTGGCAAAACCTGAAGAACGAAGGAGTTGGCAAACAGTCATCTTCCAGAATAATTGCCTCTTCAACTTCTGAAAATATCCAGCGTAGGCCGCTTGCCACTCTCTCCTTACAGCCTAGATTTCGATCGGAAAAATTAGTTAAAAGCTGACAATCCCAGTTGACTTGTTTGATAATTTCTCTGGTTTGATGACAGATTTCTACTTCTTCTTCTGTTCTCGGACCATCCGCGACAACAAAGAGTTTTTCGGGTCTGGCTTGGGCGATCGATTGAAATACTTGTTGGGTTAGATCAGGTCTATTAAAGATAAAGAAGGCAACAGGGGTTGACAGCTTAAAATCCCTTTCTTCCTGTAGCTTCTGTTTGGATTTATATAGAATGTCGTGATGAGAAAGTTCAGCAATAGCTTCATATTTATTACTGAGAAATGAATCTATCTCAGCTCGATATCTTGCTTCAATTAATAGAAAAGTCGGCTGATATTTCTCAAAATCAAGACCCTTCAAAACATCAAGCTCAAACCCTTCAACGTCTAGAGAAAGTAAGTCAATTTGGGGGATAGAATATTGGTCCAGAATAGAGGTTAAGGTCCGGGCAGGAACTGTAAGTTCATAGGATTTTATTTGTTGAACTTTTTCTCCCTTCTGGAGATGTTGGAGGTCTGCTTCTGGGCTCTTTTGTGCACCTTTGACCAATGACATTAGATCGCAGTAGTACATTTCGACCTTAGATTGATCAAAATTGAAGGGAACAAGCGCACAGGACTCAACAATACAGCTCGGACGATTGATTTTGCATTGTGCGGCTAGTTCAGGGATTGGTTCGATTAATAGCCCTTTCCATTTTCGATATTTCTCAAAATAAAGAGTATTACTTTGATTGATGCCATTATTTGCTCCAGCTTCTACAAAAAAACCAGAGGTGAAGTTCAAATAAGGCTTTAGCTTTAAATCAAGCTGATTCAAAGCAAAGGATTGCTCTTGGGAGATTGCTTCATCATTGAGCATGAAGAGAGAGCTGATAGGGTGAGATCGTCTGACAATAGAGTATAAAACTTTTGTAGCGAAGTTACTCAGCAGTAGAGATTTGTGACTGTTCTGAGACTGAAGAGGAGGCAGAGTGAATAAGAAACAGGCGATTCAGACTTATGTTCAGGAAGCTTCTAAGCTTAGAGAGGTTGTACCTCAGCAATTTAACCTTTGGTCACTGATACGATTTTTCCCGGCATGGTACCGTAGTCTTGATTCTGCGGCGAATCCTTTGAACGATCGCAGCCCATGGATTACATTTGCGGCGATCGCCTTTCTTGAACGCATTCTCACTGAAGACATGTGGGTTTATGAATATGGTGTTGGCGGTTCAACCCTCTTCTTCAGCGCACGTGTGAAAGCAGTCGTTTCCTGCGAGCATGATCACGCATGGGGAGAGAAGGTGCGTTCTGAATTGGAACGATTTCGCTACACAAACTGCAAGCTTCGGGTCTTTGAACCAACCTCGATCGATCCTATTTCAGAGGGTGATCCTTCCGACTTCGATGCCTATCTTTCCCACTCACCAGCCTACAAGGACTTTTGCTTTAAAGACTATGTAAGAAGTATTGATTCATACCCGGATGAATCCTTTGATGTGATTTTGATTGACGGGCGATCACGGCCATCATGCTGTAAGCATGCAATCTCAAAAGTGAAAGTCGGCGGATATATTGTTTTAGACAACGCTGAAAGAGAATGCTATGCTCCGGCGCAAAAGTTCCTTCAGACTCAAGGATTTACAAAGATTGACTTTTATGGGCCAGGTCCCTATAACGCCTATTTTTGGAAAACTTGTGTCTGGCAAAAACTCTGATTGATAGTCTTCCATTTTTCAGTTGTCAAATAAATCAGCAGGAACCTTGATGCCGACGGCCCCATCCCAGGAACCCTGCATGACCTCAAGCCCAACTCAGATCTTTCTAGAACAAGCAACATAATCCTGTAACAGACTGTCCAGAAATTGGGTAGCTGTCATTGGTGTTGCAGCTGTTGGGGTGACAGCCCAACCGGAAGTGAACTGAGGCGATCGCCACAAATCCAGGTGAGCGACGGGCGGATCGGCATAAAAGCTAGAGTGTCCTGCGCCTAGCAATGCGGAACTCCAGTGGGTGAAGCGATCGTGACTGAGGCGATGCAGGGGGAAAGGTAGGAAAAGCGGCACTCCCCAACCATCGATCGCAATCAGGGCCAACACGGTACCGCCAAGCAGACGCCACAGACAGGCGGCAGTGGCTGCTCCCATAACTCCAGCACTGAAGCCAATCCAGAGCACGGGCTGGTTCAAAGCCTCGCGACCTCGCTGTTGCCAGCAAAATTGGAGCAGATGCAGTCCAGAGTAAGGTGGCTGAGTGGCCGGAAGCACCAGATAGTCTAGGCGATCGGGCAGGCAGCGCAAAAAAGCCTCAGTCATGGCAGGTGGGTGAATTCCAGGACAGATGACCAGGAGCATGGGACGAGAATCCAGGGAACGAGGGAGCTATTTGATAATAAATCTGACATATTTGGGCCAGAGTTTCTGTGGGCTGCATCGGCAGTAATACACTAAGGGATGGCTCTCCAGAAATTTGTCTACTGCAAGAAGGGATCCATGAAGCTGCGCTCTTTTTTCTCTGTGCTCTCTGGTGTTGTGTTGACGTTGCTGTTGATTGGAGCAGCAGGGGCCTATTGGTTGGCCTCGGCCCGTCCATCGGTCCCTGTCAGTCAACCCAGGACGATCGCTCTGCAGCCTGCTGCCACCTTATTTGTGTCGCGTCAGGCTCCGTTGATGGCCTCGTTGCTGGTCAATCCCGATCGGCTCGACCTGTTGGGAAAATCTGCTGGTAAACCAGGCGTGTCATCAAGCGATCGAACAGCCTTGCAAACCCAGTTGCAGCAATGGCAGCAGAGCCTCTTCGCTGAAACGGAGCTGGACTATGAGCGGGATTTGCAGCCCTGGGTGGGGGATGAAGTTACTTTTGCGATCACCACGCCCGATCTGGACCGCGATCCCCAAAATGGTCTCCAGGCTGGACATTTGTTGGTGTTGTCAATGCAAAATCCCAGTTTGGCCCGCGAGTCAGTGCAGCGATTTTGGCAGCGGCGCACGAAAAATTTGGCGACCGATTCGTTTGCAGGCGTGACGCTAACCTATGCGGCGAATCAGGCCAATCCTCAGTTGACTAGCGCAATTGTGGGCGATCGCTATGTGCTGTTTGCCAATTCTCCAAAGGTGATGCGAGATGCCCTGAATACGGCACAGCTTCCTGAATCGAGTCTTGATCGCAGCTCTAACTATCAGCAGGCGCTGGAAAAATTTGCAGTTCCCAAATTAGGGCTGGTGTTTGCCAACTTGAACCAGTTCGAGCGGTGGCAACCTGAATCCTCGCTCCTATCTGTGGTTGCTCCCGCAGCAACGACCGGCACTTATGAGAGTTTGGTGGCCGTGCTGAACCCAGAAGGTAAGGGGCTGCTGACCGATGTGGTGTTGTTTCTCAAGGATCCAGGCTCGCAGCCGATTCAAGCTGGGGATCCAACGAATCTCAAGGAGATTTTGAAGTTTGTGCCCGATCGCAGCAGTTTGGCGTTGGTGAATGCTGATTTGCAGCAGTCCTGGCAACAGTGGCAGAGCAATCTGGCAGGCCAAGCAGAAAATCAAGATTGGACCAATGGCTGGCCGCAGCAGATCGCAAACTTGCAGCAGCAATGGGGGATGAATTTTTCAGACACAGGGTTGGATTGGGCCAAGGGACCGTTTGTCCTGGCGCAGGTGGCTCGATCGAATGCTGGCCAGCCGGACTGGTTGTTTGTGACGCAACGATCGCCTGAACTTGAGGCTGGGATTGCACAGCTCAATCAAATTACTCAACAGCAGGGAATTAGTCTTGGCTCTTTTGCCTTGGGCGAGCAAACGGTTTATGCGTGGACAAAATTGGTGACGGGTCAGGTCAACCCCAGCACAGGGACGAGTTCCCTAGAAGCAAAAGTGCAGGGGGTGCATACGGCGATTGGCGAATATGAAATCTTTGCGACCTCGCTGGAGGCAATGGAGCAGTCCTTAGCGGCATTGAAGGGAACACAGGCTGCATCAGAGGTGCAAACCGCCGCGACTCAACTGCAAACTCCCAATGCGGGCTATCTCTATCTCAGTCAGACCCCGCTCACAAAGGCATTACGAACGCTGGTTGGCTCAGAGGTTTTGGCAAAATCAACGGCATCGAGTTTACGATCAGCCCTGGTTAGCAGCTATGGCCTGGATGAGAGTGGCCTGCGCAGTGGCGTCTTTCTGAACCTGAAGGATTAGCAGTCCTGGTGTGGGAACAGGCGTGGGAACAGCTATGGGAACAGGAATGAGAAGCATCGTGGGCATGGTGGGCGCTTTGCCAGCAGGCGACTAAACAGCGTTGACCCTGTTCTCGCTGATCGTCATCTAGCCAACAGTGGGCTAAGCAGCGATTACTTTGGTTGCGGTGGGGTGGGGTTGCCTGAGGAATCGAGGTCGTAAGCGTCTCTTCTTGCAGCAGGAACCCAAGTGGTAAAAATAGTGTATCCGTGTGACTCTGTTTCAGCGATGAAGCAGATGATTGAATTGCTTGCATCATAGTCATAACCCTTTGAATCCATTTCCGTATCACACCTTCACTGTATGAATTTTGACTGTGACGCACTTCCACCAACGGTTCCACCCAAACAGATCGACTTGCCTCATCCACTTCTATCGGCGATCGGTGAATGAAGTCTGCCTTAAGGCTTAGCTCATTCAGGTCACTTACTGGGTGAGGTGTTTCCCCATCCAGTAGGAGCCCGATCGCTGCAGTTTAAAACACATCTTTCAGGCCAGAGACTACACTGAGGGACATGACAGCCTCGATTCAAGCCCTGCCGATAGAAGTGATCCACCTGATGGCAGCCGGAGAAGTGATTGACTCTCTGGCCGCAGTGGTGCGGGAGCTGGCAGAAAATGCGATCGATGCTCAAGCCAGTCGGATTCATATCGCCCTGTGGCCGGAAAGCTGGCGGATTCGGGTGACGGATAATGGCAGCGGCATGGATTTGGCGGATTTGCAGCAGGCCGCCTTACCCCACTGCACCAGCAAAATTTATAGCAGTGCCGATCTCTGGCAGATTGGCAGCCTGGGGTTTCGGGGAGAAGCGCTGCATAGTCTGGCTCAGTTGGCGAGCCTGGAGATTTGCAGTCGATCGATCGAGTCAGATAGCGGCTACCGGATTTGCTATAGCCCTCAGGGAGAAGCCGCGCAGATTGAACCGATCGCCCTGGCCACTGGCACGATCGTCACAGCCTCCGGGTTGTTTGGGAACTGGGTCTCGCGGCAGCAGTCTCTACCGATCGCCGCCCAACTGCGAGCCGTGCAGCAGACGGTGCAGGAATTGGCGCTCTGTCATCCACATATCACCTGGCAGGTGGAACAGAACGATCGGCCCTGGTTTGCAATTTGGGGTAATCCGGCCCATAAATTTGTCTTGGCCCAGCTATTGCGGGATGTGCAGCCTAGCGATCTGCAAGAGTTGCGTCTGCGGTTGCCTGGTGAATTGCAAGCGGGTGAATTTCAAACGGCGGAATTTCAAAAGATGAAAGATCCGGTCCGCTGGGTGCCGTCCTTGCATTTGCTGCTGGGATTGCCCGATCGGTGCCATCGTCGCAAACCGGACTGGGTGAAAGTGGCGGTGAATGGTCGGGTAGTGGCGTTGTCTGAACTGGAGCAAACGATTTTGGTAGCCCTGCGGCGAGCCTTACCGCGCGATCGTTATCCGGTCTGCTTTTTGCATTTGCAGGTGCCGCCTGCCCAAGTGGATTGGAATCGACACCCGGCTAAGTCAGAAATCTACTTGCGGCAATTGAGCGATTGGCAGCAACAAACCCAGCGCGCGATCGATCAGCTTTTGCAGTCGAGTTTGACAGAATTGCCAGATGCGATGCAGGCGTTTCAATTGGGCCAGCGGGTAAAAGTCACCGAGGCCGATGGGGTTTATCGCACGGCTCGCACCATTCAACCAGCAACAGATCTGTCAGAGGCAGAAGTCGCGTCGGAATGCGATCCAGATAAACCAGATGAGTCGCCGTTGCTGCCGCTGAAAGCCCTGACCCAGGTGCACCAGATGTATATTCTGGCGGAGCATCCCAGCGGCATGTGGCTGGTGGAGCAACATATCGCCCATGAGCGGGTTTTGTATGAGCAGCTTGTAGACCATTGGCAATTGGTGCCGCTAGAACCGCCGCTGATTTTGGCGCAGTTAACCCCTGCTCAAGTGGAACAGTTGCAGCGTCTTGGCATTGACATCGAACCATTTGGCGAGCAGCGTTGGGCAGTTAGATCAGCCCCGGAAAGTTTGGCGGATCGATCGGACTGTAGTGATGCCCTGGTAGAACTGAGTCAGGGGGGNCGACTTAGAAGCAGCGCTGGTGGCTACTGCCTGCCGCACCGCGATCCGAAATGGCATGCCGCTTTCTCTCACCGAAATGCAAACCCTGCTCGATCGCTGGCAACGCACCCGCAACCCCCGTACCTGTCCCCATGGCCGACCGATTTACCTGGCGCTAGAGGAATCGAGTCTGTCCCGATTTTTCCGCAGGCATTGGGTGATCGGCAAAAGTCACGGAATTTGATGGGCGGCTTCCCCAACCTAAAATCGCAAATCCAAAATCTTTCGCCAAAACGCTACTGTTCCACTGCCGATCGTCCTTGCTTGGCGAGCCGCACGAGGATGAAGTAGCCAAAGTACAGTACATAGATAATGAGGCCCACAATGCCAAGAAATCCGAGGAATCCGGGTTTATAGCCTGCATGGATTGCATCTTTGAGGCCAAGCGGCGCTTCTAACCAAACCTGGCAGAACGGTGAGGCGAAATTGGCTTGCGAGAAGGCGCACTGGAGAAATGGGATCGTAGCAATTGCACCCAGAACGCTGTAAATGCTGACGGCCCAGCGCCAAGCTGTAAAGGAAAGTTTGAGCTTGCTAGCGGACTGTTCGTGGATTTCTTCGTTCAGGTCCACCCAGAACCATAGACCGATCGGAATCAAAATTCGAGCTAAGAAACTGGCGATGAAGCTGAGCGGCAGTCCTCCCATCATCAAGTAGACCGTAATTGCAAGCAAGCTGGAGACACGCCAATAGATGACGAGCAGGCGCTGGATTGCCTCAGACTGCTGCACGAATGCCCAAATGAGCAATATCAACGGGAAGATAACGGTAAATAAAACCGCCAGTCGGTAATCCATCCAGACTAACGATCGCAGCAGGTCTTGTGACATAGAGGGTTACAGCGCTTCAGTTTCAATCAATACACAAGACTTAAGGGTAACACCAATCATTCCCTTCGGAACTTGCAGGCTGGAAAAGGTTCGATCTTTAAAACCGGATAGATAACTGCCTCGTAATATCCTCAGAGTTCAAATTCGTGATATCTGTTGTGTTCCAAGCTGAATCTAAAATTCTGATATTGGGTGATCCATATCGATCGCAAAATAGTCAACGCTTTTTGTGTAAACCAGTTATTTTAGGGTTACTTTAGCGTTCTCCGATGATCAGACTGGCATGGCTCAGTTTTGTATTTTCTACTTTCTATTTAGGAGATTTGAACCTATTTTCCTCATTCCCCTCTCCTCTCTCCTCACCCTCCTGGCTCTTCCTCTGCGTTAACCCGATGTGGTGAAAGACTGTTGAAAATTTGCTCGATCAGCTGTTTGGCTTTTTCATCTAGTCTCAGCCAGTCTACATCCCCCGTCTCATCGATCAGGCTAGTGTCTACTTCGACAACTAGATCTTTGTCGAGGGAATTTAGGACCGGGCTGTAGTTGCGGAAGCAGATTTGATAGCAAAGTTGCCAAATGTCGATCGTAATTTGACGTTCCCCTTTTTTGAGACAGAGGATATAGCTCATCTGAGGACTGGGGAGTCGAGCCAGCTGTTCTTCAATTTCTTCGACTTCTCCAGGGGGGGCAGTGGCGAGCTGCTGTTGCAGTTGAGTGACAATCTCCTGAGTTTCGGCGGGGATGCCTTCTGGCCAGATTGGAGTTTCTTCATAGGTGCCCTGCCAGGTGGATTGCTCAAGCTGTTTGCGAATATTATCCAGCACGCGAATGAATACAGGCTGCATTAAGAGTTCAGCTTGTTCCCAGGCGCGAATATCAGCAAATTTGGGCATGCATCCAGAACCAGAGGAAGGACAGCGCTGCAAAGATGCAGCATTGCAACCTATCCTATCGAGAAACCAGAAGACTGCGCTACTTTGAGGCCGCGCTGCATATTTTTTCAACTCTCCGCCTAGTAATCCTTGAACCCTGCGATGTCTGATTAACAAGGATTACATCATGAACAAGCAATTTTCTCTCCTCCTCCATAGCGTTCTGATCGTTGGTGCTCTGATTCCCTTTTCGCCGATCGTTCCTGCATTGCAAACTCAACATTCTGGGCAGGCTACGCTGCAAGCAACGGCTGAAGGTTCAACCCTGGTTGCCTTTGGGGGCGGAGTTCCTGGGTTTCGGGCAGGTGGCGGCACTCGCTAATCACGAAATCTTATGAATCGGAATCTCAGATTTAGATCTATCCTGAAGTGAAATTAGGCAGCAAGTCACGAGAGAATATTCGGGCCAGACGCCCCAAAGTCAGTAAAGGTAATTCTAATTGCGGTTGATCGCATCCTTTGATTGGGTTGAAAGATTATGAAAACCGGGTCTTGGAGTTCCAATCATCTCACAGGTCGCTTAATCAGTCCTTTGACGGGGAGTGTGATCAGCTTGATTGGGGTTGGAGTGCTAACTGCTCCGGCTGTTCCTGCCCTTGCTAAACCGTCTGAAGCTTCGCCACAACTCACTACATCACAACTCATTGCGCAACAAAGCGATGTTTTAACCCGCGCCGAAATTTATAAGCTGCAAAACCAGGTGGAGCTGCTGCCCTTCAATCAGTCTCCCCGCACTGCCAAATTATCGGATGTTCTAGTGCCGCAGGATGCCGTTCGCACTGCTGCCTCGGCGATCGCTGAACTGTTGTTTAACGAAGGATCGATCGCCCGCGTTGATGCCAGCACGACATTCCGGTTTCGCGAAGGCTTACGACGGTTTCAGTTGCCCAATCGCGTCGGTCAGCAGGCTCAGCCAATTCATGTCGCCCTCAAGTCGCTGGAGCAGCCATTCCTACAAGCGCAAGCAACAGATAATTCTGGCGGCATTTTACAAAAAGAAACTATTTTTGTGCTGGAAAGCGGTACGGCACTATTAATGAGTCCGCCGAACAGTGTGGGCACTGAAGTGGAAACGCCGCAAAGCAACGTCAGCATCATTGCGCCCAAAACCACAGGTGGAACGACCGCCACGGGAACGACTGCATCAGGATTGCTGTTGCCGCCGGAACGCAGTAGTGCCGTCATGGTGGTGCATGATCCGAAACTTAACAGTACACGCGTGTTTGCCCTGACGGATGGGGATATTCGGGTGGCCGATCGATCGGGCAACAATTCCGTGGCGCTGATTGGCGGTCAGACCGTTGCAGTGACGAATGACAAAGTAGGCGCAGTTGAAGAATTTGATTTAGCAGCTTTCTACCGCACGGTGCCGTTGGCAGAAGGCTTAGGGCCAGGACAGGAAGGCTTTGTGTCGCAGCAGCCGAATCTGGTGCAGGTCACGCTGAATGAAGTCCGGATTGAGACATTGGCGGCAGTGCGACGACAGGCTAGAGAGCGATCGACCTTTACGGGTACTTTTCTGCGGGATGCGTTAGATGGCGTTGATCAACCCTTTAACCGAGGCTTTGATGGTCAGCGAGGCCGCGAAACAGAGCTAATTATTGGTGGCGAACGGGATGATGGGACTTTCGAGCGATCGCCCAATGATGACAATGACTCCGATATTGTGAATGGCACCTTTACCCCCGATCCCACTCCCAACAATCCAGAACCCAATCCAGTGCGGATTCAAGCAGATTTAAATCGCCGCACGGTCCGTATCAATGGCCGATCTGGGCGATCGAGCGACGCCGGACTCAGCGGTAACAATGCGGCTGGAACGGTTCATTTGGACAATGGTCGGGTGATTCGGATTGAGGTATTTGGCGTGGATGGGGAAGCACCAGAACCGGGCCAAAATTATCGCGGCAGGTTGATTCAGGGTGGATTGCAGCCCGATTACTAGGGTGGTGATGCAGCGTGCAGTCAGAACAGGGGTGCAAGTCTGGTGATCAGGAGTGAGGTATGGGAGTGAAGGAATGGCGTCAAAAAGATTCTGGGGCGTAACTGGCTGGGGCGTAACGAGTTTTTCGATCGGGCTATGCTTGCTGCCAGGAGTTGCCGTCGCTGAAGAGGTGGCGGTAGTAGCAGCGGATAAGGTAGCAGCGGATGGGGTGGTAACAGATGAGATGACTGCGCGACCTGCCGCTCAGATGGTAACGGGTGAGGTTACTCCGGATGTAGGTGGAGTAAAACTTGCGCCTGAATCGATCGATCCTGTATCCGCTCTACCAGATCCAAGCCCATCTGCTTCAAGCACACCGAACCCCGTGATCACCTCAACGGCTGCCGCAGATTTACAGGCCGATGCGTCATTCTCGGTTGGGGAAACTCAATCGATCGCTCCTGCTTCAGCTCAGCCAGAATTAACGCCTGCTGTTAGCCCGATAGACCCAACTCAATTCGATCGCCCTGTTGTACCTATTCCGCACCCCCCATTCGAATCTGCGACGATAGCCGCCCCATCGAAATCTCTTGCCACCCACCTGTCCCCCCGTTCACCCATTCACCCTTCTCTTCCTCGCCTCTACGGAGAACTCGCCCCCACCCCCGCTATCCAACCTGCTGCCGATCCATTAGAACAGTGGTCCGATGCGGAATGGATGCAGCTCCTTTCAGAGGATGAACTTTCTGAAGATCTGCCCCAGAATCCATCGGTTCCTCAAAGTCCATCGGTTCCTCAAAATCCATCGATCGCCAAACAGCCCTCCGTTGCCGCTCCTGCTAATCCGTTTAACTTTGAATCGATCGATGTTGAGTTGTTTGAGCATCCCAATGAGTCGATCGGTCAGGTGACTTCGGTGTCTCAGCTTGCGGATGTGCAGCCCACAGACTGGGCTTATCAAGCATTGCAATCTTTGGTCGAGCGCTATGGCGTGATTCAAGGCTATCCCGATGGAGCGTTTCGGGGCGATCGGGCGTTGACTCGGTTTGAGTTTGCGGCAGGGGTAAACGCGGCCATGGACCGGATGACGGAGTTGGTTGCCAACAGCAGCAAAGATGCCGTGACTCAGAGTGATCTAGAGGTGCTGCGCCGCTTACAGGAGGATTTTGCGACTGAGTTGATCACGCTGCGAGGGCGCGTGGATGGTCTGGATGCACGGGTGGCAGAACTGGAAGCACAGCAATTTTCGACAACGGTCGTGTTGAATGGCCAGGTGACGTTTGGCTTGGCAGATGCATGGGGTGGCGATCCGCCTGGTTTAGGCGACACGAATGCGGTCTTTGCCTATCTGGCCCAGCTCCAGCTTGCGGGGTCTTTTTCTAAGAACGATGCTTTTCGAATTGATCTGGATGCGGGCAACTTTACAGGTGCTGGTTTTGCCAATCCGCAGGCGTTGAATACTCAAATGGCGCTGCTGGGCTTTCAGACGGATACTGACAATGAAATAGAGATGAGTGGTGCGGAATATCGGGTGGCGGTGGGCGATCGCCTCGTGCTCACCTTTAAGCCGGTCGGATTTAGCCTCAATACGGTATTAACGCCCAATTCGCTGTTTTCCAGCGTCAGTCAGGGAGCGCTGTCTCGGTTTGCGGAAGAAACGCCGATCTTCAAAATTGGTAGCCTGGATGCGGGTTTGGGATTGGACTGGTTGGTGACCGATCGCCTGCGGTTACAGATGGCCTATGGAGCCAGAAATGCCGGAGATCCGGTGCAGGGTTTGTTTCGATCGGACCATCGTGCTTTTGGGGTGCAGCTCTTAGCTCGACCTGCTTCGACCGTGACAACGGGTATTGCTTACGTGAATGCCTTTGCGGATGACGGCTTTCTAGACACCTTCNACAGGCAGCACCAATGCCGATACTTCCGGTGGCTTTCTGGAGCCTTCCGCGATTCATGCAGTCAGTGGCACATTGCAATGGCAGATTGCGCCGAGTGTTGTGTTCGGAGCCTGGGGTGGACTGACGGTAACGGATTCTCTAGAGTCGGATGCGGTGGCTCTGTCTACGACCTATCAGTTTTCTCTAGCTTTCCCCGATACCTTTGGTCGCCAGGGTGATTTGCTGGGACTGATCGTGGGACAGCCCTTGCGATTGCGGTATGGATTGCTGATCGAGCGGGAAGATGCAGCTTCGGCGCTGCATTACGAGCTGTTTTATCGGTTTCGCGTCAACGATAATATTGCGATTACGCCAGCGGTGTTTGTAGTGACCGATCCGGGGCATGTGCCTGACAACAATACGATCGTAGTCGCGGCCCTGCGCACCTCCTTCAGCTTCTAGCTGCTCTGGATTAAGATCGGGATAGATCCCTTTGAGGCTTGTCCCGCATGTTGACCTCCACCCGCGAACTTTTGGAAACTGCCCGTCGCCATGTGTATGCGATCGGAGCCTTCAATATTTACAATCTGGAGGGCGTGCAGGCGGTCGTCAAGGCGGCAGAAGCTTGTCAGAGTCCAGCGATGCTGCAACTCCATCCCAGTTCTCTTAAGTATGGCGGGTCGCCTTTGGTGGCTTTGTGTTTAGAGGCAGCCAGGACGGCAACGGTGCCCATATCGGTGCATTTGGACCACAGCACTTCGGCAGAGGCAATTCGGTTTGCTTTGGAGGCAGGAATGAATTCGATTATGGCGGATGGATCGCATCTGCCCTATGCCGAGAATCAGGTATTTACGCAGGCAATGACCCAGTTAGCTCATGCCTATGGGGCGGTGGTGGAGGCTGAAATTGGCCGGATTAGCGGCACAGAAGATGGTTTATCTGTTGCCGAGAAAGAAGCCAAAATGACCGATCCGATGCAGGCTGGCGAGTTTGTCAAAATCACTCAAGTGGATGCATTGGCGGTGACGATCGGTAATGTGCATGGCGAATATAAAAGTGAACCAAGATTGGATTTCGATCGCCTAGTTCGCATTCGTCAGAGAGTTGGTGAGGATGTGCTGCTGGTGCTGCATGGAGCTTCTGGTCTGCCTGCTCAAATGATTAGTCGATCGATCGAATTGGGAGTCTGTAAATTTAACGTGAATACTGAAGTGCGGCAGGCGTATATGCAAACGCTGAATCTGGAAAAGTGTATCGCGGAAGATGCTGATCTGGTTCCCTGTATGGAAGCTGTGGTAGATGCCATGCAGCAGATTGTGATGCAGAAAATGGAGTTATTTGGATCGGCCCATAAAGCCCATTTACATCAATCTCCCTATGCTCGGATGCTAACGGCTGCCCAAGAGCGGCAGCGACAAATGACGATCCACAGGGGCTGAGCGAGCTGGATGACGAGTCAGTAATCAGAGGAGCGTCAATTGCAAAAATCGATCTTTAATGATCCCAATGATGATGCAGACTTAACGCCAATGGACCGGGCAGAGTTGGCAGAATTCGATCGGGCAAACTCCGATCAAGCATCTGATCGGACAGAATCTGATCGGGCAAACTCCGATTGGCTAGAACATGAATTGACTGAGCCTGATCTGGTTGAACCTGATCTGACCGAAATTTTGGGTGAATTCAACGAGATTCAGGCAGAACTCAACTACCGTCAAGCCCAGGATGTGCTGCGGGATTTGATCGATCGCCTTGATTTGTCGGCACGAGAGCGATCGGGACTGGAGAACGAACTGTCGAGTTTGGAAACCTTGCTGGATAAGCTCGATCGCAAAGTCATTCATATTGCTGTGTTCGGCATGGTGGGGCGTGGCAAATCATCCTTGCTGAATGCGCTGCTGGGGCAGCCAGTGTTTGAAACGGGTCCGACGCATGGCGTTACGCAAACCATCCAGCGGGCCGCCTGGCAGGTAACAGAAGAAGCGGTTGAGGGCAGCACAGAATCCCTGATTCGAGTCACTTTACCGGGTGTTGGCAATTCTTGCATTGAGCTGATCGATACTCCCGGCATTGATGAAGTGGATGGCGAAGCGCGAGAGGCGATGGCGCGACAGTTAGCCAAACAGGCTGATCTGATTTTGTTTGTGGTGGCAGGGGATATTACCAACGTTGAGTTTCAGGCGCTATCTGACTTGCGACAAGCCAGTAAGCCGATCCTGCTGGTTTTCAATAAGATCGATCAATACCCCCCAGCCGATCGCCAAGCTGTATACGAGAAAATTCGTGATGAGCGGGTGAAAACGCTATTGTCGCCGGATGAAATTGTCATGGCGGCGGCTTCTCCCCTGGTGGCACAGGCAGTACGGCAGGCGAATGGCCAGATTACGACACAGCTTAACCGTGGCAATGCTCAAATTAGCGAGCTGAAGCTGAAAATTCTGGAAATTTTGCATCGAGAAGGGCTGTCGCTGGTGGCGCTGAATACGATGCTGTTTGCGGATGATGTGAATGAGCAAATTGTGCAGCGCAAGTTAACGATTCGCGATCGCAGTGCCGATCAGGTGATCTGGAGTACGGTGATGACGAAAGCCGTTGCGATCGCCCTTAATCCGGTGACCGTATTGGATATTTTTAGCAGTGCGATTATTGATGGAGCGATGATTTTGGCCCTGTCTCGGCTATACGGCATCCAGATGAATCAGCAGGGGGCGATCGAACTGTTGCAAAAAATCCTGATTAGCATGGGTAGTGTCACCGCCACGGAGTTGCTGGGCATTTTTGGCTTGGGTTCGCTGAAAGGATTGCTGGGACTCTCGGCTCCGGCCACCGGCGGTTTATCGTTGGCTCCCTATGTGACGATCGCCCTGACTCAAGCGGGAATTGGTGGGCTGGCCTCTTATCGGATTGGCCAAATCAGCAAAACCTATCTGGCGAATGGCGCAACCTGGGGACCGGACGGCCCGAAGGCCGTGGTCGATCGGATTTTGACCTCATTGGATGAGACCTCGATCATGAATCGAATCAAGGATGAGCTGAAAGCCAAGCTGGAGACTCAGCGCTGGAACATCCGCTAGTTCGGCTTGCTTGTAGATTAAATCCGTATTATTACGACATCTATCTGTAGATAATTTTACCTAAGTGATATTAGCAATACTGAGCAGGCTGGGTGGGGTAAAGGCTCATCAATATTTCATTGTGGTCGCTTTAGACTTAATGTTGGCCCCACCTATTTTCTTGTGTAAAGTATCACAATATTTGAAGTGATCAACTGCGGTTGAGTGGTTCCCAATTTGTCAGAACTCACGTCGCTTGTCCGAGGAGACACTCATGGTTAGCTTTAACTTTTCATTCCAACCGGGTACAACCCTACAGCAAATGATCGGCTTTGAAATTGCTGGCCGGGTTTGGAGTACCTATTTAACCGATCCAACCACGGTGAATATTCATGTCGGTACGAGCAGCAGCCTTGCTCCTAGCGTCTTAGGAGGAGCCCTGCCAGGGTTTAAAACGGGTGTGGCTCACCAGAGCTTTGATATGGCAGGTTTAAGAACTTACCTCCAGAATGATGCAGTTTCTGCAGATGATTGGTCGGCGTTTTATACCATTGCCTATCGCACACACTATTCTCAGTTCAATCAATACAACTCATTGGGCCAGTTAGTAAGTAAACAATGGGCAGATGGGACAACGATGAGTCTGCCCCAGGCTAATGCAAAAGCGCTGGGTATACCGGTTGATTCCACATCCTCGCTAGATGGATACATTGTGATGAATAGCAATGTACGTAATGCTGCGGGGCAATCGATTCCCTGGAATTACTCCTATACGTCAACTACCGTCCCAACGAATACGATCGATTTTGTATCGGTTGCGATTCATGAGATCGGCCACTTGTTGGGCTTTGTCAGTTCGGTTGATCGTCCCTGGGAAGTAAATCCTACTTCTGCTGATTTCACTGCATTTTTNGAACAGTGTTGTGGAACGGACTAATGAAGCAACCCCTTTGGATCTCCTGCGGACGACTCAATATGAGTATGGTGGTGAATACTACCCGGAACTCAATTGGTCTGTGGGCGGCACTCAGTATCTGTCGTTAGATTATGCAAATAGTTCAACGGCACTCGGCTACTTTGCGACTGGCAAAAATACTAGCTTGGGAGGAAATGGTGCACAGGCTAGCCACTGGCGCGGTGATGCCGGCTCTTCTGGAATGATGAATGCGTCTCTGGGGACTGGGAAACGAGCAGGCTTTTCCGAATTAGACCTGCGTACTTTTGATGTAATTGGTTGGAATCGCTCCACTGCGACTGCCAGTACAGCTCCCAACTGGTCTACGTTGCAATCTCAGGCAAAACAGGCGTTGGCCAACCGAATTGGCAAAACTGTCACCTGGATCGATACCAATCAAACAACTGCTGCGGATTTGCTGGATCAGGATCGCCTGAGTGAGGTTAACCTGATGCTGAGCAACAGTGCTGACATTTATGAAGGCAGAACGAACAAAACAACCGGTTCTTGGCAAGAGTTGTTTAGCTTGCTGGATGAGCAAGGTTTGTTGGATGCGCTAGATGAAGCGAGTGCTGGTTCAGCCCAGGCTACGGTTCGCAACGATCTGCTGGCAGGCAGCACGGATGATGATGAACTGGCTGGTCTACGCGGCAATGATCAGATGCTTGGTTTCAAGGGCAATGATACCCTGTGCGGAAATAAAGGCGAGGATACATTATTGGGCAGCTTGGGGCATGATGTGCTGATTGGCGGCAGGGGAGATGATCGCTTGATTGGCGGTGCTGGGGTCGATATCTTTGCCGTGCAGCGTACTGGTTTTGATACGATTGAAGACTTTACTGACGGCAAAGACAAGCTGGTCTTGCTGGGTGGGCTCCAGTTTGAACAGCTCAGCATTCAGCAACAAGGACAGCATACCCTGCTCAGTTTTGCAGGAAATCCGTTGGTGCTGTTGAAGCATCTGGACGCCACACGACTTACATCTGCTGATATTGTTTCAACAATTTGAAAGTGCCAATTAATTTGAGTACAGCTCAAAATGCGAGCACAGCTCAAATTTTTGTGGCATAGGCATCGTTCGACTGGGCTGATGTCGACATTTTGATTGCCTGAACTGGATAAATCAGCAAAATAATTACGGTGTGGAAGGTGGAATCATCTCGAGCCCGTATTTGGGAGCTGTAGCCAGGATTTTATCCAAATCTTCAGGACTCAAAACGGCACCAGCTGTCACCTGACCGTTAACCGCTTTTCCGACTTCAGCAATAAATTTCTCAAAGCCAGCAGGCGTAACCCAAATCAGCAGCTTGGCCGGGACAGAAGCGGTATTGGTAAATCGATGCAGCTGACCTTTAGGGGAATGGAGAAAACTTCCAGCAGTCGCCATCAGGGTGCGATCGTCCAATTGAAATTCAATTTCACCGGATTGAATATAGAAAGACTCATTCTCGCGGCTGTGACGGTGCGGAGGAGTACCACCCTGGGGCGCTACAATGACTTCGCAGAGGGCATAAGCCTCGCCCGTTTCTGCTCCGATCGCCTTAAAGATATAGAGATCTTGACCAAAGTAGTACGCTCGACCTTGACCGGACTGAACGAAAAGGCTGTTTTGATCAATGGTCATGGCGACGACTCTCCTAGTTATAGAGCGGAGTGGGCTTGATCGAGCAAAAGATAAATTTCTATCGTAGCTTGTGAAGTAATAGTAGCTTGTCAGGGAATATCAGGCTTGAGAATCGAGGGATGTCTGGGAAGTGTTATTTGGAACAATCTTGCTAGCAGCAGCACGGAAGCCCATGACCAATCGAAAGTTTAGTTGAAATTTAGCGACATTACCTGAAATTACCGCCACAATAGAGCCATCTCTAGCAGGGGGCATTAGATGCCTGATGGCTTCAGTGATATGTCTGATGTAATTGGCTCCGGATTTGCGTTTCCGTTACAGGTGAATGTTCAGGGTGGCATTCAACTCAGTGCGGCAGCATTAAATATTGAAGAATCGATCGGCCTCATTCTCCGCACGAGCTTGGGAGAGCGGGTGTATCGACCTGATTTTGGGTGCAGGCTTTCAGAGCTGGTATTTGAACCGCTGAATGTCCAAACGCTGCTGTTAGTTCGCCTCTATGTTGAAGAAGCCATTGAAACCTGGGAACCTCGGATTAACCTGATTGCAGTCCAAGTGGATCCCGATCCCATTCGCGGCAAAGTCGCAATCGAAATTATCTATCAGCCGAAAGGCAGTCCGGACTCTCGTAGTCTGGTCTATCCTTTTTACCTACAGTCCCCTGATGCCGCTTAACTGCGCCCCGCTCTGTGCTTATGGAATTTGACTTCCTGCCCAAACTCCCCAATTCCAATCTCGACGATCGCGCCTTTAAGGATTTGGTGGAAGAATGTTTGCTGCGGATTCCCCGCTATTGTCCGGAATGGACCAACCATAATCCCAGCGATCCCGGCGTAACGTTGATTGAGCTATTTGCTTGGCTAACGGACCAGATGCAGTTGCGGTTTAATCAAGTGCCGCGTCGCTACTATGTGGCATTCTTGGAGTTGCTTGGCATCCGGTTACAGCCACCCTATCCCGCCCAAACCAATCTCACCTTTTATCTCAGCAGTCCGCAACCCTTTCCAATTCGCATTCCGCGTGATGTTGAAGTGGCAACCGAACGAACTGCGGCAGAAGAGGCGATCGTTTTCAGTACGGATGACAGCCTAATTATTGGCAATCCCCGTATTAAGCATTTTCTGATGGCAGATACACCGGACTTGCCTAGCGTCACTCGCCTCCAAAATCGTTTTATTGATGCAATCCAGGAGCAATCCGCTGAATGGCAAGCGATCGGTGAAATGCCTTTATTTGTCAATGCCCAGTCTGGCAACTGTTTCTATCTAATTCTCGATACCTTCCCCACTGAAGAAACCCAGTCGATTCAAGGTAACGTTCTAGAGCTGTACCTTCAGGGCGAAGCAGCAACCGGAACGGGGATTAATCCTGACGAACCGCCTCGGGTTTGGCAAGCGTGGAATGGCAAAGGGTGGCAAACTATTTTGCGCACGGAGTTAGATGATCACACGAAGGGCTTCAACTTTGATGAAGTGGAACCCAGGGGACAGGAGCAGTTACGCGAAGCCAGCATTATTCTGCATCTGCCGCCTGATCTGCCTGAAACAGATTTTGAGACGCCCTATCGCGGTTATTGGATCCGGTGTGTTTATCAGCATACACGCCAGGAAAACCCTGAATTTCAGCGGCTTTACAGTACTTCTCCTCGGATTACTGGCATGCGGATCCAATCGATCGGAGGAACGGTGCGGGCCAGTCAATGTGTACGAGTGCAGGAAGAGTTGGTTGGCATCAGTACAGGCAAGCCGGGGCAACAGTTTCAACTGCAAATGCAGCCCGTGTTAGAAAGGCAGCCTGACGAAGAATATATTGAAATCCGTCCTGTTGGAGAGCCCAGCCAACGTTGGCAAGAAGTCAAAGATTTTGGCAATTCCCAGCCCGATAGCCCCCACTACACGATCGACTCCCGTACGGGAACGGTCCAGTTTGGTCCTTTAATTCGCGGTCCCCGCCGCTTGCAACGCCAGGTCGATGAGCGAGGCCGCTATCAAGCCCCCTTTCAGCCGATCGTCAGTGCTTTGCGACAGGAAGGCAATCAGCGCAGCGTCTTATCTGTGTTACCAGATACANGTGGGCCGAGATGCGGCTTTTGTGGAACGCCAGTATGGCAAAGTGCCACCGCCGGGAGCCGAAATTTATATGACCTCTTATCGCTTTGGTGGCGGTAAACAGGGCAATGTGCAACCTGAAAAGCTGACGGTTCTGCGATCGGCCTTGTCCTATATTCAGCGGGTCATCAACTATGAAAGGGCAACGGGCGGAGCAGATGCAGATTCCCTGGAAGAAGCGGTGATGCAGGTGCCAGAATGGTTGCGAACTCGTGAATGTGCCGTCACGCCAGAGGATTTTGAACGAGTGGTGAAACGGCTTCCTGGCAAGAAGGTGGCTCGGGCGCACTGTTTGACGAACTTGAAATACACGACCCCTGGTGTGGTCAGGTTATTAGTGGTGCCGCAAGCCAACACAGAACAGATGGACTGGACGCAGGGCATGCATCCTGAAACCTACTTCAGCTTGGCAGAAGTCGAAACGAATCGTCATCGAGATCTGAGGCAGCAAATCAATGATTATCTCAGCGATCGCCGTCCGCTCGGAATCCAAGTGCAGCTGCAAGAGCCCGAATATGTGGGCGTGAGTGTCAGAGTTCAAGTGTTATTGGATCAACAGTATAACAATCTGCGCGATCGGGCAGTGGCAGAACAGCAAGCCACGATGCAATTGCAAACGGCCCTGCATCAGTTTTTTAATCCGTTGATTGGGGGCACTGAAGGGACCGGCTGGCGACTGGGGCGACCTGTGTATGTCTCCGATGTGGTATCGCTTTGTCAGAAGGGCCATGGAATTCGCCATGTTGGAGCGATCCAGCTCTATGAGCTGCGTCAGCAGGATGGCGGTTGGGTGATGTTTGAAGCGATCGATTCGCTAATTGAACCGGGAGCTTTTGGCGTTATTTGCTCTTGGGCCGAGGGTCAGCTCGATTTTGCGCCGCCCGATAAGCAAACGTCCCAGCACGAGATTCAATTCATCGATTAGGAATGTATCCATGACCCAGGCGATCGATCGGCTCCAGCAAAAGACCCTCCAGGTCGAAATTCGCTCTTTAGCCCCAGTCCAAACGGTTGAAGCAGCGCCAACGGCGATTCGGGGTGGCGCAATGGAGACAATTGATCAAAATACATTGCTATTACATCCAGGGGAATATAGCGAAGTGATTGTCCGGTTAACCAATCCTGGTGAGCAGCCTCAGCGATTTAGGGTTAGTCTAGAGGGTGAAACTTTGCCTGGAATTGAACCTGCCTGCCAGATTGAGCCGCACCAAATGGCAATGGGATCGATCGGTGAAGTTGCAGGGGAGACGACGATCGATTTCTCCTTGCTGGTGAGAGTGGCCAGCGATTTTTTTGAGCAACAGGATACATTGAATCAACTGCGGCCTCGCTTGCAGTTAAATTACCCCATGCCGGTTTGTGTTTATCAACTGGAACAACAGGGTGAGCATCTGATTGGATATCAAGGATTCACCGTTTCAGTGCGGCCCCGGACTAACTATCTCGATTTCCTGCCGGATGTTTATCGTGAGGTCGATTTTATAGGCCGATTTCTATCGATCTTTGAGCAGACATTTGATCCTTATGTGCAAACGCTGGATACGCTTTGGGCCTATCTAGATCCGCTGACTGCACCAGAAACGCTCCTCCCCTTTCTGGCCCATTGGGTGGGGTGGCGGCTGGAACCTGAATTTGATTTGAACGATCAGCGTCGTCTGATCCGCAATGCGATTGAACTCTATCGCTGGCATGGAACGCGGCAGGGTCTACGGCTCTATTTGCATCTCTATACAAAGTTGCCTTGCGATCAGGCCCATATTCAAATTGAAGAAGTGTTTAGCAGCGGGCTGACCTTTGGCAACTGCCAGTTTGGCCAAAATGCTTTGTTGGGTGGAGGACGACCCTATCACTTTATTGTGAGCCTGCATCCCGAGCCTGGTCATCCGCCGATCGATGAAGTGCTGGTCCGCCGTGTGATTGAACGAGAGAAGCCTCCCTTTTGCACCTATGATCTGACCATCAACCAGCCTGATAGCGCATAAATACTCGTTGGTTTATTGGCATGTTATCAAGCATATTTTAGCGATCGTCACAATACACGACTTTTCCATCTGGTAGGGTCGCACCACAGAGTTGCTGCTTCTCTAACACCGTTCCCTCTAGTTGGGCATCCAATAAGTTAGCGCTCTGTAAATCTGCTCCCTCTAGTTGGGCGTCCAGTAAGTTAGCGCCCTGTAAATCTGCACCCTGTAAATCTGCCTGATTCAAGTTTGCCTGTTGCAAGTTGGCTTGGCTGAGATCGGCTCCTCTCAAATTGGTATTGCTTAAATTTGCCTGCTGCAAATCGGCGTGACTCAGATTGCTCTGACTTAACGTGGCAGCTGCCAAATTGGCGGACCGGAGATTGGCATCGCTGAAATTAGCATGATTTAACTCGGCTTCTTTGAAGTAAACCCCCTGCAAATTCGCCCCGCTAAAATCGACTCGCCTTAACTGGGCCTGACTCAGGTTCGTTTGCCCATCCAGCGTGGCCGATCGCAGATTTGCCCCTGTCAGATTAGCTCGCCGTAAAATGCTGCCGCGCAGATCAGCTCCCTGTAGATTGGCATCTTGCAGATTGGCCTCATAGAGCCATGCTTGCTGCAACTGGCTTTGGGCCAAATTAGCGTTGCTCAGGTCGATCGATCGCAGAAAGGCGTTTTGTAAATTGGCAAAGCGGAGATCGGATCGACTCAGATCAGACTGACTCAAGGAAGTATTGCGGAAATTGGTATTGAACAAATTGGACTGGCGCAAATTCACTTCGACTAATGCACCATTGTTTAGATTGGCATTGTTTAAGTTGCTATGCCGTAAATCCCCCCCTTGCGCCACGGTTAATCCATTCAAATTGGCATATGCCGTGTTCAATTGTCCGACCTCTCCTGCTGGTCCAGCCCCTCCATTAGGTTGATTGACCCAGGCCGCCACCTGTTGCCACTGGGGATCAAGCAGGGTTGTTTGATCGATCTGCGCTTGATCCAACCTTGCCCCTTCTAACTGGGCTCCCCGTAAGTTTGCTCCCCGCAAATCAACCTGTCTCAAATCCGCGTTTCTCAGATCAGCCTCTCGCAGATCGGCCTGCCGCAGATTCGCACTCTGTAGATTGACATCTCTGAGATTCGCCTCTCGCAGATCGGCTTGTCGCAGATAAGCGCCACGCAAATTAGCCTCACGGAGGTTACAGCCTGAGCACTGTCGTGTCTCTTTCAATTGGCGGACGCTTGCCTCACTTGCCTCAACTTTACTTGACATCAGCGTGGAGAAGCTGATTAGCCCGATCAGCCAAAATACTAACTTGAAAACATCACTGCTGACATTAATTTGAAAGTTCAAGCGCATCGGATCTCAAAATAACCCTGTTGCATCATTTTAGAGCAATTGAACTTGAGTAGCGGCTCAGGATAGAGAGAAATTTTGCAGCAGAGAAATCTTGCAAGCAAGGAAACTATTGCACGAGCGACATGCTTTGACTGAGCGTTCGATCGCCTTAAATTAGTTGGTCAAAAATCCTAGAAAAGCAGCTTCTCTAAATTCGGCATTGAGAGGCGACTCCGAGAAAACCATCTGCCAATCTGCTTTCTCAGTTCCCCTACTTTGGCCTTGACAGTGAGCAAATAATTGAATGGCATAGAGGTATTTTTGAAGTAGCCGGACCTGTTCAAGGTTAAACATCAGGCTTTCCTCCACGTAACAACATTCATTCATCATCGCGGATGCAAAGCCCTCTAACCAGTCTGCGACTTGATGAGACTTCCACCCATCACCGGTCTGCGTTGTCCGGTCACATTTCAAAAACTGCTCTCTGAACTGCAAAAGAAAATCGGTGAGACCAGGATAGTTATTGTTGATCGCGATCCTCACTGCTTGGTTCAAGAGGGGTTGAGCCATAGCATTGAGCTGCAAACTCTGACAATTTGGCATGACCAACCACACAACCAACTTAGCTAGAATGACCTCAAACCAGAGCATTTGAGCCCAAATTCCGAGATATGTGATGCAAGTTGATAAATCAACCATTAGAACCGGTGTACGGGCTAGCTGATAGAGCAACCCCTGAGCTTCTGCCACCTGGTCATAAAGTAATCGTTTACAGGACTTTTGTTGTAAATAACTGAGGAACGCTTCCAGGTCAGGTTCCCGGGCAACGAGCGATCGAATCTCTAGTTCCATCGTCTGCAGAAACCACTCCTGGCGTGACCATTTAGAACTAGCCATTAAAAAAACTTCTTGCCACTGAGGATCCGTCAAGTGGGACAAGCATTTTACGAAGTTTTCTTCTGGATTCGGACTTAGAATAATTTTACGGAATACTAAATACCCTTGAAACGCAAGGTGCGAGAAGGACATAATTCCACGGGCTTGCTCCAGTAAAATTCCCTGTTTGAGGAATGAACATCGAATGTGAGCAAGCGTTTCCTCCTGCAGCATGGTTTTCTCATTTGTCTCTTTTAATTCCTGTACCCCGCTTTGGATCCAATAATTTAATTCACTTTGCTCGAAGAAATAACGGTTATTCTCCAGCAAGGAAGTCGCGACTCCTCCTAAAAGATAAATTTGATCAGAAAGAGCGAGGTTCAAGTCTACATAAGAGCAACTATTTTGTGGCTTGTTCCAATCACCGACGATGAGGGCAAGACATTCTTCATAGATCTGAATTCGGTTGTTAGAGAGATTCCCTTTGCCCTGAAAGATTTGACAGATCCGATTTAAGCATAAAGGAATTCCAGCCAACTCTCTGATTTGCTGATTGATTGGTAGTTGAAGGTGATCCACAAAGGTCTCTGCTGTCGTTGCTGCGTCAGGAACCGACATTTGTTCGAAAACAGTGAACCATTTCCTGGCAAATAGCGTAATCTGCTCATGATTGAAGTCAGCAAGCTCAAAATCAGCAAATTGTAGGAGCTCACAGTTCATCACTCCAAGTCTAGACGTGATGATGATTCTATTTTTGTGATACCGTTCGGAGAACTTATCAATCTCCTTCAAGATCAGCTCGACATAATTTGAACTGGAAACTGTTTCCAGTTCATCAATCAGCAGTAAAAATCTGCCTTCATGGAGCAATGTTTCAATGGTCTGGGTGTCCGTAATATTGGAGCCCAGTAGCTCTTGTTGAAGACAAGACAGCAGGCTAAACTTTGGATGAGTATCGGTATAGCTTTCTAACTTAATGAAAACGGGGATCAAATCTGAACGAAACTTCCCCTGATTGCACTGGAAAGCAACCCATTTCAGCAAGCATGTCTTGCCACTTCCTGGTTTCCCAAAGATTCTCAATCGAGCGTGGTTTTCTAACACGGGTCCGATCGGCGTGATGGTATCTTCCCATCTTTGTCCTCTCAAATTACTAAGTGTATTGGAGTAGCTAGTCTCCAACTGAGCCGCATCTATATATTCTTGATGTGCTAGATGTCCCAAGAGATGGGGGAGCACATAAAGCGCACTGAGTTGCGTTGGATAACTTGTTCCTAATACACGCAATGTACTGCTTTGATGCTCGATTCTATCCTGATGTTTCAAGCGGATCTGCTCAACTAATTGGCTAGAGCCTATGGCTCGTCCTTCTGCCTTGGGCTCATTGCCTAACAAAGATTCGGGAACTTGGTCAGCAATTTCCCACCAATTGAGATCGAGAACGTTGCAAAGCTCAATAAAAATATAGCGCTCGATCGGGCGACAGGTAAAAAAACGCCAGATTGGTTGGCGGGTTCGCAACTCCAACTCAGCGGCCATTCCTTCCTGTGTCCAGCCTCTGCGCTCAAAAATCTTTCGAGCCAGCTTAGCGCCTTCTTGTGAAGCTTGCAACGATCGCTTTGACATGATGTTATGATACAGGACAACTCAGGAAACAACGTTAATCGAATAAAACTTCAATCGAGATTGTGCCAACCAAACTCAGTCGGTTTTAAAGAATCAATCTACAAAGTTATCTAAACTGCGAAAGTAACGACTCGAAACGGCAAGATTGTAGGCTTCTCAATTAAAGCATACGACTCAAAGTAAGTCTCGTAAACACGGGGAAAGCGAAGATACTGTGAAAATGAAGATGCATTAACCACGGTAATTAGCTGAAAGACAATCCTGACTGGACAGTTGAAAGGCTGAAACCGGATTGAAAGCAGTATAGAATATCATTTGGATCTCCAAGATGAAACCAAAGTTTAATACAAACGTAACTTCGGGTAGAAAGTAGCGTGCTAATCTAGCAAAAAGCCTTTGTCTGCTTCGAATGGGTTGATCTTGTTGAGTTACCTTCCTCCACAACTCTATTCCTAAGACAGGCTTAGATCCCCTTGCATCTCAATGGTTCGAAGATCCTCTTTCAAGGGAGAAGGATTTCCAGGGATCTATTGAGACTGCTGAAGATGGTCAGAATACCCGCTAAGCTTATTTCGGTAGTCTCAAGAAAAAGTTCAGTTTGACTAATGATACACAGTATAACAGAGTTTGATTTAATTCATTCGTACTATTGTATACCAAGTATGGGTTGCTTTACAGGTAAAAGTGTGGCAACAAGCTTTTTCAAGCTGTGTAAATCTTGAGGTTTAGCAGTAAGGGAGGTAAGAATACTGATTGAAATCATGTTTGAGATAATGTATAAAATATTATCTTTTCGGGATGCCGCACTCAATACAGGAGCTTGTCGGCAAAAAACTCTGACAATCTTACCCCTCTTTAGAAATATATTCCTATATACCTTTATAGAAGAGACATTGAAGGGGGCCGAAATGTGAGTTGAAAATAGGTAATCTTTCTAGGCTGATATAGAGAATGGGGGCAAGAGAGTGTGATTGCTAAATTAGATTAAGATGAATTTTACGTAAACTAGCTAATGTGTCTGCGACTGAGTTCTTTCATCGACCTATGATTGGAGAAGTTATTACGATCGCCAGAAAAGTATCGGCTAGGACGTTCCAGGATTTACACTAGTTGGCTTATGCGTATGCGTATATTGGCGACATCGCTTGTTTTTGGGGTTGGATGCGTTGGGTCTTTACTGTATCCAGACTTGGCGTTGGCGAGCAATCCTGCTCAAGTTCAATCTACTCTGAATGAGCCAACAGGTTTTGAAAATGCCTATACTTTGGGTGCGGGCGATCGAGTCAAAATTACTGTTTTCCGAATAGATCAGTACAGCGGCGAGAACACAGTTTTAGTGGATGGCACCCTTAATTTACCCGTTGTGGGCAGTGTCTCCGTTAAAGGTATGACTTTGGAACAAGCAGCGGCAGCAGTTTCCCAGCAGTATGCTCGCATTCTCAGGCGGCCAATTGTTACGATTACCTTACTTTCTGCACGTCCTGTCAATGTTGGCGTGGCGGGAGAAGTGAAGCACCCTGGATTCTATACGCTCAATCAAAATGAAGCTGGAATTCCAACCGTTGCCCAAATCCTAGAATCAGCCGGTGGAATTCGCCAATCTGCTGATCTACGCCATGTGGAAATTCGACGCTTGCAAGCATCTGGGGCAGAAGAATTAATCCTGGTGAATCTGTGGCAGTTTCTTCAGACCGGAGATATAAAATATAATATCACTCTAAGAGATGGCGACTCGATATTTGTGCCAACTGCAACTGAGGTCAATTTAGCTGAATCTAGCCAATTGGCAGCCGCTAGCTTTGCAGCTGATGAAACGACGCCTTTAAACATAGCAGTGGTTGGAGAAGTCTTTCGGCCCGGTCCCTATACAGTTACAGGAACTGCTCGGACTGCAGAAGCAGGGGTGCCTGGTGGGGCGAACATGTCAGCTACTGCGCCAACAGTGACTCGAGCGATCCAAGTGGCAGGCGGAATTACACCCACTGCTAACATTCGGGAAATTCAAATTCGTCGCAACACCCGGAGTGGCACAGAGCAAGCCATCAACGTCAATCTGTGGGATTTGCTGCAATCCGGAGATTTGAGTCAGGACATTATTCTCCAAGATGGAGATACGGTCGTTGTGCCGATTGCAACAGCGATCGAACCAAGCGAGGCGGCGGAAATTGCATCTGCTAGTTTCTCTCCAGATACAATCCAAGTGAATGTGGTTGGAGAAGTTGTTCAACCCGGTTCGATTAGGATCCCTCCTAACACTCCGCTCAATCAGGCAATTCTCACGGCTGGAGGATTTAATAATCGAGCCAATCGTTCTGTTGAGTTGGTGCGGCTCAATCCCAACGGGACAGTTACTCGACAGCAAATTGATGTCAATTTTGCTCAAGGAACAGACGATCAAGCCAACCCAGCTCTGCGAAATAATGATGTCGTCATTATAAAGCGCTCTGGTTTGGCTAGTATTACAGATGCCTTACAAACTGCTTCCGATCCGATCGGTCGTTTCTTCACCTTATTTAGTCTTCCATTGAATTTCTTCCGGTTATTTTAATCAAGAGGATGCTTTAAAGTGGCAGTACAAAACTTGCAAGAATCAGCATCTAAATCACTCATCCCTTTCCCTAGAGAGCCATTCTCAAAAGATAGTGAGGGAGGATTAGAACTCGGAAAGGTCGTGGGAGCTCTGCGACGGCGATTACCTTTGATCGCAGGCATCACAACGATTGTCATTGCTGCTGCTGCTTATAAAGCGAAGACGGCTACCCCAATTTATAGTGCTGGATTCGAGATCCTAACGGAGTCAGTCACGGTTGAAACTGAGGTGCTTTCAACCTTGCCGGATACCTTGAGTAGTCGTCAGCAACAAGACGTGGCACCTACGCTAGATGCTACGAAGATACGAGTCTTACTCAGCCCAAGCGTCTTAACGCCAGCCTTTACTGAGATGAAGGCACATTATCCTCAGCTCGGTTTTGGAGAATTTGTGCAGGGAGTAAATATTCAGGTTGATAACAAGAACATTTTAAGAGTCTCCTATAGTCATCCCGATCCAAGGTTCGTTAAGCTGGCGCTGGATGTGTTATCGAAGACTTACTTAAGCTACAGTCTGGAAGATCGCCAAAAAGATATCAACCAGGGGCTGAATTTTGTAGAAACGCAGCTACCTAAATTACAATCTCAGGTTTCCGAACAACAAGAAGGACTTCAGGAGTTACGGCAACGGTACAATCTCATTGACCCAGAGAGCCAAGCTAAACTGCTCTCCGAACAGCGGGGTAGTTTGACAACTGAACTCCTCAAAACTCAAACCGAGTTGAGTGAGAAGCAATTAGTTTATCAAGCATTAAGGACAGCACTTGCCCAAAAGTCTGAGTTGGCAGCAAGTTCCCCGTTGGTTGACAGCCCACGATATCAGAGACTTCTGGACCAACTCCTGGAAATTGATAGTAAACTGGCTGAAGATTCTACGCTCTATTTAGATGGCAGTCCAGAGTTAAGTGTGCTACAGGAACAGCGCCGTAACCTAGTTCCCTTACTGCAGCGTGAAGGGCTACGGGTAGAGCAACAGGTTTCTAGTCAAATCCAAGAATTGCAGAATCGGAGTCAATCATTAATTGCTTCGATCGCAGCTATCAATCAGCAAATGAAGCAACTGTCGGTGATCACCCGCGAGTACAGCGAAATTCAGCAAGGGTTAGAGATCGCGACCAATAATTTAAGCCAGTTTTTGGAAAAGCGTGAAGGATTGCGGATTGATGCAGCTCAGCGACAAGTTCCCTGGCGGCTCCTGACTGCTCCGAATGATCCAATTCCCAGTTCGTCAAACCTTAAACGCACGTTAGCATTGGGAACAATTCTAGGACTGCTGCTGGGTACAGGTGCTGCTTTAGCGATCGATCGATTAAGTAGTCTAGTGCACACTTCTAAGGAAGTCAAAGAAACTACAAAACTGCCGGTATTGGGGATTATCCCGACCAACCATCAGCTAGACAATAATGACCATCCTCTTAAACGAATTTCCATTCCTTTCATCAATTCCAAAGGTCAACTGGCAACCCGACCTGATTTACATCAAGATCTTCCCTCGATTTTTCTAGAAGCGTTTCGATCCCTCTATGTCAACATTCGGTTGATGAGTCCGGATGCGCCAATTTCTACATTGGCGATTAGTTCAGCAATTCCTGCTAGTGGGAAAACAACGATCGCATTATATTTAGCGCAAGTTGCTGCAGCAATGGGTCAACGGGTTCTGTTGGTAGATGCAGATTTGCGTCGTCCCAGCCTGCATCATCGGTTACAGCTTGCCAATCAAGTGGGATTAACGAATGTCGTTTCTGGTACTGCCGATTTTGATCAGGCTTTGCAGCAGGTTGCTTGGGAGCCTAATTTATTTTTTATGACAGCAGGGGACATCCCACCCGATCCAACTCGCATTCTCTCTTCTGCCTCCATGCAGCAACTCATTGAGAAAAGCCAGATCAATTTTGATTTGGTAATTTATGATGCGCCGCCTATTTTAGGTTTTGCTGATACCTACTTGCTGGCTTCTCAAATGGACAGTTTGCTGCTGGTTGCTCGCTTGAACCATACCAAACGTGCTCTGTTGGAGCAAATGATGGAAGACACCAGCCTATCTTCCCTGCCGTTGCTAGGGGTGGTAGTCAACGACTCCCCAGAGAAGTTGCCGACGTCCTACACCTCCTATTATCAACCTCAATAAATGCAACCTGCTTGAGGTTACTGAGCCTGGTTGATTTCTAATTGCGTATGAGTTGCAATCAAAGGCTCACCTGTGCCGTAGCGGTAAGGCGGAGAAATCACCGTCGGAATTTCTTCAAAGTTTTCTGTTGGAGGCGGGGATGTGACCAGCCATTCTAACCCGATCGCTCTCCAGGGATTGTTGCCTGCGGGTTCACCCCGAATCCAGGAACTGACGATGTTAAGAATAAACGGCAGCGTCGATAACCCCAGCAAGAAACCACCCAGACTGGCAACGACGTTCCAGTAAGCGAATTCTGGATCATAGGAGGCAACCCGACGCGGCATTCCCATCAGGCCCAGAGGATGCATGGGTAAAAAGATCAGCGCAGTGCCGAGATAGGTGAGAACGAAATGGAGTTTGCCCAAACCCTCATAAAACATGCGTCCCGTCATTTTGGGAAACCAGTGATAAATGGCCGCATAAATGGCCATGACGATCGCACCATAGAGCACATAGTGAAAATGACCAACGACAAAGTAGGTATTGTGAACATGCAGATCGATCGGAACTGAACCAAGAAATATGCCTGTAATGCCTGCAAACAACCAATTGCTAATGCCACCCAGAGCAAACAGCATCGGGGTTGTAAACCGAATTTTGCCACCCCAAACGGTTGCCACCCAGCCAAATACCTTAATCCCAGAGGGAATGGCTACCAGCATTGTGGTCACCATAAAAAACATGCGCATCCAGGGTGGCGTGGCGCTGGCGAACATATGATGCACCCATACGACACTGCTAATGACCGTAATCAGGATCGACGAGACTGCAATCACGCGATAGCCAAAAAGTGGTTTACGGGCATGCACAGGCAGCACCTCTGAAAAGATGCCGAATGCAGGTAGCACCATCACATAAACGGCAGGATGAGAATAGAACCAGAAAAAATGCTGGTAAACAATGGGATCTCCGCCCCGTTCAGGCGTAAAGAAACTCGTGCCGATCGTCAAATCTAGCAGCAGCATAATGGCTCCACCGGTCAGGGCTGGCAGTCCATACAGCTGAATTAATTGCGCGCCCAGCACCGCCCAAACAAATGCAGGCGTTCTAAACCAGGTCATCCCCGGTGCCCGCAGTTTGAAAATGGTGGTGACAAAATTCACGGCTCCCATAATTGAGGACACGCCTGAAATTGCAACCGCCAGAATCCAGAGCACCTGACCGTTGATCAGATTGCCGGTAGGATTTTGTAAACTGACTGGCGGATAAGCCCACCATCCTGACTGCGACGGCCCACCCGGAATCAGGAAACTTGCCATCATCAGCACTCCTGCGATCGGGATCATCCAGAAAGAGACCGCATTGAGCCGGGGAAATGCCATATCTCTCGCCCCGATCATCAGCGGCACCAGGTAGTTGCTCAGCCCGACCAGAACAGGGAAGGTCCAGAAAAATAGCATGATCGAGCCATGCATGGTGAATAGAGCATTATAGACCGTGCGATCGACCAGATCCGCCTCAGGCGTAATCAGTTCACCCCGGATAATCATGGCAAACAATCCGCCCACCAGGAAGAAAATAAAGGAGGTGACGATATATTGAATGCCGATGACTTTGTGATCAACGCTGAAGGTGAAAAATCGTTTCCAGTTGTCAGGTGCGCCTGGGTATGGCTGACCACGGACGAGTTCTGAAGGTTCGATCGAAATATGGGTCATAACCTGCTCAGTCCTTAATGAATTCTGCGATGGCTAAATGAGATGACAGCATCAGACGGGTGGGCTTTTCGGTTCATGCTTTGGCGCATAATTCACGAGGGGTGGCGGTGCTGGCGGAATAGTAGCCCAACCATGCACGGCAACGTTATCTTTGGTCGCACCTGACCCCGGTCTTGCCGTCTGACTGTACTCGTAGGCTGCCTGGTTAAAAGCGGGACCAGGCGTTTGAGCCGCTGCATCAGCGAGCCATTGTTGGTAGTCACTGGGTGATTGCACCACGACATCGGTTTGATTTGCCGCAAAGTAAGTGCCGCTATACATTGAATCTCGTAAGCGATAAATACCTGTTTTGATTGGAGTCAGCTCAAAATCAATTGCCTTATTGGGCACCACATATTGATCTAAGCGAAAGGCTGGAATATAAAATCCATGCAGCACATCCTCCGATCGCAAAGTGAAGCGAATCCGGCGATCGACCGGCAAATGCAGTTCGGTGCTGGTAATATCCTGCTCTGGATAATGAAAAACCCAGGCCCACTGTTTAGCAGTCACGTCAATCTGCTCGATCGGCGCTGTTTCTACGGCGTTCTGGATTTCCTGTTGAGGGGTGCTGTCAAAGGGCTCAGCGTAAGCAGACTCCATGACTTGCGGCACATGCAAATGTACCAGCTCCATCGGACCCCGAATGGCCATTTTTTCGTAGGTTTGATAGCTCACCGTTGCTAATGTCAGCGCCAGGATTAAAGGCGTTGCAGTCCAGACAACCTCCAGCCAGGTATTTCCTTCGATCGGCGGACCATCACTCATGTCATACCGACCGACTCGGTGAAAAATTAGGGAGTAGACAAAGGGTCCCATGACTCCTAAGTAAATGAAGGTGCCTAATCCAGTGAAGAGGCTAAACAGATCGTCAACGAGTTTCGATTCTGCTGCTGCTTCTGGCGGAAACCAGGAATAGGACTGTTTTGCCATCCAAAAGCTGACGAATGCCGCAAAAATGGCATATAGCGTCATGATTATAATTGCGCGAAGTTTCAGCATGACAGCGATTACAAAAGAAGGAACTCATTCATAGAAAGAGAAATGCGAGATTTAGAGTTGGTTGGGATTTTCACCTAAGTTCAACAGCTGATCTGCTGTAACATGAATGCCAAATTCACCACCCAAATGGGCTCCTAGCGTGCCTTGCAGAAACATCAGCACAAAGATCAATAAGCCTGCGGCTAAATAGCTCCACTCTACCTGTCTGGCCATGTCCTTGCGCCACTGATAGCGTTGAAAGCCTCGCCAGACCGTCATTCCAGTAATAAATGTCAGAATAATAATGCCACCCACGCCGTGCAAAATCATGGTTTCCAGGGCATGAAATCCCCAGGCACTTTTCAGATCGGCCAACGGGACGGCTAAAGAAATTTCGAAAAAGCCGGTGATTACAGTGAAAAAAGTGATGACGGCTGATGCTAAGAGGTTATACCATCCCACATCAAATAAGGCAGAACGGGTGGCTGGAATTGCTAGGAATTTAAAGATGGGCCGTTCCAATGGAAAAAGAGCAGCCACAATATCAAAGGCGATCGCCACAATAAACAGCCCCAATGTCAGGTGCACCAGATTGGGATGAATGGGGATTGAATAAGGTAATCCATTCGGGCCTAGGCGGTTGCCCCACTGCTCCAGTAAGTCTGGATTCATGTCAGCCCTCCTCGGATGGCATCGACAACCGGGATTGTATGCAAGCCATAAACCCAAACCAGGACGCTACCTAAATAAGACTGAATAAAAACAAGCCCAACCAGCAGCACGCTAGCCGCCAAATAAGGAATAGGCAACTGCGGCTTTTCTTGTAATCGAATTACATAGCGCCACGCGGTAATGCCTGCCAAAATAGCCGAGAGTGACCAACCCAAAATTGTGTGGGCATTGAGTGTAGAAACCGATGCGCGATAGGGCTCTGCCAGCCCTGCTTCAATTTGGCCAAAAATGACAGCGATGAAAATCGAAACGGTTGAAAAGGCCAGATTCCACCAGCTAACTTCGTAGAGTTTGGGATTGTGAGTGAGATAGCCAATGATATCGCAAAGGAAAGCAAATAGCACCATTGCAATCACGAAATGCACCACGATCGGATGAATTGTATCTGGGTAGGGAAGATTATGCTCATTGAGCGGCGGTAGATACTTAAACACAGGCGATTGAACAGCACGAATATGGTAAAGCGATGGTCAGTAGATTTTTTGTATTTTTGTAATTGAACAACTCAATAGATTTCGATTAACACCGATTGAGCTCCGTTTGCCTAGGCAACCTCCTCTTGGAGGATATCCCCATCCTCTCAACTAAAGATCAACCTAAAGAGGTAAAAGCAGAGTTTCCTGCGAGTTCAATGTATTCCAAACAACACAAACCCTTGCTCTAATGTATGAGTTTAGGAGGGTCCGTTTTTCTGGTAATTCCTAGAATATGAAGCATAATTCTACAAATTGCCAGAAGGTATGAGGACAGCATTTTTGCTTTTAGGAGCACAGCGGAGTGGTACTTCAGTCACAAGCCACATGCTGTCTAAGTTTGGGATTGATTTTGGCGATTCGAAAAACTTTTTGCAAGCAGACCACAATCCGATCTTTTTCGAGCTGAAGTGGATCAATCAGTATAACGATCGATTGCTAAGGCATTTGGGATACAAGTATATTGACCCTGTTCTACCGACCGAGGCAGACTACGATAAGCCTCAGTTGATCGAAATGAGCCGGGAGTTGCCGACCCTGATTCAATACGAATGGCCTGATGCGTCGAAAATTGGCATCAAAGACCCGCGCATTTCTCTGACCTTTCCCATTTGGCAGCAGGCACTATCCGCACAGGGCTATAGTTTAAAGATTATTTTTGTTTTTCGTCACCCTGGAGACTTCCTGCGTTCAAATCAACGATTATTTCAGAATTGGACCGGTTGGGATGAGACCAGACATCTGCACTTCTGGTTGCGATTAACCCTTGCGGCCCTTTATTTCACTCGAGATTATCCGATCTGCTTTGTCAATTATGACGACATGATGGCGGACCCTCTAGCAGTTGCCCAACGGTTTGCTGAAACCTTCGACTTCGATGAAGCCCAGGTTAACCCGGCGGCGGCTGTGGTCGATCGAGCTCAGCACCACCACAAACAATTTGCTCCGACGGGTCATGCGTTAATTGATCACTATTACGATCGATTATGTTCTCATCAGCTCTCTGGAGCAGACTATCTCAGCTACCGCCGCTGGTGCGCCAACCCCGATCAACAGACAGAAGTCAACTTGCGATCGTTAGCTTGACCCTCTATTGTCTAAGGATGTCTAAGGAAGAATAAATTCCTCTAACAAACGATCGACGTATTCTGCTGTATTCACGAGTATTTCGTTAGGGCGATCGAACAAATCTGCGGTGCGATATCCCTTGGCTAAAAGTTGGGCTTCGGCTTGCTGAATTCGAGCAGCGGCAGTCTGTTCACCCCATTGCTGCAACATTAAAACTAGACTGTTGATTGCGCCAAGCGGATTGGCAATTCCCTTTCCGGCAATATCGGGGGCTGTGCCGTGAATCGGTTCATAGAGGCCAAACCCATCTGCATTTAAACTGGCGGATCCGAGTAGGCCGATCGATCCGACTAACACCCCGCCGAGATCGCTCAAAATATCGCCAAACAGGTTGCCTGCCAAAATCACATCAAAATGGTGGGGCCGCAACATGAGCTGCATCGCCAGATTATCGACGAGCATCGGCTCAATTTCCACGTCAGGAAAATCCGCTGCAACTTCGCGAACGAGTTGGGTCCAGGGTAGATGCGGTAGGGCATTCTGTTTATGAGCTACGGTCAGCCGTTGTCGTCGTGCTTGAGCTTTTTGCAGCGCAACCCTGGCAATCCGCCGAATTTCCCAGTCATGATATTGCATGGTATGGAAACCATATGCACCTTCAGCATCGATCGATCGACCCGCAGGTCCAAAATAGATGCCGCTGACCAATTCGCGCACAAATAGAAGATCTACTCCTGCCAGCTTTTCCGACTTCAAGGGGGACTGATGCAAGGTGGAAAAGGTGCGAACGGGACGAAGATTCGCGAAAAAATCAAACCGTTTGCGTAGCTCCAGCAATCCGCCTTGAGAGACAGCGCCAAGCAAAATGCCGTCTGCACCCTGGCAAAGTTGAGCAGTGGCCTCCGGAAACGGATTGCCCCAAATTTCAACGGCAGGTTGACCAATTAGACCACGATCGACCTGGACCGAAAATCCTTGTAATTCCGCAATCCGATCGAGCACTCTCAAAGCAGCCTCAATCACTTCAACTCCCACCCCTTCACCGGGTAAAGCAACGACGCGATATTGCTTCTGGGTAACGTTTGACTGAAGTGAACTCATAGTCGATCTAGCTGCCCTCGAATCATCTTGACGGTATATTGGATCTGTTCTTCTTGATGTAGAGAAGTGATAAAAAATCGTAGACGAGATGCGTTATAAGGGACAGAGGGATAGACCATGGGTTGAACATTAATGCCACACTGGCTTAATGCATGGGAGAGCTGAACGGCTTTGTAAGGTTCACCCACAATGATGGGAATAACGGGTGACTTTTCGCTAATACCTGTGTTGAGTCCTTGCTGTTGAGCCAATGTCAAAAATAACTGGGCCCGTGCCTGTAAGGTAGCAACTCGTTCTGGCTCTTTCTGTAAGAGCTGGAGCGAAGCAAGGGCAGCAGCAGCGTTGGCGGGTGACATGCCCACACTATAGACAAATCCTGGCGCAGTGTATTTCAAATATTCCACAATGGCGGCTGAACTCGCAATGTAGCCTCCACAGCTCGCGAACGATTTACTCAAAGTGCCCATCCACAGATCGACCTGATCGGCTGCAATGCCAAAATGTTCCCCAATGCCTCGCCCGGTTTTGCCCAATACGCCGATCGAATGAGCTTCATCTACTAGTAAGAAAGTTTTGTATTGCTGCTTCAGGGCAACAAATGCTGGTAAAGGTGCAATGTCGCCATCAGTGCTGTAAATTCCCTCAATTGCGATCAGGGCTTTCTGATATTGACGACGGTGCTGCTGCAACAAGGCTGCTAACGCCTGCCAATCGTTGTGGGGAAATTCGATCGCCGTAGCTTGCGACAGTTCACAACCCTGACGAATGCTATTGTGGCTGAGCGCATCATAAAAAATACAGTCCTTTGGTCCAAACAAATGGCCGATCGTCGTGACATTGGCTGTATGGCCGCCAATATAGACAATGCAATCCTCAGTACCAATAAAATCGGCGATCGCTCGTTCTAATTCACGGTGGATCGGACGTTCTCCCGCCACCACTCGACTGGCCGACACGGAAGTGCCATATCGTTCAATTGCTTCTTTTGCAGCCTGCAACACAAATGGATCGCCCGACATCCCTATATAGTTGTAGGTGGAATAGCTGATTAATTCTCGACCAAGAATTCGGGTTGTATCTCTCGCAGTTCCTTCGTGCAGCTCAAAGAAAGGATTTCCCAATTCCTGGACGCGCTCCAGGTCCGATCGCAAATTTAAGTACTCTGGCGTTTGATCAAACTGATAATAAGCGGCTGGAATATCGATCGAATCGGCAGAAATGACAGCTTCTAAGCGCTGGGGCTCTGTAATTTTGAGGGCGGCTGATGGAGGTGAATATCCTGTTGCAGTTCCTTCTAAATCCTCTACTGGCAGGGGTTGCAGCAGTTCAATTTCTTCCTGCTCGGGCAGCGCTTGCAGCGACTCATCGGTTTGAAGGGGCGATCGCACGTCCTGACTCTCGATCAAATATTTTGCCAGTGTGGCAACTGTTGGATAGTCGAATGCGAGAGTTTGTGGCACCGCATATCCCAAACTATGCTCTAACCGATTCCGAAATTCAACCGCCATCAGAGAATCCATGCCCAGATCGCCAAAGTGTTCTTGAGGATCGATCGCCTCAGGAGCACTAAAGCCTAAGACCTTGGCAAGCTGAGTTTGCAGATGATTTTGCATGGCGACGAGTCGATCCGGACTGGCAGCAAGCTGTTGCTGAAATTCAGTCAGGGCTGGTTGGCTCGTCGGTTGGTTTGTAGAGGGTGCAGCAGGGAAAACCTGATTCAACAACGGAAAGGATTGCTGCGAGGGCAACCTGGATCGAAAAGTAGACCAGTCGATCGGCAAAACGGTGGTTTGAATCGCATTTTGTTGCAGCAACTCAGCTAAGATTTGCACGCCCTGCTCTGGCTGAACCCACTGCATACCGCTTTGAATCATGCGTTGCTGTTCGGATTCGCTCAGTTGAGCGGCCATTCCCACTTCTGCCCAGGCACCCCAGTTAATGCTCAGACCCGGTAATCCGGACTGGCGACGGTAATGGGCTAAGCTATCCAGAAAAGCATTCGCAGCCGCATAGTTGCTCTGTCCGATCGAGCCGATCACAGAAGCAATCGAGGAAAAGCAGACAAAGAAATCGATCGGTTGATCTTGAGTAATACAATGTAAATTCCAGGCTCCCTTCACTTTTGGATTCATAACCGCCTCAAACCGAGACCAGGTTTGTTGGGGCAGCAATCCATCCTCCAGCATACCTGCGGCATGAATAATCCCACGCAGCGGATTTGCGGTAGAGAAATAGGGAGTGAGTGCCTGATTTAAGCGATCGAAATCTGTTATGTCAACCGTCAGGCAATCAACGGTCGTTCCGGTTTCCTGGAGCTGCTGAATTGCAGTTTGAGCGACGCCAGAAGGGGCATGACGACCCATCAAAATGAGATGCTTTGCGCCTTGCTCCGCTAACCATTGGGCAATCTTTAAGCCTAAGCCGCCTGTACCGCCCGTAATTAAGTAGCAACTATCCGATCGAACCACAGGCTGATTAGGCGTGAGATGAGGTAGCGTGATTACGACTTTGCCAATATGCTTGGCCTGCGCCATATAGCGAAATGCTTCGATCGCATCCTGGATTTCAAAAGAAACATAGGGCAGAGGCCGCAGTTTACCTTGCTGAAACAAGAGCATGAGTTGACGCAGCAAGTTAGCAATCAAAGCCGGATGCTGCTGAGAAATTTCCAGTAAGTCGAATGGCAAGTAATCTACATCCGATCGCACCTGTTGAACTTGCTCTGCGTCCCAGATACCAACTTTACCGATTTCGACAAATCGCCCCTGCGCTGCCAAAATTTCCAGATTCTTGGGAATGAAGTCACCATTTAGACTGTTGAGAATGACATCAACGCCATCTGGAATGAATTTATGAATCTCGTCAGTAAATTCGAGTGTACGAGAATTAAAGATATGGGAAATGCCGATCGATCGCAAAAAGTCCCATTTGGCTGGACTGGCAGTTGCAACAATTTCAGCTCCGGCCAACTGAGCTAACTGAACCGCAGCCTGCCCCACTCCTCCCGCAGCGGCATGAATCAATACCTTGTTGCCCGCTTGCATCTTCGCTAAATCATGCAGTCCATAATAGGCTGTCAGAAAAGCAGTAGGAATGGTGGCCGCTTCAGCAAAACTGAGCGATGCGGGTTTATGGACAACGAACATGGCTGGCAAAGTCACGAATTGTCCTAAACTGCCGCTGGCTGCAACTGCAATTACCGCATCCCCCACCTGAAATTCCGTGACTTCTGGGCCAATGGCTGCGATCGTTCCCGCACATTCCCAACCAAAGGAGAGATCGGCAGTTTCATTCAGTCCCATCTGCGCGAAATAGGGTTTCAACAGGCCCAGCGCATTTAGGACATCGCGAAAATTCACGCCCGCTGCCCGCACCTGGATTTCCACTTCACCCACGGAGGGCGATCGGCGGATGGTAGGTGCGAGATAGAGATGATCTAAAAAAACATCGCTGGAAGTTTTGAGCTGGAAAGCTGCTACATCAGGGATTGCCAGTGCCGATTTTGTCGTTTTTTCTGTGCGTTGAACTAGTCGAGCCACATAGCGATGATTTTGCCGATAGGCAATCTGATCTTCGGCGTCAGCCGCCAGCAGTTCATCCAACAGCAGCGACAGGTCCGGCTGCAATGGGTCGAGGTCAAGACAGCGGCACTGCAATTCGGGATGCTCTAATCGAATTACACGCGCTAATCCCCAGAGGGAAGTGTGCTGAAGCTGGATCGGAGAAGGTCCGATCGCCTGTGCTCCATGAGTTATGAGCCAGAAGGATGGAGAGGCGTCGTGAAGACGTGGAGGGGTGATGAGGGATTGAACGAGCAGCAGTACATTTTTGCAGTCTGGAGCGATCGGGGATTGCTGCTGAACTGAAGCGAGTGAACTGCAATAAATTATCTGTTGAGGTGTCGGATGCAGTTGATCGAGTTGCTGGCGCAGTGCTTGAGGCGAAAGGGATGCGATCGCAGCAAAGTCGAGAAAGTGACAAGATTGATTGTGTTGTTGCAGGGATTCACTGAGTTGCTGACGGAACGAATCATTGTGATTGGCCAGAATCAGCCAGTGGTTGGATTTTTCAGACGGCTTTGCTTCAGATTTTTGCAGGATCCACTCAATCTCATAAAGGTCATGGTTTAAAGTCTTCTGAGGATTGAATAATCGTTGTAAAACGCTGGCGCTAACCGCTTGCAGTCGCAGGCTTTGAATTTCTGCGATCGCATTTCCTGACTCATCTAGAAGCCATAAATTGGCCCGTAGAAAAGTCGCATTTGCGTCAGGCTGAATCTCGACATAACTCCAAATTTGCGTACCGGCGGGTTGATGCAAAATCAATTGATCCAGGCCGATCGGCAAAAAAGTCTGCTGGGTTGCATCGATCGCGGCTGCTAATCCATGAAAGCTGGAATCTAACAGAACCGGATGCAGAACAGAGTTGGAATGGGTGCAACCCTCTGGAAGCTGAATCCGACTGAGCGAGCGGCCTTGGCCCGCCCAAATTTGCTGGACTCCTTGAAATCTCGGCCCATAGTGCAGCCCTTGCGATCGCAGTCCTTGATAGAACGCGGCTATAGAATCAACCGGAGTGAGGGAACCCTTCAACTGCTCCAAGTCAAATTGAACAGGGTCGCGCTGGTGGGTTTGAATTTGTGCGATCGTATGTCGAACCGTCTGTTGGGTGGATTGCTTATGCTGACTGAAGCTAAAGATTTCAACTAAACAGCTCGTCTCAAAGTCCCCCAGTCTTGGGGGATTTAGGGGGCTTTGCTGAGTGACCAAGCGACTTGTCCCAAAGTCTTCTGTCTGTGAGGCTTTTAAGGGACTGTGCAACTTTAACTGGACTTTCTGAGATTCATCCGATCGCAGTTGCAAAGGGTGTTCAATCTTGAACTGATCGATCTGAATGCCTGCAAAATTCAACTGCTGGGCAACGGCCAACATCATTTCCAGATAGGCTGCGGCTGGAAAGATCGGCTGATTAAGAATTTGATGATCGTGAAGATAATCCAGACCATCTTGCTGTAAATCTACTTGAACATACTGTTCAGCTTGTCCTGCGGGTTGAAAGATTGGGTTGCTGAGGGGATTCTCTGCTAGAGAAGGCGCAGTTGCGATCGTTGTATGCTGCGGTGTCAAACTGGAATCTGGCTCCCACCAGAATCGTTGATGTTGAAATGGATAAGTCGGTATATGAATAAAGGAATGAGGAGTGGGACGATCGATCGCATCCCAATTTACAGCCACTCCGTTCAGATAGAGTTGTCCCAAGCTCTGTAGCAGAGACTGCCAGTCCGATTGGCCCGATCGCAAACTGGGCAACCAAAGATTTTCTGATTGCGGTAAGCAGGTACGCCCCATGCTGCATAGCGTTGGCTTTGCCCCGATTTCTAGAAAAACCTGAAATCCCTGCTGATGTAACGTTTCAAGGCCATCTGCAAATCGAACGGCTTCACGAATCTGTTTGCACCAATAGTCGGGCGTAATTTCTGTGATTGCCTTGCCTGTGACATTGGAAATCAACGGAATTCGCGGGGGCTGATGGGCAATTTGAGCGGCAATAGCCGCAAACTCAGCCAGCATTGGTTCCATTAGCGGTGAATGAAACGCATGGGAAACCTGAAGCGGTGTGAACTTGATGCCTTGTGCTTCTAGTTTTGTGGTGAGTTGGGCGATCGTCTCTGGTTGACCAGAAACTACCGTATTCTCAGGTCCGTTGACAGCAGCGATCGCTAAAGTATCTCTATGATTAGAGATGATTTTATGTACTGTTGCTTCGTCAGCCATCACTGCCACCATGCCACCGGGTGGTAACGCCTGCATCAGCTTGCCTCTCGCCGAAACCAACCTCAGCGCATCTTCCAGGCTGAATACTCCAGCGATACAAGCTGCGACATATTCCCCGATACTATGTCCGATCACCGCAGTGGGTTCAATGCCACAAGCCTGCCAGAACTGGGCGAGACTATATTCGATCGCAAACAGAGCGGGTTGGGTGTAGCAAGTCTGATTCAGCAGCGCTTCTTCCTGCCAAATAATTTCCAAAATCGATCGGCCTAGCAGAGGCTGTAACAATGCATCACAGCGATCGAGCGTATCCCGAAACACAGAGCAAGTGTCATATAGTGCTCGTCCCATTCCAACAAACTGAGAACCCTGGCCAGTAAACAACCAGGCTATTTTGGGACGGTCCTCCTCACTGACCTGATGGCAGATAATTTCGGTGTTTTCAGTTAGTCCAAATGCGTTGAGCTGCTGCTGCGCTTCCTGAGATGAGTGAGCAACGACCGCAAGCCGATAGGGGAATTGCGATCGTCTAGTATTCGCAGTCCGACAAATATCGGCAAAACTGAGTTCTGGATGGACCTCCAGAAAAGTAGTATATCGCTGGGCCAGAGTTTGCAGCGCGGTGGGTGTTTTGGCAGATAGTGTCAGAAGGTGATAGGGGCGATCGATCCATCCCTGGCTACCTTTCAATTTTTTGGTCTTAGCAGGCTTCCACTCTTGCAGCACGATATGGGCATTGGTGCCACCAAACCCAAAGGAATTCACGCCCGCCAGCCGAGAGCCTTTTTGAATTTTCCAGGGGGCAAGCTGCGATTGCACCTTTAAACTGAGCTGTTCGAATGGAATTTGCGGATTCGGCTGCTGAAAGTGCAGGCTGGGCGGCAACTGCTGATGTTTGAGTGCTAAAGCGGTTTTGATCAGTCCGGCCACTCCTGCGGCGGTTTCGGTGTGGCCAATGTTTGTTTTGACTGAGCCGATCGCACAAACCTGATCCTTGGCTCGCCCTTCGCTCAGCACTTCTCCTAATGCCGCTAGTTCGATCGGATCGCCCAATTTGGTGCCGGTGCCATGTGCTTCCACATACTGCACTTGATGAGGAGCAATCCCTGCCCGTCGATAGGCTTCGCGTAACACTGCCGCCTGTGCTTTTGGATTCGGAGCCGCCAGACCATTGCTGAAGCCATCCTGGTTGACTGCACTGCCCCGAATTACCGCATAGATCGGATCGCCTGCCGCTTTGGCTGCGGATAATGGTTTCAAAACCACAATGCCTGCCCCTTCACTGCGGACATAGCCATCAGCTGAGGCATCAAAACTCTTGCAGCGACCCTGGCTCGACATAAAGCCGCCTTTGCTAAACCCTGCCGTCACCGTGGGCAGCAGTAGCACATTTACACCGCCTGCTAAAGCCATGCTCGACTCGCCACACCACAAACTTTGACAGGCTAAATGTACTGCAACGAGTGAAGAGGAGCAGGCTGTATCAACGGCTAAACTGGGTCCCTTGAAGTCGAACACATAGGAAATGCGATTCGCGGCAATGCAGTTACCTGTTCCGGTAGTGGCGTAGGGATCGTTGACGGGATATTGCCAGAGCCGGATCGAATAATCATGAGTGCCGATGCCAATGAATACGCCGGTTTGACTACCTCGGAGACGATCGGGAATTTGACCGCTATCTTCTAACGCTTCCCAGGCCACTTCTAACAGCAATCGCTGCTGCGGATCCATCGTGACGGCTTCCCGTGGGGCAATCCCAAAAAAATGGGGATCAAAGGCATCGATCTGCTCTAGGAATCCACCCCAGCGCGTATTGGTTTTTCCCGGTTGAGTGGGGTCTGGATCGTAATATTGGGCGACATCCCAACGGGAAGCAGGCACTTCGGTAATGGCGTCAATCCCATCTCGGAGCAATTGCCAAAATGACTCAGGATTGTGAACACTGCCAGGGAAACGACAGCCAATCCCAATAATCGCGATCGGTTCTAACTTCATAGAGGCAGGAGGCAAGCATCAGACAGTCATCTTGATCACCGTTTGACGACGGTAGGCAGGATTAGTTCATGAGGATAGCATAATGAAATAACTTTTCAGGAGTGGTCGCGTGTGAGAGTTGCAATCATCACGTCAGGCTTTTTCCCCGTAATTGATGGGGTTACAATCGCCGTTTTTCAACGGGTGCAGCGCCTCAGTCAGCTAGGATATCAGGTGCTGGTTCTCTGCCCCGACTATCGTTCGATCGCCAGCGTCTATCCAGATTGGCAAACCTATGTGGGTGAGATTCTGCCCGGAGTGCGAGTAGTGCCGCTGGAAAGTGCACCCTTTATGGGGTTGGAATTTGAGCGCAATGTCAAAAAAACGGCCTATCCTGCTTTACTCCAGGCTCTAGCGGAATTCAAGCCAGATATCATTCACGTCGATGAGCCAGAACGTTTACAGCTGGGATTCGATAAAATTCCGGCGATCGATTTTGCTCGAAAACATCAGATCCCTGCGGTAGCATTTTTCCATACAAACCTGATCGAATATCTCGAAGATTACTTTTCACTTCCCCGCTTTGTAATCTCAGGGATGCAATGCATTTCACGCCGAATTGTCTCGCACATCTACAATGCTTATGGTGCGACTTTGATTAGCAGTCCCACCACCTTTGAAAAAGCGGTGAAGATAGGTATCAAGAATGCAGTGCAGGCGGAGTTGCTGGGCGTTCCTTTAGCCCAATATGATCTAACGCTTCGACAATCCGACTTCTTCGCAACGCATTACCAGATTCCAGAAATTGAGGAGAAAGTGAAGCTGCTGTTTCTGGGACGATTGACGCCCGACAAAGGCTGGAAATTTACGATCGAAACATTCAACCAGATTGCCCGTAGCTCCCAATATGCAGACCTGTTGCGATCCGTTGTTTTGATCATTGCCGGGGATGGTTCAATGCAATCCGAAATTGCCCAAGCTTTAGATCCATTACCCTGCTCAGTTCATTTTCTAGGTCGAGTTGCCTCACAAGCTGTACCCGCGCTGCTAATCAATAGTGATATTCACATCACCACTTCTGAGAAAGAAACATGTGGCCTGACGGTATTAGAAGCAGGTGCGGCTGGAATCCCGGTGCTTGCTCCTGCGGCAGGTGGCATTGTCGATACAGTGCAGTCTGGCCAGACTGGATTCCTCTTTCAACCTCGCAACTGGCAGGATTTTGCGGCTAAGCTTTGGCAACTCGTCACGCAACCCGATCTGCGACAACAAATGGGCCAAGCCGCTCGTCAGCAAGCGATCCAGCATGACTGGGATCCGGCGATCGATCGCCTCATTCAACTCTGGCAACAGCAGATCGACAAAAAGATTGACAAACGATGAGCGGTCAGTTGAAATCCGGTCAGTTGAAATTCCGCCTTTTGCCTTTTGCCTTTTGTCTGCTGCTTGGGATCGGGTTCCGCATCACCCATCTCGATCAAAAGATTTTCTGGGTCGATGAAGTCGCGACGGTAACTCGGGCGGTTGGCTATACAAAAGCCGAAATCGTTGCCCAACTTACTAACGGACAAATTTATTCTCCGGCGGATCTGCTGGCCTATCAGCAACTCACCACCGATCGCGCCTGGTCTGATACATTCACCGCACTCCGCCGCAGTCCTGAACATGCGCCGCTCTACTTTCTGCTGGTGCGAGTTTGGATGCAGCTATTTGGCAGCTCAATCGCCGCAATTCGTAGCCTCTCTGTCATTTTCAGCCTGTTGGTGCTACCGGCAGTTTACGCGATTTGTCATGAATTATTTGGCGAGAAGGCGGTTGCTTGGACTGCGGTATTGCTAGTTGCCATTTCCCCCTTTTTTGTGGCCTATGCTCAGGAAGCCCGTCCTTATAGTCTGTGGCTGTTGACAATCGCCCTCAGTAGTTGGGCACTGTTGCGGGCAATTCGCCGCAATTTACCGTTCAGTTGGGGAGTTTATGGTGGAACGCTGATTTTGAGTTTTTATACCTCGCTGCTATCTCTGCTGGTGGCGATCGGTCACGGTCTGTTTGTCATTGCTACAGATCGATCGCAATTGAAGCAGATCCGACGTGATTATTTGCTGACAGTTGGATTTTCCCTACTCGCTTTTTCTCCCTGGTTTTGGGTGATTGCTCAGCAGCAGTCCACTCTCGCCGCAAATACAACCTGGATGCGAACGAGTATCAGTCCACTCTCGATCGTGGCAATCTGGCTCTATAGTTTTGCAGTGCTGTTCTTTGATGTTCCGGTGGTCGCAACGGGCTGGCTGGCGCTCGTTCAAGCTATGCTGGCAGCAGCAGTCTTGTCGATTATGGGATATGCCCTCTATCGGTTGTTCAAAACAGGGCGGCGCACCGGATTATTTATCGGAACGCTGATACTGCCCATTCCGTTGGTGCTGATACTGCTCGATCTCATCTTTCAGGGGCAAGCTTCTGCCACGCCTCGATATTTGATTCCCAGCCAGTTTGGAGCACTGCTAGCGATCGCCGCACTTAATAGCCCAAGTAGCCCCTCTCAGCGCTGTAAATTCCTGGCTCGGCAGTTGGAAAACGGTACAAGGTTCAAGATTTTAGCCTTTTTGATTGGCCTCAGTTTAATGTCTGGCTGGATCAATCTCGATCGCTCTCCCGACTACCAAAAAGCGCGCAATCGATACAATCCAGAAGTTGCGGCAATCATCAATCAGGCAGACCAACCTTTACTGCTAGCAGAATCAGCCCAAACGATGGATTTACTTTCCCTCAGTCACCGTTTGCAGCCCACGGTTCAGATTCAAATTCTGCCGATCGATCGCTTCCCCAATGCAATTTGGCCTCACCGGAATACGTTTCTGTTCACACCTTCTGAGTTTCTGCTCACTACACTCCAGCAGGCAGGAGCCTTTGAGCTGACTGAGATTTATCAGCCGCAACTATTAACGTCTGAGGATATTCACCTCTCGCTCTGGCGCATTCGCACCAAACCTTAGCGTTAAAGGTAACTATTCCGACAAGAAAAGTTTCTTTAATTTATATATAAGCAAAGAAAATTAATCTATGTCAAATCTTGCTGACTTTAACCGTATTCCTAAACACATTTTCCTGATTTTTCCTCAGTTTTTGAGATGATAGAAGAAGACGTGTTTCAGATCATCCAGATGGCTGAGATAACAGTAGGAGGTAGGTTCTAAGCGGGCATCCTAAGATTGGCTAGTGGCAGAGTTAAAAGGGAAATGCAATGCAGTGGGAAGAAGGACAGCGCGTGGAATGTGAAGGCCTAGACTGGGGGCCCTGCTACGTTACGATGAGCAATCCCCACATGGTGGTCATCTATTGTCCACGCCATGAAATGGTTACAACAGCAAGCCCAACTCAGCTTGAACAAGCGGGCTGGAAAACGGTTCAACAAAACAAAGTAGTTTGGCTCAATCAGTGGCAAAAAAGCGATCGTTCTCGCAACCACCCTTTACCAAACTTTTAGCAACACGATCTTAGTAACACCATGATTTTGGCCTAAAAACATCGTGATTGTAGCTAGCTGATAGCGGGTGGACGGTCTTGGCCCACCCACTTGAAATCCTGATTGCGAGGTTCGATCGGGATTTGATTCAATGGCTATTTCGACTTTTTCGGGCTTTCTGAACTAGAGATCCATTCCGAGTAAGGCTCACCGCTAAAAGGTTGAACGCCAATATTTGGATATTCATCGTGGTTAGGACTGAACAGAGCAGTAGCACCCTCAGACAAATAGCGCATTGTGTCATTCAAGACTTTGAGAATATTCATAGTACTAACCTCGGGTTAAGAAACAAGAACGTGAACCCCTCTAAGCCTGTTGGGCAGCATTAACTGATATTGAATTGCTTCAATAGAATGCAGGAAATTTCGATCTAACTTAAATCAACTCTGACGGAGTGATGGAGCTGTTTGAGAAAGCTTAGAAGTGATGCTTTGAAAGCTCAGCCTTGACGGTGACTTTACTGTGAGTGACTAACTTGTGGATGATTGACTTGAAGCTGCACTGAGTCTTTCATACTTCAATCATAAAATCACGCCCTTTGAAAAAGGACGATCGCGCTATTATTCTTTACACGCATTCAATGAAATATTTGAGCGAATATTGAGAATTCAGAATATGCCAAGCAAGACAATAAAACCGCCATAAATCAGAATCTTTCAACGCAAAAGCGGTTTGTTTTTGTAGAACCAACTAACGTTTAAGTCACCTTTCGCAATATAGTTAAACATCCATTATTTATCTTTGCATTGCGACATACTGACGAATCAAGGCGGCTAATTGTTCAGCACTATTCTCGACAGCTAGTTGAGACGCTGCATTGGCCATTTGCCCAAGCCGGTCGGGCGAAGCAAGCAAATCTAGAACTTCCTGTTGCAGTCGATCGGGTGTCAGTGTTGATTGAGGGTAGAGCAATGCGGCTCCTCCAGCTTCAAACACTTTGGCGTTAAAGGTCTGGTGATCTTCTGCGGCAAAGGGATAGGGGATCAAAATAGCGGGCGATCGGGTAATCGCCAACTCTGTCAGCGTTCCAGCCCCAGCCCGACTAATCACTAAAGTAGCCCGTTTCAGCAGGCCAGCCATGTTGTGATAGAAGGGGAGCACTACATATTGCGGATGAATCAGCGTTTTCACATCCGGATCGCTATCTCCCGTCAGGTGAACGACCCAAATCCCTGCCTTAAACCAGGCTAGGGCTGCCTGTCGCACGAGTTGATTCACAGCCACTGCCCCTTGACTGCCTCCCACCACCACAATCAGCGGCACGGCCTCCGGGATGGGTAGATCGGGTAAGGGCGTTGTGGCTGCAAGCGCCGATCGAAATTGCGATCGCACAGGCGTACCGACGCAGACAGTTTTTGCTTTAGGTAAATACTGCTTCGCTTCTGCAAAACCGATCGCCACTGCTGTACACCAGGGACTGAGCCAACGGGTAACTTTACCAGGTAAAGCATTCGATTCATGCAGAATCACAGGCAATCCGAGCGATCGAGCTGCAATCACCGCCGGAGCTGCAATGTAACCCCCCGTCGTAAAAACAGCCTGAAACTGTCCCTTTTGCAAAAGCTGCCGCACTTTGAAGATGGAAGCGACAAATCGGCCTAACACTTTGAACGTACCCAAGCCAAACTTGGTTTGAAAGCCGCTGACTGAAATGGTGCGTAGCGGAAAATGGTCGGGCACAAGCTGGGTCTCTAGGCGATCGGGCACTCCCAACCACTCAATTTCATAATCGGATAATTGCTCAGCGGTCGCCAGTGCCGGGAATAAATGTCCGCCAGTTCCACTTGCTGCAATCAGCAATTTAGGACGGATTGCGTTGGTGCTAGCAGGATTGGGGATTGGCTCTGAAGCTGTAGCCAAAGGTTGACGCTCCATAAATTTCTTGAAGCTGATTCTTGAAGCTGGGCGAATAAGTGCTTGCGTTAAACTCTTGCGTGAAAGGGTGAATAGGTTAGCCTATAATCACCTGTACCTAGCCTTCAACACAGGCTAGATTAATTTACCGCAATTTGGGCTGACTGAAGCGGCTCAATTGATAGATTTCCTCGTTCAACGGATTCCCGATGCAAACTCGTCCCACCTTCTCTCTGCACCATTCGGCCAAATCGCTTCCTGTTGCACGTCGTTGCCACCGTTGGCTAGCGTTGTTTGCCTCTGGACTCACGCTTGGGCTCACGCTTAATTGGGCTGGTGGTGCGATCGCCCAACAACCTGGAGCAAGCCCCTCAGCATCCGCCCCTCCACAAGTCACTGCCCAAATTACCCAAATGGATGAAGCCGCATCCAGCGGAAATTTAGATGCAGTGATGAGTTTTTATAGTCCCAATTTCACGAGCCAGGATGGGCTGACATACGACACCCTGAAGCAGACGCTGAGTGATTTGTGGAAGCGCTATCCCAATCTGGCCTATAGCACCAATGTTGATAGCTGGGAGCAGCAGGGCAATAGTGTGGTCACAGTCACCACAACGACGATTAAAGGCCGTTATCCCGACGAGCGGCGCGACCTCAACTTAGTGGCCACCATTACTTCACGCCAGCGGATCGAAAACAACAAAATTCTTGAACAAGAAGTTCTGAATGAGTATAGTGAACTCACAGCGGGAGAAAAACCGCCTTCTGTCACCTTCCGATTGCCAGAACAGGTTGCTCCGGGGGAACAATTTGACTTTGATGCAGTTGTGATGGAACCGCTCGGCGATCGACTACTCCTAGGCTCAGCCATTGAAGAACCGATCGAGGTGAACAATTATCTCAATCCCGCTCCAATTGAGCTAGAACTGCTGCCGTCAGGTGGGTTGTTTAAAGTCGGGCGTGCTCCAGATCAACCGGGCGATCGCTGGATTTCAGCAGTGATTGTTCGCGACGACGGCATCACCGCAGTAACTCAACGGCTCCGGGTAGTACCTCCCGGCAATTAGGTCATAATCCTGAATCTATACCTCATCCAACAGACGCGATCGATAGTGCAAGCAACCGTCACAGGGACCTGAGGGATTGATGGCACAGCGAATATGGCGCGATCGGGCGTTAAATTCACAGGTGAGGTCGCCAATCATATAACCAATCCCCTCGATGTACTGATGATCCGGCGGTAAGTTAAGGGGTGGCAGCTCGCGGTTGGCGATCGATTCCATGGCCAGTCTTAGGCGCTCTTGGGCGCGAGCATCGGCTTGACGCATTACCCAAATCGACAAAAGAGAGGGGCTTAAACCCAGGAGTACGATGAAAAATGCGACCATCACAGCTGTCTACTTTCCTTGGCTCCAATATTAGGTTTGGAGCAGTCTAACATGCTGCTCCTGCGACAGGTGTATCAACTCGATCGCCTGTTAAGCTAAAAGCCCGAACGATATTGATCTTCACGGGAATCGTTTTTCCTTTCAGTTGGTCAATGTCGCCAGTAAAGAAAGTGAGACGGTTGCCGCGAGTTCGGCCCATCACCTGAGTTGGATCTTTATGGTTTTGATCTTCTACCAGCACTTCTTCAATCCGGCCTGAATAGCGCTGCGATCGTTCTGCTGCTTTGGTGGCCACCAGATGATTCAGCCGCTGGAGTCGATCGGCCTTCACCTCTTCGCTGAGCTGATTCTCCCAAAGCGCTGCGGGCGTGCCTGGACGCGGGGAATAAGCCGCAGTATTGAGCTGATCAAATCCCACATCTTCAACTAATTTCAGCGTGTTTTCAAACTGGGCTTCTGTTTCACCTGGAAAACCGACGATCGCATCTGCGCTAATTGAAGCATCGGGCATGTAGTCCCGAATCAGGTTGATGATGCGGCGATATTTTTCCTGAGTGTAGCCACGTGCCATCGCTTTCAGCACGTCATTATCACCTGACTGAAACGGGATGTGAAAATGCTCACAAACTTTAGGCAACTCAGCACAAGCGCGAATCAATCGCTCAGTGAAATAGCGGGGATGACTGGTGGCAAAGCGAATTCGTTCAATTCCAGGCACGTCATGTACAAAGTACAGCAGGTCTGTCAGGGTATGTTGGTGGCGTCCTTCAGCCGTCACACCAGGCAGATCTCGCCCATAGGCATCAATGTTTTGACCCAGCAGCGTCACTTCTTTGAAGCCTTTCCGTCCCAGTTCTGTCATCTCAGCTCGAATCGCCTCTGGCGTTCTGGATTGCTCCACCCCGCGCACGCTAGGCACTACACAATAGGTGCAGCGCTCATTGCAGCCATAGATCACATTCACCCAGGCCGTTACGCTACTGTCTCGACGAGGTTTGGTAATGTCTTCAAAAATGTGGACAGGTTCAGTCGCCACAATTTGGTTGCCTGCAAAAACCTGTTCTAGCAAGTCTTGTAGCCGATTAGCATGTTGTGGACCCATGACTAAATCGAGTTCAGGCACCCGCCGCAGCAAGGATTCTCCCTCTTGTTGGGCAACACAACCTGCAACGATCAAAGTTAAATCTGGCTGTTCATGCTTACGCTTAGCTTGCCTGCCGAGATAGGAATAGACTTTTTGCTCGGCGTTATCCCGAATGGTGCAGGTGTTGTAAAGCACGACGTTCGCTAATTCTGGCGTTTCGGTCCACTGAAACCCCATGTCTTCTAAAATGCCAGCCATCCGCTCTGAATCGGCTTTGTTCATCTGGCAGCCAAAAGTAGTGATGTGATAGCGGCGGGGAGAATCAGTCATAGGTTACGCAGTAGCAAGATTGCAAATTACTTTAATTTCCGATCAGCTTTAAACACAGGATTACTGCGGCCCAGAATTCTACACCCTGACTCCGCGAACTGTCCTTAAAATTATAAGTTCTTAGAATTCCGATCGGGTATCCTGTTCAATCTTCGGGTGAAGAGGCTGAAGGTTAAGTAATAAAACAGAGCAATAAAAAACCCGGCAGCAAAATACCGGGTGTCGATCGAATGGTGTGCTAGTTTCAAGGTTCCCGGTTTAGTTTTATCCCTAACGATGACGAAGCCCCCCAGCATTTCTGCCAGGAGGCCGCTCTCCCCTATCCGAAGGGATGTGGATAGTATGCCCTGAATTGAGTCACCATCATGCTGTCAAACAGATTCAAGCAGGGAATTTCCCTCCTGGGAAGTAAGTCTGCACGGTTAGTGTTTGGTAGGGTCAGAGCAAGCCTTCTTAGCCAAATTTCATTCAAAGTTTATGACCCTAAATCATGCTGCTAGTCCCATTGAAAATCCGATCCTGGAAGAGACGAACGATCTCTCGATCCACCCAACGCTTGCCTCTTATTTCGAGACGTTTAATCGAGGTGACTTCCAGGCAACAGCAGCTCTGTTTGCCCCAGAGGGACAATTGTTGCCTCCCTTTGAATCACCATTGGTAGGACCAGACGCAATTGCAGCCTACCTGACGAAAGAAGCACAGGGAATGAGGGCCTATCCCCAGCAGGCAACCCAGCAAGTCCTGCCTTCAGGTGAGCTGAATAGTGTCGTTGGAGGCCAGGTTCAGACGCCGCTATTTACAGTGAATGTGAAGTGGCAGTTTGTGCTCGATCCTCAAGCCAAAATTATGCAGGCCCAGATTAAGCTGCTTGCCTCCCTCAAAGATTTGTTACATTTGCAGCGGTAAAGCGATCACGCTGCTTACCAACCAGGCCTCATCCCCAAAACTATCAATAGTATTAAGAATCTTTGAGTGACTCTCAGAAATATTTTTTGTGGCCAAGGAAAAAGAGAATCATTACGGTTTCTCTCGCATCCTGCTTGAATCTCTTTTCTTGAGTCCCCCAAAGTCGTTAAAATACGACCGATAGCTGAATCACTGCAATAGTCATCTCTCTAAATTATGAGCGTAGTTACCCAAGTTATTCTCAATGCCGATGAAGAACTTCGCTACCCCAGCAGTGGCGAGTTGAAGAGCATTCAAGACTTTTTAAAAACAGGCGAACAGCGGACTCGGATTGCTTCAATCCTGGCAGATAACGAAAAGAAAATTGTTCAAGCAGCCAGCAAGGAACTGTGGAAAAAGCGTCCTGACTTCATTGCTCCAGGCGGCAATGCCTACGGCGACAAGCAGCGTGCTCTCTGCCTCCGCGATTATGGCTGGTATCTCCGCTTGATTACCTATGGCGTGCTGGCAGGCGACAAAGAGCCGATCGAAAAAATCGGTTTGATTGGGGTTAAGGAAATGTACAACTCCTTGGGTGTGCCAGTTCCTGGCATGGTGGAATCCATCCGCTGCCTCAAGAATGCGTCAATTGCCTTGATGAGCGACGAGGATGCCGTCGCAGCAGCCCCCTACTTTGACTACATTATTCAGTCGATGTCCTAGGTTGAGAGGCCGAAGGCTTTGACTGCATTTTGAGGGCTGGGTGACATTTCATTCAGCCCTGCTTTTTGTGAATAAATATTGCTTGTAACAGAATATTACAATTATTCATCTAAGAATACATAGTCGCCTCGCACCCAACCTGTCGCATTGGAAACGAGGAAGCGAACTTGATACCACATGTAGCCATCGTTACCAACTAAGCGATCGAGAATCTCAACCCGATCACCTGCATAGCCAATATGCCGTGCATAAGTATTGGTGCTTGCTCCGTCTCGAATGTTAATGGGAGTGTTCGAATCCCGGCTTGTGAGAGTTGCATATTCACCGTAGGCAATTTGGATTGGTGCAGGATGAGCCAAAACGGGTAAGGCAGTGCTTAGAAAAACAAACGGAACCGTAGAGATCAGGAGCGCAGAGCTGAGGAGTTTCATAAGACCGATTTAAAAATCAAAAATCTCTTCTTACTCCTACAGATTGCCCAGCCTCAACTACGGAGCAACGAATGTATCTTTTTCGATTCTTGATATTTCTGTATATTCTTTGATTTTTAATATTTACTGACCTGAGTAGTCTGGAGGAATGGCAACCTCATGCCTTCACTTTGAGGCGGGCTAAATATTCTTGCTGGCTGCGACTTTCGATCGAATTTGTGGCCAATTCAAAAGAAACAATCTCAAATTGGGCTAAGAATCGCTGATATAGCTCCTCGACTGTCACACCATAGGGTGGACCACCGGGACGATCGTGCGCCCAAAACAGGGCAAGCAATTCTCCACCCGGACGCAAAATTGAAGCGACGAGCTGCACATAGTCCGATCGCTGTTCGGGTGTAATGGCACAGAAGCAGGTATGTTCTAGAACATAGTCAAAGGTGCTGGGAAACTCGTTGGGCAGCGTAAAAATATCCCGAGACAAAAACTGGGCTGGAAGTTGCCGATCGGCAGCAGCTTGGTTGGCCGCAGCGATTGCAGAAGGAGCAAAATCAAACCCAATCACCTCAAAACCAGCCGCCGCAAAAAGCAACGCATCGTGACCGCGCCCTGCCCCTAACACTGCTATATGTCCAGGTTGAGGTGCGTGATCAGAAGCTAATAAACTGACAAAAGGTGGAGCTGGCTGGCCTAAATCCCAGCGATCGGTCCCTGCTTGGTAGCGCCCTTCCCAAAAGTCTGCATCTAAACCAGACGAATTTAAAGAATCAACCATAGCAAGCGGCGTTGAAGCGGAAGCTGCTTCGGTAAAATAAGAGAAGCGCTTCATAAACCTTAGCACAGGCGACGTTAGCTCAATTTTTTATGCTGGACGCTTTGCAAACAAGTTTGTATAATCTGGAGCACTTTGCTGATGCCCTGGTTGCTGACCAATTAGTCCATTTAACGCCGCTCAGCGTTGGCATTATTTTCACCGCAGGTTTGTTGACCAGTTTGACGCCCTGCATGTTGTCAATGCTGCCCATTACGATCGGCTACATTGGCGGCTATGAGGCTAAAACTCGCTGGCAGGCAGCTATTCAATCAACATGGTTTGCCTTGGGCTTGGCGACGACCTTAGCAGGCTTGGGGATTGTAGCCGCTGTGGTAGGTCAAGTCTATGGCCAGGTGGGCATTGGTTTGCCGATTGTCGTGAGCGTGATCGCCATTCTCATGGGGTTGAATTTATTAGAAGCTTTGCCGCTTCAGCTACCCAATTGGGGAGGCATGGAGTGGATTTCTAAAGATTTGCCTGAAGGCATTCGCTCTTATCTAATTGGCTTAACCTTTGGTTTGGTGGCTTCCCCTTGCAGCACCCCTGTTCTCGCTACTTTGCTGGCCTGGATCTCCACTACGCAAGATCCGCTTCTGGGTAGTGTGCTGCTGTTGTCTTATACGGCGGGCTATGTTGCGCCACTGATTATTGCAGGCACCTTTACTGCTTCGATTAAGAAAATTCTGGAGCTGCGTCGCTGGTCGGGTTGGATTACGCCTGCCAGTGGAGCGTTGCTTGTGGGCTTCGGCGTTTTCTCACTGCTGTTTCGGCTCTTTCCCTCCGGAACGATTTAACTGGAGTACAAGCTATGACAAATTCTTCTCCTGAACCAGTCCAGTCTTTTGATCTCTGGCTTACCATTCGGCGCTATTGGAAGCGAGAACTGGTGCCGCTTCTGGCAGATTTGCGACTGGCAATCGGGCTGTTATTGGCGATCGCGCTCTTTAGCATTTTGGGTACGGTGATTGAGCAGGGACAGCCGCAGGCATTCTATCAAGCCAACTATCCAGAACATCCGGCCCTGTTTGGCTTCTTAAGTTGGAAGGTCATTTTGCTGCTGGGGCTTGATCAGGTCTACCGCACCTGGTGGTTTTTGGCATTGCTGATTTTATTTGGGGCGAGCTTGACAACCTGCACTTTTCAGCGGCAACTTCCGGCCTTACGCTGGTTCTCGCGCACTTGGAACTTTTATGGGCAGCCTCGCCAGTTTGAAAAATTTGCCTTGAGCGCAACGCTGCCGCAAGCTTCGATGGATCAACTCGTGCCGCTGCTGCAAAAACGTCGCTACAAAATCTTTCAGGAAGGCGAGAAGCTTTATGCTCACAAAGGAATCATGGGAAGGGTGGGACCGATCATCGTCCATGCCAGTATGCTGCTGATTCTGCTGGGAGCGATCTGGGGTGCCATGACGGGCTTTTTTGCTCAGGAAATGGTGCCGAGTGGCGAAACGTTTCAGGTGCGCAATATTTTTGATGCCGGTCCTTGGGCCGCTGCTCAAATTCCTAAAGACTGGTCAGTGAAAGTTAATCGCTTTTGGATTGACTATACGCCCGATGGTACGATCGACCAGTTTTATTCTGATTTGTCGGTGTTGGATCAGGGGGGAGAGACGGTCGATCGGCAGACCATTCATGTCAACAAACCGCTGCGCTATCGCGGGGTTACTTTCTATCAGGCGGACTGGAGTATTGCGGCCATTCGCTTGCGCCTCAACAACAGTCCGGTGCTGCAATTGCCGATGGCTCCTTTAGAAACGGGAGGAGCAGGTCGCCTCTGGGGAACTTGGGTGCCGATTAAACCAGATTTGAGTGAAGGTGTTTCCGTCGTTGCCAAAGATTTGCAGGGCATTCTGTTGGTTTACGATATGCAGGGCAAACTGATCGCCACAGTGCGACAGGGTATGTCGGTAGATGTGAATGGAGTAACGCTGTCGATCGCCGAAATTATTGGCAGCACAGGCTTACAGATCAAGGCCGATCCTGGTATTCCGATTGTCTACACTGGCTTTGGCCTGCTGATGCTGGGTGTGGCAATGAGTTATGTGTCTCACTCCCAGATTTGGGCTTTAAAAACGCAAGATAATTTCTATGTGGGTGGTAGAACCAATCGTGCTCAGGTCACTTTTGAGCGAGAGGTTTTGGAGATTTTGAATCAAATCACGCCTGCTGAATCCACAACTGAGTTAGGGGCGATCGAATCTCCGGTGGTCTGATCTGTTCTTAGAAACAGAAATTCAATGTAAAAAGAATTTCTTGTAGGGTAGACATTTTGTCCGCCCGGACAGCTCAAGAAACCAACGCTCCTGGTTTAAATCAAAATCTTTAGGATTAGCTGCTAAGAATAGCGCGTGTCAATCTCCTGAAATGCAGGGAAAAATTGGATCTATCACAAATATTGACTCAACCAAAAACCGATGCTGGCACTGCCTAATGGAACGGTAAGATTGTCGATGCCGAGTTTCGAGAAAGCTTCAAGACTAGTGGCGGCGATCGCAACCGCAAGGGCAACCAGCCAGACTAAGCCAAAGTTGCCATAAACGCTACTCAAAATCAGGCTACTGATGATGTAGCTAACGCCTAGCATGGTCAAAGTCCCTTCCCAACTTTTCTGCATACCCCAAATTTTGTAGGGATGCTTTCCAAACGCTTGACCGACCAGAGCAGCCAGCCCGTCCCCCCAGGTCATAATTAAAACGCCCATAACGGCAAACTGGGGCGCGATTTGCCAAAAGCAGGCCGTTAAAACGCCAATGCTAACAGCGTAAAAGAAAGTGCCTAAACTCTTGCGGCCCACGCTGTCAACACCGGGCAGCAGCGGAAACCGATAGGAAAGTAAGGTAACAGCAGCGAAAAAAANTAGAGGCTCCAATGCCTAAAAACGCTGGCATTTTTAACCACCAGGCCAGCAGAATTACATTACCAGTGCCAATATGGACAACTTTTCGGGTCACTTCAGGTTTGGCAGTTTTCCAGTAGTGCAGAATCAGGGACAGCAAAACCACCAGACCGAGCCAAACTGCAGTAGCCCCGATTTGCAATCCCAATCCTGGCTCAGTCCACGAGATAAAATTACTGGCCAACGTTCCAATGATCCCCAAAACCAACTCCGATCTTCACTGTAAAGGATTTTGTTCCTTTCTGAAGCAAGGACAAACGTCGAGATCATCGCTTTGGCTGACTGAGGATTGCGACTCAGCTCTATACTGAAACTGACAGCGTCAATCAAAGTTTGATTGGGTAGCAATGGCTGATATCATTCCCTGCATTGAATTTTTTGAAGGAATTCCTGAAGAGCTTGCGGACGTTAGCCTCAGGCTGAATCGATCGACCGGCATTCGATCGGTCTTGTTGGTGTTTCGAGCTTTGCGATCGATCGAACGGTTTCGCAGTTACACCAACCGATTTGCAAAAGCCCTGCTGTTAACGGATGAGGAAGGCAAAATTAGCATTGAACCTGCTGCCATCAAGTTCATTTTTGGAGGACCTGAAGGGGATGAGTTAGAGCGGGTAGAATGCCGTTTAGAGATCGATCGCGAAGACCACTGGGAGCGATTCATGCGCTTTATGCACCGCTATGCAGAAGCGAATGGTATGGCTTATGGAGAAGCAGGCCAGTAAGCAAAGCATTCAAAATGGATGCTCAGTTCAGTCACAGCAAGGACGAGTTGTACAGTAAGAAATCTATGAAAGTCGCAGTTACCGGGGCAACAGGATTTGTAGGAAGCCGATTAGTTGAGCGGCTGCAGCAAGAAGGTCATCAAGTCCTTGTATTCACTAGAAATCTAGAGAAGGCTCGTCGAGTATTTCCATCAACGGCTTTTCCCAAAGTTGAAATTGTCAGCTACACACCGCTAGAGTCAGGCGCTTGGCAAAATCAGATTTCAGGTTGCGATGGGGTGGTGAATTTAGCAGGGGCACCGATCGCAGAAACCCGATGGACGGCTGAACGCAAGCAAGAAATTCTGGATAGTCGCAAAATTGGGACACAAAAAATTGTAGAGGCGATCGCCCAAGCTGATTCTAAACCCGGTGTGCTGGTCAATTCTTCTGCGATCGGTTATTACGGCACGAGTGAAACAGCGGCGTTTAATGAGGATAGCCCGCCCGGTCAAGATTTTTTGGCGCAAGTCTGTCAAGCTTGGGAAGCAGAAGCAGAGCAGGTAAAGCAATCAGGAACGCGGCTGGTGATTTTGCGGACCGGAATCGTTCTAGGCCAAGGAGGGGCCATTGCGAAAATGCTTCTCCCGTTCCAACTTTTTGCAGGTGGCCCTTTGGGCACTGGGCAACAGTGGTTTTCCTGGATTCACATTGATGATTTAGTCAGTTTGATTATTGCAGCGCTCACTCACTCTGAAATGGCAGGTGTGTTTAACGCAACTGCTCCGCAACCTGTTCGTATGACGGAACTTTGTCGTGCTCTAGGTCAAACGTTGCATCGGCCTTCATGGCTACCTGTTCCAGCTTTTGCGCTAGAGGCACTACTGGGTGATGCAGCGAAAGTTGTTCTGGAAGGTCAACAAGTTCTATCTGAGCGAACGCAGGCAAGCGGCTTTACTTATCAATATGTCCGTGTAGAGCAAGCGCTTCAGGCTGTTCTCAGTTCTTAATTACGAACTACATGATTACTCCTCAAAAGCTTTGCTCATATTCGGTGAAGCTCGACGAATATACAATTGCAGTTCTGGAAAATAGTAAGTGTTAGAACGCAGTGATATCCTCGATTAGCGAGTAGACAGAAAAATGGATCTAAGCAACATCTCCGTTGGAATTGCGTAAGCGGATCAATTGCCGTCTCATTTGGGGTGAAGCTTGTGTCTCGGGCATTTCTTGAGCTTCAACCAAGACCTGTAACGGTTCTAAATATTCATCTGCGCCATAGGAAAATGCATCCAGCAACACTTCGAGAAGTTGTTCACGATTGCTGATACTTTGTTTCTCCTCGATCAGTCGAAACTTGAGATGAATCTCGCAGTCATAAACTGCGAAGTCAGAACTCAAGGATTGTTGCTCTAAAGAATTTGGTTCCATCGGAGGTAATCACACCTTTGTTGAGCTAAGAAATCCAACTAAGAAAGACTGAAAACAACCTGTGAGAATTCTCTTTGACAAGGATTATTCAGTGATGTCATCGCTTTTATGCCGCCGGTCCACTGAACTCTTAGAAAAAGAACTCACATGGTTAGGGCATTTGTGGCTTTAACCTATCATTCCCTAAAAGTTATCTAGATCCGCTAAGTCGCTGAACTAAAAAATAATCCTTGATCAATGAGTAATGAACTATGGAGAGGAGCTAATAATTTATAAATATCACTGTTGAGGGGGTTTCAGAACAGAATTTTATGAATTCTCTATGAGGATCTCTACTTTATTTATAAGAGTTTAGATTGCTTTAAATCAGTTCTTTTCATTTAGGAAATCAGTTTGATTGGACACCCGTACTTGATGGAATACTGAAACTTTTGAGCATTTTCTTTCTGATAAAAAACGAGTAAACTTTGACACAAAACTCATTTTGATATCAATATCCTAGTGAGGGGCTGCAATCACTCTCGCTGTTGGCCACCTCTCCCGAATTTCTTGTTCATCTACAGGCAACAATTTGCGAAGAACGCTTGCGAGCCTTAGATTCTGGCTAATGAACGCACTGTCCAATCGGGTTCCAACAGAGCAAGGCGAGTGTTACCTAATCATTGGATTCCTACTTCTCAGTCTACATAAATCAGAGCTGCTATAGACATACTTGTATTTTTGAGTACTCTAACTGAATAGAAGATCAACGTTGATCGGTGAAAGTCAACCTATCGCATGTGGACTAGAGTAGGATTAAAAATTTTTACCAAAGGTGAATGGTAAAAATCGATTTTGTCGAAGAATAAATTGATTTAATTTCAGAACAAATCAAAATCTACCCGACTTTTTCACTTTTATTTGTTACCCGATTTGAGACTATTCATTTCAATCAAACATAAGAAATAAATATGCGAGTTTTCTATTTAATTAGAACATAAAGAATGAAGTATTACTTCACAGAATCTTGCCGATCTGATTGACTGAAAGCAGTTTTGTGCCACTTTCACAAAGAATAAGGGCTCTCAAGTTGAAACCATCTGGAGACTGATGAGGATGTGGGAATCTTTCATGATTAATCCTGCCAAAACATGCGTAGTCATTGTTCAGCCTGTTCCATCAGCTCAAAAATCGTTTGGCTAATGAGTAATAACTTTAAATGGTATGCAATCAGCTACAGAATAGATATCAAATATGATCGCATTTCTGGTATAACTCAGATTGTTACTTGTGCCAAGCAAAGCTATCCTGGAAAAGTAGCGAACTTAAGTGGCTGCCCCTAGCTGATGTTGTAGGCGCAACGGATATTTGTTGATCGTGGAGCATTAAGGCTGAATGCCAGCATTTCGGATCATGTACATGAAAGCAGGAATGACAAATGAGTCAACCCCGCATCCCCCTCGTTCTGGGAGAAGTCCTAAACCACCATACTGGAATGCTTTGGGTCGAGGAATTTCCCAAAACCAGCGAGCAGGTAAATGTCCGTCAGGTGCTTCCATTGAAAAATCCAGCTGGTTATAAAACTTGAAAAATTCTAGACCCTTGAGCCACCATTGCACCTGTTTGCTAAAGAGAAGTGTATAAGTGCGGTTTGCCCGTTGCTGTTTGTCCAGATCTGCTTCTTGCGTAGCAACATGGTTGATCCCATAGAGTTGAAGTTGGCGTTTGAATCCAAATCTATCCTTGGAGTATTCTCTCCACAATCGATCGATCTCCTGAATTGCTTTCTTATCAGCGGTCTCAGGTTTAAAATCTCTGAGAGATGCTTCATCAAACCATCCAAGCGATGGATCGATGACCTTCAATAAAATCTTACAAGTTGCAATATCTGCGACTTTTAGATCTCCTGCCTTCAAACTACCCTTAAGTTCTAGAAAGAAAGGCTCTAGATCAGCATTGTATTTCTCTTCAGGTTCTATAGGAGGGTCTGGAACTGTGATTGGGGGTGACACGGCTTCGCGTTGGCCTGTTGTCAAATACAGTTCAACCAACATTTTTCGCTCTATATCTGCAACGTCTGTACCCAGTAACTCAAACTGTTTTGCTAGTTTACGAAGGCGTTCTCGTGTTTCTTCGCTTAAGTTAAACCCTTCCGTTCTCAATGCTTGTAAAAATTCTTTGCCATATTGTTCCAAATGAGCAAAATAGTTTTCTGGTTGCTTTGGCAGAAGTTGAGTTGTGTGCTCGATCGCCTGATCGATCGGGGGTGGACCAATGGAAGGAGTTGGTGTAAGTCCTACCGATAAAGGCGCAGGAACGGAATTGTTGTTTGAGTGGTTGGCTGAAGGTGGATTGTCAGGCTCCAAGACCCGTTGATTCACAGAATTCGTTTCAGGGCTGAGGTTGGAAGAAGATTGAGGTGGAATAATTTGGGTACCTAAGATCTCTTGTTCGATCGCTCTTGCTCGCTCGGGTGAAAGTTTGAGGTAAGCCCGGTAATTCTCAAGTGCTTCATAATCATCCGCCGAGGGTTGCTGCTCTTTGACGCAGCGCTGCACAAACTCTCGATAGGAGATTTCATTTTCAGAAGTGCTCATACCTCAAAAATCTTGAAAGAAATTGTGTGTATATTAGCGCTAGCCTTGGTAATCCGCATCGTGGATGCGTGCATTCACTATTTATCACATCCACTCTTCTGCAATGGCGGTATTTTCATCAATTAAGGTTTGTCGCAGCTCTGACCAATTGACTTGTTGAGCAGAACAGTTCTGGATTAACTGGCCTTGGCGTAGATGCAGCACTTGGCTGGCAAACTGTTCAACCAGCTCTAATTGATGATTCACCATCAAGATAGTCAATGACGATCGAACTGCTAGCTCCCGCAAAAACTGGATTAAAAATTCTCCTCGTCCGGCGTCCAGGGCAGAAGTGGGCTCATCCAGCAGCAAAACTTGGGGTTGAATCATCAGGGCGCGAGCAATGGCCACAAGCTGTCGCTGCCCTACAGAAAGCTGAACTTCAGTGCGATCGAGCCAATCACCGGGTAGGCGCAACTGTTCTATCCAATACTGAAGCCGCTGTTCTATGATTGATCGATCGATGCCTCGTAGGGTAAGGGCATAGGCTAGCGTTTGGCGTACCGTCATGCCCAGTAGTTTTGATTCTTGAGGGAGAAGGGTGATCTTTCGCCGTAAAGCGATGACTGGAATCCGGTGGATGTCTTCACCCTCAAACAGAATTTTGCCTTGACTGACTTCTGATAAACGATTGATCACTTTCAGCAGCGAGGTTTTGCCAGCACCCGAAGCGCCAACGATCCCAACGCAGGCTCCTGCTGCAACTTCAAAGGAAATGTCTTGCAGTAAATAGTGAGCACTATTGGGTGTTTTCAAGCTCACTCGATCGAGCAATAGGCTGACGTGAGAATTGGGCACGGTCAACTTAGATAGCAGATGAACGTTTGAATTCTAGCTTGGGATTAGGACTGACCCATAGCGGTCAAAATAGTCCAACTGTCAATCAGCAACAGAAATACGGTCAGCATCAGCAGAATCAGGTACATCCAGGGTTGAGAAAGTGGGCGCACATCTCGCGTGTCAATCCCTGTTTTGGCCTCTACTCGACGCACCAACTCAGCGAAGCCAGCAACGCGCATTGGTAAAAGATAGGCCTCGCCCGATCGACTTAAGAAATAGTAGACAATACCACCTTGCCCGGTCGATCGAGGTTTGAGTGCTTGAATATTTTGCCAATCTAAACTCCAGCCTTTGCGCCAGAGCAGCTTGACCCAGCCCGGATAAGTCACTTGAATTCCTTGTTGATCCACAATTACCTGTTCACTCAGTGCCCCGTATAGAACGATCGCACCTAAGACTAGGCCGATCGCCAAAAGTGTCGGAGAAACAGGTGCAGCAGTGATGACAGCCAAAAATGGTAGAGGCAGTGTCAGCGCAGTGTAGAACAGTAGCAAAGTGAGACGAATCAAAATCGATAGGCGAAAGACTCGTCGATCGACCTGAGCGGCAAGGGGTGATGTTGACTGCAACTTTGCCTCTGAATCTGACTGAGTGGGGATTGGGTCCGACAATGGCGTCACTGAAAATATAAGTTTTGTTAAGCTTTCATTTTTAGTCTAGCAAGCATTCCTGGTTTGAATAAAGGCGATCGCCCTGCAACCCGACCCGGATTGTTTGATTGACCAGACAAGTTCAAGGCAAATACTTCTGCACGACGGTCCATCCAGTCAAGCTCACAAAGATAAACCCAAGTAACAGCACTAAGTTAGTGCCGAGATGGAGCGATCGCGCCCAAGGGCGTTGGGGACTGATTTGCGTTGCACTCCAGCCAGAGAGCAGGGTTAAACCAACTGTGATGATGCCTGCAATTAAATGAGAGGAGTGGCCTAAGGATCCGTAATGCCCCAAAGTACCAACTAAGCCGATTGCCAATAGCAGCAGTACCAGCACCACTAAAATAGCCCCAATGCTGAAATGCACAGGGCGCAGCCAACCTGGCCGTGATTGATGATTGCGACGGCTGAGCAGAATCCAGGTTCCACTCATGGCCAGCAGCGAATAGGCAAACAGAGAAAGTCCCATGGACCAGGCGGCAATTCGCCAAAGCCAGAGAAACGAAGGCAGATTGATGGTGCTAATCAGCACGATACCGACCCCATCTTGAAGAAGCTTTGCCTTTTACCCTATCGCTCTTGCTGACGCAAAATCTATGTTTCGATCGGATCATCTTGATCGTCTGCGAGAATTTGGAGGCGAATCAACCGTGAAAAATTGCTGTTAGGATCGCCCAAATTTACTTCTACGGTTTGATTGGTTAAGGGTGTTAGGTGAGCCAGGAGCGATCGCAAATGGGGTGTACTGGTACCACTATCGAGATAAACCCGTTCTGACAGGTTGTTCAACCGTTTCCAGGTGGTGTACAGCTTCATTGTGGTTTGTTCGAGCTGAGCTGCCAAATTCACCATATCAGCGGTGCTGCTAAGACAACCGATTCGTAGCGCTTCTTCTAAAGCAAGCTCTAGGTTGAGAGAGGGTTGGGCGAATACCTGAACCTGAGCCGCCGCTGCTAAATACTTGGCCAAGTAACGAGCTTCAGCAGTCACCTGTTTAACGGTGTCTACATCAGGATTTGCAACCACTTCCGCCTGTAAAGCTGTCTGATGAACTTCCGGCAGTTTTTCCATCTCTTTGACTAAAGGAGTCAGATAGCGTGTGGGAATCGTACTGTTTGCTGCTTTCTCTTTAATTGCACTGGGCAACAAATCAGAAGACATAGTAGTCCATTCATCATTGAGCTGCCGCACTTCTCGTCGGGTGATCCGCTGAGCCGATTTTTCCTCTTGATTCTCTTTCACCAGGTCACTCACCATGCGCTGCACTTCTGGAGCAGCTTGAGCAGTTTCAATAAAAGCGCGCTTGCTGAAGCAGTTTACCTCTTCTGGCTCCAAAATTCCGGCTTCCAGTAGGGTGTCTGCGCTATTTGCCAGCTCAATTAAAGAATAGGCTTGACTTTTGCTAATTTCTCGATCCTTTAACCAGTTGAGAAATCCTGTGCCGCGACCATCTCCCCCTTGTTTCTCGCGATCGCGCACACTTCTGAGAATCTGCCCTCGCCAAATTTCAGTTTGCAAATCAAACCGATCGCAAACCTGCCATGCTGTTTCAATTTGCTGCCAGAATTCTACTTCGGAAAGTTGGTCGTCCTCAGAATGGGGAATTTTGAGATTGATCGCAGCTGGATCTAGAGATTCACTCCAGTCCAGATGGGACGATCGAGCATGAGGTGCAGTACTGGAGTTAACAAGGTGCAAACTATTGGAGGAGGGAAGTGCGTGAACCATGCCGACATGCCACAAAACAGCCGCATCATTATGGATGATCCCACCAGAATCCGTCAAGCAAAATCTCTAGATGTGGGGTGAAGTGTTGCCAATCAGCTATTTCAAACGCTACAGGTATTTGATGATGTGGTAAAGACAGATCTAGGACAGGGTGCTGAGGGTTTGGATGATCCAGCGCAACAGTAGAAAGGAGAGGTAGGCGCAACCGAGAAATACCACGATCAACCCTAAAATCAGCAGAATCGCGAACCAGTGGTTCTTTGCTCGTTGGACTGGCTGAGGTAAGTTAAACTGCTTTTCCAGGAGTTCCAGATTCCGTAGATTCGATTTCCAGGTAGCATCAAATACATCCCCTAGACCAGGCACCGTACCAACTACAGTCTCTAGCAAAATATTAAAGGCCATTAGGCTCAAGGTGGATTTAGTTGCTCCCATTCGGGCTGCTTCTATCACAACAAATGCCGATAAAAACAACCCTGCTGTGTCACCGCCGCCAGGAAGGAGGCCAATTAAAGGATCAAGGCCAATTCGGTGACGAGTGCCGGGAATCGGGATAGCGCTGTCGAGCCAAAAACTGAGCTGCCGCAACCGCTGAAGACGATGAGCACGACGTTCATGGGGTGATCGATGCTGCGAAGATAGATTTGGCATTTCACCGAGTCAGTAGGAGGCGACGCTGATTTACGTCCATATTTTCACCCATTGGGACATTAATAGCTTGAATAGCTTGTCTCTTTTCGACTCATTTCATTCTACGAGGGCTGCGATTGTTCTGCTATTGGCAGCAGTTCTCGATTATGGAATTGGCGATCCTTGGAACTGGCTGCATCCGGTTCAGGTCATGGGGTGGGGAATTCAGCGCTACAGCCAATTTTGTTTGATGTTTCTGAAGCATCCCTTGGTCTTGCGAGGTGCTGGGATCGGCTTGACGGTGCTTACCCTCTGCTTAAGTGGATTTATTGGCTGGGGGATGATTCAAGCAGTAACCTGGCTGCATCCGCTCTTGGGATTGCTGGTTGAAGTGGTGCTGTTGGCTAGCTGTTTGGCAGGCCGCAGTTTACGGCGAGCATCTGAAGATGTTTTGCAACCCCTAGCGGCAAATGATCTGGCAACGGCACGATCGAAATTGAGTCTCTATGTGGGTCGAGATACGCAGAACCTAACGCAATTCGAGATTCTAAGGGCTGTGCTGGAGACGGTGACTGAAAATGCCACGGACGGGGTGATGGCTCCGCTGTTTTATGCGATTCTGGGGGCTTTTTTGCCGATCGGTAGTGCTCCACTAGCGTTGGTCTACAAGGCTGCCAGCACGCTTGACTCAATGGTGGGTTATCGGGAATTGCCTTACAAGGATTTAGGTTGGTTTAGTGCCCGCTTGGAAGATGGATTGACTTGGCTTCCTTGCCGTCTTCATGTTTTGTCGATTGGACTGATATCAGGGCAAATTCGTCAAATTTGGCAGCTCTGCCAGCGAGATGCGATTAAGGATCCGAGTCCCAATTCAGGTTGGATTGAATGTGCCTATGCGGCTGTACTTAAGGTCCAGTTGGGTGGCGAAAACCATTACAAAGGGATTGTGAAGTTCAAGCCTCTGTTAGGTGATCCGATCGATCCAATTACGCCAGAAAAAATTAAGCAGGCGACGCGACTAACCCGTGTCTGTTTTCTCAGTTGGCTAGTTTTGGCGATGCTTCTACTGATCATCCAGTGACACTAATCGCAAGCAGCTCCTTTCCCTTTTTCCATTGCCCCAAGTAGCGTTTTAACAATTACACAGCGCCTACTCCCTGCATTATCTGCCGGAGAAGTGACGACTACTTTAATCCCACTTCCAAGATCGTTGTTTGGACGCTTAACATTGCCACGATCGTCAAAGATTACACAGCTTGTTGCTGACCCCTCGCAACCTGCCACATTGCCATTGATTACCTTTAAGCCAAACAGCTTAGAATCCTTGACATTGGGAACCTGCCCATCAATCCGTTGATCGATCCCAGCAATTTGAATGCTTGGTAAATTGTTGGTTGGCGTAATAAAGTTGACTATCTTTGCTTGCCGACTTTGGGTCGCTTGAGACTGAGCTTGCCTGAGCAACTGCAAAACTTGGTCTCTGCCTGCATCTGCACGGCGGCTATTGGCAAAACTGAGCCAGCCAGGTGCGGCGATCGCTGCCAAAACTCCTGCAATAACAATCACAACTAGCAATTCAACAAGCGTGAAGCCAGTAATTGAGTGACGGAGGGCTGGTTTGCTCATGGATTAAGTGACTCCGGACAAAACAATGGGAAATGAATTGTGAAACCTGCGTTTTATTCAGTCGGGCTCCGTCCTAAAACACTGCGGCTCAAAACACGGGTTTGCAAGGTCGGCAAAATATCAGGGTTATTGCTTTTGAAGAAGCCACCCGCTTCATCGGAGCTAATGCCCGGTCTACCCGCTGCACTGCCCCGGAGGAACAAGATGATGTCTCGATAGCGGGTTGCATCGGGTAAGTCTCTGGTTACTCCACCATCTTTTACTTGTTTGGTTGGGGCTGCCACACAAGCATAGAAGCTGCGTACTCCAGCAAAAGTACCCGTCAGCATATTATTGCTAGGGGTAAGTTGATATTCCTCAACCTTTGGATCAGTTGGATTGTCAGAGGGTAGATCTGGGCAGGAGCCAACCTGTCCTATCTGAGTCGATAAACCTGCATCTCCAAAGTTAAAGCCAACAAAATCGACGAGTGTATCTGCGCTGCCAGTCGGTGTGGTTGTCTGGAGATTGGTGAGGGCACCTGTGCTCTCATTTTTGCCGTAGGGCCAAGTTGTGAAATCAGTGCCTGGGGTACTCGGATCAAGGTAGCCTGCATTCGCATTGCCATCAGAATCGAATTGACTGAGCACATAGCGAGTAATTCTGGCTTTGCCCTGCCAGCGAGGACTATCAGTCGTATCGTTTTTGCGTAAGGAATAAACAACCAATGCGTAGGATTGTCCTGCTAGGCAGGCGACTCCATTTTGGACCGCTGAGGCACATTTCGTTTTGATAGCGTCTGGAAATGGCTGCTGTTTCCAAAACGCTAAGACCGGAACACTATTTTTATTAACTGCAGCGGGCAAAAATTTAGTGAAGCTTTCGGGGCAAGTTCCATCAATGGCGTACTTGGGACCACATTCTAAATATTTACCGGGATAGACATAGATGGCTTCTCGCAGTTCAGCACTCATATAGTCGAGAGCCATTTGCATTTCCCGTTGGGTATCGGAACGGGATGCCTCTCGCTGGTCTGCGGTCATCATTTGCACCACAATGTAGGTCAGCCCTGACATAATAATGCCTGAGATCGCAACCACCACCAGGAGTTCCAGCAACGTGAAGCCTTGAAAACGATGCTGACGAGATTTCAGGAAAGCTTTTTTGAGACGAAACCAGAAGGAATGTTTAGCCATAGTGTTCTAGCTGAATCATTGAGGAGCCGAACTCCGAATTTGTGAATGGGTGGTGAATTGAATGCCCTAAAAAGCGAACCGGTGTCATGAGTCCAAGAACGCAGCCCTAGGAAATCTTATTGACAGGTTGCAATCTTTTGAACATCAGTTGCCTTTAAAGAAGCACACAGGACATCTGATTTTTCTCCCCAGGCAATCGATTTATAAACGGTGATCAGAGGATTAGTGGCTTGTTTGCCCTGCCCACCTGTTGCCAAGATGGGAGCTGGATCAGTTTTCAAGTTCCCAGTGCCAAAGTTGTTTCTGGCGAGTGCTGAGTAAACTCGAACACCAATCTCAAACTTGGCAGGACGTTGGTTTATCAAAGGTTTCTGCAGCTCAGACGTACTCGTTTTCCCATCTGTCCGAAAAACTTGTGTGAAGAAATCTGGGGTGCAATCACCATCCACGTCAACTGGCAGGGCCTGGTTGACTAGCAATTGTTGGTTGGTATAAGCCGCATAGGTGCCATATGGTGCAGAAGCTGCCGGACAAGCTGAGATATCACGTCGCCGTGGGCTGGCCAAAAGACTTGCTTGTGTAGTTGGGGCAGCTACTGCTGTTCTGAAATCCCCGCCAACCAATGGGCCAATACTCTTCGGCAGAAAACGACTTTCATGAGTCCCTTGCTGCACCATTGTATTAATCCGATCGATCTCATCTTGAGCGACTTGGGCGGCTTGTTCAGCACGGCGGTTTTGGACTCGACTTGCCGTCGCCACCAACAGTGGTGGAGTGACCATTGCCACAGTCAGGCCAATCAACATAATGGCGACTAGGCACTCCATGATAGTTAACCCCTGTTCAGGAGCATGTTTGTCCTGAGTGACAGCAAGCCGATTCAGCAGAGACAGACGAGCGTTGATCAATGAACGTTGCAGGGTCATGACAGACATCCTCCAGGAACTTAGGTTGGACAGGTCGCAGCTTTACCCGGAACCTGCTTACAGAGATTCCGAATGTAGGGATCGTTCGCAGGTGGTTCACTATAAAACTCACTGCGGGTGTCTTCGGCGAATTGGAAACGCTGTGCTACAGGTCCAGCTGGAGCATACTGAAGGGCCACATCATAACCCCAGCGTCGGTTAGGTGGACTATAGTAGCGAATCCATTCGTTCGCTCCAGATCCTGTCGTTGGGTCTGGAGAGCCAATTTGCCAGTTCTCCTGATCAAAGGGAGCGGTGGCATAGTTGCTGAAATTGAGCTGCAAGAATGCGCCTGAGATAAACAGGTTACTCCAAGACTCCAAGAAGCGAGGGAAGTTGTGCAACCCACCATAGGACTGGCCTTCCCGTGAGGGCACTAAACCGCTGACCAGAATCAGGTTCATCCGAGTATTATCGGTTGCGCCGATCAGCTGTTTATTGTCGGACATGTCCATATAGGTCTTGTCGTAGACCTTGTTATTGCCACTGATATCTCCCCAATAGGCTGGACGGCCCTGGCGAGCGACGAACATGGGTGACTCGCCTTCATCATAGTTGCGCCCACTTGCAACTCTTGTCGTAACCATCGCTCTTGGGAAATTGTCAATCAAGTTGGTGCGAACCCAAACAGCCCCTTTTGTAAAGGAAGTCGTATCAGTGCCCGTAATTGCGACTTCTGGGCGGTTTTGGTTGAGATAGGAAGTGACGGAAGCACTTGCACCGCAACCATAGCGAGTGCGCAACCAGGCTGGAATTGAAGTAGCGCCAGCACTGGCGAAAGTATCTTCAATGCTGCCATCACAAAAATTGGAGGAGATCAGCGTTACAGCATCTGCTACAACTTCGCTGGGTCGCCATTCATCTTTATTGCGATCGGCGAAACTGAGATCGAGGTCAGTCCGGTCATAGAAGTTGCTGTAGCTACCATCAGCATTGAACGCTAGAAACTGAGACGGGGTGAACTCCTCCAGTCTTGTCCCGCCCTGTTGGTGCAGGTTGAAGTTGCCTTGCACATAGACTGGGTTGTCACTGATCAGAGAGAGGCCTCGTCCTTCATCTCCATCGCGTTTGAGAGATGCGCCTTGCCGCAATCGGAATCCGTGAGGACGGCGATCGGGATCAGCATAATAATCAACTGCTTTCGGGGTAATGGAGTTCTTGTCGTTCAGCGGTGGATCTTTCGAGTTAAAGGCGGAAACATCGCCCGTTCTCATCGCACAAGTGACTGTCTTCAACTCAGCGTCGGTGTCGCATCCCAACCAGGTATTGCCACTGTTAGGCCGTACAATTGTGGACTCCGAAACAGCATCTTCCCGGAAGGCGTAGACAATTCCCTTCTTCGGCAGCCACCAGTCGTTGGAATAGGACTTGCTCCGCATCAAATCGAGGTCCAGGTCGAGAGTGCGAACAGGCAACATTTCTCGACCATTGAAGAATGCACCATCTTTGAAGGCAACCCGAATCAACGTACCCACCTTGGGGGCTTGGAAGGTTGTACTATTGGCGTTATTGGGCTCAGAGCACTTGTTATTACAAGCTTTGATCAGGTTGAACTGATTGCTATTGGGAGTTGTGCCTGTGCCTGGTGAACCCGGGTCAGTGGGTAGAGTCCAAGCCGTTCCAGCCGTTCCCAGCGTAATCCCCGATTGGTTAATCCGTAACGGGCGGGTAGCAACAGCAGAGGGCCGCACGACTGCATAGGTCCGTCCTGAGTTTTCATTGGTGATGAATTTGCCCAAAAGCGGCTTGCTATCTTCATCATCTCGGGTGAACCCGAGTTCTGTTGGATCTGAAATATCCTGATGAGATTTAAATCCACCAGCATAGGCTGTGTTTAAATCAGCAGGTACTGCAGTGATCGCATCCTGCAACTTAGCTGGAAACAGAGAATAGAGAATGGGATAGCGAGGGCGAGAGGAGCAGAGGCGATAGAACGGATCCACCAACTCAGTTGAGGAATCAGTTACACCGTTGTTTAAATTCTTTGCTGAGAATGGCAACTTAAGATTTAGCAGCCACCCGCCGAAGGGGGTTTTGTTGGTAGCATCCAGGCTAAAACCACAGTCTCCGAGTGGCCCGGTACTGACCAAACGATCGATACTATAGATTGTTTGACCTCCGTAGTTTCCTCTGAAGCCCCAGGTGCGATCGCGAGCAACCTGCTCTTTTGTAATAATGAGCTGAGCCAACGAAATGATCTTGTTCAGTTCATCCTTTTGAACGGCTGAAGTTGTCGAATCATCGCGCCACCGCTCCAGCAGACGCACATAAGTTTCAGGGTTATTAGACTTATTAGCATCCCAAACCAAGAGATTCATGCCCCCAGATGGCTCCACAGTCGGTGGCATGAGGTCTGCCATGCTGGTGATCAGGCTGGTTGGTGGACGTTGGTCAACCGGGATGTTTGTAACATTCGTTGCGTTGATATACCCCTTGGCAATGTGGTCGATCACACGAATCCGGCCCCGCAAGCCCGCACTATATTTGGTATTACCCAGAAGATTGTTTGTGATCGTTAAACCAGCAGGATTAATCTCATCATCCGTAAAGCCGGACAAGGATTGCAACACGCCAGTGCCTCGGGTTGGGTCACTTGCTGGGCTCAGATCGTAGACTTTGAGTTTTTCTAGATAGTCCAAGTTGTAAGCCAGCATACCTAGCGTGCAAGCCGCAGTATGCAAGGTTGTTTTATCGGCTGGGCTCAGACTATCGTAAGTCGCGCCTTTCTCCAGGAGATCTTGAAAAACCCGACGAAGATTAGAAAAATCGCCCCACATTGCCATACTGGGATAGGGATGTACCTGTCCCGTTGGCTGCTGTTCAGGCTTGAAGGATGGAGTTCCTCCATAGGGATCACCAGCAAAGTAAGCCAGATTTCTCAATGCCGTCATCAGAGCACTATTAGGATTCTTGAAGTCAGCCGCAGTGGGGGTGCTAAATTCCCAGCCATTTGTCCCCCGTCCCCGGAAGAAGTCGCTGATGATTTCTTCTGGGCCATAGGCGTTTTGGAAGGCAGTCTTTGGAATGCCGTAAGCCAACTGTTCAAAAGTAGAGCTGCGATCAAGCGTTGTGGGTGTGCCGGGATGAACCGTGGTGACTAAACAAGCATCTGGAAAGTCACGAGCATCTGCAGTTGTATCCGTTGCGTTGTGATAAATGGCAGTCGATTGAACGGCGGCGAGGTTATCCCACAGGGCTTTGCGTTGACGCTCTTCATTACAGGTTATGCCAGAGCAGCCAGTTTGCCAGGGACGTAGGGGTTCATTTGTCAGAGCAATGGATGCTCCACCACCAGTTGGACTGAAGCTCCCTGGTCCACCCCAACCTGCTGGATCACCTAGCTCAAGCCGCTGACCCACAATCAGCCGCAAGCCATCCACCCGAGCCCGCCTTTCCCAATAGCCATCCAAGCCAACACTTGCTGAATCAGAGCCGGGAGTGGGATCGCTGCCTGTCAGAATTGGGGCCCCTGTAATCAGATCGCCAATTTTAGCGGTTGCGCTCCCAGCATCATTTTCATCCAGGATGCCGATTGACAAGCTTTGAGGTCCCCAGGTTGGCTTAGGTCCCCAGCGGTTGTCTGCCCGGAAAGTATCATCTACATAGGGCGTTGTCACTTTATCGATGTTGCGTACCCGCCCTTGTCCGCCCTTATTTAGCTGACCGCCAGTCCAATTTGTTCCTTCTTGGAAATTGGCTGAGGTAACGGTGGAATTGCGGGGTTTAGACCGACCAGTCGTTTGAAGCACAACCGGTTCCAAAGAAAAATCGATCGGTTTGAGAGACCCTGGTGCAACAGAATCTTGTGCTACTCCCATTGCAGGCTGTTGGTTGTCAGGATTCTTAGACTCAGTATCAATGATGGCGCTGCCACTGAAGTTGTTATCACGAATTGTTCCGGTAATAAAACGCCCTCTAAAGTCTGGAAGCGCTGTCGTATCATTCGTTGGGTTGCTGTTCAACCGGGCTGTAATTTCGGAAGCATCGGAACTGTTGATGCAAGATTGGGGAGAACTGACTAAGTACCCCCGGAAACTGCTGCCTCCAATAATTAGGCTGCCCTCAGTGTGCATGGCTCCGTTCCAGTTGAATCGTGGACCTGGGAAAATTTCCAGATCGTTGCGGAACCAAGCTGCCCATTTGAAACCTTGCGTTGCCTCTCGATCCTGCTGAAACTCTAGGGTTGCAACTGTACCGGTTGGGTTATCAGGAACTACATAAGCACTGACCTGAAAGTTCTTACGAATTTTGGTTGTGTTGCGTTGATCAGGGAACCAGCCGTCTCCATTCACCAGCGGAGTACCAGCATTCGCAGCATCATTGCGCTGACAAATGTTATTTGATTGAGAAGCATTACTCAGTGGAGCATTCCTGACCTGAAGGGCATTCGCTCGTGTCTGCCATGCTGTTGTTCTGGCATCTCGCAAACTGTTTGAGTCAGACGGGGCAGTGAAGAGGATCGAATAAACAGCCCAACCATCTTTGTTGCCGGGAGAGCTGACATTGCCGTCTCCATCCAGGTCAACCCGATAGCGCCAAGCATTATCTTTTTTACCGTCGCCGTTGATGTCGATGCGCTCTTCCCCGTCCAGAGTATATGGATCGACGCTTTTGTCATCGGGGAAATGGGTCACGATTACGCCGTTGCCCAAATCTCGCTCATCGTTGAGCATCATGCCTAACAACTGCGTTTGGCTGGGAACTCCGCCTGCTCGACTGTCTTTGTTGGGGTCAAATAGAAACTCAAGCTTACTTTTAGCCCGATCGATCGCGGGCGTGGCGGCGTTATAAACAACTTGCTGCTGCCGTTCCGTAGCTGCTTGTTGAGTGCGCGTGAAGGTGCGGTAGCTGATAGCGCCCACGGTCAAAACGACAACAAGTAGCAGCAGAACTGTAGTGGGTAACACAAACCCTGCTCTGGAGAGGGGTTGCCTACCAATAATTAGCAGACTGCGCAGAAGCCAGCTCACAAGTCCTTTCGTGAGGCTCTGTGTCATGCGGCTCACCTGTCGGAGGAGAGATTGGGCTGCCCTGATTGCCTTTTGGGTTGACATATCTGCTTTACCTGTCAGACGGAATGATGGAGAAGATTAAGAAGCCAGGAGTTTTTGAAAAATTAGAATCAGAATAATTTGATTGAGCTATAAACTCAGGAGAAGTCGATCGCAGAATGCGAGGTCACCTAAAGTTTACAAGCTGATGCTATGAGCGATCACTGTACTAACAATTCAGAACTGTGAAATCAACAGAGAAACTACGAAGAACAAAAGCTACAACAGTGAACTGGGAAACTACGAAGGAAGATAGAAATTAGTTTTCTCACAACGCGATTTTCCTATCACAACTATCAAGTCACACCCATCGGAGATGGCGATTAATGGGCTCGTCTGGTCTTTAAGCATTGATGATTCCCACTTCAGCAGAAAAATCGATCACAACACCTATTGCAATCTAATCAGTGCAGCATCAATCAACAAAAACCGATCGCTCCTAAAGCCAAAGTTAAGGTAAATGAAATCTCTGCTGCTTCAGTTCGTTCAAAATTGCTTTCTAAGTAAGTAGATGTAAAATATGACACTTATATTTTATTGATTTCGAATGTAATTGCCGAAAAATCAGCCAAGTTGCGTATTGAAGCTGTTGCAAAACGTCAAATTGTTCAAAGACATTAAAAAAGACAGCGAATTAACGCTGCCCTTTCATCAAAGTTGTACGAACTAAGGTTAAACAGGCTCAATCCATGCATCCAAAGGTTTTCTAAGCCTTTAATATTTGCGGAGATCAATCCCTGCCTCTTTTGCCATTGCATACAACCCTTTGCGTTCCAGAGTCTTAATTGCCTTTGTGGAAAGGCGAAGTTTCACCCAGCGTTTTTCTTGGGGAAACCACACGCGCTTTTCCTGCAAGTTAGCTTCTTGCAGTTTTTTAGTGCGTCGGTGGGAGTGAGAAACTGCATAAGCATTATTCGCTTGTTTACCAGTCAATTCACATTTACGAGCCATATTTTTCCCTGGGATGATGGACACAGTCTCTCATTATACACAAAGAACTGGAGGCATTGTTGGAAAAAACTGACCCTCATTCAGAGATTTGACATCGTTAGTAGAAATGTTTATCTAAAATGAGAAGCTGAGCCAACAAAATTTGTGTAGAGTGGGGCTAGACCGGGCTTACGGAAACTCGAAGTTTGCTAGTCTTTAACTGAACTATCGCCCTGAATTTTAGGTCATGCTTCGAATCGATCGATTGTTGGCTAGGAGCTTTTTACTCCTCTCCAAAACCTACCTAACATCTAGAATCCTGTCTGGCTACACCTAGTTGGCCACTGTGGAGAAGTGTTGCAATGCTAGATCTCTGGACAAGAGTCATGCGTTTCAAGCCCATGCAGTTTCCTCCCTTAGCGGGAACCTACCAGGTTCTCAGCTCAGCCTCAGTCGATGACCTTTGGGGAAAAGTTGTTAACTTGGCTGATGTTTCATGGCATCCTTTGTTGGCGAAAACGAATGTTCCCCATGGCTTAATTCCAAAACCAGGGTTGATCTACCAGGCTGTCAGCCGCCTTTTCCCAATTCCGATCAAAATCTTTGTTGAGCGAGTTCTGCCAAGAGAAATGTTGAGCGTGCGAGTGCTAGCTCTGCCCGGTCTTGAAGAGCGAGTCACTTATCGCATTGAATCTACAGTTTGTGGCACGTTTGTGTCTTATTCCGTAACGCTGAAGGGTTGGCTATCCCCGTTGGTTTGGTCTGTGATTCAGCCTCATGCCGCTAAAGTGGCCAGTGAATTAGCCCATGCTGCTGAGCAAGATCAATCAATTTCACCTACTGCAACGCGCTTTAAACGTCGAGTCAGTCCAGATTGGCTGAGTTTGATTTTTCTAATTGTAGGCATTGGAGAAATCTTGGGTTCAGTAAACAGCATTCCCGGTCTAAGCTAGGGCTAAAATTTAAACTGGTTTTAAGAAAATATACTTATTTGCGCCCGACACCGAATTCCGGGATAGAGAACACAATGCTCACAACACTCGACGTTAGCCAAATCTTAGAGGTATTGCGACCTGTACAAGATCCAGAATTGCGCAAAAGCTTGGTAGAGCTGAACATGATTCGTAATGTTCAGGTAGAAGGGGGAAATGTCAGTTTTACGCTAGTTCTGACTACACCGGCCTGTCCTCTGCGTCAATTTATCGTGGAAGACTGTGAGCGTGCGATTAAGACGCTTCCTGGCGTTGAAACTGTAACAGTGGAAGTCACTGCAGAAACTCCTCAGCAAAAAAGTCTGCCCGATCGCACTGGCATTGCAGGAGTCAAAAATATCCTGGCGGTTTCAAGCGGAAAAGGAGGGGTTGGCAAAAGTACGGTTGCTGTGAATGTCGCTGTTGCTTTAGCTCAGGCGGGAGCTAAGGTAGGGCTGATTGATGCTGACATTTATGGTCCTAATGCCCCCACTATGCTAGGACTTGCGGATGCCAAGGTGATGGTGCAGCAAGGAGCGCAAGGAGAGGTGTTAGAACCAGCCTTTAATTATGGCGTCAAGCTGGTTTCAATGGGATTTTTGATTGATCCTGATCAGCCTGTCATTTGGCGAGGTCCTATGTTAAATGGCATCATTCGGCAGTTTTTGTATCAGGTGCAGTGGGGTGAACTCGATTACTTGATTGTGGACATGCCGCCTGGAACAGGAGATGCCCAGTTAACCCTGGCTCAAGCTGTGCCGATGGCAGGTGCTGTAATCGTCACGACTCCACAAACGGTAGCGTTGATTGATGCTAGACGAGGTCTGCGCATGTTCCAGCAAATGCAAGTGCCCGTTTTGGGTATTGTGGAGAACATGAGTTATTTCATCCCTCCTGACCTGCCCGATCGTCAATATGACCTGTTTGGTTCAGGCGGTGGTGAAAAAACAGCCAAGGAATTGGATCTGCCGCTCTTAGGTTGCATTCCATTGGAGATGCCCTTACGGGAAGGCGGCGATCGGGGTGTTCCGATTGTGGTCGATCGGCCTGATTCCGCCTCAGCAAAAGCGTTGACTGAAGTTGCTCAACGAATTGCAGCAAGTGTTTCAGTGGCCGCTTTAAGTTAATTCAATTTGAGATTATGCTGCAAAAATCTTTCAGCCGCGTGAACTGGAAATCTCTGGTTCAACCCTGGCAACAGCTTGACTGGCTGCTATTTGTGCTACCTGTTGGCCTTACCTTGTTTGGCGGCATTACTATCCGCAGTACGCAGTTACATTTAGGCCTGACCGTCTGGTGGCTGCATTGGGTTACTGGTGCTGTCGGTGTCCTTGCAGCATTGCTGATCTCACGTTGGCGCTACGAGAATTTGATTCAGTGGCGATGGATTATCTATGCAATTACCAATATTGCACTCCTGGTGGTGATTTTTATTGGCACAACTGCGAATGGCGCTCAAAGTTGGGTAACAATCGGCAGTTTTAATTTGCAGCCATCAGAATTTGCCAAAGTTGGCGTCATTATTACACTGGCTGCCGTTTTGCATGAACAAGGAGCTGGCAGCTTAGGGATGATGTTCAAGGCATTGGGAATTACCGCAGTACCCTGGATTCTGATCTTGTTACAGCCTGACTTAGGAACATCGCTGGTGTTTGGTGCTGTCACTTTAGGTATGTTGTACTGGGCGAATGCGAATCCCGGTTGGCTGTTGCTGCTGGCGTCACCGATCATCTCGGCGATCCTATTCGGAGTGTTTTTACCGGGTTGGCTACTGTGGGTTGTGCTGATCATTGTGGTAGCTTGGCGAACCTTACCCTGGGCTATTTCAGGCAGCTTCACCGCAGCCGTTGTGAATTTGGTTGCTGGAGGATTGGGCAGTTTCGCTTGGCAGCATGTGCTGAAGGAATATCAGCGCGATCGCCTAACGCTGTTCTTAGATCCAGATCAAGACCCGTTGGGAGGGGGCTATCACCTGATTCAATCTCGGATTGCGATCGGTGCAGGTCAGCTGTTTGGGCGAGGTCTGAATCAGGGCACTCAAACCCAGCTCAACTTCATTCCGGAGCAGCACACGGATTTTATTTTTTCAGCCATTGGCGAAGAATTTGGCTTCATCGGCTGTATGGTTGTTCTAGCGGTCTTCTGGCTTATTTGTCTGCGGTTGGTGATCATTGCCCAAAATGCGAAGGATAATTTTGGGTCGCTGCTGGCGATTGGCGTTTTGTCCATGATCGTGTTCCAGGTGCTGATTAATATTGGTATGACGATTGGACTTGCGCCGATTACCGGGATTCCCTTGCCCTGGTTGAGTTATGGCCGATCGGCCTTGCTAACCAACTTTATTGCCCTGGGGATTGTGGAATCGGTGAATAATTACCGACATCGGTTGAAGTTTTAGGTGCCTCTGGCCCAATCTCTCAGTAAAACTGAACCTTACCATCGTGAATTTCTATTGTTGAGAGTCTCGATCGATCGATCGGAATATCGTAAGCTAAATAAGAACATCAATACTACTTTGGTTTATCATGATTTTGCCCGGTTCAGCAGTTCGAGTCAAAAACGTTAATGACATCTATTACGGTTACCAAGGTTTGGTGCAGCGCATTAGCAGTGGCAAAGTTGCGGTTCTGTTCGAGGGTGGCAACTGGGACAAACTCGTCACCTTCCGGCTTTCAGAATTAGAACTTGTGGATGCAACTGCTGGTCGGGCCAAAAAATAGGTTTTTGCCTGAAATCTGCTCTCCTTCAAACTTCCCGGATTGCCAGTCGCTATGCGGTTACCACTACCTCAGTTCAGTGCTCAGAATCGTTCACCTGATTACATTGCTGAGGTGATTGAAACCACGACGACAGAATTTCTAGCCCAGTGTCTTGAGCCTGAAGATCTTAACTTTTCCTCAATGCCACCCTTTGGCAGTTGGGTTAAATCTAAAGACGAAGACTCTGGCAATCAGATTTTTGCGGTAATTTACCATGTGACCACAAGCCCGATCGACTCAGTGCATCGGGCCAGAGCGTTGGGGCTGTCTTTGCCAGAGTTGAGAGAGCAGCAGCCCCAAATCTTTGCTATGTTGAAAACGGAATTTCGGGCAGCGATCGTTGGCTATCAGCCTATAGCATTCCGTACCGATCCAAACCTTCCAGCAGAATTGAGCGACCAGATCTATCAGCACTTGCCACCCCGTCCGCCTCAAGTGCATCAAGCGGTTTATTACTGTGAGCCAGCCGAAGTTTTGCACTTTAGCGAGCAGTTAGATTTCCTAAGAACTCTTTTGCAGATCACAGGTGCGCCTGTTGAAAGCCTAACGGCAGCGGCCATGCGGGAAATTTATCGATTGCGCAAAGCTGACCGGGAATGGCTGGTGCAAGCTGGACGCAGCCTCAGCATCTTGCTTAAAGATGATTACGATCGGCTGCGGGTGATCTTAAGCCAAATTCATCTCTAATCCGCCTCGCAATAGATTTTTCAATTTTCAGTTTCAGGTATTCTTGCGGAGACATTACCACCGCGTAGTTCCTATGCTTGCCGGGAATTGTCGAGCAGTTCACCTTGACTGAAGAGTGGGATCTATGCAGCTAGAGCCGATCGTCTCATTTTCAATTTTGCTGGCCGTTATTTTGATTGTGCCCCTCTGCTTTGAGCGATTAAAGCTGCCAGGGTTACTAGGCTTGTTAGTTGCAGGCGTTGTGTTAGGGCCAAATGCCCTCAATGTCTTGCATAACGACTCCGAAACGATGAAGCTGCTATCCGGCATTGGGTTAGTTTACCTGCTGTTTGTGGCAGGGTTAGAGATTGATCTGGATCAGTTTCGTGAAACCAAGCATCGTTCTGCTGGATTTGGTTTTTTCACCTTTGCCGTGCCGCTTGCCATGGGTGTGCTGGTGGGACGATTATTTGGGTTTGATTGGAATTCTTCTTTCTTAATTGGCTCGCTGTTTGCTTCCCATACGCTGCTTGCCTATCCAATTGTCAGCCGCTTGGGATTGGTCAACAACGAAGCTATCACGGTGACGATCGGCGCAACAATCTTTACTGATATTGGCTCGCTATTGGTTCTGGCAATCTGTGTTGGCATCAATCAAGGCGACTTCAATATCTTGAGCCTGGTACGTTTGCTGCTGGCCTTGCTGATTTACTCGACGTTGGTTTTGGTCGGATTCAATTGGTTAGGCAAGGAGTTCTTCCGGCGATCGGGCGATGAAGAAGGCAACCAGTTTCTGTTCGTGCTGCTGGTCGTATTTGTTGCAGCTTTGGGGGCGGAACTGATTGGCGTCGAGAAAATTGTGGGGGCATTTTTGGCCGGTCTTGCTGTTAACAGCGTTGTAGGCGAAGGTCCGGTCAAAGAAAAGATTTTGTTTGTCGGGAACGTTCTGTTTGTCCCCATTTTTTTCGTCAACATTGGCTTGTTGATTGACTTACCTGCCTTCATTCAGAGCGGTGGCACGATCGGTCTGACCTTGGCGATCGTCCTTGGACTGATCATCAGTAAATTTCTGGCAGCACTGTTGGCCAAACTGGTATATCGCTATAGCTGGCTAGAAGGCATCACGATGTGGTCGCTGTCTCTACCGCAAGTGGCTGCAACATTGGCGGCGGCATTTGTAGGCTTTCGAGAAGGTATGTTGACCGAAGACGTGCTGAATAGCGTAATTGTGTTGATGTTAGTCACTGCTACCCTGGGGCCGATCCTTACCTCCTGGGCCGCAGAAAGATTAACTCCGATTGGAGAGACAGATGTTGAAACAACCGGTTCAGCGTTGAGTTTTGACTCTGAGTTGCAACAGCCAACGATTGTCGTACCTGTCTATAATCCCAACACTCAGCGATATTTGATTCAAATGGCAGCCTTGATAGCAGGTCATGCGCATGGCAAAGTGATTCCATTGGCAGTGACGCCCAGCCATGTCCACATGGATGCACCGGAACTGGATCAGGCGATCGAGCGGAGCCACACCTTGTTATCTGAAGTAACCAGTTTGGGACAGGCCACAGGTCACGAGCAAGAAACCGATGTGCCGATCGAACCCTTATTGCGTATTGATGATGATGTTGCGATGGGAATTAGTCGAACTAGCCGAGAGCAACAGGCAACCCTGATCGTGATGGGATGGAGTCGGACTGATGGCTTTAAAGCTCGTCTCTTTGGTTCTTTGATCGATCGCGTGCTGTGGTCTGCCCACTGTCCGGTTGCTATTACTCGGCTAATGCAGCCTCCTACTGAAATTCGTCGGATTTTAGTGCCGATCGAAACGCCTACTGAGGCCGCTTGGCAAAGTATTCGATTTGCAGCCCTGTTGGCCCAGGGAAATCAAGCAGAAATTACCTTGTTGCATGTGGCGAATCCACGCGTGCCTGCTCAACGCCTTGCATGGGTAAAATCTCGTTTGGAAGCCTTAGTCAGCAGAACAAATTTGCCCAGCCCTCCAGAGATCCGGATTCAACGGGCTGAGGATGTAGTTGGCACGATCGCCCAAGCCTCGCGGGCCTATGATCTGGTGGTGTTACGCACCCCGCGTCGTCGCCATAATGGGTTTGGGGAGCTAACGCTTGGCAGTATGACAGTTCCGATCGTTCAACAGATCAACTGTGCCATTGTGATGTTGGGAGAACCGCAGTATAAGCCATTCAGGGTTCCTGGGCGTCCGTCACGCGCCAGCTCAGCTTTAGGTTTAGCCAGAAGTTCCACAGTGTGACAATTGCGATCGCGATCAAATTTGCCAAATAGCGATTGACCCCCAGCCAATTAAATAGCAGATTGAGCAACAGCACATTTAAGAGCAATCCGGCCAGACAAATCAAGTTGAACTTTAACAGCCGCTTTAATCGCTTGCGCCACCCCTTTTGCTGACTGGAAATGTCGCCAAACGTCCAGCGATCGTTCCACAAGAAATTGTTGATGATCGCGATTTCGGAGGCAATGATTTTGCTGCGAGTCAATCCCCAGGCCAACGTGCTTGGATCGCTCAGCAAATAGAGCATTCCCATGTCGATGAAGACGCCGCTGAAGCCGACTAGGCCAAATCGAATCAATCGTTGTAGCGGCAGTTGATATTTTTGGCGGAATTGGGAGATTCTGCCTCGTGAACGTAACCGGCCCAGGTGCAGCAGATAGTCAACATATTGCCGCCAGGTGACTTTGCTGGCTCCCTGCTGCCGTTCCTGGAAGACATAGCCAACCTCTGCGACCGCTTGAATATTACCTCTGCCTAACACTTCTAGCAGAATTTTGTAGCCTAACGGATTTAGGACTCGCTCCGCGATCGCATCCCGTCGAACCAAAAAGTAACCACTCATGGGATCGGAAACTCGTCCGACCACGTTAGGCAAAATCAGCAACCCTAAAACTTGAGCACCACGCGATAAAAAACGCCGCAAAAGGCTCCATTCACTCACCCCACCTCCGGCAACATGCCGACTGGCAACGGCCAAATCTGCGCCCTGCTCGATCGCCGCTAATAATTGCAAGAGCACTTCAGGCGGATGCTGCAAGTCACCATCAATGACGCCCAGAACATCCCCTCGCGCAATTTGCCAACCTCGAATCACAGCGGTCGATAAGCCCTTTTCGGTTTGACGACGCACAACCTGCAGGGATGGATAGTTAGACATGAGTGATTCAGCCACTTCCCAGGTGCGATCGGGACTATTGTCATCCATCACGATGAGCTCATAGTAGATTGTGGTCTGATCGAGTAAGGCCGTAAGCTGCTGCACCAGTTTGGCAATATTGTGACGTTCGTTATAGGTCGGAATCACCAAAGAGAAGTGAATGAGCGCAGGATCTCTGGGAAAAGTCTGTGCAGAAATTTTCAATGGGCCGGAGGGCAGAGTAAGAGCTTGGCTAGATTGCACGATATCCTGATCTCCAGAGGTGATAACGATCTGTCCTGCGATCGCCTGTCCTGTGTTGGCGATCTGAGTGGGCTATGTGAAACCGAGCATCATCAGCGTGAATCAAAGCAGGGAACGAATGATAAGCGGCAAAAATGAGTTTGCTTCAGGGGGAGAACACTTTAAAGAAGAGTTAAGCATAGTTTGGACCTAAATAAAAAAGGGGCAGGCAAAAAGCTGCGGTGACTTATAGAACGATCGGTTGTCCCTGTTCTGCGGATTGTCGGGCTGCATCTGCAACTTGGAGGGCATACAAACTTTCAGTCAGCGAGACATAGAGCGGAGATTGATTAATTAGATGATCGAGCACCATCACAGTATCTTTGGCGAACAAACCCCGGCGGCTACCCAGATCGAGGAATTGTGTATCGGATAGTCGCACGAGCCTGCCCTGATCGCCATCAACGAAAATTCCTCCCTGTTCCCCCTGAATCTCCAAGCTGCGGCCACTTTGCCAGAGGCGATCTCCTTTCCCATAGGTCAATTCTGCGATCAGTCCATTCACAAATTGCAGTTGAGCTGTACATAAACAGGTGTGATAAAAATCCGATCGATCGGCTGGCTGAAACCGAGTTTGACAAGACACTTGAGCAACCCGACCAAACAAATGGGTGAGGCGATGGATGCGGGAAACAGCACCGATCAGCGGAAAGCCAAACAGTTGGGACGAATAGGTCCATTTCTGCGGAGCGGGATGCTGGGCGTTGAAGCTGGTATAGCGTGCATAAAAAGGTTGGCCAATTTCAGGAAGGGCCGCTTGGACGGCTTGATGAATACCGCTAAGCAGTTCAATATGCTCAACATGCAGCAGTTTTTGCTGGGTTTGAGCGAGCTGGGCCAGGGTGACGGCTTCGTTGTAGTCGATCGATAGGGGATATTCCACCACCACATGTTTTCCGGCTTGCAGGGCTGCCCGCGCAATTTTGCCATGCTCCTTGTTCACATTGGCAATGATGACCAAATCGATATCAGAGCGATCGATCAACGCTTGCCAAGACTCAAGCGCGGCTGCACCATAGGTTTTGCTAAAGGTCTGAGTGTGCTCAAACATATGTCCCGCGACTGCGATGAGTTGCGATCGTTCCTCAGCCTTCAAACTTTCAGCTCTGGCTTTCGCAGCATATCCAGTTCCCACTAAGCCGACTCGAGTTGGCGGCATGGCATTCTCCTAATTCATTCAGGACGGCGGACTCAATCAAGACTTTCCAGGAATTCCTTCTTTAGCTCAGTTCATACATTTGCCTATAAATATTAAGATGTGTTAAACAAATCCGTTAAGCCAGGGGCTGGAGCATGGAAACTGTAACGCTGGGTTTGAATGGTCCCTCGGTGCCACCGATCGGCATTGGCACCTGGGCCTGGGGAGATACATTGTTCTGGGGCTATGGCAAAGATTATGATGCCACGGTGCTGCAAGCTGCCTTTAACACTGCCCTTGAACTAGGCGTGAATTTTTTTGATACAGCAGAAATCTACGGGTTTGGCGAATCAGAACGGCTGTTGGGACAGTTTATGCAGCAGACCGATCGTCCTGTGTTCATTGCTACCAAGTATTTTCCGCTGCCTTGGCGATTCAATGGAGATGCGGTTGCTGAGGCGCTAACAGCCAGCTTGAAACGGCTAAAATTACCGACGGTTACCCTGTATCAGGTACATTGGCCTTTTGACTTTTTCATGGGTCAGCAAACGCTGCTGAGTGCGCTTGCGGATGAGGTCCAACAAGGTCGAATTCAGGCCGTTGGGGTTAGCAACTATTCAGCCCCACAACTGCGACAGGCGCACCAAATTTTAGCAGGTCGGGGGATTCCACTGGCCGTGAATCAGGTGCAATATTCTCTATTGGCTCGACAAATTGAAAAAAACGGAGTTTTACAAGCCGCGCGCGAATTAAATGTGACTATTTTGGCTTACAGTCCGTTAGCGCAAGGGCTACTAACGGGTAAATATAGCATCGAAAATTACAAGACCCCGATCGGTGCACGTAAACTGGATCCACGTTTTAGCCGCAGTGGGTTGGAAAAACTAGCCCCTCTGACCCAGCTACTGCAATCGATCGCTAAAAAGTACGATCGCACTCCGGCGCAGGTGGCATTGAATTGGCTAATGGCTCAAGGTAACGTAGTTCCAATTCCGGGTGCAAAAAACGCTGAACAGGTTCGGCAAAATGCAGGTGCAATAGGTTGGTCGATGGAGCCTTCTGAAGTGGCCCAGCTTGCGGAGGCCTCTACATCAATTTAATTCAGCGGATTTTAACTAATCCAGAACATTCTGAGCGAGGCGCAGAACTAACCTAGAAACTATTTTGATCGCGAAACTGCAAGTTTTCTAGCATGATGGTCGATCGCGGCTCAAACCCATCAATGTATTCTGCTGGATAATGGGTCAGGGCATAAAAGGATTTGCCTTCATAGTCTCCAATGTAGATCGATCCTAAATACTTGTCCTTGCCAACTTGATGTTGGTAGATCAGTTTTTCTTCAGCCCAGGGATAACTGACAATATCTGTACGATCGACCAACTTCCAATCATTGGCTGCTAGGAGTCCTCCCTCATCTAGCAAGAGGCTGCGCATATCCTCGACGCTTGTCTGGCGAGTAGGTAAAAAGATCTGAACGTAGGCAGATGAGTCCTTTTTTCCTTTAGGGCTAAAGAAAAACTGGGCAACCGTCCCCTGATCCGATCGATTGACTTCAGTCTGAAAGTCTTTGATCGGCACGTAGGTTGTGAACGGCAATGGTTGCTGATCAAATAGCCGCATTTCAATTTCCAGAACTCGCCCTTCGATAGTCATTGGCATGACTCGCGTATCGGGACGGTTTGAGCTGAGGGAGGCTACAGGGCTCGGTGTTGCAGACTCAGTTGGTGTTGCCACTGAAGCCTCTGGAGATGGCTCAGCAGAACGCAACAAAGTACAGCCTGTAGACAGCCCCAACACAACTGCGATTGCAAGATAAATGGTTGAACGCGGCTTCATGATTCCCCTCCCGGCATCATTCAACCACAAAATTCACGAGTTTCCCGGGGACTACAATCACCTTCTTGATTTCTTTACCTGCAATATATTTTTGGGCTAAATCAGACTCGCGAGCATATTGTTCTAGCTGTTGTTTATCCGCTGCTGCTGGAACTTGAATGGTTCCCCGAGTTTTACCCATAATCTGAATCACCAGCGGAATCTCATCGACCACAAGCGCAGTTGGGTCAGCCTGCGGCCATGGTTGCTGATGGACTGAGTCTGAATGATTCAACAGATGCCAAAGTTCTTCAGCGATATGGGGAGCGAAAGGAGCAAGCAGCTTCACTAACGTTTCAACCCCTTCCTGATAGATGAAGGATTTTTTGCAAGGTGCTTCGGTTAATGCATTGCTTAACTTCATCAGCTCTGAAACAGCTGTGTTGAACTGATAATCTCCTTCCAGATCTTCTGTAATTTGCAAAATCGCATTATGAATTGCGTAGCGCAGATCTTTTTCAGCTTTGCTGAGAGCACCATTAGCCGCAGACGCAGCAGTTGAACGATCGGCAAATTCAGTCACCAATCGCCAAACCCGGTTCAAAAAGCGAAACTGGCCTTCGACATCCGCATCATCCCATTCCAGATCCTTTTCTGGGGGCGCTTTGAATAAGATAAACATGCGGGCTGTATCAGCACCATATTTTGCCAGCACCTGCTCTGGATCGATGCCGTTGTATTTGGACTTCGACATTTTTTCAAACACTGTTTCCAAGGGATCTCCGGTTTCCGGATCTCTTGGATCAGCCAAATCCAGCAGGCTGGGAGCAAAGTATTTGCCAGTCTTAGGATTTTTGTAAGCGGCTGCTTGAACCATGCCCTGGGTCAATAATCGCTTGAAGGGCTCATCGAAATTGAGGATGCCCCGATCGCGCAACACTTTCGTGAAAAAGCGCGAGTAGAGCAAGTGCAAAATGGCATGCTCAATGCCACCCACATATTGATCAACCGGCATCCAATCATTGGTTTTGGCCGGATCAAACGCTTGGTGATCATTACAGGCATCGGGGTAACGCAAATAATACCAGGATGAACACATAAACGTATCCATGGTGTCGGTTTCCCGTCGCGCTGGTTCGCCGCAGGTTGGGCAAGAAACGTTAATCCAATCGGTGAGTTTAGCCAACGGGGAAGGACCACGACCAGAAAACTCCACATCTTCTGGAAGCTGAACCGGGAGCTGATCTTCTGGAACGGGCACAATGCCGCAGCTAGGGCAGTGAATTACCGGAATTGGGCAACCCCAATAGCGCTGGCGGGAAATCAGCCAATCTCGGAGGCGATAGGTCGCCATGCCTTTGCCTTTACCGTTCTGCTCCAGCCATTTCACCGCTGCTTCCACACTCTGACCTGCTCCTTTGCCAGCCGGAATGCCATCCAGTGGACCGGAATGCACCATCACCCCTTCATCGGCATAGGCGACCTTCATGGTTGCAGCATCAATTTCCCGATCGGCAGGTTGTACCACCACGTTGATCGGCAAATCAAAGGTTTTAGCAAATTCAAAGTCACGCTGATCATGCGCAGGCACCGCCATAATTGCCCCTGTGCCATAGCCCATCAGCACATAGTCCGCAATCCAAACCGGAATCGCAGCATCATTGACCGGGTTAATAGCATAGCTGCCGGTCCAGACACCCGTTTTCTCCCGATCTTCCGCTGTCCGATCGATCTCACTTTTAGCTGCTGCTGCCTTCTGGTAGGTCTGGATCGCCGCAGCCTGTTCAGGCGTGGTTAGTTTTTCAACCAGCGGATGCTCTGGTGACAGCACCATAAAAGTTGCGCCCCAAAGCGTATCGGGACGAGTCGTGAAGACGGGTAAATGATCACCGCCTTCGGTTTTGAATACCACCTCTGCCCCAGTCGATTTGCCAATCCAGTTTTCCTGCATCAGCTTGACCCGCTCTGGCCATCCATCCAGTTGATCCAGATCTTTCAAGAGCTGCTCAGCATAGGCCGTAATTTTGAAGAACCATTGTTTCAGCAACCGCCGCTCAACCTTCGCACCCGATCGCCAAGACCGCCCTTCGCTATCTACCTGTTCATTGGCTAACACAGTTTGATCGATCGGGTCCCAATTGACCGCCGCTTCACGTTGGTAGGCCAAACCTGCCTTCAAAAACTCTAGAAAAATCCATTGCGTCCAATGATAATAGTCAGGCGAACAGGTTGTGACTTCGCGGTTCCAGTCATAAGACAAGCCCAATCGCTGCAACTGAGTTCGCATTTGGTTGATATTCTGATAGGTCCATTTGGCTGGATGAACCCCACGATCGATTGCGGCATTTTCTGCGGGAAGTCCAAAGGCATCCCATCCCATTGGGTGCAAAACTCGGTGACCCTGCATCCGCCGTACCCGCGCGATCACATCAGTAATGGTATAGTTGCGGACATGCCCCATGTGAAGGTTTCCGGATGGATAAGGAAACATGGACAGAGCATAGAACTTGGGTTTGTCTGTAATCTCAGGAGTCAGATCAACTCCCTGTTCTACCCAAAGTTGCTGCCATTTTTCCTCAATTGCTGCCGGATTGTAACGGGACTCCACGAACGAAACTCCTCTGGATAAGCAAGTGATTTCTAAACCATTCTAAAGGACTGGGGTCTAAACCACCGGGATAAAGATGCGGGAAAACCGCTTTGCCACAAATTTTCCAAAGCGAAATTGCATTCCTGCCTCTAGCCCACAGATAGAACAAAATCTTGTCCACCAAATCTCTTAGGAGGAAGGGTGTCTGAGGTACTGAAAGTGTTTGTGTACGGCACGCTAAAGCCAGGTGAAGCGAACTACGATCGCTATTGCAAACCCTGGGTGGTTGAAGCCAAAGCAGCGATTGTTTATGGAGAACTATACCACCTGCCGTTCGGCTATCCTGCCCTGACTCCAGGCAACACACCTGTCCAAGGATTTCTGCTTTATTTTAGTAATTCCAATATTCTCGTTAGTCTGGATGAGCTAGAAGACTATCATCCCGATCGCCCGATCGAAGCGAATGAATATTTTCGCACTCAGACCGATGTGTTTGAGCCTGAAGCAAATCGGAATTTAATTGCTCCTCGACGACTGGGGCAGGCATGGCTTTATCAAATGCGACCTGCCCTCATCAATCAATTGAGTGGAATTTGGTTACCAGAAGGCAACTGGACAGGTGTGACTGCTGACGACAACCGCTTGGGATCAGCAAGCTAATTTAGGGTAGCTTGATATCTGACTTGGGCAGCGAGTTGATCGGACTGGATAGCGAGGTTTTTGGAATTTCGATAGGCGGGCGATTTAAAGCAATCATCAGGCTATCGCTTGGCACTTCATCAGTTTGGTTCAGTGAATTGGTTGCAACTGAAGGTGCATAGGTCTGCCGAGGCATGGAGCCCAACACTGCGCCGACAACAAGGGCTGCGATCGCCAACCCACCCCAGAGCAAGTGCCGAGGACGATGTTCGATTCTGGCCGTCACACAATTGACTAATTGCTCAACGCTTTGATCGGATTTGCTGATCGGCATAGTTTGTAACTTCTGCCGCAATAGTAATAACCGGGCATAAAGCCGTTGCGTTGAAGCGTCAGTTGCTAGCCAAGTCTCGATCTGGTGGCGTTCTGCAGCAGTGACTTCTCCATCTAGGTAAGCACTTAGAAGCTCAAATCGATCGCGCTGCATTGTTGAGTTACAGCTTTGATAATCACAATCATTTAGTCCAGTTAGATCACAGGGATTTGGAGTGCGGTTGTATTCGTTAGATCCATCAAGATGGTTGCTCATGTTCAGAGTCTCTAGAATTCGAACTCAATAGTTGAAGGAACACCAATGTTTTGAGTAATTTATCAAGCCGTGATGTGCTGATAATCATGCATGAGGTAGAGTTACCACATTGCTTCCGTCACTCCTTAGGCAAACTTACCGAACAAAGAATTGTTGAACCGTTGCAACTATAACACTCTGACTAGAAACTCAGGATGCTGGGTGAAATCCACGCAGGATCTGCCCCCCTAGGGCTCTAGATAATGTTGTAATTGCTCCTGGAGGCGTTGACGAGCTCTGGCGATTCTGGATTTTACAGTTCCCAGAGAGACTCCCGTGAGCTCAGCAATTTCTTCATAGGCCATCCCTTCAATTTCTCGAAGCACAATCGTCGTCCGAAAAACTTCTGGTAAATCGGCGATCGCATGACGAAGCTGCTCATAAAACTCTTGCGTAGCCAGTTCTTCAGCAGGGCCAGGAGTCGCTGAAGCGATTTCCCAATCGAGCTCTCCATCTTCGATCGCCAAGGGAGCATCTAAAGAGAGAGGCAAGTGGTTGCGTTTCCGCTTCCGCAACTCGTCATAGAACAAGTTGGTGGCAATTCGACTCAGCCAACCCCGAAATTTGACAGGTTCTTGTAAGCGTTTAATGTTGCGATAAACCCGAATCCAAACTTCTTGAGCCAAATCAGCCCGATCGCTCCAATCGGGGGCGAGGTGATAGAGCAATTTCTCCACATGGGGATGATATCGCCGCATCAACTCAGCGAATAATGATTTGTTTGGGCGTAGCCCCACTTGGCACTGCAAAATCAGGTCATAGTTAGAGAGTTTTTCAGTGGAAACTGAGGAAACCGAGGTGCGAGGAGCGATCGCCTCAACTGCTGACCAAGATACCGGCAAAGATTCACTAGTCATGGACGAAGCTTGACTTTGAGGACGTTTACTTCTGAAAGACGCTGACATGAGTTGCATGGTTCCTCATAGCGACAAATTGTTCGAAGTGGCGCTTGGCGTGCAGGTCTGCGTCATGTGAGGGTGGCCAGCCCAAGCAAAACCAATATGCGACTGTGAAAGATTCTGCGCTGCTGAACTCTGGATTGCGTCCACCGATAGGACGGTTTTCCTGCCGTACATTGCGTAATGTGCCAGTTACATGCAACTGGATATTGTTCAAGGGCAATGGGAGAAAACGTAATAATTTGCAAATTTCGCTCGAAAAACGGTCCTCTTTCAGTGGCATCGAATAATCTGAATACCAGCTTGGGTGATTTCTGAGGAACCAAAGAGGCATCGAAATTACCGACAAGCTTGTAGGCATCTTGCTCCCCGCGAGCGAGACAATCGCCCTACAATTGGGAATTTTTTGATAGAAATCGCTTGAATTAACGATCGGCACTTTATTTGGAGCAAAGCAATGCAAACTGAAGACAATGGCTATACCCAACTGACTTTCTACTATCTCAACGGCCAAACTGAATCCTTCGTGGTTCCGGCTGCTCTCGATGAAACTGGCCACGATATGCGAATTGAGGTCCGCCATATTTTGCAAAAAGACTGGTGGATCCTGCATTTGGAAGAACAAACCGTGCTAGTCAACATTGCCAATGTTGTGAAAGTCGAAGTGAAGCCGTCCTTCCCGCAATTGCAAGGCGAAGGCATTTTTGATAATGCGGAACGGGTAACGGCGCTGAATCGGACTCGCTAGTCGATCGGGTTAGAATCTGCTTTAGATCCAATGCTTTAGATCGAAGTTAGACCTGATTCCACCAATCGCAGCAATGGGAAACACCATGTCAGCAACTGTCAGCTTTGTCCGAGCCGATTCCTACGAAAATTCCGTCCTAGAAACTGCACTGAGACAAGTGCTAGCACCTCTAGGGGGTATGGCGGCCTTTGTGAAACCGGGCGATCGAGTGCTGCTGAAACCGAATTTACTGACGGGGGCTCGTCCCGGCAAGGAATGTACAACCCGGCCAGAACTCGTGTATTGGGTAGCTCGTCTTGTACTGGAGGCAGGAGGCCAACCTTTTCTGGGCGATAGTCCAGCGTTTGGCAGTGCCAGGGGAGTTGCCTTGGCCAATGGCTATCAGCCCATCGTGGAAGAATTGCGGCTGCCCATTATCGATTTTCAAGGTCGTCGCTATGAAACAGTGGGCGAAGGTTTCAACCACTTACTACTTTCTAAAGAAGCGATGGAAGCAGATGTGGTGATTAATTTGCCGAAGGTCAAATCCCATGCTCAGCTCACCTTAACCTTGGGCGTGAAAAACCTGTTTGGCTGTGTTCCCGGCAAAATGAAGGCATGGTGGCATATGGAAGCTGGCAAAGATAGCGATCGCTTCGGCAAGATGCTGGTTGAAACCGCCCGCACGATCGATCCTGATTTGACAATTCTGGATGGGATTATTGGGCATGAAGGGAACGGCCCCAGTGGCGGAGAACCTCGCCCTTTAGGTGTGTTGGGAGCCTCTACCAATGTGTTTGCGATCGATCGGGCCATGGTGGAAATCCTCAAGACGGATCCAACCAGGGTGCCAACCGTAGCAGCCTCTCAAAAACTGGGCCTCTGTCCGCGCCTGACAGAAATTGAATTTCCGCTTCTAACTCCCGCAGAACTTCAGATTCAGGACTGGAAATTGCCTGAAAAGCTTATGCCGATCGACTTTGGTATGCCGCGCGTGCTCAAATCGACGTTCCGCCATCTTTACATCCGGTTTATCAAAGAGCCAATGAAGGCTTACGCAACTCGCTGAGGAACGGAAATCAAACAGAATCTCTGGTGGGTGGACATTTTGTCCGCCCGGACCGTTCAAGTAACCTTTTTCGAAGGCTACATTTGCCTTTGAATCAGATGAAATAAACCCATCCATCCCACAGCAATAAAGCCGATCGCGAGTAGAAGACTGCTGATACTCACACGCAAGCCCGATTTCAAGTCTTGAGTCTTCCGGGAATCTTGAACCTGCTGCTTACGATTCCCCAGTTCTGTTTGTAACTGCGATCGCAGATCCTCCTCCTGTTTCTTGAGGAATGGCTCTACCGATTTGGGGTCTGCCTTAAATTTCTTAATCAAATCTGCCTGGTCTTGAGTGAGCTGGCCATTTTTCGTCAACTGCTGGATTTGATCATCCGTGGCCGTTATCAGTTGGTTGATTTGCTGCCGCCGTGAGGCGATTTCAGTCTGAATGCGGTTGTTTAACTCAGTTTCTGCTTGGCTTGCTTGCTGACTCACCTGTTCGATCGCTGACTGGTTCTCCAACCGTACATTATTCAAATGCAAGGGAAAGGCCAGCACATAGACTAACCCTAGCAAACTTGCTAATACACAAGCCCAGAAGCGAGGATCCTGCCAGATTGCTCTCTGCAATTCTCCAGTACGGGGACCATCAATGCCAAAGCCCGTTAGAAATAACACAATCCCAACCAGCGGCACAATACCCCGATCGACCAACGAGGTCACCAGATCAATTTGCCACTGCCGATCGCCGAATTGATAAGGCATCGGCGTAATCAAGATGTCGAATATCGCCACTAAAGTGATGATCAAACCAGCAAGTTTAAGAATGCGGGCAATCAGAGTATTGGTGGAATGGCTACTAACTAATTTTTTAGAGGTCATGGCAAGAAATTTGAGTTCAACGGTCATTCTCGCATCTGGCGAGCAGAGCACAGCGAGAGCACAGACTTTATAGGAAGCTCGGACTTTTGCAGGCTGAACAGGTGAATGCCGAAACCGGATTGGATGTGGATGGATTTGAGCTATCTCAAGCTGAAATTGCTAGCTTGTAATCTTAAGGAATCCTGATCGATTCCGACGAGGCTGAAGGGAATTGACTAAAGTGATACCTGAGTCGATCAGGTCGAATCGGTTGTCATTGTTGACTCGCGAATCGGCGTTTGAGCAGCAGTAATTTGAGCGGCAGTATAAGTGTTGATCGGGAGTATAAACCATGATGAAGCAGGTTGAAGTACTGGCAGATAAAAACGCGCTGATTCAACGATCGCTGGAACTGGTTGTCGAAAAATTACAGGCAGCAGTGGCTGAACGGGGAATATTTACGATCGCCTTGTCTGGCGGCAGTACTCCTAGGCCACTCTATGAGGCGTTGGCCCAACAGGATCTCCCCTGGGACAAGGTACATATCTTTTGGGGAGATGAACGCTACGTTCCGCTCAGTCACCCTGATAGTAATGAAGGCATGGCCCGCGCTGCTTGGCTGGATCGAGTGCCCATTCCAGCGGCTAACATTCATCCAATGCCAACCAATGAACCGGATCCCGCGATCGCTGCCCAGAAGCATGAGCAGGAGTTGCAACAGTTCTTTCACATCCCATCCGGTGTCTTCCCAGCGATGGATATGGTGCTGTTAGGTATGGGGGATGATGGTCATACTGCTTCTCTGTTTCCCCACACACAAGCCTTAGAAGTGGCCGATCGGTTGATTACGGTGGGTAACAAAGACGGACAGCCGCGCATCACATTTACGGCACCTCTGATCAATCATGCTCGCTGCGTCCTGTTTATTGTGGCAGGAGCCAGTAAACAACCTGCCTTAACTGCTGTATTTGCACCGGAAGGGGATGCTGCAATCTATCCATCTCGCTTGATTCAACCCCAGGGAGAACTCTGGTGGCTACTCGATCAGGCTGCGGCACAAAACTTGCCATCCTAGCAATTTCTTAAAAAGTTTTAGGAAATAGCATCTTTCCAACTGTAGTGAGTGGTAGTTGGCAAGAGTCGAGCGATCGAGCATCAGTCAATTTTTTGTAAACCAACGAGTTTAACTCCTTGAGGCTTGCTTTTTGGGTTAGGTGTATGATGGAAGCGAATCTTCAGTCCTTACTGGTGTATTTTAATACCAAGACAAAACGTCAGGGGGAAGTCGCATGATCGTTTGTCCTAACTGCAACCACCCAAATCCCGATGCGGCAGTTCAATGTGAGGCGTGCTATACGCCCCTGCCAACCATGACGACTTGTCCAAGCTGTGGCGCTTCTGTCCAGGCAGATGCCAGCTTTTGTGGCCAATGTGGTTTTAATTTGCAAGTTGCTACTGTATCGACAGGCTCTAACCAGCCAGAACCTTTGCCTGCAACTGTTTCGCCTGATTTTGATTTACCTGAATTAGCCATGCCGGATCCCCTTATTCCACCCGATCCCTTAGTGGTGAGTGCCTTGGGCTCGCCAATGGTCTCCGAGCCGCTTGAGAGTGCAACGGTTCCTGAGGCTGCCATTGCTGAGCCAGTTGCTGCTCCGGTTGCTGCAAACCCTCCCCCTGCCATGCCTCCGGCTCCGCTCGGTTCTCAAACTCAGTTGCAAACGCAGATTGCTCGATTGTTGCATGTTCAAACCAATCAGTTTGTTGAGCTACCTGTCAATCTTGCAGTCATCCACATTGGTAAACCCAACGATCGCATCCCACCAGATATTGATGTTTCTGGTTTTCCTCATTCAGAAATTGTTTCACGCATCCATGCGGATATCCGCGTCGAAGGGGATATCTACTATATTGAAGATGTGGGTAGCTCGAATGGAACCTATATCAACAATGCGCCTTTGCCGAGCGGCAATCGACATCGGCTGAGACCGGGCGATCGAATTGCGCTGGGAAAAGGGGACAAAGTGACGTTTTTATTCCAAATTTCTTAGTGAGCTGTACTGGTTGGGCATGGGACAACATAGGATATAAAAGAGTTTACAACCGTCACTTCGGTGACCCCCTTTGTTTTTCGCGCTGATCCGTGTGATTATCCTCTCCCTTTTGCACCCCATTAAGCAGGTTCCGGTTCAGGTATGGACTTTTCCGAAGGAGTCCGTGATTCGTATTGGGCGATCGACGGATAATCAAGTCATCCTCTATAGCGCTGTTGTGTCTCGACGTCATGTTGAGTTACGCCGTGTTGGTTTGGAATGGGAAGTAGTGAACCTGGGAACCAACGGCACCTATCTCAACGGCAAACGAATTACGCAAATGATGATTACAGATGGAGCCATTATTCGGCTAGCTCGATCGGGGCCTAATATTCAAATTCGGATTGGTGAAGCTGCTTTTCAAGAGCTGGCTGAAACGGTGCCAGCCGCACGAATTACTCATCCCCGACAGGATATGCCGCTCATGCCAACTGAAATTACGGGGCGTACGCCGGCTGAAGAAGATCCGGAATCAGATGCGCAAGATCGGACCACTCCTTTATTCCCCAAATAGCTATTTCAGTCAAGGTCACGCATCAGCCTGATTCATTAGCCTGGTCAATTGGCCCCTTTCGGTCGTTGTCGTTATTTTTCAGGCATCTTCGAATATCTTGAAATTCCTATGCAAATTTATCTTGACTATAGTGCGACAACGCCAGTTCGTCCGGAAGTGGTGGCCTTGATGCAGACGGTCATGGCAGAAGAATGGGGCAATCCTTCTAGCTTGCATCAATGGGGAGAGCGATCGGCTACCCAGTTAGAAGTGGCCAGAAGCCGAGCGGCAGCCCTTGTCAATGCAGAACCAGACGAAATTGTCTTCACGTCAGGTGGCACAGAAGCAGATAATCTGGCTGTACTGGGTATGAGCCAGCGATATGCAACCCCTCAGCATCTGATCATTTCTAGTGTTGAACATTCGGCCATTAGTGAGCCAGTGCGGTGGCTGGAGCAGCAAGGTTGGCAAGTCACCCGTTTGTCGGTCAATGCCCAAGGTCGGATTGATCCAATGGATCTGAGAGCAGCCTTGCGTCCAAATACGGTTTTTGTGTCAGTAATTTATGGTCAAAGCGAAGTAGGGACAATACAGCCCATTGAAGCATTAGGGGAAATCGTTCGAGCCCATGGCGCAATTTTTCATACCGATGCAGTTCAAGTGGTGGGGCGACTGCCGATCGATGTACAGCGCCTACCCGTCGATTTGCTGTCGATGTCGAGTCATAAACTCTATGGTCCCCAAGGTGCCGGAGCACTCTATGTTCGTTCTGGGCTGGAATTAGTCCCACTGATTACAGGTGGCGGCCAAGAATTTCGATTGCGGTCTGGCACTCAGGCCGTTCCCTCGATCGCAGGGTTTGGGCTGGCAGCAGAACTGGCCGCTCAGGATTTAACAACAGAAAATGCTCGGTTGTTGCGCTTACGAGAACGACTGTTTGAGCAGTTGAATGAAGTTGATGCCTTGGTTCCTACCGGCGATCGGCTACATCGGCTGCCGCATCATGTCAGTTTCTACTGGCGTTGCGCTGACGGAGACCAGTTGAGTGGCAAAACCATTGTCCGGCAGATGAACCTGGCAGGCATTGGCATCAGCTCTGGATCGGCTTGCAACAGTGGGAAGTTAGTTCCCAGTACGGTACTGAAAGCAATGGGGTATAGCGATCGGGCTGCTAAGTCTGGCATTCGCTTATCCTTAGGCCGAGAAACAACAGAGGCCGATATTGATTGGACTGCTCTAGTACTCAAGCAAATTCTGGAGCGGTTGGCCCCAAAACTTGCCCTTTGTCACTGACATGCTTCATAAAACAATTCTGTAAAAACTCGGGATTGTTCAGGTGCAGTGTTCCTGGAGTTTATGGGTACTATTAGGGAAGTAGTTGGTTATTACCTTGTCCGTTCAGTGTTTGCAATCCGCAAAACTCTTCACCCTGCGATGAGAGTTGCTGACGGCAGAATTTAATTGTTTCCTATCCAAATTTTTCATGCAGACTGCGGCTTTTAGTGAACTATTTCCTTTATTCAACGCGGCTAGCCCTGAAACGGTAGATTGGTTACTTTCGATCGCGGTTGAGCATGAATATCCTGCCAATCGCGCGGTCCTGATGGAAGATGCTTGGGGCAATGCCGTCTATTTTGTGGAGACGGGGTGGGTCAAAGTACGCCGTCATGCTGGAGAGGAAGTCATCACACTGGCAATTCTAGGGCGGGGTGATTTCTTTGGCGAGATGGCCATTTTAGATGAATCACCGCGATCGACCGATGTGGTAGCCCTGTCAGCCGTGCGATTGCTCAGTATCTCTGCCCAACGGTTTATTCAAACTCTGTTTCGGGATTCTCAGCTACACCACCGCATGTTGCAACTCATGGTGCGGAGGCTCCGTCAAACCAACTATCGGTTTCAATTGCGCCACCAACCCCCTGCCATCAAATTAGTGAGTACGCTGGTCGGTTTGGGTGAAACCTATGGTGTACCAACCGAGTACGGCACCGAAATTTTCAACATTCCCTTTCAAGATCTGGCCGACGTCAGCGACATCACGCTGGATGAAACCACAAAAATTATGGAAAAACTAAATAGTAAAGGCTGGGTTCGTCTTGCTCCAGGACGGCAGGCCATCTATCTGGTGCATATGAAGCAGTTGGCCCATATTGCCGGTCGAGTTTAACGCACTGATCACACACTTGAATATCCAGCTTTCTGGGATTCCTGTCTGCTTTTTCTAAGCAGATGTTAGGGTTGAGAAACTGAGATTGCTCATTCTCGATCGCAAGTGGAAGGTTCGTGCATGACAGAAGTCACCCAAATTCGCCCTACTTCAGCGCTTCAGACCGGCCTCAAGCTGCACTATCAAGTCGCAATGTCCCAACCAGAGTCCCACCTGTTTGAGGTGACGCTTCAGGTTCAGGGTTGGCAAGCAGCAGTGCTCGATTTAAAGATGCCAGTCTGGACGCCCGGTTCCTATCTCGTACGGGAATATGCGCGGCATGTGCAGGACTTCACGGCCCTGGCAGACCAGCCGTTGCCGTGGGAAAAAGTCAGCAAAAATCATTGGCGGATTGAGACAAAAGGCTGTGCTGAAATCACGGTGCGATACCGCATTTTTGCGAATGAGTTGACAGTACGGACCAATCATTTGGATGGCAGCCATGGCTACTTTAATGGAGCGGCTCTCTTCTTTTATCTGCCCGGACTGGAGCATCATCCGATTCAAGTGACGATCGTTCCCCCTGCTCCAGCTTGGCAAGTCGCAACAGCGCTACCCTCGGTCGCTAATCAGCTCAATACATTTGAGGCAAAAGATTTCGATACGCTAGTCGATTCTCCGTTTGAAATCGGTCAGCATCAGCGCTATGAATTTGAGGTGTTGGGTAAACCGCATGCGTTCGCAATTTGGGGCCAGGGAAATGCGGATATTCAACGGGTTCTACAGGATACCCAGAAAATTATTCAAACCGAAGCCGAGTTATTCGACGGGCTGCCTTACGATCGCTATCTGTTTATCCTCCATCTGACTGCTCAAGGGTTTGGCGGTCTGGAACATAAAGATTCCTGCTCCCTGATCTATCCTCGGTTTGGCTTCCAGTCAGAGGAAAGCTACCAGCGCTTTATGCAGCTCGTAGCCCATGAGTTCTTCCATTTGTGGAACATCAAACGGATTCGGCCCAAGGCGCTGGAAGTATTTGACTACGAGGCAGAAAACTATACGCCCTCTCTCTGGTTTAGCGAAGGGACAACCAGCTATTACGATCTGCTGCTGCCGCTCAGAGCGGGTATTTACGATGCGCGTAGTTACCTGAAGAATCTCAGTAAAGAGATCAGCCGCTTTTTGACCACTCCCGGACGGCAAGTGCAGCCCTTAAGCGAGTCCAGTTTTGACGCCTGGATTAAGCTCTATCGACGAGATAACAATAGCGACAACAACCAAATTTCTTACTACCTCAAAGGCGAAATGGTTTCGCTGCTGCTCGATCTGCTGATTCGTGCCCGACATGGGAATCAACGCTCGCTCGATGACGTGCTGCGACAGCTTTGGCAGACTTTCGGACAACCGGAGCAGGGCTTTGCCCCACAGCAGCTTGAACAGGTGATTGCATCAGTGGCAGAAATGGACTTAGGCGACTTTTTCCAGCGCTATCTGCACTCCACCGAAGAATTGCCATTCGACGAATATCTCGCCCCATTTGGATTAAAAATCCAACCCGAAAATCTTGCAGGTTTGCCACCCTTTATCGGCATTACCGTGAATGGAGACAATGGCCGGGATGTGATTCGATTTGTGGAATATGGCTCTCCGGCACAGCAGGCAGGTATTGATCCAGATGACGAACTTCTGGCGATCGATGNGTTTACGGGTGAAGGCAAGTCAGTTGAACGATCGCCTCAAGAACTATCAGCCGGGACAAACAATTCAGGTGACCGTTTTCCACCAGGATGAACTGCGGACCTGTACGGTTAAACTGGCGGAGCCTCGGCCCAAAGTGTATCAGGTAGTGCCAGTTGACAAGCCCTCAGAGACCCAAATGCAAAACTTTCAGGGTTGGTTAGGGGTGGCGCTGACTGACATGAGTTGAGGCCACCTTGCCATAAAGATCTGGTGTTTTCCAAGATTGAAGGGTAGGATGTCAACTATTATTTTGTCTGTTGAATCTGCGATCTACTTTACGTTTGTGCCACGATTTTTTGTGATGCAACCTTAAAGCGACTGCATGGGAATGGGGTGAGGTATGACCGGAAACCACGACACATCCGATCGCTTGTCAAAGAGCAAACGCACCCAACCGATGGGGGTTCCTCCTCACTCTGCGGCCCCTCCAGGAAGTTCATTCAGCACTGGACAAATGCCTAGAGACGCAGGACTGCCGAATCAACCCTCCAGTCCCGCAGCTTCTTCTTTATTCAATCCACCTGACGGGGGTGCCAGGTTGGCAATGAGTGGTCCACCGAAACGTAAGCGCGCGATTCTACGCCGTTTCAAATTTCCTCGCAGCTGGCAGTTTTGGGGAATAACGCTCGTGATTGCTTTTAGCGGTCTGGGAATTCTCTCGGCAACTGCTTTGTTCCGATTACCTTCCTTACCCAACTGTCCAGCCATCTTCTGGCCAACTGCTTCAGCTTCCTTGAGAATGTATTGTGCTCAGACGGCAGCAGAGAAACGGACCGTACGGGATTTGCTCCGGGCTATCTCGCTGGTGAATGCCTTACCGCAGGACCATCCATTGCGACCTGAGATCAACCGCAATATTGAGCTGTGGGCCAAAGAAATTTTGCAATTGGGAGAAGAATCTTTTCAGGCAGGCGATTTGGATAAGGCGATCGAAACCGCTAGAAAAATTCCTGCCAATACGGCTGCTCATGGTCTGGTCGAAGACAAGATTGCCAGCTGGGAGACGATTTGGAAAAAGGCTGAAGACATTTATCGACAAGCCGAAGACGCGCTAAAAAATCAGGATTTGCGGCAGGCCTTTCGCATCGCTACAAAGCTGTTGGGGATTGGCAATCATTATTGGGAAGACACGAAGTATCGTGAATTGAATGACTTAATTGTTGAAACCCGACAAGATGGTAACAAGCTTGATAAAGCCAAAGGTCTGGCTGATCAAGGCGGATTATCCAATCTGGTAGCAGCTATTAAGTTAGCTGAAGAAATTCAGCCCAAAAGCCATCTTTACGGTAAGTCGCAGGAGTATATTGCTCGGTTTGGTCGGGATATGCTGGCCCTGGCTGAAGCGGCGCTCGATCGGCGAGATTACAATCAGGCCCTCAAAATTACTGGCCAAATTCCCGACAAGGCCAACCTTAAAGAAGAAGTCCGCGATTTTAATCTGATTGCTGAAGCCCAATCTCAGGCCTGGGGAGGAGCAATTCCTGACCTGGAAGCGGCGATTGTGGCAGCGCAACGCATTAAATCCGATCGGCCTCTCTATGGCAAAGCGCAACAGTTGATTGGGCAGTGGCAGCTCGAAATTCAAGATGTGACGGTTCTCGATCGCGCTAAACAGATGGCTCAGCCTGGAACCACCGCAGATTTGAATGCGGCTATTGCTGAAGCCCAACGTATCCCCTTTGGCAATCCCCGCCGAGAAGAAGCCGAAAAAGAAATCGGACAGTGGCAGTCTCAAATTGAAACCTCGGAAGACCAACCCTATCTCGATCGGGCAGAGCAATATGCCAATGCTGGAAACTTTCAGGCTGCCATTAATGAAGCCAACCAAATTCGACCAGGGCGATCGCTTTATGACAAAGCCAGTCGGCGCGTTGATGACTGGACAGCGCAAATTCAGCGAGCCCAAGACCAGCCCCAGCTCGATCAGGCTCGTCAGTTGGCCAATAGCGGAGACTTAGCGGCAGCCATCGTTGCTGCAAGACAAATTGGCAGTGGACGTGCCCTTTCCAGTGAAGCGCAGTCAGAGATCGATCGATGGTCGAGCCAGATGGAACGATCTCAAGACCAGCCCTATTTGGATCAAGCTCGGCAACTGGCGCGTCAGGGAGACTTGGGTCAAGCGATTTCTGTGGCTCAACAAATTACGGCTGGACGCCCCCTCTACGAAGAAGCGCAAGCAGAAATTCAGCAGTGGCGCAGTCAATATCAAGGGCAAGATCAGCTTCAGCAAGCTTATAAGGCAGCCAGCATGCAAACGCCTGCCATGTTAGTCGCCGCGATCGAAATTGCCGAGCAAATTCCCAGCAGTAGCGCCACCCGATCGGAAGCTGAGCGGATGATCGATCAATGGAGCTATCAGATTTTGCAGCTAGCAGAATCCCAGGCTAGCTTTAACCTGTCAGAGGCGATCGCAATTGCGGAACGAGTGCCTTCTAACACGGCGGCCTATGCAGCAGCTCAACGCAACATCCAGAATTGGCGGCAACTCAGCGGACGGTAAATCAGTTTGATAAGTCAGTTCAACAAGCCAGCTTGACAAATCACTTCGGCGATCCCTATTAGTTTGGCGATCCGTAGTAGTTCCGGTACCATGCGATAAACCGGGTCATCCCAGTTTCAATCGGGGTCGTGGGTCGAAATCCCACATCTCGGATCAGATCGTCCACATCGGCGTAGGTTGTTGGCACATCTCCTGGCTGCATCGGCAAATATTGTTTGCTTGCCGTTTTACCGAGTACTGTTTCAATCACTTCAATAAAGCGACCCAGAGCCACAGGTTGATGATTGCCAATGTTATAGAGCTTATAGGGTGCTGTTGCAGTTCCGAGTGGATCTGAGCTGGCAACTGGGGGTTGGCGCATCACCCGCATTACTCCCTCAATTACGTCATCAATATAAGTAAAATCGCGCTGCATATTGCCGTGATTAAATACCTCGATCGGCTGACCTGCTTCGATCGCCTTAACAAATTTGAAATAGGCCATATCCGGTCTGCCCCAAGGTCCGTAAACCGTAAAAAATCGCAGGCCTGTGGTCGGAATCTGATAGAGGTGGCTATAGGTAAAGGCCATCAACTCATTCGACTTCTTGGTTGCAGCGTAGAGCGAAATCGGATGATCGACATTGTCGCTGGTGGCAAACGGAACTTTGGGATTTACCCCATAGACCGAACTGGAAGAGGCATAGACCAGATGTTTGACCTGATGGTGGCGACACCCCTCTAGGAGGTTCACAAATCCAGTCAGATTACTTTCGACATAGGCATGGGGATTGATCAGGGAGTAGCGAACTCCAGCTTGCGCTGCCAGATTGACAACGCAATCGAACGAGTTGGCTGCGAATAGGTTGGTGATGCCAGGGCGATCGCTCAAGTCCAGATATTCAAATGTAAAACCAGCTTGGCCTTGAAGTTGTGCCAAACGGGCTTTCTTCAAATTGACATCGTAATAGTCATTGAGGTTGTCAATGCCATAGACTTGAACTCCTTCTGCCAACAGCCGTTGCCCCAGATGATAGCCAATAAATCCAGCCACCCCAGTCACCAGAACCCGCATAGTTTCTAACCTGAACGAGAATAACTTGAGCTAAATTCGCACTCTGCCACACTTTGTAGGATCTATCCTGCCCTGAAACGAGTTGCAATAACAAAAATCAGGTGGACTGCTTTGCCCACCCGATCGCAGGTCATAATTATCATCTCTTGAACGAGATGCCACTAAAAGCGTTTTAGAAGCGATTAAAGGCCCAATTCCGCCAAAATATCGCTAGCATGGCTGTCGGTCTTGATGGTTGTATAAACTTGGATAATTTTGCCAGATCCATCAATCACGTAAGTTACACGCTTGGAGTATCCGCCGCCATCGACATCATAAGCCTTGGTGATCGCTCCATTGGTGTCAGCCAGCAGTGGGAAAGGCAAGCTAAATTTTTGGGTAAATTGCTGATGGGAAGCTTCATCATCCATGCTCACCCCTAGTACCACAATGTCTTTGCCCTGATATTCAGCATAGGAGTCCCGGAAGCTGCAAGCTTCTTTCGTGCATCCAGGAGTATCATCCTTGGGATAGAAGTACAGCACAACGGTTTTACCAGAAAAATCAGACAGAGAAACCGTATTACCGTTTGTGTCTTTAACGGTGAAACTAGGCGCGGTATCACCAATCGATAAAGGCATAGGACTGTCTTCCTTATACAAGTTCGGTTAAAAATTGTAACGTCTAAACGGCCTCAATTTTGGAAAATCCAGGTTTGCAGAATCGAATTCACCTGTTCTGGCACTTCGTCCTGGGGGCAATGCCCCGCGCCCGGTAAGCGGATAAACTGTTTCACCACCGGAAATTTAGCCAGATTTTCACCTAGATCTACAGGCTCCCAGGGATCGGCTTCTCCCCAAATCAGCAAAGCTGGACAGGGCAGAATTTCTAGCAAATCTTCCGGCAACGGGCCCTGAGAATAGCGGGTAAAGGCCAGAAACACATCGGCAGCTCCCGGATCGGCGGCTGGTCCCATCAGTAAATTAACTAGCTCATCCGTTACGGCTTCTGGGTGGGCGTAGGCTTGCAGCAAAATTTTGCGGACAGTTTTAGGTTTGGCCAGCAGTCTGAAGAAGCCATGTCCGATCGCCCGAACGGCCAAGAGGTTTTGCAATAAAGGCGTGCCAATCCGGCGAAACCAGGGCTGCTGCTCTCGACGCCGATCGTGCAATAAACGCAAAGAACAGTTGAGCAATGCTACTCGTTCGACTAACTCTGGTGCCATGACTGCGGCTTGCATCACCGCAATACAGCCGATCGAATTTCCGACAAGCAGTGCAGAGGTGCCAACCACTTCTCGACAAAAATCAACAACTTGCTGACCCCAAGTCTCAAAGGTGTAGTCAATGGGTTGGCCCGGAGCCGGTTTTGCCGAGCCACCGAAGCCAATTAAATCAATGGCATAGACACGACAGGTTTGGGCCAACGCTGGGATGTTCTTGCGCCAATGTCCCCAGGATGCTCCAAAGCCATGGACTAAAACAACGGCGGGACCCGTTTCTCCCTGGGCCTGATAGCAGATGGGAAAGCCTCGCCAGGTCCAGATTTGAGGGGCTGATAGTCCATGGATTGCAGAGCCAGAGTTCTCAGGCAAAGCGTTCTTAGGTAAAGAAAGCTCAGATAAAGCGTTTGGAGGTAAAGGCAAAGCCGTCATGCTTTTATTACAAATCTTTACCTTTTATTGTGACATGCTCTTTCTGGAGAGTGGCTTGATCGATCGCAGAAGCAAGCAGTTCCAGGAAAGCTTGCCTGGATTAAATCGGTGATTGACTGATAATTGGACAACTTTAAACAGGCGGCTGAATTGAGCGAACCCGGTTGGTTACGAAGCGATCGATCGCTTTTGGATATCTTGCTTGATGGAAACCAGATCGGTGTAGTAATCTGCCACATTGATGAGTTGCTCGCTGATCATCGATCGCAGACCCACAACTTCGGTTTGAACGCCTTGATAGGTAACAAAATCCAAAGCGCAAGTCAGGTCACCATCGCCGCTAACTAAAATCATCGTGTCGCAATAAGGTGCTAAGCGAACCATATCCACTGCAATTTCCACATTCAGATTCACTTTTTTCGCACCGACTGTGGATTGCACCAGATCCTTTGCAACCACCCGATAACCGTTGCACTGCATCCAGTATAAAAAGCCTTTTTGCTTGTCATTGCTTGGATCAACGCCTGTATAAAAATGGGCATGAATCAAGCGCCCACCGCTAATTAGACGGCTCAACAGGCGAGTATAGTCCACCTCAATTTCCATATGCATGGCGGCATAAAACAAGCTTGCCCCATCAATGAAAACAACTACTCGGCCTCGATCGAGTCGCTCTATTCCCCGATACTCTGGCTGGTCTTTCTCAGCTTCGGGCTTGTTTGCTTGCTGAGAAGAGGGAGTATTGCCGTTACGGTTCGGTTGAAACGGTCTTGGCGGAATGAGTTGAATCATAAATCTGAGCTCAATTTATTAATCAATTTGTGAATCAAGAGGGTTAAGCAACACGGGATTCAACAATGTCCCGGATTAGCCTGGTTCTGGTGCTGATGTAGTCGTATAGCAGACAAACCTCCTCGCCACTCAGGAGGATTTTGCGAGAAATTCGTTGGAGAAGCAGTTTAACAAGTGCAGTATCAGGTAGATGCAGCAATTCACTATTCTGCGTTTCTTCAATCACGTCCCAGACGAGCCGTAGCGTCGAGGAGTCCATTAGGGATGCTCCGTACTTGCTTGTATTGAGAAAAAATTAACATTTTCTTTAGATTCTGCAAAGACGTTAGGCAGTAAACTCTAACAGACGTAATGTAAAGAAATATCTCTTTGCTAAACGTAACAATACTGAAAGTCTAAATAGCTGCATCAAGACAAAATTCAGTTTGTTTCAACCCTTATTTTGGCTATCAACAGATAGGGTTTTAGTGACCAAAGAGAAAGTGATGGCTGCGATCGTGATTCCCTCAATCTGTAATGATTGCTGTCCTGCTGTAGATGATCTCAAGCCGTAAATGATCTCAAACTGTGAATGATCTCAAACGATCGGTGAAAATTGAGACTCCTGCTTTGCAAGGGCTGACCATTCAAAATTTACTCCATCATAAGGTTTCAGATATGTGCTGTCTGCTTCCAATTTAACGATTCTGAATCATGTTTATGGTGCCGATAAGTTGGCTAATTCTGCTAGACAGGATTGTAGAGCGAAGGCCCTCTTAATGCTCGATCGCGTTTAAGCGATTGATATTTCAAGCGAGTAGATGGGCAAGCTTAAAAGTGAAATGAGGCATTTGGAATCTCTGCAAATTCTACCTTTTACACTTCAAATCAATCTATTCGCTGCCCAAACAGTTCAGTCTTTCGTAATTCTTAAAAAGATGTCTCAAAGGATTGATAAAGATTGAAAAATATATTAAAACGAATCGAAATATGAATCTAATTATGCAAACGCTGACTTTATCAAAAATCATGAACCGTTGTTATTTTGATAAGTACTCTTGCTTATAATGGATTCTGTTGAGATCGTGGTTCGGATACACCATTCATCTAGGTTCTGCTTGTCTGCCCTTTAGAGCAACCCTATAGTTCCTATCCTACAATTCTTAGCCGCGCTGATTGCTATTCTTCGTTGCTCAATTTCACTTCAGACAGCAGTTTTACAGCTTCAGAGTATCTAAAATGCTCAATGCTTTGATTTAGGACCTGACTCGTATCAATGCTGCGATCGATGTTGGCAGTCTAAAAGATGGCGCTTCAGAGGGGATCAATCTGGAAAACCTGCGTCGATTAGACAAAAATGAGCGAAAGTATGATACTGCTGACGCTAATGACAATGGGATCGGTATGGTCTGGTAAACCGAATTAAGGATTGGGAGTCCCAGGTTTACCGGAATCACGGATTGACCTTAAATAAGTTTGCTTCGGTGCTTTTGAGACGGTAGTGAACTCCTGTGGGGTAGGGTTGCCTACCCCTTTCTCAATGTCTATTTTTGAAGATTCTGCTGTTGGGTCGCCTCTGTGAATTGATCTCGCGGTTTGATTTACCTTGCTTTGGCCACCAAAGTCCGGTGTCGGGGGCTGTTGCAAACAACAACTGGCTGCTCAAATCCAACCTGGACAATGGCTTGCTCTAGGTTGAGTGAAAAATACTGATCGAGATAAGGTTCTGTACTTTTGAGTAGGGTCAGGATATAAGGCGGCATTTTGGCATAAATTTCGGATCTGGGGTTCATGTCCATAATCGCGAGATGCCCACCGGGTTGGAGTAAACGATGTGCCTCCTGCAAAATTGCGATCGATGCAGTTTGGGGTAACTCGTGAAACATCAGGTGAGCCGCCACCAAATCAAAAGATTGAGCGGGCAGTCCAGTCTGTTCGGCTGCCGCGTGAACCCAAGTGATTGGTAATTGCCGCTGTTGCGATCGGTATTCAGCAACCGCCAAGAAGTAGGGCGACAAATCAACGCCAGTGATCTGAGCTTGGGGATAAAGGGATTGCAGGGCAAATGTGCTCATACCAACACTGCAACCCAGATCGACGATCGCCTGCGGGGGTGTAGAGATCTGCTGCTGGAGAACCTGATGGAAACTTTGCCGCAGCATGGCATCCCCTTGTGCTCCTGCATCCTGCCAAATGCGAGCATGAACCGCATGAGCCGCAACTTCGACCTCCATCGCCGCTTCCCAGCTCAAATTGCCTTGCTCATAGGCATGAAATGAGGTGCAGTAATAGGCGGGATACACCAAATCAGCAGCCTGAATTTTGCTTAACGCTTGTTCCCATGCCGGTGAAAATTCTTCTGCTCCATCACGCGATCGCAGCTTCTTGACCTCTTGTCGCCAGTAAACGCCAATTGACTCTGCTCGTTTAATCATCATCGATCGGGCCTGGTGTTTAGCCAAATTTGCGAGTGGCTTGATGGCTAAAATCCCATTGACGAATTGGGATGCCACATTGGGGGCAGAGGATGTTGCGACCGTCATAATTATTTAATAATGGAAGATTACAAAACGAAGTCGAACGAGACGCAGCTTGATTTTGCTGCAATCCCAAGCTATGAATTGATAGTCGGCTAATCAGGCTAACCATCCAGATTGTAGGGTATTCTAGGCCTCTTTGCGGCGGGTGATAGCGATCGACCAGAGACAGCAATAGTGTCCTGATTTGCGGAAGCTAATTTTGTGGAAAATTTGCCGAAGAATTTTACAAAATCCTGTCCAAAAGCAATGGTTTTATTCGAGAATTCATAAATGTGGATAATTTCAGCGTCCGATCCAGCAGCTTGAGCGGGCTGTTTTAATCGGCGGTTCAGCTCAATAGTTTACGCTCTCGATCTCAGCTTCAAGAGAGGATTATCAGGAATTGGCATGGGCGAAACTATGAGCACCGCTAACCCTTCACCTTTTGCGCAGTTGCTCTCATCAGATACCTTTCACCAGCTTCAGCAATTGCTTGAGCAAACTGCTGCGGAATTGCAGGGGGTTTGGCTGACTCCAACCAGCTTTCTAGGTCTGGAGTCCTCTCCGTTTGATCTCTGTTTTGTCCTGGTTGTTGCTCCATCATTTAGCGTCTTATTGTTGGGCCGACCGTTAACATCCGCAGAATTCTATCCAGAGACTTGTTATGAAGTGGACTTGTCCTTTGAGGCAGCTCGGATCGATCGATTTATCCAACAGCTTTTGAGCAATGGGCTGCCTGATACTTGGCCCGATCGACTCCAGTCAATTCGGGCTCAGTTAGGCCCCAATGATTCCACGCTACAAAGCCAATTTACGCTCAAGCTCGTGGCTATGTTGAGTACTTCAGCGCATTGTCTGTCTACGGAAGCGGCATTGCATCAGCAGATTGAGCAAGAACGGTTGCTGAATCAGGTCGCGACTCAGATTCGCCAGAGTTTAGAGCTGCCCGTTATCTTAAAAACTGCGGTTGAGCAGGTGCGTCATTTTTTGCAGGTCGATCGACTGGTGATCTATCAATTAGATGACTTAACTGTGCCTCCCTTAGTTGAGGCATATCACATCCCAACCGATCGAGAAATGGATCGATTAACCTCTTACGGCTCCGTCATTCACGAAGCGAGGGCTGCAGAAGCGATTCCTTCGGTGATGAACTTGTCTGATACGCCCTGTTTTGTTCAAGCGTTGCGGCAGGCCAACTGGCAGCGACTAGAAATTGCTGATGCTATCGAGGATGTGGAGCTGAAATATCGGGAAGTCCCCTGCTTATTGGAATTTTTGCGACGAGCCCAGGTCCGAGCTAAGTTAATCGCCCCGATTCGGCTGCAAGATCAGCTCTGGGGTTTGCTCATTGCCCATGAATGTCATCAACCTCGGCAGTGGCAAGAAAGTGAACGCCGATTCCTGCAACAGATTGCTGAAAATCTAGCAATTGCCATCAGTCAGGCCCAACTCTATGCAGAATTGCAGCAGCAAAAGCAAACCTTGGAAGAACGGGTGATTGAACGCACCCAGGCCTTGCGCGATGCCATGCTGACGGCTCAATCAGCGAACCGGGCTAAAAGTGAGTTTCTGGCTGCGGTGAGCCACGAGTTGCGCACGCCCCTGGCCTGCATTATTGGCATGTCTGCCACTCTGCAACGCTGGTCTAAAGATGTGTTGACCGATCGTCAACAAAATTTTCTGCAAATGATTCATGAAAGCGGAGAACATCTGCTGGCGCTAATTAATGACATTCTTGATGTCTCCCAGGCAGAAGCCGGACGCATTGTGCTCAATCTTCAGGCGTTTTCCCTATCGCGGTTGGCGCTTCAAACACTTAAAACTTTTGAAGGACAGTCTTTACGAAAAAATGTCGAGCTGACGATCGATGTACATGTTGATCCTGAACGAGATCAGTTCGTTGCTGATCCACACCGAGTGCGGCAAATCTTGTCGAATTTGCTGAGTAATGCAATTAAATTTACGCCAGAAGGGGGAGAAGTGGTGCTGCGGGTATTTTCCCAGGCAGACTTGGCCATTTTTCAGGTAAAGGATACGGGGATTGGCATTCCTGATCGGCAGATTCCACTCTTATTTCAGAAATTTCAGCAACTTGACTCTGGCTATCGGCGGGAATATCAAGGCACAGGTTTAGGGTTGGCTCTGACAAAACAACTTGTCGATCTACATCAGGGCTGGATTGAAGTGGAATCTACGATAGGTGTGGGTTCGGTCTTCACCGTCAAACTACCGCAACAGCTCGATCGACTGAATGATGCCTCTCCCAATCAACTCTTATCCCAGAATCAAAAGCAAAAGCGCATCGTTTTAATTGAACCCAGTGAAGAGATGGCCGGGGTGATTTGCGATTTGTTATTAGCAGCCGGATACCAGGTCGTTTGGGTTTTGGAAGGATCGGCAGCCATTCACCAACTAGAAGTGCTGCTGCCTGCGGCGGTACTAGTCAATGTTTGGCTTCCCGATATTGACGGTCACTATTTCATTCGACATCTCCGTCAAAATCCGGTGACCAAGAACTTGAAAATTCTGGCTTTAGTCCCAAGTAAGGCGGCAAAATCTGACGCGAACGATTGGCAAGAGATTGGAGCAGATGACATGCTGATGCAGCCAATCCATCCAGAGGCATTGTTGCAAAAGATGAGAGCGCTCTTACAACCCTAGGGGTGTCAAGCAATCCTAAATCGCATTCCAAAAACTAAGGGCAGAGCTCAACCAGTTTTGCAACGCGCGATGTGATGACAAAACCAATTTTGCTCTACCCAACAGTGCCTCATGGGCAGATATTCAGAACCTGCCGATCAATCAGGAGTTAGCGGTTTGAGTTGCGAGTAATTGCTTCAGCTTTTCTAGCTCCTGGGCCCAACGTGGATCAGGCTGAACGGATTCTGGCTCGTTGGTTGACGTAGGCTTGCGGGACTTGTTGTTGCCCTTGTTGCCGCCGCGCTTATTAGAACCAGCAGAAGCAGGGGCATTGGCAGGCTGTTCGCCCTCTTCTTTGCCTTTACTGCGAGGCTGCGCCACCTCAATTTTGAGTTGACTATCCTTCAGCTGATAACCATTGAATTTTTCGATGATTTGATTTGCTTGCTCTTCATTCTTAACGGTCACAAAGCCAAAGCCACGGCATTTTCCGGTCTTGCGATCGGTAATGACTTTGGTTGAAACAGAGCTATCGAACTCAGCAAAAACAGCTTCAAGTTCTTGGCGCTCTAGATCCTTCGGCAAGTTGCCAACATAGAGACGGATAGACATGGAAAAGAATACCTCCAGAGGCTCGATAAGAAACTATGTCAAAAGAGGATCGCTGGGATACAAATTGCACACTAAATAAAAGGGCTCGAACAGCCTCGCAACGAGTTGAGAGATGCCCTGGGCAAACCGAAAAGTATAGCTTTTGACAATACTACTGAGGAATGCACCTTTTATAAAGAGATCTCTTAAAGGAATACAGCGCTTTGCAACCAATACCTTATTGATTGAAATGCAAAACTTACATAATTGGACGAATAACGCAACCTTTCGCAACACCGAAGAAACGGAAGCAAATAATTGATAACAGTTGAATCGAAGTGGCAATCTTGCGCCATTCATTAAGGTATCACGCTGCCGGACCAAGAACTAGATAGCAAGTTAGAATTTCACTGAAGATTTTATCTTTAATAAATCTAGGGCGAATTCAATCGAAAGACAGAAACTCCACGCTTGTCAACCTAACCTGAGTGATTCAGACACACCACCTTGGCTTTAAACAGCCCAAGCTACAGTGTAACAAAAGCCAGCCAAACGGCTGGCTCAACTCGCTGTGTTGGGAGGAGATAACCCGATACTTAATGAAACATCCCTACCGTTCAGAGCAGACCCCTATCCTGAACTGCAATTGGATGGCCTCAAGATCGCGTAACAAAATGTTAACACGATCTCGGGATTTATCGCAACAATTCGTAATATATCTGTTACGTTTTTGTGATTTACTTACTGCCTAATAATTTTTCATGACTCGTTGGATTTCTCGATCGCTCTGACGGCGCTTCAGATCTTCCCGTTTGTCATGCAGCTTTTTGCCCCGCACTAGGGCGATTGTTAGCTTCACCCAGCCCCGCTTCAAGTACATTTTTAACGGCACGAGCGTCAGCCCTTTCTGTTCTACCTGGCCAATTAGCTTGCGGATTTCCTGACCATGCAGCAGCAGCTTGCGTGTTCGACGCGGCTCATGATTAAAAACTTGACTGGCCGTTTCGTGAGGGGAGATATGGACATTGTGCAACCAGGCCTCGCCATTGCGGATCAGAGCATAGCCATCGCGAAGGTTTGCTTTGCCCTGCCGCACTGATTTCACTTCCGTCCCCTTGAGCTCAACCCCTGCTTCGTAGGTTTCGAGAATTTCGTATTGAAAGCGGGCCTGCCGATTATCTGCAACAATTTTGAACCCGTCACTTTGATCGCCCATCGCCTACCTTCCCGATTGCAACTTACCCAACATCACCCGTACAAACCTACCCAGTTCATTCCACGACAATGCACCATTCGTGGAGTTCATAGGCAACACAGCCGTTCTGAATCAGCGGATCTTGATTAACAATCGCTTCAGCTTCTTGCCGATTGTCGGCATGAAACAATAGCATTCCTCCGCCCCGTTCTTGCCAATAGCCCGTCTTAGCTTGATGTCCCTGCTGAATTAAAGCCTGGACATAGGCTTTGTGAGCTGGCACAAACTGGTCGAATGTTGTCTTGTCAACAAGTCCTTTCTCAATCTTGACAAACCAAGGCATGAATCGACCTCTGCTGATTCAGAATTCCAGGATACCTCAATTCTCAAATGGGACAGGGTAAAACTAGAAGATGGACTGTATGGGGGTTCATGGCTAATTGACCAACAGTCCAACTCCTTACAAATCAATTTTTTATGTCTCGAACAGCATTAATGCGGTTAATCCGCCGAGCCTATCAAATTTCAAGTATTTCGACGCAAACCCAACGATCGATCGCAGAAGTAGAAGCATTGTTGCAAGGGGCAGCTTCCCGCAGACAGGTGTTGCATGGCCTTACTGTGATGGGTCTTGCCAGCGTCGGCTCTACCTTGACGACTTCAACCTCAGCTCAGTCTGATCGATTGATCGATCGACGCCTAAATACACCGCCGAATACATCGCCAAATACACCGATTGAGGCCAACCCGACCTTGGGTAAGGTGCTGATCGTCGGTGCAGGGATTGCAGGCCTAACCACGGCTTATCGGCTGCGGCAGGCTGGTGTAGCGATCGATGTGATTGAGGCGAGCCATCGGGTCGGCGGACGGTTGGTCAGTTTAACCAATGCGCCAAGCGATTTAGGTACGGTTGAATTGGGCGGGGAATTTATTGATTCTCGCCATACGCATGTGCTCTCGCTGGCAGCCGAACTGGGTCTGGAAGTGGCTGATTTACGGCTGGCAGATGAGGGATTAGAACGGGAAATTCTTTACTTCCAGGGGCAGCGAGTGAGTGAAAGCAAGGTGATCGAAGAATTTGCAACCTTGGCCCATCGCATTAATCGAGATTTGGCCACGCTGGAAACAAAAGACATTACCTATCAAGAACCCAGTCCTCACGCAGTTCAGCTCGATCGTCTATCACTGGCAGAGTATTTAAGCCAGGAACCGATTAGTCCGTTGATCGATCAGTTGGTCCGAGTGGCTTATGTGACTGAATTCGGTCGAGATGCTGAAGAACAGTCTTGTTTGAATATGCTGTTTTTGATTGGGGCGGAAGTTGGGAAATGGAGTACCTATGGGGTGAGTGATGAGCGTTATCACGTGATTGGCGGCAATGACCAGATTCCCAAACGATTGGCGAAGAAAGTAGAAGATGCGATCGAACTGGGAACGGTGCTGGAATCAATTCGATCCACCTCGGATAATCGCTATCAGGTAAGCCTGCGCCAAGATCACACCAGCCTGGAGCGAATTTACGATCGGATTGTGTTAACTGTACCGTTCACAATGCTGCGGCAGATTGAGTTAGCGGTTGAGATGTCACCTGTGAAACGATTGGCTATTAATACTCTCGGCTATGGCACCTGCTCGAAACTGGCCGTTCCTTATCGCGAACGGATTTGGCGAACTCGCTATGGCTGCACGGTCAGCATCTACACCGACAAAGCGTTTCAAAATACCTGGGAAAGTGCCCGATATGCTCCGGGACCGGGCGGTTGGGTGACAGATTTGCGTGGCGGTAAGCAGGGCCTTTTGTTGGGGCAGGGTACACCAGAAAAACATGCCGATTTGCTGACCAGAGAATTAGAGCAACTTTTTCCGGGCATTGAGCAGGTTTCTCGCGGCAAATCACTGCGATCGGTCTGGGCCTCTGAGCCTTATGCTTTAGGTTCCTATTCCTGTTATTTGCCGGGACAATGGACGACGATCGGTGGGGCTGAAGCAGAGCGAATTGGCAATATCTGGTTTGCTGGAGAGCACTGTTCGTTAGGATCGCAAGGCTATATGAATGGAGCCTGTGAAACGGCGAAAAGCACGGCAAAGAGCATTCTGCTCGACCTTGGTGCCGTGAATACCTAGTCATGAGTATTTTTCGATATTTATGGGTCGCCTGGGATTCGAACCCAGGACCAATCGGTTAAAAGCCGAGTGCTCTACCGCTGAGCTAGCGACCCTCATTCAAGAAGCAGCGCTTCGTTTGCCGTATTCGATAGTAACACGCTTCTTTCGAAACTGAGAAGATGCTCCATCAATTAATTTCTATTGCTCAGGCTCTGGTTGAAAAGTCAGCCAGAAACAGGCGCAATTAATTGCGATGCAAATTGCTGTAATGCACTAACGCCCCTGCCCATTGCAGCTTTTCCCGCAGAGTCTGGTAGTAGGAATAGTTTTCGCGCAGCAAGACAAATTCTGCCGCACGCTCTGCCATCCGGATATCGACCCGCTGCCCTGGCCAAATCGCAGTGGCCAAAACTCCATCCATCCACAGTTTGGTATTCAGTTCACGATCGGCCAAAGGCCAGATACTGACGACCGATCCCGCAGGCAACACAATCGGACGGCTCGACAAACTGAGCGGACAGATCGGCGTCACAATCATTGCGTCCATGCCGGGGTGCACAATGGGGCCACGTGCAGCCAGCGTATAACAGGTTGATCCGGTTGGAGTGGCAACTAAAAGGCCATCTCCCTGATACTGATCCACCACTTCCCCATCGATCTCCATTTCCAGGAAAGAGGTGATCATCCGGTCGGCAGAAGCAGGCTTCACACACATCTCATTCAGCGCGAGATACAAGTCGCTCATCGGTTCGAGATTGGTGCGATTGCCCTCAAAAGTCTGCGCTCGTAACATCATGCGGCGCTGGACGGCAAATCGATCGGCCTCTAACCGATCCCAGACTTGCTCAGAATTTTGTAAAACATCTGCAGGCTCAGTCAAAAAACCGAGATGGCCGCCTACATTCACTGCCAAGATGCGGATACCTTCTGGCGCTAAATGTCGAGCTGCCGCCAATGCCGTCCCATCTCCGCCCAGCACGATGGCCAGATCGATCGGCTGCTGCACAGAGGCCAAGAAAACAGGATAGGGGTTGTCTTTGGGGCCGCTAGGACCAACCAATACCCGACAACCCCGTTTCTCTAATTGAACTGAACATTCTTCTGCTCGCCGTTGGCTGAACAGATCGCCCGCTTTATAGCTAATAATGACTTGATTTAGATCCACATCTGCTCAACTGAGATGCCATTGAGATGCTACTACCATTTCAGCAGATTGAACTGTTCCATATCGACTGTATCGCGGTTGCGGTAGATGGAAAGTACGATCGCCAATCCGACTGCGGCTTCTGCTGCTGCGATTGTAATGACAAATACGGTGAAAACCTGGCCCCTAATCCCTTGCGGATCCAGAAAGTTGGAGAAGGCCATCAGGTTAAGGTTGACGGAGTTGAGCAAGAGCTCGATCGACATTAAAACTCGGATGGCGTTGCGGCTGGTTACTAGACCATAGATGCCGATGCAGAAAAGAGCAGCTGCCAGGAGCAGGAAATATTGGAGTTGCATAGGTATGGATGAATCGATACTGAGACTAAAGAGACAGGCCAATGGAATATCCGGACAAGAAGCAAAAATTACTTTTTGTTGCTTGAAATCAGTTCGCGGGGCCGCTCTGGCAAGGTGAGGGCGCTAGGCTCATCCCGACGTTCTGAAGTCAGGAGTTCGTCCGGCAGATAATCGCGACGAGCCAGGACGATCGCCCCAATCATCGCCATTAACAACAGCACGGAAGCTAGCTCAAACGGCAGTAAATAATCGCTGAAGAAATGTTTGCCAATTTCAACAATGGCCATATCCCCGATCGGAGTTGCACTAGAAATTGCCCAAGGTGTTGCTAGTACCATCGTGGACAGTAGTGCGAATAAACCCAGGCAAACTACTGCCGTTGCAACTTGATTCACCCAGGCATTTTTGATGGGCACAAAGTCTTCGCGCTTATTCACCAGCATGATCCCGAATAGGATCAGCACGTTCACAGCACCGACATAAATCAAAATCTGGGCTGCTGCCACAAAGCCTGCGTTCAGCAGAATGTACATGCCCGACATGCTGATAAACACCAAACCGAGCAAAAATGCCGAATAGACAATGTTGGACAACAGCACAACGCCCAGTGCTGCGCCAATCATCATGGCCGCCAACACCAGGAAGGAAACGAGCTGAACCCCATCCGCTAAATTCACAATACCTATCTCCCTTTATGTCAGTTTTAAGTTTTGTTTGCGCAATGCCTCCAGAGGAGCAATTTCGAGTTGCAGCAATCCTGCTGCTTCAAAATACGAGACAAAACGTTACTCTTTGGTAGCTCCTTCCATCGTCTCCAGGATTTCTTCAGGCAGTTTACCTGCACGACGAGCCCCTGCGGGCACATCATGGCCCTCGATTACACCTTTGGGCAGGTAAGCGAATTCACGAATCGGCTGAACCATCGGATCATCATTGGCAACGCTGTAGGGTAAGCGGCCTAGCGCCACGTTGTCGTAATTCAACTCATGGCGATCGTAGGTAGCCAACTCATACTCTTCGGTCATGGATAAGCAGTTGGTCGGACAATATTCGACACAGTTGCCGCAGAAAATGCAAACCCCAAAGTCGATACTGTAGTGGTTGAGTTTCTTCTTCTTCGTTTCCTTATTAAATTCCCAGTCAACCACGGGGAGATTGATCGGACAGACGCGAACACAAACTTCGCAGGCAATACACTTGTCAAATTCAAAGTGAATGCGACCCCGAAACCGTTCTGATGGAATTAGTTTCTCATAAGGATACTGGACTGTGATGGGGCGACGATGCATGTGGTCAAAGGTAACGGACAGCCCTTGACCAATATACTTAGCGGCTTGCACCGCCTCTTTTGTATAGTCACTAACTTGCTTGAGAAATTTCAGCATAGAGTGTCTCGCTTGATCGGCTGTAGGAGGTTTTAATTGGGTTGGCAGAGCATGTTTGGAGAAAGGTTGAGCTTTGCGTTTTCAGCTTTGGGTCTGACTTAACCCTAACGCATGCAAAATTCAACCTGTAAAACTCAAAATGCGATTTCTACCCGCCAAAAGCAACGGGAAATGCTAGCTTGAGCCCTGCTGTCAGCAACAGGTTAACCAGCGAGACTGGCAGCAAAAACTTCCAGCCCAGATCTAGCAATTGGTCAATTCGCACCCGAGGCACAGTCCAGCGCAGCAGAATCGCAATAAACAGCAGTAGATAAGCCTTGAAGAGCGTCATCACAATGCCCAAAGTGCCCGTAATCACCTGCAACCAAGGAGTTGTTTCGCTCACGCCTAACCAGCTTGCTAGCAAGCTAACTGGAATTGGAAATTCCCAGCCGCCTAAATACAACACAGCCACTAACAGGGCAGAAAGGACCAGGTTGGCGTAAGAACCTGCATAGAACAGCATGAACTTCACGGCACTGTATTCGGTCTGGTATCCCGCAACCAGCTCTTCTTCTGCTTCTGGCAAGTCAAAGGGCATCCGTTCGCATTCTGCCAATGCTGCAATCCAGAAAATCAGAAATCCGATCGGCTGTCGCCAGACGTTCCAGCTGAGAATACCAGCATCGGCTTGTTGATTCACAATGTCGATCGTGCTGAGAGAGTTCGACATCATCACCACCGCCAGGACAGACAAAGCTAACGGAATTTCATAGCTGATGGATTGGGCCGCAGCTCGCAATCCGCCGAGCAAAGAGTATTTGTTGTTAGAAGAATAACCGGCCATCAGTAGCCCGATCGGAGCAATGCTGGATAAAGAAATCCAGAGAAACACCCCGATATTCAGGTCGGTGATCACCAGATTTTGGCCGAAAGGTACGATCAGAAAGGAGAGAAAAACGGGAATAAAGACCAGCAGAGGGGCCAACGAGAAAAGCAACGGGTCGGTTTTGGCTGGCACCATGTTTTCTTTGAACAGCAGCTTTGCTACGTCGGCAACAGGCACAAGCATGCCCAGCGGACCCATGTATTCTGGACCAATCCGCTGTTGGGCTGCGGCTGATACTTTCCGTTCCAACCAGGTTGAAACCAGGGCGAGCACCGTCACGGCTCCGACAATGATGACCATCGGCAACGGCAGCCAAACGGCCTTCGCAACCCCGTGGGTTAGCCCAAATCCTTCGAGCAGTTCAATAAAGCTGGCTTGCAGATCGATTCCTGGACTCATGTTGTTTGCTGAGCTGAGTAAACTGGGGGGCTGGCTACTGAGTTCGTATGAAGTTTTTTCGCTAGCCTTCTCGAATAGTATACCGTTGTCAGGTTTTTCCCATGGACTAGAACAACACAAGAAAATCTACTGGTTAGCATAAGGCTGACTTAAGCAGAATGGCTCGATCGCGCATTTTTCCGTTAAGGGCAGGGTTGGCATCAGGTTAACTCTATGGCAAATATGCGAAGAATCCACGTCGATCGGCATACTTCTGTAGAGTGGCTTCGTTCCAGCTTCGCGTTCTGGGGGCCTGAGTTCGTATCGATCGGTTTATATAGGTCACGGCTTATATAGGTCACGGCTCAATCACCGCTAAATATAGGTCACCGCTAAATGCTCGGCAATCTTCGTGAAGACCTCATCATCTTTGATCGGCTTCCAGATCACATCATTACAACCTGCGGCCAAGATGTCGCTACGGTTCTCTTTAACGCCGCCTGCTGTTAAGGCAATAATGGCTGGTTCAGCCTGGAGCAAAGAAGCGGCGGAATCATCCTGGGGACTGGTCCGATTAGTGCGAATGTAGTGCGCGACTTGATAACCATCCAGATCGGGAAGATGAATATCTAACAAGACGAGATGGGGTTGCCAGACTTGCCATTGGCCGATCGCCTCCTTTCCATTAATCGCCATACTGACCTCGAACCCAGCATTGGTTAGCCACTGGGTCAGCAGCAGGCAGCAATCTGACTGATCATCGACCACGAGGACGCGATAGCAAGGGGACTGGGGTGTTAATTTCCAGACTTTCGGTTTAGCCGGATTGTTAGAAGCAGCCGGATTTGGCAAAACCTGAACCGGAATCTCAAAATGAAAAGTACTGCCTTGTCCGAGGATGCTATTTACTCCGATCCTTCCACCCAGCAATTCAACGAATTGACGACTGATAGACAGCCCCAGCCCGGTGCCAATGCCCGACTCAATACCTGCGGCTGCCTGAAAAAAGGGTTGAAACAACTGTTTGCAGTCTGCTGCAGAAATGCCAATCCCCGTATCCTCAACTTCAAATTGCAGCGTCTGGCATACCCCTAAAGCAGATCTTTCCCCAGTGCAGTGACTGTTGGACCGATCGTCAGAGCCGGATTGGATCGGCTTCACCCGTAAGGTGACACTGCCTGCCTGCGTGAATTTGATGGCGTTCCCCAGCAAGTTGATCAAGATTTGGCGCAGTTTGCCCTCATCGGTTTGGATCCAGATAGGCAAGTCATTCGAATAGTCGGACTGAAGGATCAACTCTTTAGCGGCTGCCTTTAGAGAAAACATCCGTTCCAGATTCGTTAGTAATGTAGGCAGCTCTACCGCAACGAGTTGCAGCTTTGTGGAACCGGCCTCAAGCTTGGCCAATTCCAGGACATCGTTGATTAAACCTAAGAGGTGTTCCCCACTACGGTTGATGATAGCGAGATATTCTTGTTCATCTAGTGCCAGGGTGGCAGAGTGACTAAGCAGATCGCTGAATCCCAAAATTGCGGTCAGAGGGGTGCGCAACTCATGACTCATGCTAGCCAGAAACATGCTTTTAGCCTGGTTTGCGGCTTCAGCTTGGATGCGGGCTGCCTCTAATGCCGAATTTTTCTCTCGAAGTTCTTGCGTGCGGGCTGCTACGGTTGCTTCCAGGGTCTGATTGGCTTGCTTCAAAGTCCGCCAAATCCAATAGCCTCTGCTCGACAATCCACCTGCAATAAAAGCCACGCAGGGGCTAACCAGCACAGTCCACCAATTGAGCAGAAATAATCCATAGGTGGCGCTAGTTAAGATCGCGATCGCCAGCAACAACCGCAGTCCTCCGCCCTTAAGCGATCGAAAAGTCCAGCCATAGGCGGTTCCCAAACTGGCCCAGAGCAGAATCCAGCTCCATTCCAGCAGCTCTGGCAATCCTTGCAGTTGCGATCGGCCTTCCAGGGCACTGCTAATGATTTGAGCCGCTAAGTTGGCATGGATTTCTACCCCTGCCCAGGTTTCAGTGCTTTGAGTCGTGTAAGGAGTATAGAAGCGATCGCCCCAAACACTCTCTGCTTTGATGCCAATCAACACAATCTTGTCGCGCAGCAGGTCTGAAGACACGCGATCGGCCATGACATCTCGGTAGAACAGCGTCGGCATGCCATCTTTGAGGCGCAAATAATTCGCTAGGGTCTGGTATCCGCCGACATCTGCCCTGACATAGCCGCCGACATTTGCAGTTAAGGGACGGAAATGTGCTTTGCCGAGCTGGATTGTGCCATCTGGTTGGGTTTGCGGCAGGATCTGTTGCTTTTGCAAATAGGTGAGCGCTAGCATCGCTCCCAAAGACAAATTGGTTTTATCTTGCTGCCGAATGGAGAAGAGATTGCGGCGCAGCTTCCCATCCACATCCAGGATCAGATCATTGATGGCGACCTGGTTCCGATCTCGCAGAATTGGAGGAGGTTGAACGGCAAAACCTGCGGAATTTCCGATCGCTTTTTGAATGCCAATCAGGTTAGGAGAGGTTCGAAAAACCTGATGCAGGTCAGCAGTGCCTGGTTCAATGGGCAAATCACGATAGAGATCGAGTCCAATCAGGGTTGGATGATGCTGTTGAAGCTTGACGATCAACTGAGCTAATTGACCATCTGAGATTGGCCAGCGGCCCAGTTGCGCCATATCGGTCTCATCGATTAACACCAACACAACGGGAGTTTGTCGAGCTTCTGGAGGACGCAACCGAAACCAGCCATCTAAAATCACCCATTCCAGCAGTTGGAAAGTGCCTGTCCATTGCAGGCCGATCGTGGCAGCTGTTACACCCAGGGCGATCGCTGCTAATTGCCACGGCTGTTTGAGTTTCTTCGGTCTGGCTTGCTTTAATCCCAACTGCTTCAAGCTGAGTTCCTTAAACCTGAGTTGCTTCAACCTAAGCTCCTTCACCCTGATCTGTTGCTCATATCCTGCTTAAGAAATGGGAATTTAATAAAGTGCATTTCTTGTGGAGTGAACAGTTAGTTCATCCGAACAGTTAGTTCATCCGAACAGTGGCCAACCAACTCCACAATTGCTTCAAGTCACCTGCTTCAAGTCACCTGCTTTAAGGTAGGGCTGAAAGGTGCGTCGGGTCCAAACTGAGTCCGGCAGACTGCATTAAAATCACCCACTGCGCTTCTAAGTCAGGACTGCTGGGCTGGACTTTCTGAAGTTCCGTCAGTTGGTGCAGTGCTTCATACCAAAATCCTGCTTGGATATAGAGATCGACCTTTTGCAGTGGATTAGACCGGGCCAGTGCTTGCTGCAAGGATGGATCGATCGGCTGATATTTCACCCAGCTTCCCACCACCCAATCATCAGTGCGATGCGTTGTGTCGCAAGCTAGGGCTGCAGTCCAGTAATAGAACTTCTGGGGTTCTAGTTTGACGGTTTCCGGGAGCGGCAATTTGACTAATCCGGCATGGGGGACTGCAATATTGGCTTGATAAACGCCGTTTTGCTGATCGTCAAATAGGCTAAATTCCAGCGTTTTAGCTACAGTGGGCGGCACATACACCCAGAGTTCAGGTTGTTCACTTGCCGTTAAGCCAACAAAATTTTGGGGAGAAAGGGCAATAAACGATTCCAAACTTTGCGGATCTTGCAGACAATTTTGCCCAACCGAACGCGAACCTCCGCCCGCCGTTCCGGCAGGAGCCCCTCGATCAGGCGGTGGATCAAACGCGGCTGTCGCTGGGGAGGGAATCGAGAAAACACTGGCTGCCAGGACGATCGGCAAAATCAGACTAGGTTTCGCTTCAACATGCGTAAAGGGGATCATTGGCATACAAGCACAAAATTAAAATAGAGGTTTGCGATTGTGAGACAGGGCGGATGCTAAGGCAGTGGTCATAACCAATCTCCAACCAGGATGAAAGGAGCCCAGTAAAAGGGATGCTGGTAGCGGGTTTGGTGAATCAGATGAAGTTGCGCCTGCCGCACCGCCTCCGCTTTGGTCATGCCCGGTTGATTGAGCGTGGCATAGAACAGGGTCATAAAATCGGCAGTGGATTGATCGTTCACGGTCCAGAGGGTTGCGAGGGTACTGGCTGCACCCGATCGCAGGGCCACACCCGCCATGCCTAAAGCCGCTTGGTTATCTCCTTGAGCCGTTTGGCAAGCGCTTAAGACGAGCAGGTCGATCGGCATTCCTTGCAGATCTTCTTGTTGTTTCAGCAACGTTTGTAGATCTTTTACTGTGAGTCGTCCATCCCAAGTTTGAACAAACGTCTCTTCAGCTGTGGAACCAAACTGACCGTGGGTGGCGAGATGCAAAATTGTGAAAGGTCGATGCTTTGCCTTCGTTTTGAGAGCGGTTGGCGTAAATTGCTGATTCAACAGTACTTCTGTTGGCATCTCCTGCTGGATTTGCAAAATTTCCTGCATGACTCCCGGCAGGGGAACCAAATTTTCTACTGCTTCACTTAAGCCACCGACTAACACCTTCTGCTTCTGCGGTTTAGCGACTGCCCGGACCAGTTGAGAACTGGGAGCAACCGCAACCCGATATTGTTCGATCAGATACTGAGTGCCATCATGCAATGCGGCCATCGGCAGGTTCCGTAGTGAGCCATCCAGCACAAATACCAGGGTTTGAATCCCCGCTTGCTCTAACTCAGCGGCAGCAGGCTGAACGAGCCATTGATATAGTTCTTGGGCGACGGGCAACCGCTCTGCTGCAAACGAGGTCGATCGCATAGATTGCAGCATGCGTTGAATTCCCGCTTCAATTTCGGTTTGGGGTAACAGGGTTGTGTAGTGGCGTAACGGCTGTCCCGGCAGAGCCAGAATCACTTCCAGACAGTCCGGCAGAATGATCGGATAGAGGATCGCCGCTGTCGGATCGAGCGTGTCAATGGCAGCCAGTTCTGTTTCCAGACAAGCTTCTCGAAAGAAGTTATTGATCTCTGCCAGCTGGAGGGCTTCGATCGTCTGACGGGCCTGCGCTAGTTGAGCGCTCGATCTCGGTGCGGGACTATGAGGAGACAACAATAAATCAACCAATTCCCGATAAACAGGCTCCACTTGCGATCGAAAAGAGAACTGGACATCTTGAGCAACGGCAACCAGATCTTGCCGAATCGATTGCAGCGAATCAACCGCCATCGCATAGGCTGTCACCGCTTCAGCCTGCTGATTTTGCGCAATGAAAATGCGCCCCAACTGCCACTGCCACTGATAGGCAACATCGGGTGCATCCATTTCATTAGCAATTGCTAATGCCGTTTGGGTGGATTGTTGTGCAGTATCCCACTGTTGCTGCTGTTCATACCAGTGGCCCAAATAGCCGATTGCATAGGATTCAGCCCGTCGATCGCCTAAAACCTGCGCTTGTTGAGTGGCGGTTGTCAACAGATCGGCAATAGAGAGTGGGGTAGTTCCCGGGAACTGGATCAGCCATTTTGCCAATTCAATCCGACCATAAATGCTGACCGCGCTAGCAGGGAGTGAACTCAACTGAGTTGCAATTTGGGCTGCAAGCTGAACACTTTGGCTAGATGAATCTGATGCAGGCAGAAGCGCTAGCTCTCGCAATTGGGCAGTGATTTGTAGTGGACCCTCGATCGCAGCAGCTTGATGGTAATGATTGATCGCGGCTGGATTTTGCTGCGCTACTAACGTGTTGCCTAAATAGAGATGAGCCGCCTGAATGTAAGCAGGCAATTGTAAGCGTTGTGCCATCTCCAGGCTGGTTTGCAACATTCCCTGGGCGTCGGCTAAATTACCAAGTAACCGCAGAACATCCCCCAGGCTTAATAACGTTGTTAACTTCAGCGCCGAATCAGGCTGGGCCTCAAGTTGCTGCACGACAGGTTCCAGCAAAGACTGTGCTCGACGATAAAAGCCCAGAGCTTGCAAGGCTTTTGCTTGATTGACCTGACTACCCCATACGCCCAGATCATCGCCTGCATGGCGGTACTGTTGCTCGGCTTGCTGCCAAAGCCCAAGCGCTGCCTGAGGATTGCCGCGTTCGAGCTGTTCATTCCCCTGGAGATTGAGCGATCGGGCTGTCGAGAGAGACACCGAAAAAGCATCTGGCGATACAGCATAAAGAGGAGGAATCATGCATAAATGGAGCGCGATCGCCAATAGGCAAGCGAAACCTCCAACTAACCAGAGTTTGAATGATTTTGGAACAGCATATAAAGAGTGAAGCTGTTTCCCCTTCTTTGACGATCGCTTTTGCTTCAGTTGCCGCATTTTGCCGATTCTAGCCACAAGACATCCACTGGTTGATCGTTTCTAAATCAACCAGTTAAGACAATTACAGGAAGCCAATGGGCTGAGTTTGAACTCAGCTTATTTGAGTTGAGGCAGCGAGCGAGCGCCAGTTTCTGAAGCAGAACCTTGCCAAGCAAAACACAATGTCCAGGATGCAAACTTTGAGGATAGTCGAGGCAGACTTTAGCTTTGTCTGAATGACCTGCTTAATCGTACCAAGCTCGACGAATTCTACCAAGCATTTGGCTGGTTCTTCACAGAAGCAAAGCACTTGAGGTGGCAAATTCTAAATCACGTCTAAATTACGATTTAGAGCGGGCGTTCACGACACATCTCGTTGCCGGATTGATGGGATCAGCCTGAGGTGAAGTGGCCATCAATTCCACTTGGCCTTGAAGATTGAGCCGCCATCCTTGAGCCTCGACGATCGATCGATCAGCCATTGCGGCAGGCGATGTTGTTGGGGCAGAAGGATCACTCACCAGTTGCCGTTCATCTTGCCAAACGAAAGCCCGGTTCATCACTTCTGCCGGTGTTGCGGGTAATCCACCTCTGCCGGTGACCACAAAGGTAGAACCTCCTGTAGAAGGACAGCCCGCTACAATCTGATCGCTCCTCTCCAGGGGAGTCTCTGGCAGTTGAGTCATCAGGTGGCTAGTGTTGATGTTTGGAGAAACAATGCGGATGGTGCCATCAATGCCCAACTCAGAGCTAGCGGTAATATCACTTTGAGGCGTGAGGCGATCGTGCGGTTCCAGTCCCACTAAAGTCGGGGTAGTCAGGTTAATTTGTCCGCCGCTGCCCCGTACCGAATTGGCAATCAGGTCACTATTTTCAGTTTGCAAGGCCCCGATAATGCTAGCGTTCAACGTTAAGTTACCGCCATCGCCGTTGCCGCCTAAAGCCGTTGCTGTGATTTGGCTCTGATGGCGCAGCAGCAAAGTATCAGACTGAACGGTAATATTGCCACCCTGCCCCAAAGCGGTTTCTGCTGATAATGTGCCGCGATCGAGCTGAAGCTGATTGACTTGCAGCCGCATTCGTCCAGCATTGCCGCTGCCTTGATGCCGCACGCTGACCAGTCCTCCATCCTGGACATTGAGGCGATCGCTCTGAATCGTCAGTTCTCCCGTATCTCCCGTTGGACGAGGAGGCAGAACAAACACTTCTCGCAGAGCCGGATCAGGCCGATCGGCAAAGGTTCCAATGACCGATCGTTGGCCGCTAGAATGGACGCCTTCCACCTGAATTGAATCGGCCTGAATATCTAGACGACCTGCATTACCGATCGCGAACGTCCCCGAATTGACAGTGCCACCATTCCTCACAGTCAGATTGCCAGCGCGAATTCTGGCGTTGCCACCCTGACCAAATCCACCCGAAAGGGTGCCGAGGAAACTGCCTAGCCCCAATTGGGTATTGAATCCCTCTAAAAGAATGTTGTCAGCATTCACGCTTAAATCTCCGGCATCACCGCGCCCAGAGGTCGGCAGAGGCTGGGCTAAAACAGAGAGAGAAAGAAACGAAGAAGAGGTGAGCGCACCTCCATCTCGAATGGTCAACTGCCGGGTCGAAACATTCACATCTCCGGCATCGCCTTGACCAAAGGTGACACTGCTGAGTTGGCTGGGATTATCCGGCCCACGAGAATTACCGCCCTGAATCAAAATACTGTCCGCTTTTACATTCACACTGCCTGCATTGCCTGTCCCAGCAGTATTTGGATCGAATTCTCCACCCGTGAGGAAGACGAAAACCTCATAATTGCTGGCTAAAGCCGTGCTGAGACTCGCGCCTCCAGAAAGTTCAATGGTTTGGGCTGTAACCCGAACGTTGCCACCATCTCCGCTATTCCAGGGAATTGCAACAATCCCAGAGGGTAAAATCAGCAGTTTAGGATTAAACCCTTCAGCAATGATGGTGTCTGCTTCAATCGTAATATTCCCCCCCTGCCCACTTCCACTTGAGGCCGTCTGAACCCGGTTGCCATCGCGTAAAACTAAACGTGGGGTAATCACATGAATATTGCCACCCCTGCCACTTCCCAGAGAAAACGCACCAATCTGGCTCCCAACAGTAGGCCGCATTGTCGCAATACCCGTGGCAGTGATGGACTCAGAAGCCTGCACCGTCACATCTCCCCCTCGGCCTGTCGCCCCTGAAAGGCTGACAATTTCTCCCCCCTGGCGAATCTGCAACTGGGCAGTTTGAACCTGAATATCTCCAGCTCGGCCCACCTGCTCAGATGCCGTTAAAATACCGCCCATGCGCTCAGGTTCAAGGGGATTGGTGCCACGAAGAGTAATTTGATCAGCAGCATTTACAGTTATGGTGCCGCCAGAACCCTGCGTCTGGCTGATTGCTTCAATCCGTGCGCCCCGTCTAAGATGCAACAAAGTTGCGTCAATCTGAATCGGGCCACCGTTCACACGACTGGTATTGTGAATTCTCACATCGGTCTGGTTGTGCAGCTGAATCTGGTTCCCCACTAAATAAATGCCGCGATCGGACGCACTTCCCACCGCATCTGGCTGCTCAGCAATAAACAATCGGGCGTTATTCATCTCAATATTGCCGCCCTCAAACGTCGAATCGATCGGCAGCACCGGATAGCCCAAGCGAAATCCCACTGCTGGTTCCTCTAGGTTCACCTGGCCCGATCGCAGACTGCCCAACTCAATCCGTCCCGATGGCACATTAATTTGAGTATTTGTTAGCACAAGGTTGCCACCCAGGAGGCCAAACGTTTCTCCATTGGCAATAGAAAATGGGGTTCTGTTGATGGCATTCCCTTCCACTCGAATTGTCCCAGGACTCGTCCCCATTTGCAGTCCGATCGGCGTATGCACTGTTAGTAAGGGTGGGGCAGTGGGGTTGGTGGCGCTAAAACGATAGTCGTCAAATAAAATCCGATCGGCTGTCGTCGCTAGGAACGAACCCCGCAGATCTAAACGAGCATTCGGGCCAAACAGAATTCCGTTGGGATTAACCAGAAACAAATCGGCATTGCCCAGAACCCCCAACGTGCCGAGAATGTTCGATCGCTGCCTGCCTGTGACGCGGCTAAAGATGCGCTCCACGCCATCGGGATTGTTGAAATAAACCGATTGGCCTTCTCCAACATTAAAGTCACGAAAGCTGTGGAAGAGATTGTGACCTCGTCTGGCACCCCCTTTAATGAGCATGCGATCGGATTCAGCAATAGGACGCGATTGGTCTGGTCCAAGCGTATTATCTGGGTTAATTTGTGCTTCAGCTTTTAAGGAAGCAACAGCCACAACCAATAGGGAAACAAGGAAAGAATAGCGCTTCAAGATACCGGACGATTTGAATAAGGCAGGCGAGGATGCCCACCCAGAAACTCCAAACCAAAATATACGCGATCGCCCATGGAATGCCCATGTCGTCCTACTGCATACCAGTTTGGTTCGCGAAACACAGGGCAGAGTTCCTGTTGCTTGGTCTCATTGCAGATAGCGTTGGCCTGAGTTCTACTTGTCCGCGATCGTTCAAAACCCAAGTTTGCGCCTCAACGATCGGGCCACCAGAATTGGCAGCAGCATCGCTTCGGTTAGAAAGAGAGGAGTAAGATTCTGGGGGAGTTGAGTCTACGCGATCATCTTGCCAAACTGTGCGATTGAGGATGTCAGATGGGGTTGCTGGAAGCCCACCTCGGCCTGAGACCACAAAAGAGGCTTCTTGATCGGCAGGACAGCCTGTGGTGATTTGATCGCTGCTATCCAAAGGTGCTTCAGGCAGTTCAGTTGTCAATTGGTTGGTATCAATGTTGGGCGAGAGAATCCGAATCGTGCCATCAATGCCCAACTCAGAGCTGGCCGTGATGTCGCTTTCAGACGTGAGGCGATCGCGCGGTTCAAATCCAGCCAAAAGGGGTGTAGTGAGATTAATCTCTCCGCCGTTGCCGCCGACTGAATTGGCGATCAGGTCATTATTTTCATTGGGCAAAGTGCCAATCAATTCAGAGTTCAGCGTTAAGTTGCCGCCGTTCCCGGTTCCACCCAATGCGGTTGCCGTGATTTGGCTATTCTGGCGCAGCAACAAGGTATCAGACTGAACGGTAATATTCCCCCCCTGCCCTAAAGCCGTTTCGGCTGACAGCTCTCCTCCATTCAGCTGAAGCTGATTAACGCGCAATCGCATGCGTCCTGCATTGCCACTGCCTTGATGCCGAACGCTAATTAGTCCGCCATCCTCAACATTGAGGTAATCACTCTGAATCGTCAGTTCTCCCGTATCTCCGGTGGGTCGGGCAGGCAACACAAAGGCTTCTCTCAGGGTGGGATCGGGTCGATCGGCAAAGGTACCAATGGCCGATCGTTGACCACTAGCATGCACCCCTTCTACCTGAATTGAATCAGCTTCGATCGCTAAACGTCCGGCATTACCAACGGCATAGGTACCTGAATTAACCGTGCCACCATTCCTAACCGTTAGATTTCCTGTGCGAATTTGTGTATTGCCGCCTTGGCCAAATCCACCTGCCAGAGTTCCTAGCAAACTGCTCAGCCCTAATTGACGGTTGAGCCCATCCAAAAGAATGTTTTCTGCATTCACCGTCAAGTTGCCACCATTGCCACGCCCAGAAGTGGGTAGCGGAGTACCAAGCACAGACAGGGAAAGCAGCGAAGCAGAGAGTAATGCGCCTCCATCCAGGATGGTTAATTCGCGGGTTGAGACATCGACATCTCCAGCATCACCCTGGCCAAAGGTAACACTGCTGAGCTGGGTTGGATTATCGGGAAGTCGAGGATTGCCCCCCCGAATCAGGATGCGGTTCGCTTGAACTCGGAGATTCCCGGCATTGCCTGTACCTGCATTCACCGCATCAAACTCTCCGCCCGTCAGTAAGGTCAAAACCTCATAGTTGCTGGCCAAAGCAGTACTGAGATTTGCGCCTCTAGATAGGTCGAGATTCTGAGTTATGACGCGAATGTCACCTCCGTCACCGCTATTTAAGGGAAGCGCCACAATCCCAGATGGAAAAAAAGGCAGTTTAGGATTAAATCCTTCGGCAATGATCGTATTTGCCTCGATCGTAATATTGCCCCCGTGCCCACTACTATTTGAGACGGCCTGAACGCGGTTACCATCTCGCAAAACTAAGCGGGGAGTCACGATGTGAATATTGCCGCCACGGCCACTTCCCCAAACTACCGCCCCGATATTACTGCCGCCCTGGGGTCGAGTCGTCGGAATTCCAGTTGCAGTAATAGATTCAGAGGCTCGTATGGTTACATCTCCACCTCGGCCTGCACGATTGCCGAAACTGATGATTTCTGCCCCTTGACGAAGCTGTAGTCGGCCAGTCTGAATCCGAATATCTCCACCCCGTCCCACCGTATCCGATGCAGTGAGAATATTGCTGATACGAAGAGGGTCTACCGGGTTATTCCCAATCAGAGTCACTTGATCAGCAGCATTGATAATAATTTCGCCACCAATTCCCTGTAGTGAACTTGTTGTTTCCAGTTTTCCCCCCAGGCTGAGGCGCAACCGGTTTGCATCAACCCGAATCGGACCACCATGACTGCTGCTGTTGTTGTTGATTTCCACATCAGACTGATTGTGGAGCTGAATGTTGTTCCCCAAAAAATAGATGCCACGATCGGACGCACTCCCCACCACATCACCCTGTTCAGCAATAAACAGTCGGGCATTGTCCAGCAAAACATTGTCGCCCTCAAACGTTGGATCGATCGGCAGAACCGGAGATTCCAAGCGAAAGCCAGTCCCTGTTTCAGTTAGCTTGACCGTTCCCGATCGCAGACTGCCGAGATTAATCCGTCCCGATGGAGCTGTGATCTCAGCATTGGTTAGGGTCACGTTGCCGCCCAAGAGGCCAAAGGTTTCGCTATTAGGTACAGAAAATTGGGTTTTGGTTGTCGCATTGCCTTCCATCCGAATGGCTCCAGGCGTTGCCCCCATTTGCAGCCCGATCGGCCTATGGATTGTCAGTAGCGGCGGTGGAGTGGGATTGCTGGCGTTAAAGCTGTAGTTGTGAAACAAAACCCGATCGGCGGTGGTGGCCAGAAACGAACCCCGCACATCCAAGCGAGCATTCGGCCCAAACAAAATGCCATTGGGATTGATCAAAAACAGATCGGCATTGCCTAGAACGCCCAGGGTACCCAGAATGTTGGAACGATTCGAGCCTGTGACGCGACCAAAAATGCGCTGCACACCATCCGGATTGGCGAAATAAACCGATCGCCCTGTCTCAACATTAAATTCTCGAAAACTGTGAAATAAATTGCGACCTCGCCTCGCCCCTCCTTCAATTACGGTTCGATCGGATGCAGGTGTGAGACGTGAACGATCTGGGCCAAGTGTATGATCAGGGTTGATCTGTGCCTCAGCTTTTAGGGAAGTGACAGCAACAATCAACAGAGCAACGAGGAAAGAATTGCGCTTCAAGATACCGGACAATTTAAATAGGGGAAGCGAGAAGGCCCAATCAGAAACTCCAAGTCAAACTATACTCGATCGGTCGCATGCTCAAGGGCAAGAATTAAATTTTGCAAAGTTGTGTCACTTCTAAAACTTCTGAGTATCATGAGAGCGATTTCGTCGCATCTAGCGATCGATCCTTGTTCTGAGCCATGGTCTTGGGGGTACAAAATAATGCATATTCCTTCTTTCCCTGAATGTAATCACGCCCTCGTCCAAGAGCTGCATCACCATAGCGATCGTGAGCTGTTGACGCTATTTCAGCGCTATCCCGAAAGCGGCAAATATTTTGTGGCGATCTTTTGTCGCTACAGCCCGATCGTCTATTCCCTGATTCAACATTCGATCCGCTCTCCAGCACAAGCCAATTATTTATTTGCAGTGACCTGGCGGCATCTCTACTATGAGCTGGGCGGATTAGATATCAATGAAAAGCTGGAGCAAAATCCAAATTTTTCTCTGCAAAGCTGGCTGATTCAAATGACGGCTCTCTGCATCAATCGGGTAGAACTGCCCCCCGTTGAAGAAATCAACTACTCATTGCAGGCTGCGTCTCCTCCGCTGTGGTGTTTTGTTGAGCAAGCGATCGATCGGTTGATGCCGCGTCAGCGTTTTATTGTCTTGATGGCTCAAACCTTCCACTGGAGCGAACCTCGCATCTCAGCCTATCTTCAAGCCGAGGGAGAGGTCATTTCTCCTCAAGAAGTGAAACTAGAGCTAGAAGAAGGCTATCAGCAGTTGGAAATGGCTCTACCAGAAGATGTCTGCAAAATTTATCTGAATCGCTCTTGGCGCGATCGGTTTAACGAAGAACGGGAAGAGCTAGAAGATATCTTCCGGTTGGATCCACTAGAGCCAATTTATGAGTCTCGCTAAGTGCTCTGTCGGTTAACGATTATTTTCTAAACGCTGTTTGGCCTGCTGCTCAAACCAGTTTACGACCTGCTGAATCGTCAAATCATCGATCGGCAGGTTTGTTTCTTGGGAAATTTGCCGCAAAGGCTGTAAGGAAGAAAGGACGAGCTGAATAAAAAACTGTTCAAACGCGGCGTCGGAGCTAATCATTTCTCGTAGCGTCTCATCCTGTTCGATCCAATGGGCAATTTGCTGATCGGTGATGGCTTCTACGGGTAACTGTTCTGTTTGGGCAATTTGTTTCAATACGCGCAAAGAGTAAAGCGAAACTCGCGCCAAAAACTTATCTTGAGCCGTCAGTAACGCTTGATCGACTTCAACGACTTCCTCGTAAGTCAGAAATTCAGGTAGACCATCCATACCATTGACCGCCTTTTCGAGAATTACCCAACCCTCGTATTATATTGCCTCGGCAATTAAAGAGATTGGGTTGTGTGGCGCGAAGCGCGCCACACAACCCGGGTTCTCGAATCATGCATTCTCTTTCGTTACCAAGATAATATAAGGGATCTTTCTGAGTTTAGCTGGCGTTGTTCGATCGCTAAATCAACGACTCAGTTTACTTTTGCCATTTCAACTGCGTTACTAAATTTGTTTTCAGTACATTGTCTGATTGTGGATTCTCGTCGTATCTATTGAGTGTTGCGTCTCGTTCTTGAAGTATGCTTTTTGGGGGCGAAAATTAAATAAAGCAGAACTTCTTGTGGGGGGGACATCTTGTCCGCTCAGATAATTTAAGCAACCAATACCGCATTATCTAATTCACAATCCTGAAGGTGAGGCGCATTTTGAAAATCAATGATCAGAACTTGCGTTGAACTAGAAGAAGCGATGTTTTTGTTTTATTAAAATTATGCTGGAAAAACGACTTCGTAAGAGCGAAAAACTCGGAGAAGGGGATGAGAAATTTGTGAAATTAAAATATTGAAGTAGTTGAATTTGTCTTTGATTTCTATTTGGAAATAGCTTTTGAGGGTATTTGAAAGGAAGCTGAGAAGTGATCGAAGCGATCGTCGCCTTTCCTCCCATACTTTTCCACAATTCTGTAGAGTTTGATACAAGCAAGTAGACCTGTAGACGGAAAGCCCATGCGTTGCCCAAAACATCGATGTCGGGAGTATGTCACAATACGATAATCGTTGTAGGGGTTGCAATTGCTATTATGACTGAAGACCTCGCCAAGACTAAACCAGCAAAAGCTAAACATATTATTCTCACTTCCCATCAAACCCAAGGAGCCACAAAAGTTGTCCCGATCCAGTGGGGAGTCACCGATCCACAACAGCGCGGCCCTGTGATTGGTTCGTTGCGTAGCCTAAAATACCGGAACGTGATTGGCACTCATGCCGGTTCCTATGGTGTTTATCGGGCTTTAGCGGTGGCTAGCGGTGTACTTGACCCGACTCACAAAGCGGACTTGACCAACACATCGCCTGTTGTAGCACTCGGTCCCCATCCGAGCTGGAGTGATGCCGGTAAGATCGTCTCGCTTGACCCTTGGGGCGCAATGGTTGGAGATGTTTTCACAAACTACGACTCGGAAGAATACGATATTTTGCCGACAATCGCTATTACCAAGGCCCATATCAACATCCCCGAACTGAAGGATGAAGTGGCTAGCGGACGGCTGCAGGTCGATGGTGAAATTCTCAAGCCAGATGGCAGTTTGCTTGTGACGAAAGCGGCGATCGATCCGGTCTGGTACCTTCCGGGCATTGCCAAGCGGTTGCAGGTCGATGAATGGGAACTGCGGCGGGTTTTATTTCAACAAACGGGCAATATGTTTCCGGAACTGGTGACTCGGCCCGATCTGCATGTCTTTTTACCGCCGATTGGAGGCACCACGGTTTATATTATCGGCGATGCAGCCGCAATTACGGATCCCGATCGACCGTTAGCCGTGCGTGTTCATGATGAGTGCAACGGGTCTGATGTATTCGGCTCTGACATTTGCACCTGCCGTCCCTATCTGGTGCATGGCATTGAAGTCTGCGTTCAAACAGCGCAAGAGGGCGGAGCTGGCATGATTGTTTACTGCCGCAAAGAGGGACGGGCGCTGGGAGAAGTGACTAAATTCCTGGTCTATAATGCTCGCAAACGCCAGGAAGGGGGCGATCGGGCCGATGCCTATTTCTTGCGAACTGAGTGCGTGGCTGGGGTTCAGGATATGCGCTTCCAGGAGCTGATGCCCGATGTGTTGCACTGGTTGGGGGTGACCCGGATCGATCGGCTGGTGTCAATGAGCAACATGAAATATAACGCCATCACCCATGCAGGCATCGAGGTAGTTGAGCGCATTCCCATTCCACCCGAAATGATTCCGGCAGATGCACAGGTCGAAATTGAAGCGAAAAAAGCCTCCGGATATTATTCCGAGAATGGTGTCCTCAATGAAGATCAACTGTCAGAGGTGAAAGGCAGAGATTATTAAGGCAGAGTCTGTCAGGAAAGATTAATAAATCGGTCGGGGTTCCCTGTCCATTTGGTTTGACACAGGAGCAAGTGATTTTGTAAATACCATCGATTGCTTAATCAGCCGGTAGCCCAAGGTTTCGTAAAAGCGGTGAGCTTCATGCCGAATCACATTCGATCGCACAATGATCAAATTATTGCCGTGTTCGATTGCCCAAGCTTCCACCCGTTGCACGAGCTTTCTGCCAATCCCCAGATTCCGGAAGGCTGGATCAACCACTAAACCTAGAATCACGACCTGGGTTGGCATCGTCAGCAACGGACATTCATGGGCATGAATCCACCCCACAACATCTGTATTTTGAGCTACCCAGATGGCATGTTTAGGCATTTCCTGTAAGGAATTCAAGCGGGCTTTGATGTCCAGAGGGGAAGCCGCATAGCCTAACTGATCGCACAGCACAGAAAGCCGATTGGCATCTGCTGGAATGGCCGATCGGATAATGGTTTGATCAGCAGTAGAGTGGTCGGGGTGAAAAGAAGACATTGTTTTTGGAATGCGGCATTAATTTACGTTGCAATGTTCAGTTGTAAAAGTTTCTGACAGAGTGATCATTGATACCTAAGCATGTTGCAAAATCTTTCAATCACTCTACTTGATTGAGAATTCCTCTCTTTTCCGCAATATGGCTTATATCATTCCTTCAAATCGCTTAGTCCGTTGGTTAAACTACAGCAAATCTTTGCTCTTAACAGGAAAACCGCCACAAACACCAAGTCAGCCTGTTCAACGCTCCATTCAACGACCGGCAACGTTAGGCACAACCTTCAGCCAGCTCCAGTGTGCTTATCTCGGCTTAGACTATCGAACCACATTTCGCCAAATTTGTCAGCTTGGATTTGATCGCATTCGCTTATGCGGTTATTGGAATGAACTTGAACCAGCAGCAGGTCAGTTTGATTTCACGGTTTTAGACTGGTTGCTGGAGGAAGCCGATCGCCAAAAGGTTGAACTGGTGATTGCAATTGGGATGAAAACGCCCCGCTGGCCAGAATTCCATTTTCCTGATTGGTTGTCCGATCGCTATGACACCGGTCAAGGCCATCAGCCGATCGATCAACGCAGCCCAGTTTTGGTGGAATATACGTTACGATTCATTGATGCGGTGATGAATCATACTAAGCAAGTAGCAGCAATTCGCTATTGGCAAATTGAGAACGAGCCATTTACACAGTTAGAAATTGCCGGGGGACGATTTCTGAGCTATGAATTTGTGCAGCAGGAAGTTCAACAAGTGCGACAAATAGCAAGACCCGACCAACAAATCTTGCTGACCGGATCGATTATGTTGCCTTTTGCCGATGATCCAGGTGATGAGGTTGCTTTTCAGACTTGTCTGGCAGCCGCCGATGTGGTTGGATTCAACGTGTACAGTAAAGTGCCGATCGGCCAAACGCGATTTTATCTGGAACCGCAAGCGGCTTTCTGGCAAACCCTGCACCATTGGCGGCTGCAACTACGACAAAATCACAAAGCAGCCTGGATCGCTGAAGCTCAAGCAGAGCCCTGGGAACCGAATCAACTCGTTGCCACTCGCGGCATTCACCATCCCAGTTCGTCACCTGCCCAGGCGATCGCGCTGACCCAACAATTGGTAGAGTTGGAATATAACACGATTCTGCTATGGGGCTGTGAATATTGGTACTGGCATTTACAGCAAGGCCGCTCTGATTGGTGGAATGCGATGCAGCAACTGATTCAAAGTGAAAGAGCAACGAGTGAATCGGCCTAGGAGGCGCGATAAATCAAACCCCGCTCTAATCAAGACGTTTGATGCCTTGCGAGTGCTGAAATCAGAACTATACAAAATAACTGGCGATCGGTAACCCACCCGCAGTTTTGTGGGCCGCAGGCATATTGATACCCGTCATGTTCACCACTAAATCACGGGTTGCATCAAATGCCTTGACGCCATCATTTACCGATAGATAGGTACCCTGTTGCCATTGAAACAGCACTGCTTCGTTAACGTTAAGCCCTTGAGCATTGGCAAGCGTTTGGTTTTTGTCGCTGTAGGCTGCTTTCACGGCAGCGGACATTGTGCCGCCACTTACTGTTCCTGCATTAAACAAGCCCACCGGACGCTGAGAGGTCGCCAGATTATTATCGAAATCGAGCTGAATCCGATCGCCCTGCCCCACATTGAAATCGGTGATGCGATCGCGCGAAGCCAACCGTGAATTTGCAAAGGCATTGGTGATACTGCTGCCTGCATAGACAACGCGATCGGCTCCAGTGCCTGTGGTGAGCCGGTCTGCCTCTAAGCCACCAATCAGCACATCGTTGCCTGCACCCGCCAGAATGGTGTCTTTGCCAGCGGTACCTGTCAATGTATCGTTACCATCGGTGCCTTGAATGGTGGAACTGCCTGTACCACCGGAGGCCCCAAATTCGAAAGCGCCAACGTCAGGTTGACCATCTCGCGCAAAGCCCCGTTCATCGACCGCTGGTGCGCCTGAGCTAACGCCTGTGTTGATGGCCGGACTACCGGACAACAGTGCATGAGTGAGTAATCCACCACCATTGTCTTGCAGAAGTCCCAGTTTCGGATCGATCACCTGTGCGCCTGCGGTAACCTTATCGCCATTGATCGCCTGGTCCTGAATGTTGCCGCCACCATCATCAAACTGACGGTTAACGTTATATTGAATATTCCAGGGATTGCCACCATTCAAGGCCGTATTTTTGGCAAAGATGGTGTTTTTCAGCTGTACGGTTGCCGCATTGCTGGCTGCGATGCCTCCACCAACCCAGCCAGCCTTGTTATTGGCGATCGTGCTGTTAACAATGGTTGTCGGTGCATCATATAGCGCCATTGCGCCACCATTATGGCTGGCATCGTTTTCTGAAGGGACTTCGCTTTTCAGGGCTTTATTCCCCGAAAAAGTGCTGTTGGTGATTGTGGATGGTGCACCCATCATCCATAAACCGCCCCCTTGACTGGTCGCACTATTGTTTGTAAATGAAGTCCGGTTTAGCGTTAGTCCTCGATTGAGACCATTGCTCAGCACCACTAAACCGCCGCCATTGCCACCACTGCCACCTGCCAGCGCATTGACCTGATTGTTTTTAAAGCTGGTGCCTTCGATGACCACATTATCCTGGTTGCCGGTGTAGAGGTAAGCGCCTCCGCCTTCGGCTAAACCCTGATTCCCTTCAAAGGTGGTGTTGACGATGCGAATACTGCCGGAGGCTTCATTGGAAGCACTGGCCCGATCGGTATATAAAGCCCCGCCATAGCCGCGTAACGTGGGATTTGGTTTGCCAGTATCCAGTCTCGCTGCGGTTGTGCTGTTGTTGGTGAACTTGGAGTTTTCGATTGTCAACTTGCCATTCAAGCTGTTGATCGCACCGCCGTTGATTCCCTGGTTGTTATTGAAGGTGCTGTTGCGGACAATAAAGTTACCGGCACTGACAAAGGCGATTGCTCCTGCTCCTCGTTCATCATTGCCTTGAGTCGCAACATTACTGTCAAACTGGCTGTTATTGACGGTCAGATTGTTTTCCCAATTGCTAAAAATTGCGCCGCCCCCTTTATCGGCGACATTATTGCGGAATTTAACGTTTTCAACCGTGATATTCGCTTTGTGCTCCCCTAAGATTGCGCCACCCTGTTCACGAGTTGAACCATTGGCAAAGATGAGATTTTTGATCGCGATAGTCGTAGGGAAATCTTGATTGGAATTGACATGCAGAATGCGGGAGGCATTGTTACCACTTAGGGTAAGATTGGCTGCGCTAGCTCCATCGATCGTGATATTTTTACCGGGTTGAATTTCGAGCTGGCCGCTCGTGAGTTGAATCGTTTTATTGGCAAGACCAGCATTGAATTGAATAATGTCCCCTGCTTGGGCAGACGCAATGGCTGCTCTCAAGGATCCTGCACCGTTATCGGCGGTAGATGTAACCGTGATAATTGCCATAGAGTCAATCCTTTGAATTCGTCAGATTGTTCTGGCTAACTTTCAAGTTCAGGGTACGCATTCAGCTCACACCAAGATCACGATCCAATTTCGATCGCTCAAACTCAACATCAATGCGTATGAAAGCAAGAGATTAGCCGAGACACTTTTCGCTTTGACGCTTGACGAATAAAGTGAGTTCCCAAAAGTTTGAAATTTTTTGTTGAATTAATGTCAACGCCAGTCAAACTCTGTTATTCACTCTATTAGTCAAATCATTTCAGTAGTCATGATTTTGTTCTCAGACCCTTCTCCATATACCTCAGCCTGAAGAAGTATTTCTATTCCATTTCCCGATCCTGTAAAAATGTGGTCCATGGATGTAGCCGAGCTAATAGAACTTTGAGACAAAATCGATCGCACTGAATTATCTGTTCCCATTCCAGCTTTTCACACTTATCAGAAATAACCCGGAGCATTTGTTGTGATATTTCCAATTGTTCTAGGTGATTGATATCACTCTATAGATCGGCAACCGTCTAATCCGATCTGTAAATTGTAGTGAATGTTACGTTGAGAAAGATTCTGCTGAATATGCTTTGCGATCGTAGGGAACGACTGAGGAATTGCTAAAGAATTCTTGAAATCTTGGCTTTGTAAGCTGAATAGCATTCTAGATTGGGGACGAAATCTTATGGTGATGGATGTTCAAATTTAGGGAAATGCCAACTTATGCTAGCGCCAAGTCATCGCACCAAAATTGTGGCTACTATTGGACCTGCCAGTCGATCGCCTGAAACGCTGAAGCAAATGATTCAGGCTGGTATGAGCGTGGCCCGCTTGAATTTTTCTCATGGTAGCTATGGCGATCATGCTCAGACGATCGCCATATTGCGGGCTGTTTCTGAGGAACTGGATACCCCAATTACGCTATTACAAGATTTACAAGGCCCCAAAATTCGCATCGGCGATCTGCCAACGGGGTCTGTGTTGCTCACGGAAGGTCGCATTCTCAAGTTAATTCCACAAGCAGATTATGCCGGTCAGCCAGACACTGTAGCGATCGACTACCCGTTTCTGGCGGAAGAAGCGGAACCCGGTACCCCTATCCTGTTAGATGATGGTCTGCTAGAACTGAATGTGAAAGGGCTGACTGACAATGTGGTTGAGTGTTTGGTCATCAAAGGGGGACTGCTGAAGAGCCGCAAGGGTGTGAATTTACCGAGTCTTAATCTGCGGCTGCCTTCTCTCACCCCTAAAGATATGGAGGATCTGGAATTTGGTCTGTCGCAAGGGGTGGACTGGATTTCCCTCAGCTTTGTGCGGCGTGCTGAAGATGTGCGGGCGCTCAAGACCTTCTTGGCCGATCACGGCAAAATTGATGTGCCAGTGCTGGCTAAGATTGAGAAACCTCAAGCCATTCAGAACTTAGAAGAAATCCTGGCAGAATGTAATGGCATCATGGTGGCGCGAGGGGATTTAGGCGTCGAGATTCCACCTGAACGGGTGCCAATGGTGCAAAAACACATTATTCGACGCTGCAATCAGTTGGGCATTCCGGTAATTACTGCTACCCAAATGCTGGAGAGCATGATTCACAATCCCCGTCCCACCAGAGCGGAAGCAAGCGATGTGGCTAACGCGATCGTCGATGGCACCGATGCTGTCATGCTTTCTGGTGAATCAGCCGTTGGGGATTACCCGGTGGAAGCTGTGATGATGATGTCGCGAATTGCCCATGATGTCGAAAAAGATCTGACTTTTGTGAATAATCCCCCTGCCAAGAGTGACATTCCCCATGCTCTCAGTGAAGCTCTGAATGCGATCGACAGTATTCTTGACTTGAGAGCGATCGTCACCTTTACAAGCACGGGCTATTCTGCCATGTTGGCTTCTTCCGAGCGTCCCCATGCTCCTGTGATTGCGATTACGCCAGATGAAAATGTCTATCATCGACTCAATCTAGTGTGGGGGATCAAACCCTTGCTGATTACTCAGGAAACAGAAACCTTTGAAGCTGCCCTCAAACAGGCAGAAACCTGTCTTTTAGAGCGTAAACTGGTAACCCAGGGCGATCGCATTTTGGTGATGGGTGGTATTCCCATGCGGCAAGTGGGCGGTACTAATTTCCTGAAGCTGCACATGGTTGGGCCAGCAATTCCCTAAAAAAGCTTAAAAAATTTGGAGGATAAGCCTGATTGAGCGAAAGGATGATACATCTGAGGTAAGCCTTCTCACCGATCGCTTGCATAGACTCAGAAGGTAATCGATCATCATGGCCAAACTGATTCTGATTCGGCATGGACAGAGCACCTGGAATTCTGCCAACAAGTTTACAGGTTGGGTGGATGTCCCCCTCAGCCACGTGGGATTAGAAGAAGCGCAGCGAGCGGCCCAAAAGCTCAAGTCTTATCCGATCGATATTTGTTTTACCAGCCTATTGATTCGTTCAATTCAGACTGGATTAATTTGTCTGGTGGAATCGGATGCCGTTTTGAAGCAGGGCAAAAGTCCGGTGATTCACCACAATGCAGATGATCCAGACTGGCATGGCTGGGATCACCATGCGGGCAATCCAGAGGAAGAAATTCCGGTTTTCACGGCTCAGGCGCTGGACGAACGCTATTATGGCGAGCTGCAAGGTTTGAACAAGGCGGAAACTGCGGCAAAATTCGGGATTGAGCAGGTCACGCTATGGCGACGGTCCTATTCCGTCCGACCCCCAGGCGGTGAGAGTTTAGCTGATACGGTCGCTCGCACGATTCCGTTTTTTAAGACGCGCATTCTGACGCACCTGAAGCTCGGCGAAAATGTGCTGGTGGCGGCTCATGGCAATTCATTGCGATCGATCATGATGGAGTTGAATCATCTCAGCGAAGCCGAAATTCCGTTGTTGGAGCTGGCAACGGGTATCCCGATTGTTTATGAGGTCGATCAGACGGGAAACGTACTCAGTCAAGAAATTCTGATTTAGCGATCCTGCCCCAGCCTCGACAAGGGATATTTGGCAAAAGCAATACAATAGAACTCAGGGTTTTAGGTGAACCATGAGTAAGTCAGCCATTCTTGATCCAAACGAAAGTTACACCTTTAGCAAATATGCAGAACTGGCGTTTGACGCGGCTGATATTCTGGCAGAATTTGGGGTGACACTCCACAATACCTCGCTGGAATTGCCGCAACAACTCCCGATCGATCCAGCATCACTCAGCACCGAATTGCAAGAGAACCTGGCGCTAGTTGACCCATCCTCAGAAATGGCTCGACGTGAAGCGCTGATATTTCCAGTGCTTCGAACCGTTTGTAAGTTCATTCAAGCCCCCCTGAAGATTGAATATCCGATCCGAGTGGATTCCTGGCTGAAAGGCAGCTTTGATTACTTCATTCCTACTCCTCAAAACCTACTGGTGATCGAAGCAAAGAATGCTGATTTAGGCAGAGGCTTTACCCAGCTTGCAGTTGAACTGATTGCTTTAGATCAGTGGACTGACTCAACTACACCCACCCTCTATGGTGCCGTAACCACAGGGGATACCTGGAAATTTGGTTTGTTGCAACGCCAAACCAGGAACATCCAAAAGGATATCAACACCTATGCAATCCCAAGCGATCTCAACCGCGTCATCTCCATCTTATTTGGGATTACGATGCATATCCCTCCCGATTAACTGCCCAAACTCATTTTATGTGGCAGCCTCCATCAGCGATCGGCCCAAATAATCTCCTTTGGCTTTCACGCCGGGCAGCGCGAAGAAAAAGCCACCGCCGAGCGGTTTGATATATTCTTCCAACGGTTCTCCATTCAGGCGTTCCTGCACCGTGATGAATCCCTTTTGCAGATCAGTCTGGAAGCAGACAAACAGCAAGCCCATGTCGAGCTGCCCCGCTTTGTTGACACCTCTGGAATAGTTAAACCCACGCCGCAAAATTAATCCCAGATCCGATCGTCGGGGATTCGCTAAACGGATATGAGCATCCAGCGGAATCGTCTTCCCTTTTGGATCGGCGGCATAGTTCGGAACATCATGTTCATGTTTCATTCCCAAAGGTGCGCCCGTGTCCTTACTGCGACCAATCACTTGTTCCTGTTCGCGTAGCGGCGTCCGATCCCAACGTTCAACTAAATTACGAATAATGCGGACGACCTGATAGCTACCGCCCATTGCCCAGGCAGGTTCGCCTTTGTCGGGCGTCACCCAAACCAGTTGATTCATCCGCTTTTGATCGGCCACATCCAAATTCGCGGTTCCATCTTTGAAACCTAAGAAATTGCGAACGGTATCTTTGCCCAATTTCTTGATCGTATGGGGTGGCAAAAAGCCCTCGATCTTCCAGCGCACCGTCATCAGATCGGGAATATTTTTGAGAATATCCCGCAGGGCATGAATATTCGTTTCAGCAGTATTGGAGCAAAATTGCAGCAGTAAATCGCCGTGAATCTCATCCGGATTTAACTGATCGTTTGGATAGTTTGGCATCAAATGTAAATGGTTCGGCTTCAGCGACTCCAATCCAAATCGTCGATCGAACAATGATGCGCCCACCCCAGCCGTCACCGTCAAGTTATCTGGAAACACCTTCATACCCAGCACCCCGGAATCCGCAGGCGGAAATCGAGGATCGGCAGCAGGGGGTGTCCAGCCCTGGGTGAGTTTCTCAATTCGATCGGTCAAGGTTTGAAACAGCCGAATCAAGTCCTGCTTATCTTTTGCAGTCACATCAAAGGCAACGATTAAAGCAGCCGCTGGAGCAGGGGTGACGATTCCGGCCTGATGCAAACCAAAAAATGGCACTTTTTCAGTGGTGGTATCATCGCTGGTCCGCAAGGCTCGATATCCGAGCGTTGTCAATGCGGCCATTCCTCCTGCTGCAGCCATGCCGAACAGCAAATCCCGACGGGACATGCGCGGAGAAATTCGCAAGCCAGAATTGAGTTTATCCGTTGTTGTCATCACCCTTACTCCCAATTTCCACTCTAGTCCACACCCAACGTTCCACGATACGTGGATAGATCTTCAGAAAGGGTGGTCAGCACCGCCTTCAGATCCGTCCGATCCTGGTTAGAAAGCTTGTCGTAAGACTCAAAGCCGCCGCTCGCAATCTTGTATTTCGCCAGGGTGGTATTCACCTCCGTGAAAGCGGAATCTACGCGAGTTTGCAAGTCTGGATTTGCTTTGCTGACCAACGGACGCAGCAACTCCACAATTTTTTGCGATCCTTCCACATTGGCATTGAAATCCCACAGGTCCGTGCGACTGTAGCGATCCTCTTCACCGCTAATTTTCGTAGCAACCACTTCTTCAATCAAGGCTGCGGCACCACCCACCATGTTCTTTGGTTCGATTGGCAGATCGGTAATGCGCTTTTGCAACTCTAAGCTATCCGCCATTAATTTTTCAGCGATCGGCTTCATGCCTGCCGTGGTGTTGTCCTTGAAGAGTGCTTTTTCCAGACGATGATAACCCGTGAAATTCGGATCATCTGCTTTTTGGGCAAAGTCATCTTCGCGAGCATCCATGCTGCTGTCTAAATCAGAGAAAAGTTCGGCGATTGGCTCTGAACGTTCCCAATGAACTCGCGCAGGTGCATACAGTTTCTTTGCAGCCTCCACATCACCCGTAATTACTGCATCTGTAAATTTCTGATTCTTGGCAACGAGCTGATCAATTTCCTGAATGATATAGACCTTATATGCAGCGATCGGTCCCACCAATTCCGTGGCTGAAGGGAGGCTTGCTTCTGTCGTTCCCGCAGCCTGAACGGTTAGCTTTCCTTTAGGATTGTTGCGCAGACCGCAGGCCATATCATATTCACCTGCATCCAGATCGGCAACCAATCTTTGCTTAAATCCGGGTGCAATATTTTCTCGCTCTTCAATCACCTTCACCCCATCCAGAATTTCCCATTCTAGCGGCTGATCGCTTTTATTCGTGATCACAAAGGTGGTTTTACCAGCAGGCACCGTAATCGCGTTAGGTTGACAGTTTGTATTGGTGACAGTAACCGCGATTTCAGATGTATTGGTGGTGGAAGTGGATGATTCCGAGGTTTCAGTTGAGGATGGAGCAGTACAAGCGCCTACGCTCCAGGCTAATAAACAGGTCGTCAGAAATACTCGATGAAGGGATCGCATAGAGATACTCGAATGAATTTCAGGAAAAATATTAAGAGGACTTTGCAACAGGTCTAGGCTTGAAATCAACCAGGAACAGGAACAATACAGGAATCAAATAAGCGAAGTAGACGATGACTTCACCTAATGTGGGCGCTTCTCGGTAGCCCAAAATGCCAGAGAGAGCTGCACCTAAAGCGCTATGCTCGGAGAGAAAAGAACTGGCATCATAGACAATGGCTTGCAAAGCATTCCAAACGCCTGCTTCATGAAAGGCTCGTAACGTGCTAGCTAAGAGGCCCGCCGCAACAAAAATGATAAACACCCCTGTCCAATTAAAAAACTGCCGCAAATTGAGTCGCACACCCCCCTGATAGATGCCATACCCAACTGCGATCGCCGCAATCAAACCCAGAATTGCTCCTAATGGCGCTTGGATTCCCAAATCTTGCTGGAAGGTAGCAAGCAGGAAGACCACCGACTCTAAGCCTTCCCGCAGCACCGCAAAGAAAGCCATACCAATCAGCGCAAAACTCCAGCGATTGCCCGATTGGATTGCTGCTTCCACCTGCGACTGCAACTCACCTTTGATCGATCGGCCTGCTCGCCGCATCCAGAAGACCATCCAGGTTAGCACTCCAACGGCAACCAGTGCCACAATTCCTGAGAATAATTCCTGTTGTTGCTGAGGAAAATCTTCGCTAGTGGCTTGCAATAAGATGCCAACCAAGAGACAAAGCAAAGCGGCAGATAACACACCCAGCCAAACAAATTTCATCAAGCTTTTTCGTCCGGTTTGTCTGAGGTAGCTGGCAATAATGCCCACGATCAAAGCTGCCTCAACGCCCTCCCGAAACATAATCAGTAGCGGAGCAAGCATGAGATTCCCAATCAGTTGTTTGAGGATACAATCCAAAGTGTGAGCTAGTTGAGAATCTCTGTCAAGTAGTGGTAAATTAAAACTTGAACAACATTTGTGAAGGGGCCGTTTTCCAAGACTTCACTTCACCTCTGTCGCTCACTGTAGTCAAAGAAGCATTAGGGTTCTCTTACTGCCTCCAAAGAGCACATTCACTTTCATACTCCCTTAAATCCGGTCACCATTTCCATCTGTCGATCGGGTGTCATCCGAATCAATGGTTGCCGAGATTTGATTTCGCGCCAGCTGCCAATCAGGTTCAGAAAAATTCCAACTAGAATGATTAATCCGCCAGTGTACTGGGCCATGGTGGGAACTTCCCCCAAAATTAGGTAGGCCATCGCGATCGCCGCCACTGGGTTAAATGAGCTAGCTAAGCTAGTCTCAGCAGCTGTCGCATGGCGCAATCCAGTCAACCAAAAGAGCTGTCCGCCCACCACAATCACCCCCCCATAGAGCAGCATCCATTTCCATAGGAAAGGCGATGCAATATCAACAAAATGTTGTGGGCCATAAAGACTTCTGGCCAGTACGAAGAAAATAACAGCTCCTAGACCAACTCGAACAAGATTAAATATGCCGATTGGAACATGCTGTAAACGAAATTTGCTCGTTACCGTAGCGGTGGCAAGAACAAAAGTAGCAATCACCGCAAACAGCTCTCCTCGACCGACGTGAAACAAGCCCCCCATAATAGGAACTGTTGTTCCAGAATTTGCTAACACTGCAGCCGTGGCAACGCCAGCAAAAGAGACCATTGATCCCATTGCAGTCCAGATATTTACCCGTGCACCCAAGAAAATAATGCTGAATACTAAGGTTAAAGGTGGCTCTAACCGACTAATGAGAACCACGTTGGTGACGGATGTATTGTCCAAAGCTGCAAAAATCAAGCCTGGGCCAACCGCACCGGCCAGGACAGCGATCGCCCCTAAACTAATCCAGTCTCCTGAATTCAACTGCCGCAGCGTCCGACGATTCCATTGCTTGCCAAAAATCAAGAGCATGACTGCAAATGCACAGAGATTGCCCACAAACAACACATTGCAGAGCGAAATGGGATTTCTGCCGTCAATTAAATGTTGGGCTCCAATCTGAGTGACTTTGCGAGTAACGGCATTGGATGCAGCGAAAATCAAGACAGCGACCCAGAGGTAAACTGAGCTAGGGATCTGACTCGGCAGGGGCGATCGGTTTTTCTCCACAGGTTTTTCCTTAGTTTTTTCCTTGCAATCTTTTGGGCTTATATCTACTTCAATCGATCGAGCAGGTGATCGCCTACTCGCAAAGCATTCGCGATAATGGTTAACGTCGGATTTACCGCCGCACTGGAACGGAAGAAACTCCCGTCTACGACATAGAGGTTATCGACTTCATGGGTGCGACAGTTCAGGTCTAAAACCGAGGTTGTTGGATCGTCTCCGAATCGACAGGTGCCACATTGATGGGCAACGCCCTGAAGTGGAATGCGTTTGCGAAAGTAGAGAGAGCAGGGAAAGATGCTGTCAGCGCAATCGATCGACTTTAATACCTCGGTCCAGCGCTGAAGTAGACGATCAAATGCCTCAGTGTTGTTGTCTGTATAAGTTAAATAAACTTGATCGTGAACCAATGAAACACGATTATTGGGATCGGGTAAATCCTCTGCTGTCAGCCACCAATCCACAGAATGTTTCGCGACTTCGTCCAAGGCAATTCCAGGTGCAAACTTGGGAGCATCGAGAGCAATCATGTCTTTGTTGACTTTACCCAAAAGCTGCACATGCCCCATTGGATAATCAAATTCTGGCTCACCCCAGTAAAAGTCATTAACCGCGAGCGTTTTCTGGAACTGAGTCGAGTTGGGTTTGCGAGTGATGCCAACAATGGCTCCATTTTGGTGCTTCATGAAATTTCGCCCGACCTGATCTGAGCCGTTCGCTAAGCCATTAGGATGCCGATCGTTAGCGGATTCGAGCAGCAGCAGAGCTGAATTAATTGCACCACAGGATACAACCACAATATCTGCTGAGAACAGCGATCGCTGACCGGACACGCTGGCTTCTACATGCGTAATTTCTCGTCCTGAAGGGCTGGTATGGAGTCTTAGGACTTCAGTTTCGGTCATTAGAGTAATGTTTGTAGCGCTATCGCTCGCCGGACGAATACAGTTGATGTCAGCATCTGCTTTACCGTTGACCAAGCAGGGAAACCCATCGCAGGTATTGCAACGAATACAGGCACCTAAACGGCGATCGACATCATTGAGTTTAATGGCCAGAGGAATTTGAAACGGATGCAGTCCTTTACGTTCTAAGGCATCATGGATTTCAGCGATCCGAGGTTCATGGCTGACTGCGGGATAGAAATAGTCTTGACTGCGATAGGGTTCTGTTGGATCTTGCCCCCCCTTGCCATGCACCTCATAGAGCTGTTCGGCTTCAGTGTAGTATGGCTCAAAGTCTCTGTATTTGAGTGGCCATTCTGGAGAGATACCGCCCTGATGTATAACTTGTTCAAAATCTCGTTCACGCCAACGGAACAACGCCCCTCCATAGACCTTTGTGTTGCCGCCAACCCAGTAACCTGTACCAGGATGAATAGGCTGACCATCCGAGTCATACCAGATTTCTAAAGTGTGGTAGCGATCGTTCTGAAATACCTGCACCGTATCCCAGTTTTCTTTCTCACGCGGCAGAAATGTTCCCCTTTCTAAAATCAGAATTTTCTTGCCGCTGGATGCCAGACGATGGGCAAGCGTACCACCACCAGCACCTGTTCCAATGATGATAATATCGTAGTGAGTACTGTTCATAAGAATCAGAGAGGGTCTAAATAGGGAATATTGAGAAAAGTAGAGAATTCATCTCAGTGAGAAAAGATGAACAATAATTCAAAAAATAAATTCCCTGCCAAAATCACTGTGGGGTGTGAATAGCCCATAGTGATTGGGATGAGAGAATCCTTGCGGGATAATGCAATTTTGCAATGAGCTGAAAGGATTTAGATGAGGGAAGTCTGAGTTCTCTCTAAGAAACTGATGAACCCTCACGCCACAATTTTTTAATCCATCATCCGAGGGAGTGTGACTGGCTCTATGGATAACGCTCAGGTTCTGGGCGGTTTTCCTCCCCTGATCGATCGCTGAAAATCCATCACACTAAAAGAGTGAATCAGTTTTGAGAATCTTGTGACTAACTCGCTCATCAACAAGCCTCATGCCTCTAGCCAATCGCCCCGCCTCTGGATGCCCGATCGGGTTCTCTTCACACCTGCTGCGCTAGAGGAAACCTGGGGACAACAAATTCTTCAACGTGTTCAATCACTCAATCTACCGATCGAAGAATTGCCGCGTAACCGACTCACAGGATTGCGAGGTGAAACCGATCGCGAAACTTATGATATCTCTAAACGAACATTAGCTGTTGTGACGGCACCTGCCAGTCAGTTTAAGCTCAGCCCGATTCCGCCTTCTGCTGATTGGCAGTTTCACTTAGCTGAAGGTTGTCCAGCACACTGTCAATATTGCTATCTGGCAGGCAGCTTACAGGGACCGCCTGTGATCCGAGTTTATGCAAACTTGCCGCAGATCTTAGAGAACTTAGGTCAGTATGAATCGATCGATCGTCCCACCAGTTTTGAGGTGAGCTGCTACACCGATCCATTGGGTATCGAACATTTGACGGGCAGTTTGGCTGAGTGCATTCGCTATTTTGGCACGCGCGATCAGGGTTATTTACGCTGGGTTTCCAAGTTCGATGCGGTAGATGAGCTATTAGATTTACCCCATAACGGACATACGCGCTGCCGGGTAAGTGTGAATGCAGCGGCTGTTTCTCAGCGAATGGAAGGGGGAACGGCTTCAGTCAAAGATCGGTTGCAGGCATTGCGAAAGTTAGCGCAAGCAGGCTATCCGATCGGACTGGTGATTGCGCCGATCATGCCCGTTGAAAACTGGCAGACTCAGTATCAGCAGCTATTCGAGCAGATTAGCAGCGCGATCGACTTTGAGTGCGATTTGACGTTTGAGCTGATTTCCCATCGGTTTACCCCAGGGTCCAAGCAAGTGCTGCAAAGCTGGTATCCTTACAGCAAGCTGGACATGGAGGAAGATACGCGAGCGGTGAAGCGCAACAAGTTCGGGGGGACTAAGTATGTCTACACTACGGACATTATGAAAGAGCTACGACAGTTCTTTCAGTCTCAAATTGAGCACCGATTCCCTGAAGCAGCTCTTTTGTATTGGACTTAAGTGATTCTGGACCTTAACCTGTCCTGCTTTTTCCTGGATTGCTGACCTTATTGCTGAAAAATCACCAGCGTTTGTTCGTTGCTTTGATTGCCATTCACCGCGCTCAGGCTAATTTCATAGCGGGTGCCTGGAATTGCTATAGTCGGGTTGAACTGGAAACTGAAGTTGCCTTGCGCATCGGATTGAACATTGCGGTTCAGCATATCCCGATTAATGCCGATCACTCCAGCCACAGAGTTCGTCGCTGTTACATTCACATTGATAGTTGTTTGGGGTGAACTGCGGCCTGTCACTTCGATCGGTCCCGCAACCCGGCTATTGTTGGTGGGACTGAGAATTTGCAGGGGAATTTGATCAGGATTGATGGCAGCAAGGGGTTGATCGAGACGGCTGCGGACAATTTGACCATTGGCATCGAGCTGAGCTGTGATATTTACTGTGCCAGCCGGGAAGTCATCCTGACGACGAATTACATACTCGCCTTGATAGGTGCCGGATCGAATCTCTTGCATGGGCTGCTGATAGGCAACACCGTCGATCGTAAATGTGGCTTGCGCATTTGGAGTGCCCAACAGCGTGAATGTTAATGTCGTACCCGGTTCCAGGCTTTGGAAGGGTTCTACAGAAAAGCGACTAATGGAGGGAACTTGATTATTAGAACCACTGTCCGCAACGAGCGTATCTTGCAGCCGCACACTGCTGATCTGATCGCCTTTTGCCAGGTTGGCCCGCACGATCGTATTGTCAGAAATCTGGTCGCCTGTACGAATGGTGTAACGTCCTTCATAAACTCCCGGTTCCACTTCCCGCATTGGCACATTGTTAGCTAAGTTACCAATGGTGAAAGACGCTGCTGCATTGGGCGTTCCCTGCAACGTAAACACCAGCTCATTCCCGGGCGTGAGTTGAGCAATCGGACGAACTGTAAAACTATCGATTTGAGGCGCAACTTGAGGCGCAACCTGCTGCACGGAGTCTGGAGTACCTGGCTCAGACTGAGCTAATGCAGGCACTGCGAGCGCACCCAAACAGGTCAGCACTAAAGTCGCAGAGAAAAATTTAGATTTCATAAGATGATTCATCCAGCAGCCCGGTTTCAAAATTTTGCTTCTGATTCCAGTTAAGCTGGCTGCTTCAGAAATTCCGTCTATCAGACGTGAGAAGCCAACTCTGCCCGATGAGTGAAATTTTGTCTGCTAATCCAAACTATTCCAAGATTGCCGCCTTTAAAGCCCGACAAAAGGTTTCGATTGCCTGTAAACCTTGCTCTGGCGAACCTTCTGCCAGCCGTTTGACAAATGCACTTCCCACAATCACGGCATCTGCACCCCAGGCAGTGAGCTGACGCGCCTGACTTGCTTCAGAAACGCCAAAGCCAACGCCGATCGGTTTATCAGTCACACCGCGCAAATCGGTAATCAATTCTTGAACGCGCGATTGAATTTGGGTCCGCATTCCGGTCACACCTGTGACGCTGACCAGATAAATAAAGCCTTGGGATTTTGAGGCGATTGATGCAATCCGCTCTTTCGGGGTTGTGGGTGCAACCAATAAAGTGACTTCCACACCAGCCGCAGTGGCCGCATCCAGCACCTTTTCCACTTCTTCCAGCGGTAAATCTGGCACAACCAATCCCCTCGCCCCAGCCGCCGCAATGTCTTGAAAGAACTTGTCGATGCCGCGATTCAGGATGGGATTGTAGTAGGTAAATAGAACGATCGGCGACTTCAAAGTGGGGCTGACATCGCGCAGCATTTCCAGCACCTGGTCCAACCGAGTTCCATGCTGAAGGGCTCGTGTGGCAGCCGCTTGAATCACGGGACCATCGGCTAACGGATCGGAATAGGGAACGCCCAATTCAATCAAATCAGCACCGCTGCGATCGAGCACCTGTAGCGCTTTGGCAGTGGTTTGCAGATCGGGATCACCGGCGGTAATGAAGGGAATTAATGCGCATTGTCCTCGATCGCGCAGGGCTTCCATGCAGCTAGAAACGGATGTCATGCTCTCACTCAAATTGACCGTCCCCCATTGTACAGTGCAGTGGACCGCACCGGGCAGGGGAGTTCAACCTGAGAAAAATCATCACAGTCAGCCATTAAATTGAGTCGGATGACTTCCCTTGCTTTTCGGCTTCCACTTCTGCCTGGAGTTGGGCTAGCTCTTCGGGTGTCATTTCCTCTAAGCGCTTCTGCAAAACCGCATCTTCATAGTCTTGCAACTGCTGGTTAAAGGTCATCTTTTTGGTGAAGGCACGGACTAAATAGGTTGCTATCCAGGCCAGCAACCCAAACACCAGCAAAACTTGGCTCCAGATGCCTGCATCCAAGCTATCGAAGCCCAGCTGATTTAGCAGCAAATAGAGCAATCCACCTGCTGCAAACACTGCTAACCCAATGTATATGACATCAATTCGGCGCATGGACTTCAATTCACGAACCCATTTGTCTGGGTTGAGGCCGGAAGTTGAGAATGGGACTCAGGAGCAAGAGGCCGGGGAAAAGCAAAAACACAAAGAAATACATGAGCAACCGCTCGATCGAGCTAGCTACATACCAACGGCTCTTGAGATAGAGAAATAAAAGGGCAGGTAAAACCACCAGGTAAGCACCACCCAAAGCGAGATACAGCAGCGGAACAATTGGCAGGCTCATAGGTATTCTCTAATCGACATCAGCGATTGCCACGAACGAGATCTATCTTATCGTCTTCTGGCAAACCGAAAAGATAGGAGAAATAATCGATCGCCTTAGCTGAGCTTATGGAAGTGGCTCAATCTATTGAGACTAATCTATCCATTCTGTAAAGAAAAGCGAAAGGAGTCCCCGTTCCTAGAGAAGTGGACGCAATATGTAAGGTATGAACGACTTCTTGCTGGCCAGCCTTGCAACAGATCGATCATCAGATGTGCTCTCATGGCACGATCGGATACAGATTGCCCTGGCCATCGCAGATGCGGATCTCTTGAAATCGCTGCTGGCAAATTGTACGCCGCCGATTGCCCAGCCTCATCGAATTGGGGGCATTCACTCGACGATCGGCATTCCGGTTTCTTCTGGCGTGGCTGCCGATGGCGTGATTGAGTTTGAAGAAATTCACTGCGTTCTAGCAGATTCGATGCCTCACTTAGAGCAGGAAGTCGCCAGCTACAGTCGGCGCTATGGCAATCAGCGGGGCTACCTGGATCTGATTCGTTGCGAAACCGAGACGCGCACCCTAGGGCAAATGATGCCTCTGGCTCAGGCGATCGCCACGTTAACAGAAGCAAATTTCACAACGGCTCAGGTAGAAAAAATCCTCAATTTGCCGCTGGATAGCTGGTTCAAGTCCTGGTGGTATCAGGCAGATGCGGCGGGAGAATTTACGATTCCGTTTCTGCGATTGTTGCGATCACGCCATTATGCCGATGGCAGTATCACCTTGCAGTACAAAGATTTCTTTGCCCATGAACAACCTCCCTGCTTTAAGGGCTGCCGCCGCCAGGTGATCGTCGAAATTTTGCCAGAACTGCGAGAATTTCCGATGACGCTGGCTAAGATCAATCTGGAGCGGCAGCAGACTAGCATTACATCAGCGCTGTTAATTAGCGATCGCATTTCCGATTTGGCAGCGCGCGCCTTAATGAGCCAGGGGATTAGCGTCTATGCTGCCCATGAGATTGCTTTGCCTACTCAGGCCGACTGCTGCCATTGCGCCACGCCCGACTGCCCGATGCGGGGTAACCCCAATTCCCCGGTATTGCTCTGTCAACGCTTTTGCTTGGAAGGACTGACGGACTAGGCGATCGATCGAAATATCAAAATCTTCCCCTTCAAACGGGTCACTTTGAAAAAATGCCCTGATTCTTCTCCCTAAAACGGTAAAGATCGGGAAGTGGTGATCCATCATTTTGGAAAAATTGCATCCCGATCGCCTTGAATTATAGAATGGTATATATGTACTATTCTCGAGACAGAAGCGCCATGATTTGATCTACAAACTGTTGGTGATCCACGACAGGCTTCGAGATATAATCGTCCGCTCCGCTCTGCTGGAGAAAGTTCTCTCGATCGCCTTCCATGGCATGGGCCGTGACTAGAATAATGGGCAGATTGGCAGTTTCAGGATTGGCCTTCAACATCTGAGTGATTTTGATCCCATCGACCGGTTTACCCTGGTAGATGCTGTGGGAAAGGGAAACATCCATCAAAATAATGTCTGCCGCCCGGTCATGCGCAATCTGCATCACTTCATCTACATTCTCAGTGTGTTTGACTTCTAGCCCAGCACGCTTGGTCAGAATTTTGGAGAATACACGAGCGTTGATCAAGTCATCTTCAACGATTAAGACTGTTTTCATAACTCCTAACCTATTAACCTAATCTTAGAATGGACACTATTTATGACTTTTGATCTGGCCTGATTGGGAAATGCTGTGAAATTACTGTGAAATGTAATGCTAAAGTTACCACTCGTGCTATCAAACTAGAGCATTGGCTTCTAGATGGCAACCACTAACCCTCAGAAAGGCTTGCTTTTAAGTATTGCTTTAAATCTTGCAAAGGAACGGAACTCATGGCTGATCAGTTAAGCATTCTTTCTTCAGGACAGGTAATTCCAACAGCCCTTCATGCAGAAGTGCAGCGGTCTTACCTTGAATACGCCATGAGTGTTATCGTTNGGGCGTGCGCTACCGGATGTCCGAGATGGGCTTAAACCAGTACATCGTCGCATTCTTTACGCGATGCATGAACTGGGTTTGACCCCCGATCGCCCCTATCGTAAATGTGCCCGCGTGGTTGGGGACGTGCTGGGGAAATATCACCCCCATGGCGATCAGGCCGTCTATGATGCCCTGGTGCGAATGGTGCAAGACTTTTCGAGCCGCTACCCGTTGCTGCAAGGTCACGGCAACTTTGGCTCCGTGGATGATGATCCACCTGCGGCCATGCGATACACCGAAACGCGGCTAGCTCCGGTTGGGAATGAAGCGCTGCTGGCCGAAATTGGTGAAGCCACAGTTGATTTTATTGGCAACTTTGACAACTCCCAACAAGAGCCGATCGTTCTACCGGCCCAACTGCCGATTTTGCTGCTGAATGGCTGTTCTGGGATTGCGGTTGGCATGGCCACCAACATTCCACCCCACAATTTAGGGGAGATTATTGATGGGTTGATTGCCCTGATCGATCGGCCTGATCTATCAGATAATGATTTGCTGCAGCTGATTCCAGCACCAGACTTTCCCACAGGTGGTGAGATTATTAGCACGGCTGGCATTCGCGATGCCTATCTGACTGGGCGTGGCAGCATTACCGTGCGAGGCGTTGCTTCCCTGGAAGAAATCTATTTGGGTCGGGGACGCCATCGTCGCACTGCGATCGTTGTCACCGAGTTGCCGTTCCAGGTTAACAAAGCAGGCTGGATCGAAAAGGTGGCTGAACTGGTCAACCAGGGTCGCATTGAAGGGATTGCGGATATTCGGGATGAGAGCGATCGGGATGGGATGCGCGTGGTGATTGAGCTGCGCCGTGAAACTTCCGCAGCCGTGGTGCTGGATAAACTCTATAAATTGACGCCGCTACAAAGCAATTTTGGGGTAATCCTGCTGGCGTTGGCCGAAGGTCAGCCAAGGCAGATGTCGTTGCGTGAACTGTTGCAGCATTTCCTCAGCTTCCGGGAAACTACCCTGACGCGCCAATATCGCCACGAATTCGAGAAGGCCGAAAACCGATCGCATATTCTAGAAGGTTTGCTGGAAGCCCTGGCCGATCTGGATGCCATTATCGACATTCTGCGCCAATCTCCTGATGGTGGCGCTGCGAAACTTAGTCTGCAGGACCAGTTTGGCTTTAGCGATCGGCAAGCGAGCGCCATTCTTGCCATGCCGTTGAGCCGCCTGACTGGACTAGAGCAGCAAAAATTGCAGGATGAATATGACGAACTGAATGAGCGGATGGCAGAACTGCAAAAGCTGCTGGGCAACCGCAAGGAACTGCTGAAAGCGCTGAAAAAAGATCTGCGATCGCTCAAGAAAAAATTTGCCGATCCACGTCGAACCCGCTTGCTGAGTCAGGCAGAACAGGCAGAAGAAACCGCCAAACTTGCTGAAATTGTGGCGGAAGAGGAAGCGGCAGAACAGGCCGTGATTCTGGAGTTCAGCCGACGTGGCTATGTGCGACGCTATTCACCCAAAGCCTTCCAAAAACGCCAGGAGCGGGCTGAACAGGATGGAGTAGACCCTGGAGAGAATGGTGATTTTGTGATTCAGGTTGAGGAAGCCACCACGAATCAGGAGTTGCTGGTGCTAACCCGCAGTGGCAAAGCTTTGACGATCGACATCAACGACATTCCGGTCACAACTACTCGTCAGCCCAAAGGAACGGCTCTGGTGAGTTTACTGCCTACTGCTTTGAACGCCGACCCGGAGACAATTACCGCCCAGTTTGTGATCTCAAATGACAGCGAAGGGCTTGACCTGATTATGCTCACCTCTCAGGGCAGGTTAAAGCGCGTTCCTCTCACAGAATTCCAAAATCTGCGGGGACGAGGCCTGACGGCTTTGAAGCTGAAAGAAGAGGATGAATTGCGGTTTGCGACTTTGGCGGCAGCAGAGGAACAGTTAATTATTGCCACTTCCACCGGACGCATCCTCAAATTTGCGGTCAACGACGAGAAGCTGCCAATTATGGGACGGGCAGCTCAAGGTCAGCAAGTGTTGCGGGTGGGTAAGCAAGAACAAATTGTTAGCTGTACGGTGTTGGGGGCTGATGAAGAACTGCTGGTTTTAACCGCGCAAGGGTATGCCAAACGCATGGCCCTCAAAGCGCTTCGCCCAACCCAGCGAGGAGAGATCGGCACCTATGCAATTCAGTTCACCGCGAAAACAGATGTGCTGATTGGTGCAGCTCCGGCATTCCCTGGTTCTGGTGTGACAGTGATGACTGATGCCGATCGCCTGATTCAAATCGAAGCTGAAAAAATCGGTTTGTGGACCAAGGATGGCACGGGCGATCGCGCGGTGAAGCTTCCCAAGAAAGAAAAACTCGTGGAGATTTGTAGCCTAGAAGTTCGGGAAGAGGTTGAGGAATAGGTCCAGGGTTGCTCGATCAAGCAAGATTGTTAGCGGATCTTAACGATCGGGCATTCTAACCTTGTGACCTGAAAAGTCGTCACCTTCTGAATCACGCTCTCCTCTTGCAAAAATTGCAGGAGGTTTTTGCTTATTTCCCTATTTTCCGATCGCTTTTGTGCTGTTTGCGCTTCGACATGGCGATCGGAATTTTGCATTTTGGATTTTAGATTTTAGATTTTAGATTTTAGATTTTGGCTTGGGGCTGCGCAGGTGTGGTTTCTGTGGCTCTAGATTTAGTCATAACGGACCATTTGAAATGGAAGCAGTCCTAAATTAACGTGAGTTCGACAGGTCAAAAGATCGCTTCAGGCAAGGCAGGTAAACCCTTGGGTTGAAGATCGAGGGAGGGTCTGGAGTCTTGGTAGGTGTATGCCACCAGTCCAGCAATCAAATTGACCATGAAATTCAGAGGACTGCGATGACGAGAATGTTCAATTTGAGCAATGTTCTTGAGTTGGTCATTGACCGACTCGATGATCGCTCGCTTCCGCAACAGGATCTTGTCAAGCAGAGGCACCAAGCGGTTTTTCATATTCTTCTTAATCTTGGTGACCAGCTGAAGCCCTTGTTGCCATAACTGCTCGAATAAGGCTTGGGAAATATAACCCCGGTCGCCAAAGAGCTTGCCGATAATGCCTTTCGTTAACTCTGGGACTGGAGTGCGGTCGTCCACATTGGCAGCAGTCAACTGAAACGACAACAACTCTCCATGTTCATTGATGAGCAGGTGTAGCTTGAAGCCGTAGTACCAGCCCATCGAACTCTTGCCCCAAGCTGCATAAGTTGCAAACACCCG
>LUGL01000157.1 GCA_002796835.1 Elainella saxicola E1 | reverse complement strand
TTCTGCCCTAAATTGTCTATTGATGTTGCTGGCTAGTGCAACGTTGATTGCAATTTCAATTGCGGTGATAGTTACTCAGGAGGGCAGACGGAAATGGCTGGACTGGCACAGTCAACGGGGACTGAGCTTTTTACAGTTAGGGTTACGTGAGTTGAAACGCTTATGTTATCAACAGCTTGCGATTCCCAGACTCGCTATCTTACCAACTTGGAGTCCTCAAGTTGCCTATGCATCGTTGAAGAAACGAGAACGCATAGAGANCACGTATTGAGTTCTCTCGGGTCACTGTTTTCCCTGCGTAAGCCGCCAAAAAGTTTTCTGCACCACTAAGGATACAACCCTTGCAATTGCCACTTTTGCCAGTGCTCACGAGACAGATGACTCGTATGGGCTGAACCATTGTCTTGCACAATCACCGTGATCCTGCCTGTTTCCTTGAGGATTTGCTCCGATTTCTCGGCAACCTGATTGATGACTTTGACATACCGTTCCTTGTTGAAACTGCCTTGAACCAGAATGTAGTCAAACGACTGCTCTTCCTGCCATACTCCCAAAATGCTGATGCGGTTGCCGTAAGATTTGACCTGTTCAATCCGTTTCTGCTGTCCAATCCGGGCATAGCTGTAACTAACAGGACTTTCCAAACAGCACCCCGATTCATCAAGATACTTCAACTCAATGTGTCCTTCCTGAGCAGCCCGTTTCAGCAGGTCTAAATCCGCTTGCTTAATTGCCTTGTAGTCGGGGTCTTGTTTGCCTCGTTGGCTATGACGAGTGCGCTTCCAGACAAAGCCCTTTTTTGTAAGATGCGACGAATTCGATCAGCACTGAGTTCTACCTGTCGCTCTTGCTCTAGCTTCTGGGACAGTTGCCGACTGTTATAAGTTCTAGGGTCTTGCTCCAGGCACTGTTCCAGATAGACGATGTCTGCTTCTTGCCATTTCGCTTTGGCTCCTCGTCCAGGGGTGTCCCATAGTCCCGCTAGACCCTCTTTTTCCCAACGTCGAAGCGCTTGCCGTACAGTGTTTTCCTGACACTCGAATATCTCAGCAATGGCAGGAACAGTCCAATCTTGAGCATTGAGTCGCAGCATATGTGCTCGATCACGAGTGCGTTGAGGGACAGTTGTTGCAACCCGAAGTTCGCTCAATGTTCGGTCTTCTTCCGCAGTCAAAACGATATGTACAGGAGCAGGCATCAGCGTCAACAATAAGAAGGCTTTATGTTCCTTTCTATCTTATGCTTAATTCCACCTAGCTACTTAAGCTTCTTCAACCAAAATATACGCTTGTTCTTGATTCCCTAAATACGCTTTGACAAAAGCCAAGTTAGATAAGGCGGAGCCTAACAGTTGACTACTATCAATTACCCTAGCTAATTCAATAGCTTGTTCAAAGAAACCAACTGATTCTTCAAGTTCCCATAGATCTACCCTACACAAACCTAGACTTATAAGAGAAATAGTCTGCGCTTGTACAAGCTCCATGAATTCTTGATTTTTATAGCTTTTCGAGTTTAGAAAGATACTTGTCAAATCTCTGGTTTTTTCTAAGCATTCAGCAGCTTCCTTGATCCTACCTTGCACTCGATACATAGAACTTAATAAGTTGTACAAAATTCCTAATTTAATAGATTTTGGCTTCTCTTCCAGGGCACCAATTACTTTAGTTGTTGCAAGAAAAAGTTGTTGAAATAAACCAAGCCTATATAATATTGCACTTAAACGCAGATTCTGTCCAAATTGATTTATTCTCTTGTTTATAATCACGCTACCAGCTTCGTCAAAATTTTCAATTTCAAAATAGTGATGATATGCCTCAAATACTATTAGGGCATCTATTATGTTACTGATTTTTTTGACGTACTCCGTCAAAAACGCAGCTGCATTCCTATTTACTTTTTCCCACTCTTTGGTTACTCTTAACAACTTGATCGCCTCACTTCGAATCACTGGATGCAACCAAAACTCTCCATCCTTAAACTCTACCAACGATCGATCCTGCAACGATTTCACCACTCGCCTTTGACGGTTCTCTGGCACATCCCAAAGTAGACAAAGTAACCCTTCAATCGGCACAGTTGGAACATCTTGATAACGATAGCAACCCATTCGGCAGAGCAAGTTATAGGCATCCGCATCAATCTGTTGTAAGCGATCGAATTGCTGAGTGACTAGATCTTCCAGGTCTCGCTCGATAAAGAGATCATGCTGATTTGCCTGCCAATAGGCTGCAACATCTCCAGCATAGTCCTCCAGGATCGCACTCCGAACAATGTCCATTGCTTTGGCATTGCCACCATAGGCATTGTGGAGTGCAGCAAAGTCAAGCATGTCTGTAGACAAGTTGCGACTCTGGAAGAATTGTTCCCAAGCTGTCAGATCAAGACTTCTGAGAATATAGTTCTCAACGGTGATGCTGGATTCTCTGAGACGCTCACGAGTTGTAATTAGGGTAACGGATTGTACAGAAGGATCAGCCAGTACCCGCAGCAACTCCACATAGCGACGATGCGGTTCAATAAACTTTCCCGCAGAATCCAAAGCAGGTTCCAGGTTGTCAATCAGAATCCCAATCCGTTCATTCTGCAGTTTCCGCTTCAACCGATCGAGCGATACGAAAAACTCTCGCCCCGGTTCTTCGCCCAACTGCCGTAGCTTTTCCTCAATCAAACTCTCGATCGAAGCAATATCCTTAGTCTCTTTGGCGATCGGAAACTCTAGAAATGAGCCAAACTCCTGCTGCAAATACTTGCGCGCCAATGTTGTTTTGCCGACGCCGCCTCTGGCTTGGATCACAATCACCTTAACCCCTCGGTTGACCAAAGCAGTGAGATCGGCGATCGCCCCTTCCCGTCCAACAAAATTGGGATCGGTTTGGATTTGGAGCCGAGCAGAAGGCACGAGATCAATCTCAGCTAATTCTAGTTCAAACGCTGTGAATAGGCAGCGAATCGACTCTGGATCAACGCCACCTTTGGCTTTGAGGATCTTGCGAATCGTACTGGGATCAAGCCCTCCTTCCTTGACAGCACTTGTCAATTCTTTGATCCGTTCCTGCGTACAGCGAACTTCATGCTCCACTTCCCAACCTCGAATCGCCTGCTGGAGACGGCTTAGACCATCGGGGGTGAGAATTCGACCACGGTCACGCTGCTTAGAACTCATAGAGGATCCGGGGACTCGTTTCAGCGATTTATAAAAGTCAGGAAAATTCGGGAAGTTAAGGGATTTTTCCTCATTTTAAGCAACGGTTTGATAGTTCGATCGAATTTTCTTCTTCAACAGAACAGCAGCTTGAATTGGATGGGCTAACTTCATTCACAAAAAACAGGTTTTTCCCTGGATGCCTTCCAGCAAATTGCCCATATTGGGTTTAGTTCGATCCCATCCTATATCGGAGGCTTTCAGCGATGAATTCCTGGCAAATCTTGATCCATCATTTGCGATCGGCACTGGATTCTTCTAGCAATCACCAATCGCAACCTGTAAAACTAGCCCTCAGTTCAGCAGAGGAAGTCAGGCTTCAGATTGCCCTGGAGCATTTGCGTCAATCTCGTTACAGTTTCAACCTATCGCTGGTGATTATCGTAGCAGGAGCGATCATTAGCTTCAGAGGAGCTAATCTCTTGCTGAGCGGCAAAACTACCGAGGGAGCGATCGCCGCCGTTAGCAATCTTTTGGCAGGCGTATGCCATGTTCAAATGGTCAGAGAGGCGAATGACCGACTTGAGAAAAGTGCCGCAACTTTAAAGGACGATGAGTAAACTGAGCCATGACGCTATTACTGCCTCCAATTCAGCATAGCCTTGTACTGTGAACTGTATCCGCTACATACACCAGGCGAAGGAATTTGATATTTTGGGTGATGAAGGAAAAATACTGCTCAAAGGAGCCAAGGATCAGCTATCTATTAGGAATCAAGCCATTTCAAAAGCAGTCCCTAGAAGCCTTAGAGGCTATTGACAACAAAATATAAGAATCTCTTATAGACAGTATTGGACTTGCGGCAAAAGGTTGCTCTAGATCTGCACTTCTGGCAAATAAATACCTGAATTCGATAGAAGCACAGAGCAATTACTCAACGAGAAAATCAGCATTTCAAGCTGTACTCTGGCAAAAAGATGCCTTATTCGGCGGCAAAGGCTTAGGTAAAGTCACATAAGTTGTGACTTTACCTGAAAGTTGGCCAATTTGGCCAACTTTTACTTCCGAAATCATTTGGCCAACTTTTGCTTCCATAAATTTTTGTAAAGCTCCTAAAGAACACTTGCATTGGTGGAAGAAGTCGATTCCAGCTGCACCAACAAGTATTTGAAACAGCGCTATAAGGAGTTGGAAGAACTAACTTGAGCCAATTTTTGAAAAGATATTCAGCAAGTCTCTATTCCTGATCGATCTAGTGGGCAAGGATTTCTAGCAAATGCCATTGCCTTTTTTCATTCGATGCGTTCAGGTCTTTAGGCTGTGGCTGCTCCTTCTTATGAACAACACGAGCAATCTCATTTTTCACTTCTTGAGTTGGGGTACGAGATGGAGTTGCTAGAACTTTTAATATTTGCTCTGCTACCCAATAGTGCCAATCTAATTCTGCTTCTACTAAAAGTTCTGCTCCAGAAGGTTCTCTAGATTGAATGTTCAGCCAATTCAAGCAGTAAGCACAACGACCTACCTGCATCCTTCCAGACATTGGACGTTGTCCTCTTTGACAATGAGGACAGTGATTACGCAGAGGTCGGCAGTGATAAGGGCAGACGGTAACAGCAGCGATCGACCAGATCAGTGGTTCATATACAAGCTGTCCACGAGCAAGCCAATCCTGGAAACAGTCTGGACACCAAACTCTTTGTTCTCGTGCCAAATTAACTTCTTGAAAGCCATGAATACCTGGCCAAGGTGGAATGGTTAGTGCTTGAAGATTGTTCTTTAATGTGAGAGTTTCTAAGCCTTCAACATATTGCCAAGCCAACAGGCCATATTCATTAGGGTGTTTTCTGTATGGGGGCACAGAAAACGAAAATACGGATGTGCTCAATCCATCATCTTGGACTTTATAAGCTGTTCTACCGCTCACACTATAGGTTTTTCTAAAACAGGGCAAAATCTCCTGTTTAGTCAGAATTCCTGGAGAAACAGAGTGTGCTTCAGCAAGGCGACAAATGTAGCTAACTAATCCTTCAATGTAGGGTGTATCCAATGCAATGGGTTCTAAAAAATACAACCTACTACGCCTTGGAATTCCTGGAACCTCTAAACCATACTTATCTATATTGTTGTTTGGCATACTAATTCATTGATTCAATAGGAGTGGTAATTAAGACTTTGTATCCACACTCTTCAGCTAATTAAAGACAACCAATAACAAAAGGTTCAAAAAGACCAAAAGAATCCCAAAGGTTGCTCTTAACAATTCTTTTTAAGCCATTTTATTCTTTTAGAGGATAATTTTGTAAAAGTAATCAACTTAGGCTCTATTCACTGTTGTTCTTAATCTTTTATTGTAACTACTCAAGCAAAATCTGCTGAGTTTGAGTGGAACAGGGATAACTGGGTTATTGTGGGAAGCAGGAAGTAGGGCAATCGAGCGTTGTCAATGAAGGAACCATCTGAACAATCAGAGCAACTTCGGGAGGTAATCCGTGCCGTGTATCGGCAGGGTGAAGAGGCTGTGATTGCATTCGTTGAGGATTTACTTAGAGCCCAAGCAGAGGCAATCGGGAAACTAGAATCCCGCATCAAAGTGTTAGAAGACCAAGCGAACAAGGATAGTCGGAACAGCAGTAAACCACCGTCTGGAGATGGGTTTAAGAAGCGACCCCAAAGTTTACGGACTAAAAGTGGACGTTAAAGCGGGGGACAAGCAGGGCATCCTGGCAGCACGTTGGAATGGGTGGATGAACCCGATGAGATTGAGCAACAGGTGATTGAAGTATGCCAAGGGTGTGGGGCATCGTTGGTGGAGATGCCAATCGTGGAATGGCAATGTGCTCAAGTGCATGATGTAGTGCCGATTGAGATCAGGGTGAAAGAGCATCAAGTCGCTGTAAAACAATGCGTCTGTTGTGGGCAGCGAAATCAGGCCGCCTTTCCAGTCGGTGTCACCAATCGAGTTCAGTATGGTTCACGCCTGCGGAGCTTGATCGTGTATCTGATGGATTATCAGCTATTGCCGTCGGCCCGAGTCCAGGAACTATTGTCTGAGGTGTTGGGGTGTTCGTTGTCAGAAGGAACGTTGTACGAAACTCGACAGGCGTGTTTTGAGTTGCTTGAAGTGGTAGAGGCAGGCATTTTTGAGGCACTCCAACAGGCAGAGGTAGCCCACTTTGACGAAACAGGATTGCGAGTCAATGGCAAACTGATGTGGTTGCATGTTGCCAGTACCCAAGCCTTGACCTACTACTTTATCCACCCTAAGCGTGGGAGTGAAGCCATTGATGCGATGGATATTTTGCCCCAATTTGAGGGCACCAGTGTGCATGATGGGTGGCGCAGTTATGCGCTGTATGGTTGTGTTCATGCCCTCTGTAATGCTCATCATTTGCGAGAGTTGCGTTTCCTGGTAGAACGCTATCAACAAGGGTGGGCAGAGCAGATGATGACGCTATTGGTGACGATGAAAACATCGGTTGAACAAGCCCAAGCTCAAGGGCAGACTCAATTAAGCGCCGAAACGATAACCCAATTTGAAGCGCAATACCAAGACTTGATTGCAACAGGCATGAAACTGAATCCTGCCAATCCTGTTGCTAATGCGCGGGGGCGTCCGAAACAAACTCCTGCCAGAAATCTGTTAGAGCGTTTAGAGACGCATCAAGCTGAAGTCTTGAGATTTATCCATGACTTCCGAGTGCCGTTTGATAACAATCAAGCAGAGCGCGATATTCGCATGATGAAACTCAAGCAAAAGATTTCCGGGGGCTTCCGTTCAGCAGCCGGAGCGCAATTTTTTGGTCGGATTCGGGGCTATCTTTCCACCCTCAAAAAGCAGGGGCATCGTTTACTTGATGCGCTAGAACAGCTATTCCTAGGGCATCCCATTTCCCTGAACCTTCAGCCTGAGTAGTTACGTTGAGAGTTACTAAGCTACCAGCACGAACTAGAGGATATGCAAAGTTAATATTTCCAGAAAAACCTCGTGGAAAAGTTCCTACAATATTTTTTAAACCATCGAATTCATCGATCGATTCTTGGGATAAGCGTTGCATTTTCTCCTTACGCCTCCAACTCACTCACCACCACCACCTTCAACTCAGTAACCCGCTTGAGCTGAGCATCGTTCGTCAGAAACACCTGACAACCAGCCTCTAGTGCCGTGGCAATTTGCAAAGCATCGGGTAGCTTCAATCTGTAGCGTGCTCGTAAATCAGCCGCTCGTTGCCCCACCACTGCATCAATGTTGATCAAGCTAATTCCTTCTGTAATCGTGAGCAAGTCTACAAAACTTTGCTGTAAAGCTGTATCAGCTGTTGTAAAAGGCAGCACAAGGCATTCTCCCAAGGTGACTGGAGATGTTACAGCGGCAAGAGCCCCTAACTCTATCTGTTGAAATACACGATCGACAATAGGAAAAAACGGTTCTACACCCTGCACGTAATAGATGACGGGAGCCGAATCGAGATAAAGCTTTGATACGTTAACGAGAGCCGCTTCAACCTTCATAATCCTTCAAAGATTTTCCTTTCTCGTTCATCCCATTCATCCCGTAATTCATTCACCCATTCCTGAGCATCTTTTCCCGCCAATAAATTAGGGGCAATCCCGCGAAATTCGCTCAACTTTCGCTTCTTCGGTGGAACCGTTCTCTTTTTCAACTGCTCAGTGGCATGACTGATCACCTCTAGCTGTTCTTCGGTTGTCAGCTGCTCAATTTGCTGCAATACCTGTTGTAGTAAAGGACTCATAGCCCCAGCCTCCTGAGATTTTCCCGAATCGCTACTTCCAGTTTGGCACTTTCGGTAAACTGCTCCTCCAACTTTGCTCTCAATCGCTGCATCTTCTCCTCAAACGGCTCATCGTCATCTTCGACTTCCTCTGCTCCCACATAGCGCCCCGGCGTCAGCACATACCCCTGTGACTGAATATCCTCCAACGTCGCACTCTTGCAGAACCCCGGCACATCAGCATAGTTGCCAGCCCCCGGTTCCCCACGCCACGCATGATAGGTTGCCGCAATCCGGTCAATCTCCTCCTCCGTTAATTCCCGGTGTGTGCGATCAACCAAATAACCCAGCTTCCGCGCATCAATAAACAGCGTCTCACCCCGCCGATCGCGCAAAGTGGTAAAACCCTTTGTCCCCACCATTCCCTTCTTATTGCGCGTCACAAACCACAAACAGGCCGGAATTTGCGTCGTGTAAAACAACTGCCCTGGCAACGCAATCATGCAATCCACCCGATCCGCCTCCACGATCGCCCTGCGGATCTCCCCTTCGCCCGACTGGTTAGAACTCATCGAGCCATTCGCCAATACAAACCCAGCAATTCCATTCGGCGCAAGGTGATGGATCATGTGCTGCACCCAGCCATAGTTGGCATTACCCTTCGGCGGTGTGCCATATTGCCAGCGCACATCATCAGAAAGCGAATTATTCCACCAATCGCTGATATTAAACGGCGGATTTGCCAGGATGTAGTCTGCCTTCAAGTCCTTGTGCAGGTCATTGGTGAAACTGTCCGCTTGGCGATCGCCAATATTGCCATCAATCCCCCGAATCGCCAGATTCATCAAACATAGCCGCCGCGTGGTGGGGTTCGACTCCTGCCCATAGATGGCAATATCACCCTTACGTCCCCCATGTGCCTCCACAAACTTCTCCGACTGCACAAACATCCCGCCAGAGCCACAGCAGGGGGCATAGATCCGCCCCTTATATGGCTCAATCATGGCAACCAGCAGCTTCACCACGGATTGTGGCGTATAGAACTCCCCACCGCCCTTGCCTTCCTTCTCGGCAAACTGCCCCAGGAAATACTCATACACCCGCCCCAGAATATCCTTCGATCGACTGGAAGAATCTCCCAAGCCCAGGGTGCTGATCAGGTCGATCAGTTCCCCCAATCGCTGCTTATCCAAATCCGGTCGGGCATACTGAATCGGCAGCACTCCCTTCAGCCGTGGGTTCTCCTTCTCGATCGCCAACATCGCCTCATCAATCAGCTTGCCGATCGTGGGCTGCTTCGCGTTTGCCTGGATGTGTGACCACCGTGCCTCCTTTGGCACCCAGAACACATTCATTCCCAGATACTCATCCCGATCTTCCGGATCGGTATAGTCCGTCTCCTGCCGTGCTGCCAGATCATCGTAGAGTTCCTGGAAGGCATCCGAGATGTACTTGAGGAAGATTAGCCCCAGGGCAACATGCTTGTATTCGGCAGCATCCATGTGACCGCGCATCTTATCTGCCGCCGCCCACAGGGTTTGCTCAAACCCCAGATTTGCCCCGTTGCCATTTTTTCCGTTCGTGGTGGTTGCTTCCTTCTTTGCGCGTGCCAAACCTTCACTCCGTTTCACAAACCAGCCCGAATTGCGTCGAGCCTGAACCCTATATCAACAGAAAACGGCATCGCCAAGAAACACCCAGCAGCAGGCAACTTCTTACCCTCTGGGGTCACTCATGCTGATACCCGCCCCCATTTTGGCATCTACTTTAGTTCAGGTGCCAACAGAATTTACAGTAGTGCAGCATAAGGTAGCAACAATGGCATTTTGAGCGATCGTTCATGCGCGACTCACCACAGATTGGTTCACGAAGAGCATCTTGGCTATATTCCTAGTTCAGGTGATGATCCAGCATTGGTCAACCCAAGGCCAACATCAACTGATTTGAGAAGGACGGAACAGGCAGGATGAGGCGAATGATCATTGCCTTCTCCAGTTTTTGACAAGATTTAATCCTCATCAATCTCATCCAACCGATGACGATCGATCGTTTCTTGCTGATTCTCAGCGGCTAACCAGTTTTCGACTGCTTCGTTCATCAGCTTGTTCAGGCTAGTTTCTCTGACACCCGCAATCCGCCGCAAGAGGCTGTAAACCTCCTGAGGCAATATCACTCTAACTTCCTTCTGATCTGCTCTTTTGGGTGCCATTGTCCACTGGTCTAGAGAGACAAGCCATTTTCTCATAGGCCAGGTCGAGAGTTAGGCATTATCTAACTTGTCTAATTGCCTAACTCATCCTAGACTTGATCCAACACAGCAAAAAGCTCAGAACTCCTATAGCTTCTGGGTTATATCTCCATGAGGTTTTCCCATGATTACCCTTTCTGACGATGAAGTTGCCCTGCTCAAATCTTTGCTGACTGCTCTGCGATCGATCAAAGTCCGCGACATCGACAAAGCCCTCGTCATCCTCAACAAAGCCAGCCGCAACCGGAGTACCTCAGATGCTGATTTTGAATGATGCTCAGGCGCTCATCATCGAAAGCCTTCTTACCAAAATGCTGACCAACGACACCTATTCCGTCGCTCAACTCGAAGAAGCGATCGGCTGGTTTCAGCAAGAGGGCGCTCGGGTCTCCTGTCCGTTTGAGCAGGTGTGGAGCAAAAACCTGGCGCAAGAAATTGTCCGAGAACTCCGCAACCTACCTTAATTGCCGCGACTCAAGTTAGGGCGATCGTATGTCTGACTTTTCAATTTCGATCGAGTGTCCGCCTTCTGTCACTTTGCCTGCCAACTTTCCCGATGTGGAGACACCGCAATTTCTGTATGGCGATCGCCTCTGCTGGCTCTCCGATGGAGAAGTGAGCGATTGGGGAATTGTAATCGGCAGATTCTATAGTTTTGCGCCTCATTGCGATCGGTGGGCCTGGTGCTATTTGCTGTGGCTCGATCCCAATTCACCCAGTTCTGCCTGGATTACGGCTGATCTGGCTTGGGAAGAAGACCTTGAACCTCTAGAAGTGGAGGAACTGTGATGCCGCCACGTCTGCTGACTCCGAGAGAGCAACAGCTGATCGAACTCTATAGCTACTGTCAGCTTGGCATGACCCCGCAGCAATTCTATGCCAAATGGTCCGTCAGCCAGGAAGCAATGGCAGCGATCTGTTCTCGATCGGTTTCCACTGTTCGTCGCTGGTTTCGCAGAGGTCGCAGCTATCGTCGCCCAACCGCAGTAGATTTACGCCACCTTGCCCTGATGGATTTCATGCTGGAACATTTCGAGCAAATTCCTGAAGACCTCCGCAGGGCTCTCTGCCTCAAAAGGCAGGAAGACGAAATCACCTAGCTTTCAAAATGTCAATGTCACCCTGCCCTGTCTTGAGCAGCCCCTTTCTCTATAGGGTGGCTTCAGTCTTTTACAAGCTTGAACACAACCGCAGAAACCAACCATGAATGAACCAAGTCTGGCTGACCCGCTAACTCCTCTCCAAAAAGCCGAATATGCCGCTCGTTGCTTTGCCGAACAGAACTATAGAGACTGTAATGCCTGGAGTGTGGTGATCCGCAAAACCTATGGCGTTCGATCGCTGTTCAAAGACCTCAAAAGCGAACTGGCTCAAGCGATCGTGGTAGAGAAAGGAGAGGAACAGATTCGAGAGACGATTCACGTCACATCCGATGGCGGTTTCACCCAGTTCACCCCTGAAGAAGCCTACCTGATTGCTCGATCGTTGCAATCTGAACCTTTGGAATCGACCTGACCCACGATCACGCTTTTCGATCGAACCATTCTGTCCTAGCTTCGTTCTTTCCAGGCAGGAGAAACCCCAGGGTGTTAAGCAAATGCAGCAAAAATGCCTCTGCACAGAAATTTCTTCGGATAATCGCGATCGACTCCCAAACGATCGTCTATTGACAGGAGTAGTGCTGTGATTCCTGGACTCGACAAACTGATTAATGCCATTCTCAGTACGGCAACAGCTCAGTGACAAGACCGCATTTAACGCAGTGAAGCTGTGATTAAACTGCTGAAGCGGCTTAATCTCGATCCAGACCATCCACCTAAAGTGAAGTTATCCCTTCTAAATCTTCTGATTTCTCTGATTGCTCATCTGGCTTCACCGTTCCGATCGGATATGCTTTAGGGTTGGGTTTACCTACATCTCGACGAGGTGAGCTTTTAGGCTGTTTCGCGGCTTTAGGTTCTTCTTTCGCAATTCCTAAGCCTCGACGCAGTTCAATTAAACTTTCCTCATTCTCCTTCAGCTTATCTTCACCACTTTTGATCGCCTTGAATATAATCAGACACTTATTGACTGGTAAAGCCTGCTTCTGCAACTGCTTTAAGGTAATAGTTGTCGCCTTTTCGTCATCTTCTAAAACAGCTCCAAGGGTTCTGGTAAACCAATCTTTTAGAATGCCTACACATCCACAAGTGCGTTCATAGATGTATTCCCATTCTTCCGAAAAGTCTGGTGACTCGATCAATGGTAGATGGCTAATCAAACTGGTAATCACGCTCTTAAACCGCATTTGTTCTTTCCTGGAATCAATGCGATAGCGCGGAAAATCAATAGTGACACTGCGACGGCATAGTTGATCGCTAAGATCGAGCAGCATATCTGCTTCATAGGTGGCAGTCAGGAGCAATCTCACGCTAGAGTTATTGGAGATTGATTTCAGACAATCTGTCTGATCCCGCAATTTTCTTGTCGTTGGCACTTTTCTTAATTCTTGTGCCTCATCAATGTAGAAAAGATCCGGATGACGGTATTGCAAAGCATCTTCAAAAGCAAACCGTAGCTTTCGCTTGGAGTCTTTATAGCTAATCTTTTTGTCAATCAACGGCTCCATCAAAGCCTTGAGGCCACGAATATAAAAATCTTGCCAGTCAAACTGACTAAATTCAGGAGATACTGCTGAAATACCAGCAATAGGAATATATCCCAGGTCAACCTGCATCTTTTCCTGGGCATCTTTTATTATCTTATTGACCAAATACTTCAATAATGTTGTTTTGCCAACTCCAGTCGGGCCTAACAAGAAGATCAGCGAAGGGCCTCCCGCTTGATAAATAGTTCGTCTAAGCTCCTCAAGTACTTCAACCATGATGGCATGTGCCATTAGATACTTCTGAAAATACTCAACCCGCTCCTTTACGGGCAAGTCAAGCAAGTGACGAGGAAAGTTCTGCTGGATCATTATTTAAGCTCACCGAAATATTCAAATTCATCCGAACTATCAGCTTCAGCATCTGGCTGAGCTGGAGGCTCCAAGGTTTCCAAATCCTTATCCTGCCCAACCAGGTCAGGAGCTTCAGAGGAAAGGTCGTAACGCAGCGTTCGATTGCCCTCAATTTGATCAACCACAGCTTTGTTTTCTAGAGCACGCAGGCGATTCTGACGAAGTACACCTTCTGACTCTTCCATAGACTGCATGAATTCAACAATCTCTCTTTCAGAAAGATCTGTTTGCTTACTAGCAATTGCTTTGCGCTGACGCAAATCTTCAGCAATAATCTGGATTTCTCTTTCTGTATAGCCATTCAGGAAATCACTATACGGAGAACTACATTCCTCCCAATACCCATTGATAAAAGCATAGGCAATACCTGGATGAAAAGGATCGCGCTTAACCCGCACAGATGTTCCTACCACTTCTGGGTTGTCGAATGCTAAGCACCAATAATAAAAGTGTTCGATCTTCACTCCTCTACCATTGGGCT
>LUGL01000156.1 GCA_002796835.1 Elainella saxicola E1 | reverse complement strand
CAGCTCGGCGGCCTCTGGACCTTTGTTGCCCTGCATGGCGCATTTGGTCTGATCGGCTTCATGCTGCGGCAGTTCGAAGTTGCTCGTCTGGTTGGCATTCGGCCTTACAACGCCTTGGCCTTCTCAGGTCCGATTGCGGTATTTGTCAGCGTTTTCCTGATGTACCCGTTGGGACAGTCGGGCTGGTTCTTTGCCCCCAGCTTTGGTGTGGCAGCCATTTTCCGATTCATTCTGTTCATTCAAGGGTTCCATAACTTCACGCTGAACCCCTTCCACATGATGGGGGTTGCGGGGATTCTGGGTGGAGCCTTGCTGTGTGCGATCCATGGTGCGACGGTAGAGAACACGCTGTATGAAGATGGCGATAAGGCCAACACGTTCAGAGCGTTCAACCCGACGCAGGCAGAAGAGACGTACTCGATGGTGACGGCGAACCGCTTCTGGTCACAGATATTTGGGATTGCGTTCAGCAACAAGCGGTGGTTACACTTCTTCATGCTGTTTGTGCCAGTGACTGGGTTGTGGATGGCGAGCATTGGGATTGTGGGCTTAGCGTTGAACCTGCGGGCGTATGACTTTGTGTCGCAGGAGATTCGAGCGTCTGAGGACCCGGAGTTTGAGACGTTCTATACGAAGAACATTTTGCTGAACGAGGGCATCCGTGCTTGGATGGCACCTGCCGATCAGCCTCATGAAAACCTTGTATTCCCTGAAGAAGTGCTGCCTCGCGGTAACGCGCTGTAGTCCGAAACTTGTTAATTCTTTCTTAAGGATTGCTAGTGAGGTCCTCACATTTAAGGTGGGGCCTTTTTTTTATCGCGATTGAAAATTTCTTAATTATTCAGCAATCAATTGCTTTTAGCCTGCACCTACCCATTCAAGAAATCTATGTTAGGGTAGTAGGAGTTGTTACCTTTTAGCTTGGTAACTTCTACTTCAGATCCTTGAGATTTAACCATTTAGACAACAAGGAGGTGATGCCCATGCAAGATAGCAGTAAACTTATGGGTCATCAGATTGGAGTAAACTGGCTGTGCGCCGGAGCTGTTCTTTAGTTGCTGAGCTAGTTTAACTTGGATAAGTAGCTTTTAGCTTCTAGAGAAGTCACTAGATTCAGCCTCAAGTTCCTTCCGGCAGTCTAGTTTCAATCTGAAGACCCGCTAGACCGCTCTCGCTGATTAGTGTGCAGGTTAATCCGAATCACTCCTAGCGGGAGCGGATAGTTTTTAAAGGCCATTTGGGCAGACTATATCTGGACCAACGAGGCTGAAAAGTCAAAAAAGGTTAGGAATGCATGAGATTTTTGTTAACCTTCCTTGATCAATTAAAAGTCTCGTGATTAGAATGCTACTGTAGATTCGTAAGTCCCTTTAAGTTAGGTGTGAGGACTCCAATAATGCTATCCAAAGTTCTGCTGAACTCTGTGTTAGCTACGCCTGCTCTCGTAGGTGCAGCTTTAATCGTTTCTTCTTCTGCAATGGCTGCAGAAACTCAGTCTGCTGCTAAAGCTGAGGCTCTGCTAGCTCCTGTTCAAGTTTCTGCTGCTACGCCAGTAGCTCCTGCTGAAGCTGTTGTTCCTGCTGCGCAAGCTGTTGCTCCTGCTCCAGTTCAAGTTGCGCAAGCGGCTCCGGCAGCACAGCCTGCTGCTAGCGATTCTTCCCTCAACCAAATCATGCAGTACAGCAATGAGGGAAGCAGCCAATCGATGTCTCAGGTGACTTCGATTACCCAACTGTCTGACGTACAACCCACTGACTGGGCTTATCAAGCGCTGCAATCTCTGGTTGAGCGTTATGGCTGTATCGCAGGTTATCCCGACGGAACCTACAAGGGTCAACGGGCAATGACTCGTTTTGAGTTCGCTGCTGGTATGAACGCTTGTTTGGATCGAATCAGCGAATTGATCGCAGCTAGCACCGCTGATTTGGCAACCAAAGAAGATTTGGCAACCCTGCAACGCCTGCAAGAAGAGTTCGCCGCTGAACTGGCTGCTCTGCGTGGTCGGGTAGATGCTTTGGAAGCTCGTACTTCTGAGCTGGAAGCGAACCAATTCTCCACCACCACCAAGTTGAATGGTGAAACAATCTTTGCCGTCGGCGTCCCTTTTAGTGATTCTGGGGAAGATGATTCCGACAGTAATGATAGTGACCAAACGATTGCAGGTTATCGGGTTCGTTTGAACTTCGACACCAGCTTCACCGGAGAAGATTTGTTGAGAGCTCGTTTGCAAGCTCGTGACTTCGGAGACTTTGACAGCTTTGGTGACAACACTAGCTGGCAATGGGGTAGTGGCGGTAGCGCAGGTAATGACACTGTTGTCCTAGATGACTTGGTGTATACCTTCCCCGTTGGTCCTGCTCAGATCATCATTGGTGCAAACAGTATCGGTGACTCTGACTTTGTTACTTCTACGGTCAGCCCGTTTGACAGCAGCGGCCAAGGTTCACTGACCAACGGTTTGGGTACTCCTCCGCAGTACAATTTCATTCCTGGTGGTACTGGTATCGGTGCAATCATCGGTTTGGGTGACAACTTCAGCATCGACCTCGGCTATGCGGCTGGTAATGCAGGTGATCCAAATCCCAAGAATGGTCTCTTTAATGGCGACTACGGTTTGATCGCTCAGATAACCTACTTAAGCGATCTGATTGATGCCGCTTTCATGTATTCCAACAGCTACAGCCAAGACGGTTTCACCAGCAACAATGGTTACAACTTGGGTGATTCTGATAACGATGAAGCACAAGTTGCTAACATCTACGGTGCTCAAGTCAACTTCAAGCTAGGCTTTGCTGAAATCGGCGGTGGCGCAATGTATATGCCGGTTCGCGTCCTATCTGGCGCAGACCGTGGCGACTACCAGGTTTGGAGCTATCAAGGTACGTTAGCCTTCCCTGATTTGGGTGGTGATGGCAACATGCTTGGCTTCGTTGCTGGTGTGCCTCCTCGTATCTCCGGTGCTGATTCCTCTCTGTTTGGACAGTTGGGTCTGCCTACGGTTGCTCGTCAAGACGCGGCCTTCATGGTTGAAGGTTTCTACCGTCTCCGCTTGAACGATAACATCTCGATTACGCCTGGCGTGGTTTACATTGCTGACCCAGGGAACGACAACGACCAAAGCGATACTTTCGTTGGTGCAATTCGTACAACCTTCACGTTCTAATCGTGAAATAGCTTGATTTAATTTTGATTAAATTGAGTAGAGAGGCTTCTAGTACTTGTGACTAGGGCCTCTCTTTCATTTAGTAGGTTCTAGTCTAAGCCGTAAACTCCGGTGGAGAACCGGGATATAATAGAGAGGCAGTCCATTTTGTCTAGCCCGTGGAACTTTCCTGTAAAAGCGAGTATGCTTTGTTAGCCCTGTTAGAACTTGCTGATCACTACCGTGACAATGAGCCTCTGCAAATTCGGCAAATTGCTGCTGAGCAAAAGATTCCTGATCGCTATCTAGAGCAATTGCTCGCAACTTTACGCCGATCGGGATTGGTGAGAAGCCAGCGTGGTGCTAAGGGGGGATATATTCTTGCCCAAGAACCTTGGAAAATAACTTTGTCAGAAATTGTGGCCAGCATTGAAGGGACAGATGCCCAGTCTCCTGATGTCTATCGAGATGCCAAATCGATCGAAGGTATGGTGATTCGCGAAGTCTGGCAAGAAGCAGGTCAAGCTGCAGATGCCATTCTGCAAAAATATACGCTTCAAGATTTGATGGAAAAGCGTAATAGTCGGCAACAGCTTGATTTGATGTACTATATCTAACTCTTTAAGATCTATGCGTATTGCTGAAAATGTAACTCAACTGATTGGTCGGACGCCGCTCGTTCAACTGAATCGCATTCCGCAGGCAGAAGGTTGTGTTGCTCGCATTGTGGCCAAACTGGAAAGCATGAATCCTTCAGCCTCAGTGAAAGACCGCATCGGCATTAATATGATCGAAACTGCGGAACGGGACGGTTTAATTACGCCCGGTAAAACCGTGTTAGTAGAGCCCACATCTGGGAATACGGGGATCGCACTGGCAATGGCAGCCGCAGCGAAAGGGTATCGTCTGATTTTAACCATGCCAGAAACCATGAGTTCTGAGCGGCGTGCCATGCTACGAGCTTATGGTGCAGAGTTAGAGCTAACTCCGGGTATCGAAGGCATGGCAGGATGCATCCAACGAGCCCAGCAAATCGTCAACACCTTGCCGGATGCTTACATGCTGCAACAGTTTAACAATCCAGCGAATCCTGAAGTGCATCGTCGCACCACTGCTCTGGAGATTTGGGAAGATACTGATGGACAGGTTGATATTTTGATCTCAGGCGTTGGTACGGGCGGAACCATTACTGGCGTTGCAGAAGTGATTAAGGCTAAGAAACCGAGTTTTCAAGCGATCGCTGTTGAGCCAGCCAATAGTCCAGTTCTGTCTGGAGGGCGTCCGGGACCCCATAAAATTCAAGGAATTGGAGCGGGTTTTGTGCCGCGCGTGCTCAAAGTTGATTTGATCGATGAAGTGATTCCAGTTACAGATGATGAAGCCATCGCCTATGGACGAAGATTAGCCAGAGAAGAAGGGTTGTTATCTGGCATTTCGAGTGGTGCAGCTCTGGCAGCAGCGCTTCAGGTGGGGCGTCGTCCCGAAAATGCTGGGAAGCTAATTGTGATCATTCAGCCCAGCTTTGGTGAGCGCTATTTGAGTACGCCGCTCTTCCAGGATCCAGAATTAGTTGCGCCAATGGCAATGGGCTAGTGCCGCTGAAACCCTTGGCAGATGCCGATAGAATAGGCGTATGGCACAAAACCACTACGACATTCTCAAAGTTAGCCCAACCGCCAGCCAGGCAGAAATCAAGCAAGCCTATCGTCGTCTTGCTAAGCAGTTTCATCCAGATGCTAACCGGGAAGTCGAGAATCACGACCAGATTTCCCGGATTAATGTTGCGTACGAAGTTTTGAGTGATCCGACCCAGCGTCGGTCTTATGATCGCCAATTGCGGCCCTATCAAGATCAAGTGCTCGATCCAACCGTAGGCTACGCAGAAAGGCAACAGCGGGCCAGCACTGCCCAAGCGCATTATCGGCAGCAGAAGACTGGACGCGATAGCGATGAACAGCTAGAACGCTGGTTGGCGCAGGTCTATCAGCCCGTGAACCGTATGCTGTTGCAAATTCTGAAGCCATTGCGCGATCAGCTAGATGATTTAGCCGCAGATCCTTTTGATGATGAGCTGCTAGAAGACTTTCAGTCTTATTTAGACGACTGTCGACAGTTTTTACACCAGGCCCAACAATTATTTCGATCGATGCCCAATCCTTCGAATGTTGCGAGCATTGCTGCGCACTTGTATTACTGTCTCAATCAGGTTGGTGATGGCATTGATGAGTTAGAACGCTTCACAACTAGCTATGACGAGCATTATCTGCATACAGGACAAGAATTATTCCGGATCGCTTTAGGATTACAGCGAGAAGCTCAAGCCGCTCTGCGCGATTTGAAATAAGCCGTACCAAGTCCAGGATTTTACGCCACAATGGGTAAGGACTAAAAATCTTGCTTTGCTAGGGTTTGGCGTCGCCTGCTTTTGCTGCGTTCATCTCTTTTGCTTCTCATCCTATGCCTTTACCCGTTGTTGCTATTGTCGGACGCCCAAATGTTGGTAAGTCTACCCTTGTGAATCGTCTTGCAGGTGTTACTGATGCGATCGTCCATGATGAACCAGGTGTAACACGCGATCGGACCTATCGACCAGCCTTTTGGTGCGATCGAGATTTTTTAGTGGTGGATACGGGCGGCTTGGTATTTGATGATGACACAGAATTTTTGCCGCTAATTCGCGAGCAAGCCTCATTGGCCTTAGCAGAAGCAAGTGTTGCAGTGATGGTGGTGGATGGTCAAGCGGGTCCAACTGCTGCAGATGAAACGATCGCCGGTTGGTTGCGGCAGCAAACCGTACCTGTGCTATTAGCCGTAAACAAATGTGAATCGCCCGATCAGGGCATCATTCAGGCCGCTGATTTTTGGCAGTTGGGCTTAGGAGAACCCTATCCGGTCTCTGGAATCCACGGCAGCGGGACGGGTGAGTTATTGGATGCTCTGATTGAACATTTGCCTCCAACTAATGATCTGCCAGAAGCAGAAGAAATTCGGGTAGCGATCGTTGGTCGTCCCAATGTGGGTAAATCAAGTTTGCTGAACGCCTTTGTGGGAGAAGAACGGGCTATTGTTAGCCCCATTTCCGGCACGACGCGCGACACGATCGACATGGTGGTCACGCATCAGGACCAACAATATCGTCTGATTGATACTGCTGGAATTCGCAAAAAGAAACAGGTCGAATATGGGCCAGAATTTTTCAGCATTAATCGATCATTTAAAGCGATTCGACGAGCTGATGTCGTGTTGCTGGTTGTGGATGCCTTAGATGGTGTGACCGAACAGGATCAAAAATTAGCAGGTCGCATTATGGAAGAAGGGCGAGCTTGTGTTCTAGTCGTGAACAAGTGGGATGCGATCGAAAAAGATTCCCATACAATTTACGAATACGAAGGCCATATGAAAGAGCGGCTTCACTTTACGGAGTGGGCAGACACAATCTTTGTAAGTGCTTTAACAGGTCAACGGATCGACAAGATATTAGCGTTGGTGAATCAAGCCGCCGAGCAGCATCGTCGTCGCGTCAGCACTTCGGTAATCAATGAAGCGTTGGAAGAGGCCTTGAAATGGCACACGCCCCCCACAACTCGTCAGGGTAAGCAAGGCAAAATTTATTACGGGACACAGGTGACCAGTCAACCCCCCACGATCACCCTATTTGTCAACGATCCCAAATTATTCAATGACAATTATCGCCGCTATATTGAACGTCAGTTTCGTCAACAGCTAGGGTTCAAAGGCACACCGATTCGCATCTTCTGGCGGGGCAAGAAAGTACGAGATCTCGAAGCCAGCCCCAACCGTGCTACAAAAGTCTAGTTTGTCATCAGCAATCTCACAAGCAGAGGCCCCAGTTAGACTGAGCTTCATGCTGGTATAGGTGTATGGATTTACTGCGATCGCTGCCCATTGGTCTTTATTTAGAACAACCTGTAACCTGGCTACACCGGATTGATTCTCGGGTCAAGTTGGGTTGGTTATTGAGCTTTCTGTTAACCCCGATCGCGGCAAATCCAGCTTGGCGTCTATCGATTGTGGTCTGGCTGCTGTTGCTGACCTTACTCACCCTATTGCCCTTCCGCGTCTGGCGGCAGCAAGTAGGTCTGGTGCTGTTGTTTAGCCTGCTGTTGTTTTTGATTACGATGCTGGCTCCGGATGGTCTGAAGGTGCCCAATCAACCTCGGTTACCCACTTCTGATCAGGTGCCGGTCCTAGCCCTCCCGGCTGCTAATGGGGTGAGTCCAACGCCAACCCCTGCCCCCAAAATTCAACCCCTGCCCCAACCGACAAATTATCGCTATGTCCTGGTGGATCGGGGACCGATTCGGATTACTCGACGATCGATCGAATTGGCAATTCGGGTTGCCACGCTGATGTTTACGCTGATCTACAGCACCAATTTATATTTGTTGACCACCGCTCCTGAAGAAATCACGGCTGGGATCGAAAACCTGCTACATCCCCTGCGGCGATTCAATCTACCTATTACAGAAACCGTCCTGACCCTGACGCTTTCTCTCCGCTTTATTCCGCTGGTTCTAGAAGAGGTGCAAAACTTAGTTCGATCGGTGCGTACAAGGGCGATTAACTGGAAAAAGTTGGGATTTCAAGGTGGCTTACAAGTCTGGGCTACGGTTGCAGAACGTTTAGTTGACAACCTATTAGTGCGAGCAGAGCAAATTGCTGGAGCCATGCAGGTACGCGGTTTTACCAGTGCCGATCGACATCAAGTTCGGTGGCACCAGTTTCAGTTTCAGCTTTGGGATTGGGTTGCCTTATTCGGGATTGGATTGTTCTGGGTCGCTCGATTTGTCTGGGGCAGCAACTAATTCTGCAGGAGCACTTTCTACGCAAATTAGGGTGCAGAAACTTAGGCCATATGGAACTTAAACGAATGCCTCAAACGCTTGCCCATGTTGATTTTCAATTTACGCAGACAAATTTATAAGTTACACAGGATACAATTCTCTGGATGAGATGAGGATCTGTTGACAAATCCAACCGCATTTCGTAGCAATGCGAGACATTTTCCCATAAAGTAATTAATTAATGCGACGGCAAATCCTTGTCGGGCAGTATTTGGTGCTAAAAAAGTGCTCTTGGGAAAACTCTAATTGAGACGAGCTCAATTGCTCGATCGCCTGTTTTGTCGTTCGAGTGGATGGTTTAGATCTCAAACCGAAAGAGTTCAACTCGATATAGTGCTCTATTCCTCGCACTGTTGCCTATCTCCCAGTTCAACTTTGAATTGTGGCAACTGTAACTTCAACAAATCTGTGACGTGGTTTACCAAAACACAGTTTTTCATCTATTTATTAGGCGTTGCGCATGAGAAGATGATTAATCTTTGCGAAAACGGGAGTAAGCTGCCCACATTGCTCTTACACCGATCGTCTAATAATCATGCGTTCATGCGGTGTCGGCTTAGTCTGAACATCTTGCTCGTGATCAAATTCATTCTCAAGATAAGCAACGCGATTGATTGAGCCTATGTTGATTGAGATCTATGTTGATTCTAAATCGTTGCAATTTCCAAACGACAGTTGGGCAATTGCATTTCAGAAACTATTTTTTCTCGTTGGATGTAGCCTAAACCCGAATGAGTAACGAGACTTATCTAAACCATCCAACCCTCGGCTTGCTGTTTCGAGTTGCCTTACTCGACGAGAATCGAGAACTTTTTGCAACCTTGTATGCTCAACGTTTATTTTTTTTGGTGATTATGGGTACAGCCGGATTGCGATTTGAACCGATCGGTCGTACCGATGCTCGTCTTCTTGTGGAAGCACGCCTGAGGGAACTCCGACGTGCAGGGCAGTCTCAGGAATATACTCAACTCCAGGTGATTCACAAGCAGACATTTCAATGAGCAATTCCCTTCTCCTTGATCAACTGGCTGAACGACTCCAGCAAATTCGTCAAACGCTGCCGGACTCTGTGAAGTTGATTGCAGTTACTAAACAGGTCTCAATCGAGGCGATACAGGCAGCCTATGAGCTCGGTTTACGCGATTTTGGGGAAAGTCGGATTCAGGAAGCAGCAACAAAACAGGCCCAGTTAGCCACCCTTACAGATGTCACCTGGCATTTAATTGGTCATCTGCAAACCAATAAGGCTGCCAAAGCCCTAGAACTATTTCCTTGGATTCACTCCTTGGACAATCTCAAGCTGGCGGACCGTTTGAACCAACTTGCTGCCAGTCGATCAATTAAACCGAAGATCTGTCTGCAAGTCAAAATTTTGCCTGATCCCAATAAATCTGGTTGGACCGTACCAGAGTTGCTTGCTGATCTGCCGACTTTAGACCGCTATGAGCATCTTGAGATTGTTGGCTTGATGGTCATTCCACCCTATGGGTTACCCGATGCAGAAACGCTAGCCGTCTTTGAGCAAGCCAGCGAACTCGCTCAGCAAATTCAACAGCAACCCTGGACAAACCTCAACATTCGGGAACTGTCGATGGGCATGTCGGAGGACTATCCGCTAGCGGTACAGGCGGGAGCAACCATGATTCGGCTGGGCCGCACCTTGTTTGGATCAAGGGCGTCAACGACTTGACAGTTGTCAGCTAAACCAGTTCAATAGGTTTCGGAAAACTTAAGAAATTCTGAAGTCTGCAAGCTTGCTGTAGAAATTGTGCATTCCGCATAGGTCAATTTTCTACAAAAGGCAAGCCAGAAGCGTCAAGCTTTCTTAATCCTTTCTCACTGAATCTTCTCTAAAATGTGGAGATCTCTGATGCTCGGCGATCGTATCTATAGAGTTAAGTTGACAGGTGTTACTTTTATTTATTTTTTCCTAGCAATTAGTTAAAACTCAGTTGAACTTGAAACCCAAATCAAAGTTTGTGATATAAATTAGAGACTCTGCTGAATGCGTTCTCACAGTATGATTCGTATCCTGCATATCTGGTAGACTGTAAAAATGATTCAGGCTCTGACACGCTATATATATATCTACCGTAAGTTCCCTTAGATCTTTAAAAAATGGGGGAATCTACTATAATTCCGGAGGAAAATCAGGTTAAATT
>LUGL01000155.1 GCA_002796835.1 Elainella saxicola E1 | reverse complement strand
CAATCCTCTTCCTTGAGCAAGGCAATCTCACCAACGGCTTCGGCTAAGGTTTGCACAAAAGAACGCTGTACCACCCGTCCATGGTTTTCCCGCAAGTCTTCCACCACCCGCACACTACTCATCTCCGCATATTTGTGGGAAATTTGTTTAGCCAATCGGGGGGTTGAGGTCATGATGATGCGAGCATCGACTTCCAGGGGACAAAAGGTGGTTCCACCGGCACTTGTTTGGTACACATGCCGAGGCACTTCTACTGTTCCATAAGGGGTTTGATAGGTTTTGGGCAATTGTCCTTTACTCGTCCAATTCATCCTGCCCATTTCAATAGCACTGCCATCGGTATCAAACTGTTTGAGAGCTTCTCCACTGGCCAGTGTTCCTGCTTCATTCAGTACTGATTGGATGGTTTCTTCGGTGTCTAGAAAGGATTGACTCAGAGGAATGGTGATTTGAAGAGTGATTAACTCCGTTGTACTCTGGACAATGGTTGCAGTCATTCATCTCCCCTCCACAAGACTTGAAAGAAAACCTATCTCCAGAGCATATCAGGTCTTATCGCTCACATCAAATTTTAGTCAAACCCAATCGAGAAAGGAATTGAGCCAGTCACTCACTTCTCCTTTCCCAATACGATTTNGAAGATTCTGTCGCAAACGCATCCTTCAAAACTTCAGCCATTGCCAGTTTGTATGCAGGATTATCACGTTCGATCAAATCAAGCTTTTGGCAACCCAATGCTTTCATATCACCAAGTAGAATAGGTTCTGTTGAACTTGCTTCCGGTAGCAGCCCTTTCCGAGCCTTTTTCCAAGGAAATTCTCCGTGAGTCATATCACTCAACCGGTAAGCATGGTAGCCACCGAAGTATCCCCAAATTTCTTCTAAAAGTTCTTTTTTTTCAGGCGTAATCTGCACTAAGGATTCCTTGCGAGGAATGGGTAGCTGTTTAGCCTCAAAATCACTATAGAACCGATAAGCAGGAGGGCAAACAGGACCGTAACGCCATGCTTGAATTTCCTCCTCAAATAATGGTTCATCGTATAGTGCCAAGTGCAAACTCTGAGAATAATACAGAAGCTTTTGGACCTTCATATTAGTCATTTCAGCTTCTATACCATCCTCGTAAGCCCTTATAATAAAGTAGCGAGCCACATTGAGGCAGTCAATCATCGCTCAACCCACAGCCTTAGATAAGCGTTCTATGAACTTGTCATAGAAAACCGGACTATAGCTATTATAGACGAAATCCAACCATAGTACAAATATATTAAAAACGGTCCAACAAGAGTGCTGAGCCGATCAGTCATTACAGATCGTTTAGAAATTCACATCATTAGCTTGAAAAAGAAAACAGTAAATCCGATCATCAGCAACAGGTGCGGTAGATTACTCCACCAGGAACGTTTAGTGATGCGTAATAACGGATAAGGACTAAACACCAGCGCAGATAAAAGCGTTACGCCCTGGAGAAATTGCGCAACATCCAAACTCCAGGTTAGCGTAGGCAATCCAGTGTCACTCCAGCCGATCGATCGCGCCAAGACGGGCAAAATCTGACCGGCCTCCGTCATCGCAGCCGGAATATAGGAAGCCAAGTTTGCGGCAAGCGCGAAGGGAAGATAGGCATAGACAACCGTCAAATAATCGGGTTGCTGGGCATCGAATAAACGTGCGATCGCATGAGTCACATACGTCAGCAAAGCAGGAATACTGAGCAGTACAAGCACGATCGGAATACTGGATAGTAAATGCGCGGAATCAACCGAAAGAGACGCTAATCCCAACCCATTCAACAAAGTTGAGCTATGGTGCATAAACACACCGCCAAACAAAAGCAGCAACAGCGCCACTTCTGCCCAAAACCCGCGATGCTGATCCAATAAATCTGAGGCTGGAAACCGGAAATTCAACTGGGCCGATCGATTCGGGCAACCTTTGAGGCAGGTCATGCACAACATACAATCGCGATTATCCTGCAACTGCGCCGGATGAGAATAGAGCGGACAGCCTTCGATCGCTTGGCCTTCGGTTGGGAGCGGATCGGCAAAGGTGACCGGCGTTGCCGCACTGCCTTTATAGCAACCAAACGTATTGCACTGGCTCCCACAGACCTGTTGGGTCGATCGCAACTCCACCATCGATAATTTGGCAAACATACCGTTCATGCCCCCGATCGGACAGAGATAGCGGCACCACAATCGTCGTTCATAGATGACGCTGAAGACTACAGCCCCTGCGGCGATCGTCACCAGCAACCAGGCAGACAGATAGGCATGATGCGGCAAATCCCAGAGCTGCTCCCAGAGATAGATCGCCACAAAGCCACCAAACAAAATCCAGGCTCCCCAGCGGTTCAACCATGGCGTATTCCAGGACAACTGTTGTCGCGGCCAGAGCCAGAGCGAAATCCGCCGCACCCACTCTGCCGTAATCATAAACGGACAAACCGCACACCAGAGCCGCCCCACAAAGGCAAACAGAAACAGATATCCCGGCCACCACCAGGCCCAAAATAGATTCAGCGTAATGCTGCTGTCGCGAGTCTGGGGACCAATGAAGCCCAGCACCGTGATCGGCACAAAAATCGCCATCATCACCGCCCAAATGCCTTCCGGATACCAGCGGCTCAGTAGCAAGCCACGCAGCCAGGGCACATGGGTCAACAAATCCAGCCGAAAGGCATTTTTCGTAGATTGCACCGACCACAACGTCTGCTCTGGAATCAGCGCCTGTCCCAATGGCGTCATGATCACAGCCCGATGCAAAATTTCTGCCAGTTCTGCCAGATTGCCGGGATAGTCGTAGCTGAGTAAACGCCGCAAATCGGACTGATCGAGCTGTAACACAGGTCGGTTCTGTTCCCGGCAAAATTGCTGCAAAAAATGGCGGGCAAACTCTGGAATATCGGCCTTGCGTTGCGGCAGCGTGAACAGCTTGATCACCGTGGCATGAATCTCTGTGACCTCAGCAAACTCTAATTTTTGTGGCGATGCCAGAATCAAACGCACCCAAGACCGGATCGGCTGGGGTGGTTCAGTTGCCAGATCGGTTTTGCCCGCCAGACCATGATTTGGCAACACAAATCCCGTTTTGAAGTAATGAATCAACCGGGTTCGATCGCTCTCACTCAAGACCTGCACATTGTCCAGCAGCAGCGTTCCCCGCTCCAACAGTTCGAGCACCCCCAATCGTTCACTCACGTCACCCGACCCAACCCGGCCAAACAAAGCATCCGTATCCAGTCGCCCATCCTCTGCACGCGGTAAATCAGCACAGTCCATTTCAGCAAAGGGTTGCGCCGCCAGTTTCGATCGAGCATGAATCAAACCCGCCAGAAAGGTTTTGCCCGTACCTGCCTGCGCTTGAAAAATCACCGGATTGAGATGTGCCGCTGCCTGATCGATCTGCTCTGCCAATTTTTGGGTTGCCTTACTCTGGCCCAGAATCGTGGCTTCACTGGGGACGGGCTGAATATAACCCTGTAGACCTTGGATTCGCACCTGTTCCCAGGCAATCCGGATGGCGTATTCATGCAAATCTTGCGAGAGCAGCGCATGAATTACCTGTTGAATATCGGGATACTGCGTGATCAAAGCTTGAAAGTCCGTTTGCGGCAGAAACCCAATTTTGCTAGCCGTCAGGGCGATCGCATTCGTTTGATAGGTGCCTTCCACCGCATTCGCCACCAGCATGTAGCCAAACAAATCCCCGGCATTGCGGCTACGAATCGACAATTGACCGATCGGAGATTGCCGAAAAATTTCTACCGTTCCCTGCTTCAGCAAATATAGGCCGATCGGCGTTTGTCCTTCTTGATAAATCAGCGTTTGCGGTTCTACTTCAAAGCAATGGAACGATCGGACGATGGCCTGCAGCGCCGCTGGAGAGAGTTGCCCCCAACGCGGATGCACCCTTAACCAATCGATACAGGCTGCGACCTCCTGTTCATCAACGCCCCCATTCGCGAGGTCGGGCATCAACGGCAAGGGTCGATCTGGCATCTGCGAATCCGTTTGCCCCGATGGCAGAGTTGTTCCAAGATTCATAGCACCAATTTCAGAAAGTGACAGGATGAGTCAGATAGCGGCTTTTCCCAGCCCAACCATCGCCCTTACTTTGCCCGAAAAGGCCAGCGATCCACCAACCTTCCCATTATCATTTCACCTTCCTGGCTGGCAACCAATTGTCAACAAATCGTACAAGAACTCTACTGGTTTTCATGAAACGCGGTTAAAAACCAGCACTCCTAACAAATGATTAAATAACTGTTTGACTATGAAATCATGTTTTACAATTTTGGTGAAGTCTATCGTCATGCCAAACGTTTGTCGGTAGGCTATCCCGCTCGATCGTTGGGAGCGCGATCGGGCCATCACAAGTTGGTTTGTCAGCAGCCATTCAGTTCCCTTCAGCTTGCAAACCAAATAATCCTCTATCTCCTCGATTAAAGGAGGCCATATTTATGACCATTGCAATCAGGAAGCGCCCTCCGCTCGATCTCAGAACCTGGGATGCTTTTTGTGAATGGATTACCAGTACCCAACATCGCTTGTACATCGGCTGGTTTGGTGTACTGATGATTCCTAGCTTATTCGTTGCAGCCAGCGTCTTCATTCTGGCGTTTATTGCAGCTCCGCCCGTGGATATCGATGGCATTCGCGAGCCAGTTCTCGGTTCATTGCTCGACGGTAACAATCTCATCACTGCCGCCGTAATTCCGACCTCTGCGGCGATCGGACTCCACTTTTATCCAGTCTGGAATGCCGCATCGATTGATGAATGGCTCTACAACGGCGGACCCTATCAGTTAATCATCCTGCACTTTTTAATCGGCATTTTTGCATACATGGGTCGCCAGTGGGAATTGAGCTATCGTCTGGGTATGCGGCCCTGGATTGCCGTCGCTTTTTCGGCCCCGGTTGCTGCGGCCACAGCGGTTCTGCTCGTTTATCCGATCGGTCAAGGCAGCTTCTCAGAGGGGCTTCCTTTAGGTATCACGGGCACCTTCCATTTCATGTTTAGCTTTCAGGCCGATCATAATATTCTGATGCATCCCTTTCATATGATCGGTGTAGCAGGCGTATTCGGTGGCGCATTATTGAGTGCGATTCATGGCTCTTTAGTGACCGCTAGCTTGATCCGGGAAACCTCTGATCTTGAATCAGCCAATACGGGATATCACTTTGGCCAGCAGGAAGCAACCTATAACCTGATCGCGGGCCACATGGGTTATTTAGGCCGATTACTGGTTCCCGCTTTCGCATTCCGCAACAGCCGCACTGTCCATTTCTTACTGGTTGCCCTACCAACGATCGGCATCTGGTCTGCAACCTTGGGAGTTGGCGTCATGGCATTTAACCTGAATGGCTTTAACTTCAATCAATCGATCTTAGACAGCCAGGGTAAAGTCATTCCAACCAATGCGGATCTGCTGAATCGGGCAACTTTGGGAATTCAGGTGATGCATGCTCCCAATACCCACCATTTTCCAGAAGTTTTGGCAGCAGGTGAGGCTATTCCGGTTAGCTTCGCAGCTCCAGCGATCGCAGTTCACAGCTAAGTGCTTGATCTAGAGTTCATTTTGCAACGGGGGTAGTCATGGAGCTATCCCTCTTTTTTATAGACGCTTCAGGAGATTACCTGTCTGAGCAGACAAGAGGATCACCTCACAAGAAATTCTCAGTAGATCGCAAATGGGTCTTGAATGCTTCGTTTCGGTCCCACCTGCGCGTAAACGGCAGGCTAACTGAATCAAGTCCGCTAAACCGGACTAAACCCGGAAATCCTTCTCTAGTGCACTTTAGTGCAGTTTTTTCCATAGCCCGCGATTCATCTGCGGGCGGCTCAGCAACTAAGTCAAGCTTGAGTTTGCGATCTACTGATTCTGTTTAATTGAATTTCCGTTCCTATGCGTTTTCGAAGCCAATCAACACGTTCGCAACATTCACACCAATCTGCTCAGTCGCATATCCCCCTTCCAGCACAAATAACGTAGGTTTATTCAACTCAGCAATATGCTTACCAATATCCAGGTAATGGTTCGATCGCAAGCGAAACTTTGAGATCGGATCCTGTTCGAAGGTATCGACACCCAATGAAACGACAACTACATCGGGACCATAGGTTTGGATCCGCTGAATTGCATCGATTAAAGCAAGTTGGTACTCTTCCCACAGCGTTCCCCAGGGCAGTGGATAGTTCTGGTTATAGCCTTCTCCGGCTCCGACACCCAACTCATCCTCATAGCCTAAAAAGTAGGGATATTCCTGCTGAGGATGACCATGCAGCGAGAGAAATAGCACATCCGATCGGTCATAAAAAATTGCCTGCGTACCGTTGCCATGGTGATAGTCCACATCCAAAATGGCGACTCGTTCTGCTCCGGCATCCCGAAATGATTGAGCGGCGATCGCCGCATTATTCAGGAAGCAGTAGCCGCCATAAAAGTCTTTAGCCGCATGATGGCCTGGTGGACGACATAGCGCAAAGGCCGATCGGGCACCTTGAACAATGAGCTGCTGGGCGGTTAAGGTCACATTTGCCGCTGAAGTTGCTGCTCGCCAGGTTCCAGCCGTAATGGGTGTGCCCGCATCGAAAGAGTAGTAGCTGAGTTTGCCGTCAATCGCGTCTGGAATGCGATCGTGCCGCATGGTGCGAGTGGGCCAATTTAACGGCAGGGCATCATAGTCGCCATGGGCAGCCACCCAATCGGGCCAAGCTTGTTCCAGAAATTTGACGTAGCCAGGATCATGCACCCGTAAAACTGCCTCTAAGCCAAACGCTTGCGCAGGCAGAATTTCACCTAATTGCTGTTGCTGAATTTCGGCGAACACCAGGTCGGCCCGACGGGGATTCTCAAACGGCGGCAGCAGCTTCCCGTCAATCAGCTCAAACTGGGCATTTTGCAGGCGATGATCGTCACTGTAAACAGTTAGCATGAATCTTTGAGGCAGTATCAAGGACAGCGTCCAGGACCGAGAAACAGCAAGGGTTCTTGCAAGAACTTTGGCTTCCATCCTATTCTAGATTCATCCCATTGAGGCGAGGGTATGTCCTCATCTGCCAAAAAGTTCGACTTTGAAGAACTTCTGAGGGTTGCCATCACCGCAACGGTCCTGGTGATTGGCAGTCGCTTCTTGCTGAACAATACCTACTTAAGCACCTGGCTTGGACAGGCATGGTTACGGGGTCAGCAGCAAATTGCCATCCTGCGTGGTGCGTCCCCAGCAAGCATTCCAGTTGGCACCCCCGCAACCATTCTCAAGGCAAATGACTCGGTTGTAATGCTACAGGGTCGTCAATCGATCGGTTCCGGCGTGATTTTAACCTCAGACGGTCTCGTGCTGACCAATAGCCATGTGGTACGGGCCGGGGGACAGCAATGGAAAGTGCGGTTGTCGGATGGACGAGAGTTTTCCGCTCACATCGTCGGCGTCGGCGATCGTAAACGCGGCATTTACTATGATCTGGCTCTGGTTCAACTCGAAGGGGCCAGCGGTCTTCCAGTCGCTCGCTTCTCAGAAGGCCAGCCCCCGATCAATGATCCCGTTTGGGCGATCGGCGCACCCTATGGCAAGCCAGAAGTGATCACCCAGGGCACATTCAAAAGAATGACCTCAGATGGCATCCTGCTCAGCAGCACCGAAGTTCATCCCGGCAACTCTGGCGGCCCCTTACTCAACCGCAACGGGGAAGTGATTGGCATCAATACCGAAATCAATCCCAATCTGCCAGATAACGCCACGACGGCTTCCATCTCGGTGTCGCTGCTGCAAGAACATTTACCACAGTTGGTGAATTGAACCCTCGTGCCACATGGGGCAAAAAGTTAAGCCAATCAAGGCGGCTTAAACGGTTGGCCAACCTGCCATCGATCGCCATTCACAGCAAAAACGTCCAGACTCAACAGCGCAATCCCATTCAAGCAATCTGTCGATCGATCAACGGATTGATCAGTCAGTCGAGTTTCAAACTGATCCAGGCACAAGACGCATTCCCGATCGATCGCAACAGATGTTGTCAACTCCTGCAAAATGGTGAAACCCTGAACCAGCAAGGAATTACCGCCTGTCTGAGCGAAAATTGAGTCGATCGATCGGTCAGGATCCGCGCCAATGAAGGAATTACCGTCTACTGCAGGTAATAAGCTTGTGGAATATTGAGACGATTTAAGCAGATGAGAACTGCCGTGATCTAGAAACTTGCTTTGAAAGGTAGATTGATTTTCTAGATTGAAGTTCTTTTCTGAAATTGATCGATCGGTTTGATTTAGAGACTTGTTCTGGAGATTAGATTCTTCTTTGAAGTTGAAGTTCTTTTCTAAAATTGATCGATCGGTTTGATTTAAATTTAGAGATTCTGAGTCTGGATCTTCTGAGTTTAAAAAGATTTTCTCTGAATCTAGATTTAAAAATTCTGAATGCCAGAGATCTTTGTGACGATAGAGCGATCCACCTCCAATCCCGTAAGCTGTTAGTGCTTTAAAGCGAGCAGTGGTTTGAGCAGGGAACTTATTTTGATTCAGTAGATCCGCAATTGCTTGTTTAATCCGATCGCGCGTATTTTGTGACTGCTGTTGATTCCAGGTTAAAGCTTTGAATTGACTACTGGAGGTTGAGATCGATCGATCGGTTTTGTCTAGCTTGGTGATGCCGTAATGAAAGTATCTGCTACTCTCAACACATCTCGCCCATTCAGCAGCTCGATCTTCAATTTCATGTTGATGCTTGCACCATTCTTGATAGCCTGGAAGCGATCGGGCAGTTGCAACAATTTCATTGATCAGATCTGGTCCAACCAGAGGAACTGTTCCTTCCAAGATGTGGTGGAAAATGTAAGCGCGCATCGTAATGCGACCAAGCAAATAGTTAGTCTGACCGGAACCAGTCCAACCTGCTTCGATCTCTGTATTTAAATCATTGAGAAATTTTGCTGCCTTGCCAGAAATTTGGCGTTGTTGTTGCCGGTTTTGTTTGAGAATCTGATGCAGCTTGGCTGTTTCAATGAAATTCTGAGATTGACAAATCCGCCATTGTTCAATGAATGTATGGCGATCGCCCCAAATTGGCTGAAAGTCCTGATTAAGCAAATAGGAACCCATCTGAAGCGGTAAACGATGGGCGTTGAACAAGCTGGGTTTGCCTTGAATATTGTAGGTTTTGCGATTCGGAAATATCTCTAGACAACCCGGTTTCACAACAAATCCGGTATTGCTCAACAAAACAGTGATTGCGGCTCCTAATTCCCAGGAATTTTGCAGCGATTGTAATGGGAAATAAAGGTGCAGCCCGCCACTGTGACTAGAAGTGATAGCCAGATAGCGAACTAATCCAATTGATTCCAGTGCTGCCAGGATTCGCTGACTTGCAAAGGGATCAGCACTGGGATGATAGGGACTACCTGCATCGATATCCAATAAACAATATTGAGTTTTAGCACCAAACCGAACGCCATACAAAAATCGACCCTGATCTAACATGCGATCGGTCAAGGGATGGCGGCTTTCTGTTTGCCAATTTGGAGCAGTATGCGGTTCAGGATGAGGGGCATAAATGTAGTCAAATCGATGGGGAAACAGATCGAAAAATGTGTTTCCCACCTCTTTGATATAGGTAAATTTCAGCTGAGAAGTTAGCGTCCCCATGCCTAACCTCCGCTGTTATTCTGAATTGCCTTTAAAGTTGCAATCCAAAATAGGCAAAAAAAATCCATCGACTCTATGCCAGAGCCGTAAAAGTTGATAAAATTTTTGAACATAACAATCCAAACCTCACCCTTTATTTGTGAGGTAAAACCAACTCAGAGACCCTTGAGCTAACTGTGGTAGGGAGGCGACAAGGGTTTTTTTATTGCAGACAATTTGAATGCAGAAAGCGATCCGTTTTTTCTCCTCCTTCCGATCAGAATGGCTGAATTTGATCGAGAGGTTAGCACCGATATTTTTTGATCTCAAGGGTTTGATCCGAACAATACGCCGGAGTAACAGGCTGATTCTCCGCCCGCGTTACAGGTGAAATTTTTGGCAACTAGAACAAGCGATCTGCCGATCTTTCGCTGATGCAACCGATAAAAATTCGTCGCTGCTGTGAAACGTAAGGTAAGATGAGTCGGCCTTGACCAAAGAAAGCAGGCATCGGTATTCTGGCCTTCGGGCAGGCAAAAATCTCCGCCAGAGTTACAGGCCAACGGTTGAAATCATCCGTGCGAGTTACAGGCAAAAATCTCCGCCAGAGTTACAGGCCAACGGTTAAAATCATCCGCACGAGTTACAGGTTCCTACGCTATATGTAGCGGGAAAACAATTTTTCAAAAATCCTGCCCCTAGATATGTGGTTTTAAAGAAAGTGCTNGTAGGATCTTGAGCACCAGCAGTAGCGTCGGCCCATCATTGGCTCTGCACTGCCTGGATTTCCCTTAATTTCCGCCGATTCGATCGAAATTAGACCGTTATGCCCAGTGCGCTTAGAGTCAAACAGCCCATTCAAACTAGCCCCTTCTCCTCTGCTTTTCCAGTCGATGGTCAACTGCTGATGGTGTTGCCAAGAGCAGCAGCCTCCCTGAAAAATCCCGATGTGCATTTGCCCCTTCTCCGGTCGGATGAGGACGGCTATTATTTGGAAATGCAAGTCGAAGCAGATCCTAAAGAAAGCAGCGAAGTTGCGGTGATTCGTCGAGTGCCGCTGGAGCATTTGTCAGAGGAGGAATGGCAAGACCTCAAGACGCAATATGCCAATCTTGACCTGCAAGCCTGTATCGATCGCGGCGTTAGCAAGGGTTTGGAGAAAATTCAAGACCGGAAGATTCAGCGGCTGTTTATGGCTCTGCTGACTTTCCTGAATCCGCGTCAGGTGTCGATCGTTCTCTATCTCTATAAGTTGGCGGCTCTCCAGGGCAATGGGCCGATCGTTTCCTTCCGGTCCAATGATTTGTTACAAAGTTTAGGCTATACCCGCACGAAGGATGGTGGATTCGCTTCAAAATTGCGATCTCAACTCAACTGCGACCTGGTTGCCCTCCACCGCACTGAATTGGTTTTGGCGCAGTCTCTGCAAAAAGGAAATCAGCTCGGCGCAAAGGTCACCATCAAAAGTGTGCTGCGAATCAAGGATTATGAAATTGACAATGTGCCCCGTGATTTTGATCTGGTGAAAGCGGCGGACTATACCTATGAACTTGCAGATGCTTACACGATTTCGCTCGAATTTTTTGATGGACCCAGCCGCACTGGGGATTACGTTCTGTTCGCAGGGGATATTGATATCAGTCAAAAAATTGGCAGCAATGCCAAATGCGATTACAAAACCAAGCTGCTGATTTATCTGGCGGGCCGGATGAAGTGGGATGTGCTACACGATCGACAATATTTGATCATTTCGAAGCAATATTTGTTTAAAAATTTAGACTTATTGGGAAGTAATTCCTCACGCAACAACCAGATCTTTTGGCGCACGGTCGAAGAGTTACGGCAGGAAGGATATATTTTGGGTGCCCAAGAAATTCCGGGCAAGAAGAAAGCCAGCAGCATTCAGTTTCAAATTAATCCAGAGAAACTCTCTGGTTGAGTTTTGATGATTAATAGAGGAACTCGCATGTATCACAAAGAAAGTTAATTTATTTCTTGAATTATTAACAAATAAAAACTTGAAAAGTTCTCGCACGAAGGATGTTGCTGTATACAACCCTGCGGGAACTCTATCCCCATCAGATATGCACGATAGGTTATTCCGGCAAACAAATGTTGAAGCCACTACCTCAGCGTCGCTATATCGATTGCTTTCTCTTTTGAAGATGGGGATGACTTGAATTATGTCGTTTCAACTGCCGTTACTTGAGCAAAGTCTTGATCAGATTCAAGCGCGTCAAGATGAATTTGCTGCCCAGTTTTATGCAACGCTGTTTGCAAAACACCCAGAGATAAAACCCTACTTTGCTAAGGTTGATATGGCCAAACAACAGCAAATGCTGATTTCGGCGCTGATTTTGATTGTCAGAAGTTTAGAAAAACCCCAGCTCTTATCAGGAACGATTAAAAGTTTGGCTGAACGGCATCGACGCTATGGTGCAATGACCGAACAGTTTCCCTATATTGGAGAAGCCCTCTTTTCAACCTTTGCTGAATTTTTAGGGGCTGACTGGACCACTGAAATGCAGCAATCTTGGCGAAGTGCCTATGATGTGATCAGCGAGAAGATGATTAATGGACTGCAACAAGTTGCGGTTTAGGTACGGTTGATGGCATAGCAAGGGCAATTAAAGTTGCTGACATTGGGGTTGTCAGTCAGAGTTACTCTGGGAGAAGCAGTTCACTGAGTTCCTGGCCATTATGACCCCCAAAGTACTTGTCCTTGGCGACGACATCAACACCGACGACATTATTCCAGCTCAACGCGGCACTAATCCCGATCCCGCTTACCTGGCCCATTATGCGTTAGAACATGTAATTGGAGCAGGTAAGCTGCTGGAATATGACGTAATTGAAGCGGGAGAAAACTTTGGTTGTGGCTCCAGTCGGGAATTTGCACCGATCGCTCTCAAAGCGGCTGGCATTCAAAAAGTGCGAGCCCGATCGTTTGCCGAAATCTTCTATCGCAACAGCATCAACATTGGTTTACCGTTAGAGATCATTGGGGCAGATCGGGATCGTTCTTCTGGAAATATCTCTGCGGTTGAAACTGCGATCGTCCAGGCAGGCGGATTGTTTGCGTTTAATCAACAACGGCTCAGTGGTCAATCTGCCTTGTCCCAAAGCCAGACCTCTGCACGACCCATGACGCTTGTCGAGAAACTGTTGGCCTGTGCTTCTGGTAATGCCTATGTGCAGCCGGGAGAAGTGGTGTTTGCCAGGGTTGATCTGGCGATGTCCCATGATGCGATCGCGGGTCCAGTCGGACAGTTGTTTTATCAGCAGTTTGGTGCTGGTGCCAGGATTTGGGATGCCGATCGGATTGTCTTGGTGGCCGATCACTTTATTCAAATCAACGATATTCGTCCTGATCCAAAAGCGATCACGATGCATCAGCAGATGGTGGAATTTGCGCATCAGCAAGGGTGCCATTTATTGGATGTAGTCTCTCCAGGTGATGCCGCAGGGATTTGTCATGTCTTGCTGCCAGAACAGGGTTTTGTGCGACCTGGTATGGTGATCGCAGGCACGGACTCCCATAGCTGTACCTACGGCGCGTTTGGCTGCTTCTCAACAGGCATTGGCACCACCGATATGGCTAATCTATTTGCCACGGGTGATATGTGGATTCGGGTGCCTGTGACGCTCAGGTTTGAACTGACGGGAACCTTGCCGCCCGACATTAGCGCTAAAGATATCATGCTGTTCATTCTGGGGCAGATTGGTTGTGATGGTGCGATCGGTAAAGTAATGGAATTTCATGGCAGCATTATCGAACAATTGCCGATCGACGAACGCATGACCTTAGCGAATATGGCAATCGAGTGTGGTGCAGTGTGCGGCCTGATTCCACCTGACGCCTTGACCTGGAACTATATACATAACCGAGTAAATAACCTAGAAGAAGTCGAGTTGTATAGTGATGTTGATGCTGAATATGGTTATATCTATACATTCAATCTGAGTCATCTATCGCCCCAGATTGCGTGTCCGCCCAAACCTGATCAGGTCGTCAGTATTCAAGAAATTGGTGAAGTGCCAATTACCCGCGCTTTTATTGGTTCCTGTACTGGCGGCAAACTATTTGATCTCGCCCAGGCCGCTGAAGTATTGCGCGATCGACAAGTTTCTGAAAGCGTCAGCCTTTTTGTCGTTCCTGCGTCTCAGAGAGTACGACAGCAAGCCGAGCAATTAGGCTACTTAGAAATTCTGGAAAAAGCAGGTGCGCAAATTCTCAAAACCGGCTGTGGTGCTTGCATCAATGCAGGACAGGGGGTTTTAGGTGCTTCCGAAGCTGGAATTTATGCAACGAATCGCAATTTCAAAGGTCGCAGTGGAGATCCAACCGCGCAAAACTATCTGGCGTCTCCTCGAATTGTGGCAATTTCTGCTATTCGCGGCAAAATTAGCGATCGATTGGAAGACTGAGTAAATCGATCGGCATCTCATGCTCCCAGCTACAAGATGCTTCTTTTTAAGGAATACAGGGTAGCTAATCGCTCGCCTCGTGACAAGTACGGGAAAGTGGGATAAAAGTGGGATCTTCTCAAAACTAGCAGTTTTCTCTATGTTTCGTATAGAAGGTTGTAGAGAACTATGGTTTAGTGGGAAACGAGATTATGTAGTCTTCTATGTCCCTCTGCTGGGCCTGTAGTGTATCTGTTTAACAGGCTGTTATGGGCTGGCTTCTTGTTTGATTCTTTACATTTTGGTTTGCTCCGGTGGTTGATTCTGACTAGTAGACATTGTTATAGTGATTTCGGTTAAGTAATATCCGATACTTCGAATGGCTTGGGAGCGTCTCTATTGTATTCCAAGGCATGGAGTATATCTTGTATCGAGGCCAAATTACTGTAAATTGGCTGGGTGTGTTCTATTGAGAATGTTTGGTAAGTCAGGTCCTGTGTATCTATCCATCTAATGCTGTTTCTCTTTTCCTGGGAAGGCATCTTTTTCCAGGAGGCTCAAGGGTGTTTGGAAGAGAGGCTAAACAAGGTGGACGATTTTGAGTCTTGCTATCACAAGGCTTTGTCTGACTAGCTCAGTTCCTGTTATGGTCTCGCGATCGTCAAACTTTGTTCCTTTAACTTGAGGGAGCAAGGTTTCGCTTGGCTGAACAGATCGATCGCTGTCTCTTGGACTGGAGGCAGAGAGTTCAATATGTCTCTAATGCACTGATGTATTTGTTTTTTGTAAATCCTGTTGAATTGAGAGGACTGAACCATGGCAATTTCAGATGGATTCGATCGATCGTTAACCAGTCAGTTTTGAGCTTCTTCGCTTATTTTTCAAGATGTATACAGAGCAGTTATCTCCCAACTCTACAGGTGTGCTCCGACATAGCAAATCCTTTTGTCCAATGCAGCTTACCCCCCGTTCGAAAGTGAGGAGAAGCCTCATTAACTCTTACACAACGCTGCATCCTGGCTAACCCTTTTCGATTCCAGCACAGATCGGGTTGTGCTATCCACGCTATTGGAAAACTGGGACTTCGATCGATTTATCGAGCGTCACAGGATTTCTAATCGTGTCGCTTTAGCTTGTTTGCTTTGTTGGTCGATCGATCAGGTGCAAATTGAGCTGAATCAGTTGATCTTGTCTAATTCATTCGTTCAACCATTACTCAAAGGTATTCAATCATGGCAGATATTTACGGAACTTCTGGAAACAATACCCTTGTCGGAACACCCGACCCAGACAATATTTATGGCTACGCAGGCAATGACAACATTACTGGAGATGCAGGCAATGACTACATTGAAGGAGGTGTTGGCAATGACGTCATCAATGCAGGCGATGGCGATGACACGATTATTGGTGATGAAAACAATAACACTTCTACTGGGACTGACAATATCAGTGGTGGCAATGGTAATGATTACATCGTTCCAGGTCTAGGATCGGACAACATTAATGGGAATGCAGGTAATGACTCTCTTTATCTCGACTACAGTGCTCAAGCAACAGGAATCACGCTGACCTATACCAGTTTTACCAGTGCCAGCTCTAATGTCTCCGATGGCAAGCGTATCCAAAACATTGAACGGATCGATTTTCGCGGCAGTTCTGGCAATGACACTGTCAATGTTTCTGTCACGTCGGACTATAACACACTCTATGGAAACGATGGCAACGATACGCTCATCGGCGGTGGCGGTGGCGAATATTTCGATGGCGGCACTGGCAATGACACGATCGAAGGGGGAGCAGGGAATGACACATTAATCGGAGGCGATGGCAGTGATACGCTTAATGGCGGGGATGGCAACGACTCTCTCTATAGCGGCGATTGGTACTATTACAGTGACAATGACAACAACACCGTCAATGGTGGGGGAGGTGATGACTACATCCGCATCAACTCCAGTGGCGGCACCAACACTGTAGATGGTGGTACTGGCACAGATACCCTCAGCTTAGAGTACACCGATCGTTCAACCGGAATCAGCTTCAATGTCAGCAGTGACTACACGATCACTGGACCGGATCTGGTCGCCAGCAATGTCGAACGCATCGAGTTCTATGGCAGCAGCAGCAACGACTCTGTTACAGGGGGTGGCGCAGGCGATGACTACCTGGAGGGTCGTGCAGGCGATGACACGATCGAAGGGGGAGCAGGGAATGACACACTAATCGGAGGCGATGGCAGTGATACGCTTAATGGCGGGGATGGCAACGACTCTCTCTACAGTAGTTCGAGTTGGTATTTAGACAGTGATGATGACAACAACACTCTGAATGGGGGTGCGGGAGATGACTATATCCGCATTGTCAGTAGTGGCGGCACCAACACTGTAGATGGTGGTACTGGCACAGATACCCTCAACTTAGAGTATTACAACCGCACTACTGGAGTAAACCTCAACATCAGCAGTAATTACACGATTACCGGACCGGATCTGGTCGTCAGCAATGTCGAGCGGATTGAGTTTGGTGGCAGCAGCAGCAATGACACAGTCACAGGGGGTGGCGCAGGCGATGACTATATGTATGGTCGTGATGGCGACGACACCCTAGAAGCAGGTTCGGGCAATGACTCTCTCTATGGTGAAAATGGTGACGATATCCTGATTGGCTTTAACACCGCTAGCCCCAGCACTAACGAATATGACTACCTGTATGGCGGAGCAGGCAGTGATCAATTTGTCGTCGGTGTAGCGGGTTCTGTTGCCTATGATGATGGCAATGCAGCTAGTGACGGCTACTGGGATTATGCCTACATCGCAGACTTCAACTCTGCGGAAGACAAGATCCAACTTCGAGGAGTTAGTACTGACTATCGACTGGTCGAGGATGGATACAACACCTCCATTTACATAGATAACATTGGTGCAAATTCAGATGAGCGAGTGGCATTTATTGCTGGTGTGACTGGCCTCAGCCTGACTGGCAGCTACTTTATCTATGTGGGCGATCCAATTGTTGTCGGTGGCAGTACCTTTGATGGTACTTCTGGGGATGATGTCCTCAATGGCAGTGCAGGAGATGACGTCATCAATGGTCTGGCTGGGATTGACTTGCTACGCGGTGAAAATGGCAACGATACCCTGAACGGTGGAGCAGATACCGATCGTCTGGAAGGCGGCAATGGCAATGATACCCTCAATGGTGGAGACGGAGACGATTCTGGCTATTACGTATTTGCAGATGGCTACTATCGTCCAGCGGGTCTTTACGGTGGCGCAGGGAATGACACCCTCAATGGTGGCGCAGGCGATGATTACCTTGACCCTGGTACTGGCGATTACACGGTTAACGGTGGAGATGGCAACGACTCGCTTTACCTTGACCTTTCAGCGAATACTACTCCAACGACGATTACCTACACTGCTTTCACAGGAGGCAACATTGCTGAGGTTGAGAACGTTGCAGCCTACACCGGCAGTGGCGATGACACTATCACCCTCTCTGCGACTACTGCCACTAACTTAGTCAACAGTGGAGCAGGGAATGACACTGTAACAGGAGGAGCAAGTGTTGACCGTCTAGAAGGTGGTGATGGCAATGATGTGCTCAATGGTGGGGAAGGCAATGACTCTGGCTATTACTGGTTTGCGGATGGCTACTATCGTCCAGCGGGTCTTTACGGTGGCGCAGGGAATGACACCCTCAATGGTGGCGCAGGCGATGACTACCTTGACCCTGGTACTGGCGATTACACGGTTAACGGTGGAGATGGTAATGACTCGCTTTACCTTGACCTTTCAGCGAATACTACTCCAACGACGATTACCTACACTGCTTTCACAGGAGGCAACATTGCTGAGGTTGAGAACGTTGCAGCCTACACCGGCAGTGGCGATGACACTATCACCCTCTCTGCGACTACTGCCACTAACTTAGTCAACAGTGGAGCAGGCAATGACACTGTAACAGGTGGAGCAAGTGTTGGCCGTACGGAAGCGTGTGGTGACAGTGATGCGCACATTTGCGCTTAAGGTAATGACTCTGGCTATTACTGGTTTGCGGATGGCTACTATCGTCCAGCGGGCCTTTACGGTGGCGCAGGGAATGACACCCTCAATGGTGGCGCAGGCGATGACTACCTTGACCCTGGT
>LUGL01000154.1 GCA_002796835.1 Elainella saxicola E1 | reverse complement strand
CGCAAGCACCCATCCAGAGATTCGGAACTAAAATGTGCTCAACAAAGTACTTAAACACATCTCCGTTAATCCCACCCTCCAGGCTCAATGCTGCAACAATTCCCTTCAAGCTCATCGCACCAATCAGCGTTACATTGCTTCCTTGGTGGTAAGGACGCTCACCAGTTGCCCGTTCTCCTTTGAGTGCACGTGCATATAAGCGCACCATCATCAAATTGACACCTGCCTCATCAATGAAAACCAAGTCCTCTGCACGGATGTCTCGAATCTCTTCGCGATACTCCCGTCGTAATTGCTGAACTCGGTCTGTTTTAGCTTGACTAGCGTACAAAGGTTTTTTTTCGAGTTAAATTCAACTGTTGTAAAGTACGACAAAGCGTACTTGGACTCACCTGAATCTGGGCTTGTTGTTCGAGTTGAGTACACAATTCTTGTAGCGTTGCATCATTATCTTGTTCCACCAACTGCTTAACCAAGTCGAGATGATTCGCTAGCTTGCTGTCAAATCCACCGGTATGAGACTTTGGCTCAATCGTTCCTTCTGTTTGATGCCGTTTGAGCAACAGACGGACAAAATTAGGACTGACCTTGAATCGCTGGGCTAATTCCCGTTGCGATCCTTCTTGTTGCTCATAGGCATCCACAATCTTCTGACGCAGGTCTACAGAGTAAGCTTTCATCTAGCAATCATCTATGGTAGAGTTTACCATTATCCACTGTACTCTATTGAGCCGAAAACCGCTATAAACCACTTTCCAATTGCTTCAAACGCTCATCTGTTTCAGATGTCCTGTACTTTGGAGAAAACTCTGCCATATCGTTGATAAGAAACATCCAGTCACCAGGTCTTAGGCGATTGATGAGCGAAGGGACAACGCTGTCCCAGTAGTAATTGTTTGCTTGGTTCCAACTGCCTTCGTTAGGTATTTCCTTTATAGGAGATGCTCCAAAAGCGGATATAAGTGTAACCGAATATTCGTCTGATACTACAAGATCATCAAATGCTTGAATAAATGCTGCCGCAAAGGAGTTTCCAACAATCATGACCCTTTTCTTTGCGTTAGAAAAGTTACCCAATGTACAGTCTTCAACGGAGATCTTCTTGCCAACCTGCGAATTGTCAGATAGGACGCACTTACTACCTACCCACAGTGAATTAACTTCTTTTAGCGAGTATGTATCTGTAAGTGAGGAAACCCCTAATGCAATCAACGCAGGGTTGCGACCCGTATATAGAGACAGGTTGGGTATCTTGGCAAGAGAAAAGATTAGAACTGCTGTAGTAGCAGAGGTACCTATTCCATATCCGATAGACTTCCAGCGATTAGCAGACCAATCCAAACGGCGAAGAGGTGTCTCTACATATCGATAGGAAACGATGGACAGCAGCAGCATGAGGGCAACTTGAAATGGCACTGACCACCAGTGAATGCCAATTGTCCAGCGACTTAGGGACAGAACACCCCAATGCCACAGATATAGAGAATAAGAAATCAGACCAATATAAACTACTCGCGGGTGAGTGAATAGATTATAAGCAGCAGTTCCTGAGCGAAGGCAGGTAATCAAAACCACCGTGAGCACAACAACAACAACGGTTGCTTGCACAGCGAACTGGAGAGGAACAAACAAAATTGCAACAACAGCGCCAGTGACTATCAAAGGTGGCATTTTTTCAAGGGTATGAAAAAAACTGTTGGAATGCTTCAGACCCAGAAACAACAAGCACCCAGCACCTAGTTCCCATAGGCGGGTGGGCATCAGAAAGTAAGCAGTAGATTGATTGGTCTTGTAGCTGTAGACAAAAGCAATTAAGGAAGCAAGCAATAGTACTCCCATCACCCAGAACAGATTTCTTGCCCCTTTAGTAGCTAGACGACCAAACCCAGTGAACCAAACCAGAAATGGAAATAGGAAGTAGAACTGTTCTTCCACGCCCAGAGACCAGGTATGAGTGAAAACATTGAGTTCTGTGGATGCAGCAAAGTAATCTGTGGACTGCCGCAACAAGTAGAGATTGGAAAGACCAAATAGAGCTGTAATGCCAGTTATTAGTGAAGGGTATGGACTGGGATTAAAGAAACATATCAAAACACTGGTAACGAGCACAAACAGGACCAACGCTGGAACCAAGCGTTTGATACGTCTGGTATAGAATCCCAACAGAAAATCTCGAAAGCTCTGATGGGGACGACCTGCTAACGAAGAAGTGATGACAAATCCAGAGATAACAAAGAAGATGTCTACACCTAAATACCCACTTGGTAGAAGTTCTTTATTGAAGTGATTAATAATGACCGCAGTCACTGCAAAAGCCCTAATTCCATCAATTTCTGGTCTATAGGAATATGGCTTTGCCCAAGGTATGGGTTTCATTTGATTTCTCGTATCTTCCATTACTATATTCTCAACTAGTATAAAAGACACATGGATCGACTGCTTACACTAGGCAGACATTCAATGCTTGGGTTTACGAGAAATAAAAACTTTTAGACGCAGCTTTACTTTGCTTTTATACTAAATACTGGCGAGTAAACTTGAACTTGCCGTATATCGATGTCTAGGGGGCATAACGGTAAAATACAGCGGTTGTAGTAGACTTTGCCGCACCACCAGCTTAAACCAGCAGTCCGCTGCCATGACGTTATGTTGCCCATCCATTCTTTTTATTTTACATCAGAACGGAAGTCTCAAGTTGAATATAATAGCTAAAATGCGGAGCAGAAAAGTTACCGCGATGCACACTATCAAGGCAAAGGTGGGCAAAAGATCAATCCGCAGCATTAAAATATAAACCCACGCACCAACGAAAGCACAGGTTGCGTAAAGTGGCTCGGTCGATTGAAAAAGCTGGGGCTTTTGATTGGACAAGATGTCGCGCATTACACCACCAAAGGTCCCCGTAATGACACCAATGAAAGCGGCTGGCAACATCGGCGTTTTCATTTCCAACGCGATCCCGACGCCGGAAGCAGTAAACAAGCCCAAACCGAGCGCATCAATTACCATTAAAGTTCGGCGGCTCGAAAAATCTTTATTGAATCGCAATAGAAGGAGTGCGATTGGTGACAGTAGTAATACGTATACAAGAAATTCCCAGTGTGCTATCCAGTAAAGAGGATAATTGCCCAGCAGAACGTCACGCAGAGTGCCGCCACCGAATGCTGAAACTAAAGCGATCGTCAAAACGCCGACATAATCGTAACCGCTCTTGCGAGCATGAATCATTCCCGAATAAGCAAAAACTAAGGTCGCGGTGATTTCAATAACGGATAACAAAGCTTCCATTTTTGATCGATCCCAAGATTCAGCTCCTGTTTCTATGTTTCATTTTGCACCGCAAAGTCGTAAAAAAGCCCCATAACGTCTCAAATTAGCGGCGGTAGATAAACCAGACTGAGCATAAGAGACTTTCGTCCGTCCGCTTCATTTGATTTGATTTGTCAGATCGTATTTACGATAATATATCATCTCGCTCTAGACGAACTTCAACCTCACGCTCCACATACTCCCACTCCTTGCTTGCGCGCATCCGCAGCAGTAACTCGTCAAAAGCTTTGGTATGCTCCGGCGCGAATTCAAACCAGGTGAGAAAGTCAAAAGGTTCTCCGAGATCGCGACAGTGAAGCAGCCGACGTGCGACTCCTGGAAGATATTCCAAACCAACAGCCGTATGATGAGACTCTTCCTCAAAAATTGCTCGCCGCTCATCTTGTGCCATTTCCCACCACTGAACAGATTTTTTAATCGGAATCAGCACTGCTGAAACGGCTTCCGAACGATTTAGCGCAGGCTGCACCGCCCGAAGAGTAGAAACTTCATCACGCTTGGAGTAGCGAATATTACTGACGAAACTTTGCAGAACCCACGAACTATCCAATGGCAATTCTGCAACAACATCATTCACCACATTCACTCTTTCAACAAGGTCTAAACTTGGCCCAAAAACGCCTCGCACATCTGTTACTCGCCAGATGCCTTGCTTACCACCAACAAATGAGTATCTGTTGTTCATCGTACCCCTTAAACTTTTAGATTTTTTGTCCTTCTTCCGTCCGGGTAAAGAAGTACTTGCTAAGCTAAAACACCAAAATGAATTTTGACTGAGAAATTCGGTCAAATACAATGGGTTTCGGCTGAGGAATTCGGTCTAACGGTTCCAATCACCGGACAAAAGAACTTTTTGCAACTCATCGATCGCTTGACATTGTTTCGGTGCATTGGGATTGTTGTGCGGTGATCAACGACTACTTCTATTTCCAGCTTTACGACCCAATATATACAGAGTAGTGAGATCATCCCAGATTCCCTCCTTAATTTGGAGAGCTTCTAGTTCTGCATCAAATTCCACTTTGGCTTGCGCCAACTGCGCTGATGAAAGTTGTGATAACCCATTGCCTAATACCTTGAGGGAGGTAGATGAAGGACGTNACAACAATCTGCTCCCAAGTTGCTTTTGCTTTCTCTAGGTTCGTGTAGCTGCCGTGCTGCTCTGTTTCGATTTCAACTGCCTCAAAACCAGCCTTGACAAATAAATCTTGGCACTGTTCAACGGAGCCGATCCGATTGCTAGCTTCTAGCGAAACGCCATATTTTGCAAACACTTTGCGTAAGACAACAGCCCCAACATACGCCGTATCAGCAGGAGTATGAACACCGATTCGACCACCAGGCTTGAGCAATCGCTGCCACAGCTGTAAGGTCGCTTCTTTATCTGCCATCCAGGGAAATGTGTTTGCACACAAAATATGGTCGAAGTGATTGACTGGACAATCGAGAGCCTCAGCATCTGCAAGTTGGAACTCCACGTTACTGAGTCCCAATGTGTTAACTTTGCTCTGTGCTTGCCCTAGCATTCTGGCAGAAATATCGATTCCAATCACCTGCCCCTGATCACCGACGATTTGAGCCGCCGCAATCGCAAGATGACCTGTTCCTGTTCCAATATCTAAAACTGTTTGTCCAGCACTAACCTGCGAATATTCAAGCAGACGATGACAAATTTGAACGTGCCAGTCACTATTGTCATAGGTTTGACTTCTGCGATCGTAAAAATCCGCAACCCCTTGCTTGTAACCGTCTAATTCAAGTTGATTGACCATCAGAGATTTGCCGCAACAACGACTGAGCCTAACGCCAATTTAACTTTAGTTGCCCCACCGAGGACTTGCAACTACCGCCCTCATCAACGGACTAAGCCGCATAACGGCTTAGTTGAGCCGCTACAGTCAATCTTTGGCTTCTACAGATCGTTTTTGATGAAGTCGGCTCCAACGCAGTTATGGGGAGACGGAACTGAAACCAGAGGAGACGACCCTGCATCGCTAGACAGTCTGATGTCTACTAACATATCGCATCGCTCCTGTTACTCGAACTGCTCTGCTAAGTCACCGAGAAATGGTATGAAAAAAGAAACTGGGCAGAGAGTTGGGGACGACCATCCAACGCTAGACAGTCAATGTCTACTAACATATCGCATCGCCTCAACCTCTCGCCGGCTTCCTCTCGACGAATACTCAGGGATTTGTGGTTCACACTTTCCATAATCTCTTCGCTCAGAAGCTCGCTGCCCAGTTCCAAACAACTTCATTTCCCAACATACGCTATGGACACTCACTTTGTCGCATTGATTGGCATCGACTGGGCAGACCGCAAACACGATATCTGCCTCTATGACTCCACCACTCAACAGTATGAATACACTGTTATCTCAGCCCAACCTCAAGATATTGCTGATTGGGTTCACCAACTCCAACACCGCTACGGCAATTCTCCGATCGCCATTGGTCTAGAACAGAAACGGGGACCTCTGATCTATACTTTGTGTCAATACGAGAACTTGGTGCTGTTTCCAATTAATCCTCGTACCGTGGCTAATTATCGTCGGGCCTTTCAACCTTCCCGTGCCAAATCAGATCCGGTTGATGCCAAACTCTTGATCGACCTGTTACGCAAGCACTCCGATAAGATTCAGCCTTGGCAACCTGCTTCTGTCCCATTACGTGCTCTGCGACAATGGACTGAATCGCGTCGGATACTGGTGGGTGAGAAGGTGCGACTCACCAATCGCATTACTGCTGCGTTAAAGAACTTTTATCCGCAAGTGCTTGATTGGTTTGAAGATAAGGATACTCAGGTGTTCTGTGACTTTCTGACACTTTATCCCAACTTGGATGCTGCCCAATCTGCGTCAGCCGATGAATTAACTCGATTCTTCAAATCCCATCATGTCGTGCGACGCACTGCCATTAGAACGTCGTTTTGGCCAAATTCAAACTGCTGGGGTGCCATTGACCCAAGACCCTGGGATTGTCCAACCCATGCAGTGGTTAGTTCAAACACTGGTCATTCAACTCAAAGCCTTATTGCCCAGGCTCAATGAGATTAACCAGAGGATTGAGCAGTTGTTCAACTCCCTTCCTGATGCAGCCTTCTTTGACGCTTTGCCAGGAGCAGGACCTCATTTAGCACCCAGACTTCTGGTTGCATTTGGTGATGACCGCAGTCGCTATACCAGTGCACAAGCATTCATGAGTTATGTCGGGATTGCTCCGGTCAAAGAAGAGAGCGGCAAGAAACGCTGGACTCATTGGCGATGGAGCTGCCCTAAGTTTTTACGTCAATCGTTTGTAGAATGGACTGACCAATCAAGACATCATTGTCAATGGGCCAATGCTTTTTATCAACAGCAGCGTCGAGTGGGGAAGAGTCATCCCAAAGCGATTCGAGCCTTAGCTTATAAATGGGGAAGAATCTTGTGGCGATGCTGGCAGGATAGAAAACCCTATGATGAGGAGTATTATCTTGCAGCGTTGAAGCGAAAGGATTCTCCGCTGATTGCTTATTTGTCGGATTAATTGATTTGAATACTATCTTTGATGAAAGATCAAAACAAAAATATACGATATGAAGTAAGCGATCAACAATTTGAATATACAAAAATAAGCCAATCCTTGATTGGCTCGTTCTCGGATGCGCTTACGATCTCAGACAAATTATTTTAGGCTGAACGATTGACTTCGTCTCTCTCAGGGCCTATGTTAGACAGCTTTTGATGTAGCTGTCTATTTTCCGGGAGGTGAAAGTTGTGGAGAAGTATGCTAAATTTCAGGGCAATTGCCCTTAAGTTACTCGGTCAAACCTGCGATGTCTGATGAGTCCAGTCCGATTTTAGCGAGACTAATTGAGGAGATTAATTGCCTGACAAAGCGGGTGGAAGAGCTAGAGCAGCGAAATCAAGAACTGGAAGCACGAAATCAAGAACTGGAAGCAGAGAACAAACATCTGAAGGACTTGTTACATCGTCAAGGTGCATCCAAGGATGCCAAAGCGCCCCAGTTCAAAGAGAACTATAGCGTTGACAAACAAAAAGGCAAGGGGAAACGAGGG
>LUGL01000019.1 GCA_002796835.1 Elainella saxicola E1 | reverse complement strand
CCCTCTACTCCCCCCACTTCCCAATCAACAAACCCTCCCTCCCCAGAACTCACCCTCAACACCAGTAACGCCGAAACCCTATTGCAATCGCTGGCCACAGTTTCCCCTAGCGCTATGGGTCAGGCGATGAGTCAGGTCGAGGCCGCTACACCGCAAATTCAAGCCCAGGAGCATCAAGATTTAGAGGCGAGCTTGCCGACGATCGAAAGTCCAACCGGCATTCCGCGTTTGACCGATCGGCCTGCAACAACTCCGACCAGCCTGGAATCAAGGACTGCTCCAGACCCCATGCAGCAATCGGGACGAGAAGGCAGCCCACCCCATGTGAATGCTGAAGCTCCAACCACGCCGGTGCCTGCCAGTCAGCTGCAAACTCAAGTCACAGAACCTCAGGAGGATGGGGGCGGCAGCTGGTGGGATTGGCTGATGGGAGCTGTACGGCGCTTTTTGCGACAGTTGCCCAGTTCTGATTCGGGCTTATCCACCTCAGCCGGAGAACGTCCCAGAGTGGACATGACCGGGGATGCGGATCCGACCCAAAACGATCGATCGCAACAGGAATCCAGTCAGACGGTAGCCAGTCAGTATGTAGATGCCAATGCAGCCGTTCAAGGAGAGTTTGGCGAAAATTCGATCGCGCCGACTCGGCCTCCCAGCAGCTTAAGTCCGACTTTGCCGAACAGCACGGCTCCCTCTGCCGCAGGCGAAGCGATTACTCAGCCTCAAGCATTGCGGCCAGAAGTGTTGACAGGGTTTGATCAGAGCGGTACGGATTGGCTGCAAACTGAAGTGCGACAGCGATCGGAACAGCGTCAGCAAGCCTGGGCAGACTATCAGCAGCAATCTCAACAGCATCGGCAAGAAACGCAACAGCAGCTAGAGGAAGAAACTCAGCGCGTTGCCGAAGAACAGCGAGAGGCTCAAGGATTGGCGCGTCGGGATGTGGCTGAGCAGCGGCAGCAATGGCAGGCCGAAAATCGGCAAATTCAGGAGCAGTACAACACCCAATCTGAGGCCAGTCGTCGCAGCACCGATACCCAGATTCAGCAGGAGATGCAAACCGCAGAGACGAATAGCGATCGCGAATTGACCCGTACAGAAGGATTGGCAGAGCAAGATCGTCGCAGCACAGAATCGAATGCGGAATCCGTGCGGCAAGAAGCCGAGAACCGGCCTCGCAGCTTTTGGGATCGCGTTAAAGGGGCCGTGTCCGACTTTTTTGATGGCTTAAAGCGGCGAATTAACTCCATGTTTGATGCGCTGCGGCGGCGGGTGCGCCAGCTGATTGAAGGGGCAAAACGGCTGGTACGCGGCTGGATCGAGTCGGCTCGAAGGGCGATCGTCGGCTTCATTCGCGGCTTTGGTGAAGCACTGAAGGTCATTGCATCCATCGCCTTGGTGGCCTTTCCGGAAACGGCGCATCGGGTCCGAGGCTGGATTGACGATCGGGTAGAGGGTGCGGTGGATGTAGTGAACCGGGCTGCGGATGCCCTGCAAGCGTTTGCCGCAAGAGTGTTAGATGCGTTGGGCGCAGCACTCGATTTTGTCCTGTCGGTCTATCAACGGTTCTACACCTTGCTGATTGATGGCCTCAAGTTCTTGACCGTAGGCTTGATCGAAATCATGGAGCGGATCAGCCACCTGGTTGAAGCAGCAGGTTTAGTTCCCGATCATTTCTTGGGGCAAGTGTCTGAAGAGTTTTTAGGCATGGATTTGACTCAACCCTTGCCGTTTGAACGGAGTGCTGCTCCCGAAACGACTGCCCCTGCTGCAATGACTACTGCTGACGGTGCTACGCCTATGGAAGGGACGGGTGCCGCTGCGGATGTTTTAACCCGATCGACCCTGACAGCCAGCGATGTTTCGGTAGACCCGATCGTGCCTTTGGAATTGAATCCGGCATTGCTGGCCAGTTTGAATTTGCAAGATGGTGAAGAACAAATCTTTGGCAACTCAACCGATCCAGCTCGATCGGTCGCGGCCTTGCAGCAGGATTTACTCACCAATCCGGAAGGAACGGCAGAACCAACTGCAACTAGCGCTGAGGCAACCAGTGCTGAGGCAACCAGTGCTGAGGCAACCAGTGCTGAGGCAACCGATCCATCTTCCATGCCAGCAACATTGCCAGAAGCAGAAGCAGAACAGCCTGCCGCTAGCCAGCCCGAAGATGTGGAAGCTCGCCTTGCTCAAATGATGGCTCAGGAACCGCAGGGATGCCAGAACGAAGCCAGTTCACAGCAGGCCGATCAAAGCAGCTTCCCAGAACATTTGAAGTTTGGTCCCCTGACAGTAGGCCAACGGGCTCGCTATTTGATGAATCAGATGTTGAAGGGGGTACGGCACTGGTTCTCTTGCAACTGGCCCTGGTTAGTGGCTGCTGCGATCGGCGTATTGACGGTGCTGGTGGTGGCTGAAATTCTGAGTGGCGGTGCCATTACGGCTGCGTTACCGCCTTTGATGCAGTTATTGGGCGCGATTCTGCTGGGTGTCAGCCTGGTGCGAGCTGCGGCCTATGTCGGCGATTATCTGATGCAGGGCTGGGCGGGTCAGATCGTAACTGCGGCGAAGAGTTTGGCCAGAGGGTTAGCGATCGCTGCCGTTGAGCTAGTTTTCACACTGCTCTTTGATCTGAACACGATTCTGGAAACCGCTCGGAATGGCTTGCGGGCGACTTTACGGGCATCGGTTGCCACGGCACGTCAATCAGTCAGAACCTTAGCGCGATCGGGGCGTCGATTATTGAGAGCCGGATTGCGAACTGTGCGTCGTCCTGGAATGGCGGCAAGACTCGTAGGCAGGGTGGCTTTACGACGGGGCCGGATTATCTTTCAGGGGCTGGAACGCGGCTTTACTCGGGGTGTTCGATCGCTCGATGAGTTGGCAGAACGACTGTTTCAACGGTTACGCTTCCATCGCTTCAAAATTCGCAGAGTTGGTCGTCTCATGCAGCTCTGGGGTTACATTAATCCCTGGGTGCTGATTATGGAAGGGCCAGCAGCAGGGGAGTTGTTGCAGGTTGGTGAGGCAGAAGTTAGGGGAGTCGCAGAGGGCGCACAAACCACCATTACTCGCGGGGGCAAACCGGTTTCTGTCAGAGTAACAGCCGATCCAAGAATACCGCCGCTCAGGGATGCATTGGGTGCGACTGGGGCATTAAGTAACCCTGAATATCTTCGCCTTGTTGGTACCTATACTCGTCGGGGTGGAAGAAGGGGCAATGTCTTAAGGTTATCTCCGGGAGATCCTACGCGAGGGTGGCAGCATATTTTAGAAGGACATGTGGCTGCAACCTTTAATCCGGCAGCAAGAGCAGGTCGTCCAGTCAGCACCGTGTTTACAGGCACCCCCCATCAATATGCAGAATTGCTGCAAGAGGCTGTGATGAATCAGGCCGTGTTGAGAGCAATGCAGGCTGGAGGCCCAGAGCGGATTGCTTTAGTCCTCAGGCGACAATCGATGGAGTTGGTCATTGATATGGCTCAGGCAGAAATTGTAACTTTCCATGCGGTTGGCAGGATCACCAATCCAACCTTGTTTGTGGTGAGACGATGATAGGTAGGTCGATCGAAATCTATGTGGCTCACATTCCTGAAAGATATTCAGTCTTATATCCATCAGACTTTTACAGATCCTGACGATGCGAGAAAATTAGAACACATGACGAAACTTTTAGAATACGCAGCTAATTTTCAGTCACAGCCCGTGGAATATGCTGCGGTGCTGGTAGAAGCGGCTCAAGCATGGCGGGTTGATCGTGGATCGATCCAGCGAATTGAGGAACGACTACAACAGTCTGCACCAGTCAATGCGGTTGACAGCCTGTTTCTATCCCACTGTGCAACGTTATTAGAGCTGCTGGAAAGTAGCTGGGAACTTTATTACGCCAACAATTTCTCAATTTATCCTGAAGTGGGTCAAGTCCTAGAGGAAGTGGTGGTATTTCTTCGTAAGCTCCCATTTAACTCAGCAATGCAAGCATTCGAAGCAGAATGGATCAGCAATGATGTGAATGAAGAGTTGACGATCGCGATATTACTCTACGTTCGATCCTGTGCCCTGATTGAAGTGTATGGTACACCAGCTTTATACTATCACATTGCCAATCAGCTCAGGTTTGACAACGATTTTTTGACCGTTTTTTTGGCCGCAGCCTGCATGAAATTGCGCAATGTTTCTCTACAGGTGAACACAGGTGAATGGAGTCAAGAGCAGTATAGTTGCTTGAAGCTATTCGATAATTTTCACTTTCTGCCAGATACGGCTTGGGGCTAGTTTCAGGAATTGATGAATCAATTATTCAAGGATTAAAAGTGAAATCTACCCATGAACAAACGATCGTCCTGCTACCGTAAATCTCAAACCTCTACTGCCAAGCCCTGGAATCACAGTGGTATTTTGCAACGTCGAGCCATGGGTCCTGAACCACTGACCGAAGTGCCGCCGATCGTCCATGAGGTTTTGCGGTCTCCCGGACATTCGCTTGATGCCCAAACCCGGCATGACATGGAAACTCATTTGGGACAAGATTTCAGTCAAGTGCGCGTGCATACAGACGATCGCGCAATGGTTTCTGCTCAGGCTGTGAATGCATCTGCTTATACCGTGGGTCAGGAGATTGTGTTTGCCGCAGGACATTATGCGCCCCAAAGCCCAGCGGGGAAACAGCTTCTGGCGCATGAATTAGTGCATGTTATCCAACAGCGAGGTCGATCGGCTGATCCGGTCATGCCTACCACCTATCAAACCGCAGAGGCAGAGGCAGAAGCTTGGGCACAAACGATCCATAGTCCAACTTCACAGGCTGTAAGAGCGATCGGACCTGTTGCTGCGGGACTGTATCGGCAGCAGCAGACAAGTATACCAACCGGCATGAGCCGCACTGAATTTGAGCATATCATGAGAACCCGATTCAAAGTAGATCGCATTGCCACAGGCACTGAAGCAGAACAGCGAGATCGCCTCACCCCTCGGGGCGGCGTTCCACCGGGCGGCATTACCTTACCTAACTGGCAATCCTGGGATCCCGGCACCAACTCCGAAATTTACGATTCGATTGTTGACGGCATGGAAGATTTTATTCGCGAAATTGGCGGCCTCCCTTCGATTCGCGAAATTGTTTTCTTTAACGTAGACTATACGCTCAATTCGGCTGGCGTTGGCATTCCTCGACCGGGAACCGGAGCCTCGTTTGGGGCAGGCCATCTCACTATTTACCGATCGCTCACTACTCGACCACAGCCATTACCGATCGATCGCAGTAATCCACAGGGAACCTATCCTTCAGTTGTTGCTGCATCAGGCGGCATTCCAGGACAATCCCCCGGTGCTCCACTGCCATTTCCCACGCCCGATCAAAGTATTCGTCGCGGCATTACCCATGAATTGGGACATGGATTAGCAGAAGCCGCGATGGATCCTCGTCCGATCGCCCTCGATCCAACCATGATGGCCGATTTTCAGCGAGCGGTGGGTTGGACTGCCGCTCATCCTGCTGAACTGTTTGATATTGGCGTTGCAGCCGTAGCAACTGCAATTGCCGCAGGAACTCCGCCGCCTGTTGCTTATCAAATTACCGAACAAAATTGGAATTCGCCTCAGTGGCTTGAGCAACCCATGACCCACTACTCGGTTGCTGGCGGCCCCTCGGAGGATTTTGCCGAAACAGTGACGGCTTTCATCCACGCGCCCAATTTGCTGTTGTCTCGCTCTCCTAACCGATTTCGGTTCCTGTATAGTCGTAAAGATCGCTGGTTGCCCAGATTAATGCAATTTCCGCAAATTGGCGATTTTCCGATGCCACGAACGGATATTGGAATCACATAAGCTCACTTTTGTGCCATCGCTGTCAAAAACTAGGATAAACCTCAGAAAAAACAAGATTTCGTTGTAAAGGAGGGTTACGTATTGAGAATGAAACTTTATAAATCAACATTGGTAAGTAAATATTGATCTACACTAAACCTAATCCGAGCTAGAAAAGTATTTGCTTTTCCCAGAAATCGCCGAGTAGTCGAGCGAACTCAATATTCACTAAACTAGACATTCCCTAAACTAAATATTTTCAATCCTGAGCTGACGTGGATGCGATTGAATGAGTGTTCATGTCATCGATTTCATCATCGTTTAGATCGTACAACTCGATCAGAGATTTACCCATGACGACTTTCCCTCGATCGCCACGAGTCCTCAAAGGTGCATTGGTTGGGTTGGATTTATTGAATCCAGTGCCCAATGTCATTATGTTTCAATATAATCCTGAGACGTTAACGCGATCGCTAAAACCCAAAGCAATGAGTGGTGATGGAGCCCGATCAGAAGCACTGCGATTAACAGGGGCACCGGAAGAAGATATCAAATTAGATGTTGAAATTGATGCGATCGATCAGCTGGAGAAAGGCGATCCCTTAGCAACGACAGTTGGGATTTATCCCCAGTTGGCAGCATTGGAAACGCTGATTTATCCGGCGAGTTCTCTGATAATTGCCAATACCGCTTTGTTGGCCGCTGGAACGATCGAAGTCGTGCCGCCGATCGGCCCCTTTACGCTGTTTATTTGGGGCGTGAATCGCATCCTACCCGTCCGTTTAACTGAATTTAGCATTACCGAAGATGCCCATGACACCAATTTGAATCCAATTCGAGCCAAGGTGTCCCTTGGGTTGCGGGTATTGAGTTATAACGATCTGCCCATTACCAATCCGGGCTACTACATGTTTTTATCGCATCAGGTAGTGAAGGAATCAATGGCGAGACTTGGCAGTGTCAGCAGTCTGGCTGCTGTTGCAGGCAGCAATTTGAAGTTGCTGTAGATTCGGTTTTACCTAGTCAGGAGAAACAAATGTTTGATCATACCAGCCGCTATTACTCGATCGAAGTTACTACAAAGACGCTGGTGAATGGCACAACCGTTTCCTATGGGCGGCGGCGCTTTTTGCCTGATCCAGAAGCGTTGCCCCTGCTGGCAGAAATTGCGATAAATCAGGGTGAGCGATTGGATAATTTTACGGCACGCACTCTGGGCGATCCTCTCCAGTTTTGGCGAGTAGCAGATGCCAATGGCGCGATCGCTCCCGCAGACTTGATGACTGAACCAAATCGTTTGCTGCGTGTTCCCCTGCCTCAACCCTAACTCAGCCTTCCTTTGCGGATTGAAACATCAACATGTTACTGGGCATTCACTTAACCTTACTCATTGGTCCCACGGTGGCGATTCCGGCTCCGCCAGAGATTGCTGAAGCGCTGCAAAGTGCCCAAGTGACGCTGAACGATGAAGGTCGATCGGGTTTTCAGCTGACTTTTCATATTGGCCGATCGGGTCCGATGGATTTACTTGATTATTCGCTGTTACTCAATCCTTTATTGCGGCCTTTTAATCGAGTCGTCTTAATCGTTATTTTTAATGTGATTCCCCATATTTTGATTGATGGAATTATTACCAATCAGCAAATAAATCCCGGTACAGAACCTGGATCGGCAACATTGACGCTGACGGGTGAAGATGTCAGTATCATGATGGATATGAAGAAGAAGCGGGCAGAGCATCCAGCTCAGGATGAAACCTTGATCGCGCTGAAGCTGATTGCGAGCTATCCCCAATATGGCTTGATTCCTAAAGTGCTGCCGCCCGGTCTGATCGATTTTCCGATGCCGACCGATCGGATTCCGGTGCAGCAAGGCACTGACCTAGAGTATCTCAATCAGTTGGCGCAACGGTATGGTTATCGCTTTTACATTACGCCCGGACCTGCGCCTATGACTAACGTGGCCTATTGGGGACCCCCTGAACGGCTGAGTGTGCCGCAACGCGCCATTTCGGTGAATTTGGGACCACAAACCAATGTCGATTCGATCAACTTTCAATACAATGCGCTGGCTCCGACGCTGATCGACGATGAGATCCAGGATCGCCAGTTGAATATTAAATTGCCGGTGATGACTTTTGTGAGTACCCGTCCGCCGATCGTCAGCCAACCCGCCGTTCCGTTGAATTACCCCAATATTCGCACAGGTTTACTAGAAGGCTCGAGCGGTGATTCCATTACACAAGCCTATGCCCGTGCCCAAGCTGTCACTAATCAATCGACCGATGCGGTCCTCACGGCTAGCGGTGAGCTAGATGCTTTGCGATATGGCGATTTGTTGAAGCCACGTGGATTAGTAGGGTTACGCGGTGCAGGCTATCAGCATGATGGCTTATATTACGTTAAAAGTGTGACGCATTCGATTGGCAAAGGGCAATACAAACAAAGATTTACTCTGACACGTGAAGGATTTGGTTCTGTTACTCCGGTTGTAATGCCATGAAGCAATATTTTGGAAAATATCGCGGCACTGTATCGAACAACATTGATCCGAAGCGATTGGGCCGGATTCAAGTGAGTGTGGCGAGTGTCTTGGGGCAGGGTCAACTCAGTTGGGCGATGCCGAGTGTGCCGTTTGCAGGGCCGAGTATGGGATTTTATGCGATTCCGCCGATCGGAGCAAATGTTTGGGTGGAATTTGAAGAGGGCGATTCTGGCAAGCCGATTTGGAGTGGCTGTTTTTGGGATGAGCTGTTACAAAGTGCGCCCATTTCATCGCCTACGGATGCGGCTCAAATCGTCGTGATCAAAACCCTGCTCAGTTCGATCACGCTGCACCAATTGCCGGGAACTGGCAGTGAAGTTGTGACGATCGAAGCATTGCCCGCGTTCAAAATCGAAATTAAACAGGCTCCGCCCAGCATTGAAATTACCAATGGGGCAGGCAGCATCAAGATTGAACTAACGAAAGTGTCGATTAACCAGGATGGATTGGAGGTGTTGTTCTAATGCCGGGATTTTTACTGCATCAAGGAGCTACTGTTCAGTGTCTACATCAGGGTCAAGCTCAACCCGCTGCGCCTAATCCCAGAGTCAAGGTAAATGGTCAAGCGATCGTCATGCAAACCGTTCCCTATACGATCGCAGGTTGTCCGTTGAATATTAGCGGTGCACCCAGTCCTTGTATGACGGCTCAGTGGACCAAAGCCTCATTGCGGATTACGTCAGGTGGCATTCCGGTCCTGTTGCAGGATAGTCAGGCGACCTGTATGCCAAATGGAACAGGCCTGATCGTGGCGCTTACCCAACTGCGGGTGAAGGGGGGATAATGCAGCTCGACTATCCGTTTCACATCAGCAGCCAAGGCCGCACGGCAGACATTGATCAAGATGCACATATTCGGGACTTGATCGAACAGGTGATTTTTACCAATCCGGGGGAGCGCGTCAATCGTCCCACCTTTGGTAGCGGCTTGAGTCAGCTTGTGTTTGCGCCGAATAGCGATGAGTTGGCTACCGCCACCCAGTTTTTAATTCAAGGTGCACTACAACAGTGGTTGGGAGAGTTGATTACAGTGGAAGCATTACAGGTGACGAGTGAGGAATCTACCTTGCAAGTTGTGCTGCAATATACCGTACGACGCACTCAACAACGCCAAGTCGCCCAGTTTAGCCGATCGATTTAAGGAAAGAGGGAAGATGCGGTATTTCTGTTGTGACAACGATCGCCGCCGCAATGAAATTGCCCAACGCAGTGACCTGAATGGCATTGATTTTTTGGAAGTGCTGGATCAACCCAGTTTGCCCCTCGATCAACGCCAGAAGCGGCTGTTTGTGCATTTTATCCATGATCCAACCGGGCTGAACTTAACGGTGGCCAATCTTCGCATTGAGGGTGGCGTCAGAATTCAGAATATTAGCGTGGTGCAGGTTCAAACTGGCCCTGATCCTGAAAATGCTAATTTGACGCCAGTATTGATCGTTGAGGTCGATCAGGCCGGAGATTTTTCGATCTATACCTTGCGCCTGGTGGAAGATCCGGCCAGTCCGGCCAGCTTGAACGCAATCGATCCAATTCTGCGATCGGTCGATTTCTCGTTCAAAATTAACTGCAATACTGATCTGGCCAGCACGGATGACTGTCAGCAGAGCCAGCCCTGTGAACCGCCCCTGCATTCCGAACCCACCATTGACTACTTAGCACGGGACTATATCAGTCTGCGTCAACTCATGCTCGATCGGCTGTCGGTCTTGTTGCCCCAATGGCAGGAGCGCAACCCGGCAGATCTGGGTGTGATGCTTGTGGAGGCCCTGGCCTATGTGGGCGATTATCTCAGCTATCAGCAAGATGCGATCGCAACTGAAGCCTATCTCAGCACCTGTCATCACCGGATTTCGGCACGTCGCCATGCCCGCTTAGTAGACTATTTCATGCATGATGGCTGCAATGCTCGCACTTGGGTACAGGTTCGCATCCAGGCAGGGAGTTCCATCACTTTGCCAAGCCAGACGCAATTGCTCAGCAGCTTGCCGGATCTGCCGCCCCAGATTGAACCCAATTCGTTGGAGTATGATCGAGCGATCGGCGCAGGGGCGATCGTGTTTGAAACGATGCATGCAATGCCGCTATTCCCAGAGCATAATCAGATCGAGTTTTACACCTGGGGAGCCAGAGAATGCTGTTTGCCGAAGGGTGCGACTCGTGCAACGCTGCGCGGCAGTTTTCCCAATTTAAGGGCGGGAATGGTGCTGATCTTCCAGGAAATCCGCAGCCCTCGAACGGGTGAATCAGAGGATGCTGAACTGAGTCATCGTCATGCCGTGCGGCTGCTGGAAGTACAGGCAGGGGTTGATCCAATCGGACGACGCTTTGACCGGGAACCGTCCGATCAGCCGCTGCCCGTGACAGAAATTCGCTGGGGTAGTGAAGATGCCCTGCCTTTTCCCGTTTGTATTTCTGCCGAAATTGACGATCGCGAAGGACGAGCTTACGTGGAACCTATCAGTGTGGCGTTGGGGAATTTAGTGCTGGCAGACCATGGACGAACGATCGGACGCGCCGCCGCAGAGGAAGAAATTCTAGGAACTGTGCCCGATGCAACGATCGAGCAGGTAATCGAACAGGTAGATCGGACGCAGGTAGGCCAAGAGACGACCGCTCGCTGCCGCCCTCAACGCACTCAAACCTTGCCGCCCCGATTTCGGCCTCAGCTCCAGTTCGGACCCGTAACCCAGGCCGTTCCTTATCTGGACCCCCTGGAACGGTTGCAGCAAGACAGTGCAGCATCGATCGCCTCTGCCCATGCGGCTCTGACCTATTCTGCGGCAAACGCCCTCCCAGTTGTGAAGCTGCATAGTTCGGGCAGCAATGGCATATCGATGACCTGGAAGCCTCAGCTCGATCTACTAAATAGCCAGGATCGACCCGAATTTGTGCTGGAAGTGGAAGCGGATGGCCGATCGCTAGTGCGATTTGGGGATGGTCAGCATGGGGCAAGACCGCAAAGCGAAACGCAATTTACGGCAACCTATCGGGTCGGTAACGGCAGTCGAGGTAATGTTGGCGCAGATGCTTTAGTCCATATTGCCAGCACAGAAGATGGAATTTTGAGCGTCAGTAATCCTTTGCCTGCTACGGGTGGCGTGGAGATGGAAACGATCGAGGAAGTACGGCAATATGCGCCGAGTGCCTTCCGCACCCAAGACATTAGCAACGATAGCCGTCGTCCGGTGGGCGCAAGCCTGAAACGAGCCGTAACCCCCGAAGATTATGCCGCCCTGAGCCAAACCTATGCGGGAGTGCAGCAAGCTTCGGCAGCGGTGCGCTGGACTGGCAGTTGGCATACGGTCTTTGTCAGCGTCGATCGATTGAATGGAGCGCCTGTGGATGATGCCTTCGAACAGGAGTTGCGCCAATTCCTCAGTCCCTATCGGTTAGCAGGCCATGATTTAGAGATCGATCGTCCACGTCTGGTGGCGCTGGAAGTTACGATGCAGGTGCGGGTGCTGCCTGATTATTTTCGCAGTCGGGTCAGGGCTGCCTTGCTGGAAGTATTTAGCAATCGCATTCAACCCAATGGTCAACAGGGTGTATTTCATCCAGACAACTTTACGTTTGGCCAAACGGTCTATCTCAGTCCACTCTATGCCGCAGCTCAGGCGATTGAAGGCGTGGCATTTGTGCAAATTAGCCAATTCCAACGGCGCGATCGGCCTGGTCTGGATGCTTTAGACAGCGGCAAACTGGAATTTAGCCGGTTTGAAATTCCTCGTCTGGATAATGACCCCAATTTCCCCGATCGGGGTGTCTTTCGTTTGGTGCTGGAGGGTGGCAAATGAGTAGTTCCCTCGATCCGACTTTGCGCAGCTTGAATGATTGCGGTTGCTGTGATGGACTGACGGTTGAAACCCCAGTAGCGATCGAGAATCGTCCTGGTCTGTCAGCGATTGCCTATCGGATTGGTACCCACAGTCGATTTAAGGCCAGCCTGCTGGCGCGGCTCTCAGCAGCGGATCTGCCCGCCCTGCGTGATTTAAAGACGCGAGATCCTCAGGATTTTACGATCGCCCTGCTTGATGCCTGGGCCATGGTCGCCGATGTTCTGACGTTTTATCAGGAACAGATTGCGAATGAAGCCTATGTGCGCACGGCCACGGAACGACGATCGCTACAAAGCCTAGCAGAACTGGTAGGTTATCAACCACGTCCGGGGGTAGCAGCCAGCACTTATCTAGCATTCACGGTGGATGATTCCGATCCAGCTTTGCAGGTTGCACCCGTGGAATCAGGGACCAAAGTCCAAAGTATTCCGGCCCCCGGTGAACGGCCCCAAATCTTCGAGACGATCGAACGGATTGCAGCCCGTCCAGAATGGAATGCTATGCGGCCTCGCCTCACTCAACCTCATCCCATGCTCAGCAGTGGCACCCAGACGCTGACGGTGAAAGGGGTGGCCAGCAATTTGGCTCCAGGCGATAGCATCCTGTTGGTGACAGGATCGGGACGGAGCGATCGCGATGTTCGCCGCATCCAGCGCATTCACATCAATGCAACCGCACAAACTACCCAGATTGATCTGGTGGATGATCCGCCTGATCCACCCCCCTTTGTGATTGTCTATCTGGCGGTGGCCCAGTTTTTTACCCTGTCTCGACCGTTAAATAACGACATCGTTAAAACTCAGGTGTTGAATCAGCGATGGCGACAGGCCGATCTCAGTGCGCTAGCCAAAGTGCAGCAGTGGTCGTTGCGCGCCCTCACGCTCAATATTAATAGCCAAATTAATAGCCAGGTTGCTCGTCGAGATTTACCCACCACCACCGGAGCGTTTGCCTTTCGTCAGCGAGCGGCAGTGTTTGGCCACAATGCCCCGAAGTATGACGATTTGCCTCCGAATACTCGTCCGTTGGGCAATTGGGAAGGACGAACCTTAAAAGAGGAAGCCGGAATTACGGGAGCAATTACGCCGCAAACGTTAGGACGAGTAGATCTGGATAGCGTCAATCCCCGCGTTTTGACCGGTAGCTGGGTCGTCCTAGAAAGTCCGAACTATCGGCAAGTCTATCAAGTGCAAGACAATTCGGAACTATCGCGTAGTGGCTTTACCCTCAGCGCCAAGGTGACGCGGTTGCGGCTGGAACATGCCGCCGATTTCAATCATTTCACCCTGCGTGATACGACGGTCTTAGCTCAGAGCGAACGGCTGACGCTGGTGGAATTGCCGATCGCCGAACCGGTCCAGGGGAATCATCTGGTTTTGGATCGGCTGTATCTGGAATTGCAGGTGGGGCGGCCTGTGGTGATCAGCGGCGAACGGGAAGATCTGGAAGGGGTAGAAGCAAGTGAAGTGGTGATTCTGGCAGAGGTGATCTTTAACAATGGCTATACCGAACTCACGTTCCAGACCAGCTTGCAGCATCGCTATGTGCGAACCACGGTGACCGTCAATGCCAATGTGGCGATCGCCACCCATGGTGAAACAAAAACGGAAGTGTTAGGCAGTGGTAATGCCAGCCTTGCGTTCCAGCAATTTTCGCTGCACCATCTGCCGCTGACCTACACTAGTGCGGCTACAGCAACTGGAGCAGTCCCCACACTGCAAATTTATGTGAATGGGCTGCAGTGGCAGGAGGTCTCAACTTTCTATGGGCATGGTCCAGAGGAGCGGATCTATCGGATTCGTCCGGGAGAGGCAGGAACGACCACAGTGCAATTTGGTAACGGACGTACCGGCGCGAGATTACCAACCGGTCAAGAAAATGTGCAGGCAGTCTATCGCCAGGGTATGGGAGAAGCAGGGCTGCTGCAGGAAAAACAATTGAGCTTACTGCTAACCCGGCCTTTGGGAATTCGCAGCGTCAGTAATCCGATCGCTCCAGCGAACGCGGCAGATCCAGAAACTCTGGAGGAGATTCGCGCTAATGCGGCCTTAACGATTCGCACCCTCAACCGGATTGTGTCATTGCAGGACTACGAAGACTTTGCCCGTGCCTTTACAGGTGTGGCAAAAGCGCTGGCGACCTGGACCTGGGATGGTCGGCAGCGAGGCGTGTTTGTCACGGTGGCCGGGGTACAGGGAAGCACGATCGAGCCAACCAGTCTGCTCTATCAAAATCTGCTGACGGCCATGCAGCAAGCTGGAGATTCATTAGTGCCTTTAGACGTGAAAACCTATCGTCCTGCCTTTTTCCTGCTATCTGGCAAGCTCAAAATCGATCCGGTTTATCAAACTCCAGACGTGTTGGCTCAGGTGGAGCAAGCGCTGCGGCAGGCTTTTGGATTTGCCACCCGTCAGTTTGGCCAGCCCGTTGCAGCCAGTGAAGTGATGTGGGTGATCCAGCAGGTGAAAGGTGTGATTGCAGTCGATCTCGATCAGCTCTATCGCACGGATGCACCCCTCAAAGACCAGGGAACCTTGCAACCTTTGCTGTTGGCTAGTGCCCCTCAAGCAGGCACCGATACAGCGATCGCGGCTGAATTACTCCTGCTCGATCCCCGACCTTTGATGTTAGGAGGAATGTAGCCATGGGCTTTGATGCGAACACTCTGTTTGAGCTGTTGCCCGCGATTTATCGCATCCGAGATCGGGCGATTGCCGATCAGTTGGTTTTGCTGACTGCGGCAGAACAAGCAGAATTAGAGGCCCTCACAGATGCCATTTCAACGCTCACTCCTCAGCAAGCGGCTCGCCTCCATGCACTGCGCGACAAACAACAGCGAGGACCGTTAGAAACGCTGATGCTGCTATTGGCGTCACAAATTGGCACGCTAGAAGAAAATTTGGCTCAACTCTATGATGACCAATTCATTGAAACCTGTGCTGACTGGGTGGTTCCCTATATTGGCGATTTGGTGGGCTACCGGACGTTGTATCACGTAGGCGGCTTGGCACAGACCGATCGCCTGGGCAGCCCCCGGGCAGAAGTGGCGAATACCATTGCTTATCGGCGTCGCAAAGGCACGGCCTCGATGTTGGAGCAGTTAGCCCGCGATGTTACCAGCTGGGATGCGGCAGTGGTGGAGTTTTTTCAGTATTTAGCTACAACCCAGTTTCTCAACCATTTGCGGCCTGAAAACCGGACCACTCCAGACCTGCGCCAATGGCGATCGCTCAACTGGCTGCAAACCCCGTTTGACCCGATTCCGCATACGGTGGATGTGCGCCGGATTAGCCGAGGGCGAGGCCGCTACAACATTCCCAATATCGGCATTTTTCTGTGGCAGGTCCGCAGTTATCCGTTACTCGATTCCCCAGCTTTTCGGGTTGATGGTCGCCGCTTTCTGTTCAATCCACTGGGCGCTAACTTGCAGCTTTACAACCTGCCCCAAACGGAAACGACCATCACGCAACTGGCCATGCCCGTGAATGTTCCCCTACCGCTGAGTCGGCGTCAGCTATATGCAGAGTTAGACACCCATTACGGCGAGGGCAAAAGCCTCTGGATTACGATCGGCACAGAAGTGCAACCTATCACCGCAGTTGAAGTATGCAATCTGTCAGATCTGGAGGCCGATCCAGATAGCAGTGCTTGGCCCTACATGAACCAGACGAAAATTGCGATCGATCCAGAGTTGGGCCGTATTGTTTTTCCGGCAGATATCCCTCCTGATGTTCCCGTTTATGTTAGTTTTCACTATGGCTTTACTGCGGATTTAGGGGGTGGTGCGTACGATCGGACAGCCAGCCTACCAGCAACGACTCCAGCAACGGCTCCGATCCAAATTCCCACTGAGGCTGCAACGATTCAGGATGCCTTGACCAACCGGGGCGATCGCACCTTACTCGAAATTCAGGGCAACGGACGCTATGCAGCTACTGATCTGGTGATTCAAGTGGCAGCCGATACTCAATTGCAACTCTATGCGGCAAATGGGTCCCGACCGCTGCTGGAACTGACGAATTCCGGTTTGCTGGTGGGCGAAGACAGTGGCGAAATTACGCTGGATGGCTTGCTGATTGCGGGTGGTCAACTGATCGTGCCCGCTCAATTCAACGGTCAGCCTAATCGTCTGCAAAAATTACGGTTGCGCCATTGCACGCTGGTGCCTGGACTTGCGCTGCATCGGGATGGCATGGCTCGAACTGCTTTGCCCAGTTTGGTGGTGGAAACGGCAAACACCATTCTGGAAATCGAATCTTGCATTCTGGGCGCTATTCGGATTAACCGAGGATCGCAGACCCAAATCCATCGCAGCATTGTGGATGCTTTGACGGCTGATCAATTTGCCTATGCTGGATTAGCAGCAGATAGTGCCGCAGGCAGCTTAGAGATAACCGAAAGCACGATGATTGGTAAACTTCATGCCGATCGTCTCTCTCTCGCCGAGAACAGTATATTTCTGGCTGAACCCGCGCCCTCCGATCCGCCCGATCGACCTGTGCTGCAAGTTGAGGCTCGTCAACAGGGATGCGTTCACTTTTGCTATTTACCGCTCAATGCTCATGTGCCTCGGCGTTATCACTGTCAGCCCCAAACGATCGAGCAGGCCAGACGCGTTCTGCCGCAATTCAATTCCACGCAGTATGGTCACCCAAGTTACTGCCAACTCCACCCAGCTTGTGCTGCCGAAATTCGTCGAGGCGCAGCAGATGAATCAGAGATGGGCGTTTTCCATGATCTTTATGCGAGCCAATGCGAAACCAATCTCCAGATAAGACTCGCGGAATATCTGCGCTTCAGTCTGGAAGCCGGAGTGTTTTATGCCAGTTAGACGGAGATGAACCTCCCGCAATGCCTGCCGCTCTTTTTTCCGACCGCTTCTTCCTACCGCAAACGAGGACCGTTTTATGAAAGGAGATTTTAGCCGCTATCCTTTTAAGCCAGAAAAGCACTATAGCAGTGTGTTGATGCAGCAAGGGCGGGTCCAGTTAGACGCAGACTGGAATGAGCAGCAGGCGATTCAGCAATATCGTCTGGAATCGGAGACGGTGGATCTCGTGGGACGCACTGGCACCCCAAAGGAAAGACCGGGCTTTCAGATTACGCCTCAGGGTAATAATTTATTGATCGGCAAAGGGCGTTATTACGTTTTTGGCATAGCCTGTGAAGCTGAGGAAGATGCGCTATTTACAGCCGATCAGAACTCAATCGTGAAAGCTCAGCCCTATTTACCTGGAGCAACTTTACCGACCGATTCGGGTCTATACCTGGCCTATTTGGAGGTATGGCAACGACATATTACCGCGATCGAAGACCCGTCCATTCGTGAAGTTGCCTTAGGAGGAGCAGACACAACCACCAGAACCCAGACGATTTGGCAGGTGCGGTTGCTGCGCGTCACTCCTCCAACCGGCAGCATGGATTGCAATAGCGCATTTCCGGAGTGGGCACCGTTCGAGTTACGCAATCGTCAGTTTATGCCTGATAGTGCAGGTGGAAAGCTCAATGCTCGTACCCAAATCACCTCCATTGGCACTCAGGCTGATCCACTCTGTGTCTTACCTGCAACAGCAGGCTATCGTCGCTTAGAAAACCAGCTCTATCGGGTCGAAATTCACAAAGGGGGCACACGCAGCACGGCTCGCTTCAAATGGTCGCGCGATAACGGCACAGTGGTCAGTGAAATTAAACCTACGAATAATCAGGTGATCAATGGCAATGAGGTTGTCGTGTATGAGATTGGTAAAGATGGCGTCTTGAGCTTTGCCAGCGATCCGCCGCCTGAATGGGTGGAACTGAGTGACGATCGTCTCGAATTAACGCAACAGCATGGTCAACTGGTGAAGATCGATCGGGTGATTCGGGCTGAGAATAAGATTGTGCTGCAACCGGCTACCTTGCCAAGCTTAGATCTTCAGGCTCATCCAACCGTACGACGCTGGGATCAGGGCGGCACCGAGGCAACAACAGACGGCATGGCCATGACTGGCGATTGGCAGGTCTTAGAAGACGGCATTGAAATGCAATTCTCGGAAGGAGAATATCATGTTGGCGATTATTGGTTGATTCCAGCCCGAACGGCTATTACTGCTGAAACTGGGACGATCGACTGGCCTGTGGATGCCGCCAGAAACCGCATTCCCCAATTGCCGCAGGGAACGCCTCACTATTTTGTGCGGTTAGCCCTTTTGCAGCGAGATGCCACTAGTTTTCGTCTTGTACCCCAAGCAGATTGCCGCAAACCATTTCCTGCTTTGACTGCGATCACGGCTGAAGATGTCAGCTTTAATAACAGCGTCTGTCAGCTCAATAATGCTCGCACCGTTCAGCAAGCCTTAGATTTGTTATGTCGCCGCAATGGCACGGACTGTTCGCTGCTATTAGGCCCCGGAGATGATTTAACAGCAGCTTTGGCGACATTAGCAAATCAACCCGATGCCAAAATTTGTTTACGAGTAGGTACCTATCAACTGCGATCGCCCTTACGCATCGAGAATAAAGGTCACATTACCCTGAATGGATCGGGAGCAGGAACCCGTATTTTGGTCTCCTCAGAAGCCGGGTTACTCTTTGTCAATTGTCAGAGTGTAACGATTCGCGATTGTGCGATCGAAACGGATTTAGCTGGGAAGATTCAGGGGATGCCCGATCTGAATGGAGCATTGACTTTGCTCAATTGTCCAACAGTGCAAATCGAGGCAGTCAGCTTGCGATGTGCAGGAGCCGCAAACCCAGATTTCAGCTGCATCACCATCCGCAATTCAACTCCCAATGCTGTCGGCAGTGCTCGGATTCGCCACTGTAACCTTACCGTTGGTCATCGGCAAATTGGCATGCTGCTGGTAAATGTTGCTCGCTCCTACATTGAAGACAATATGATTCGGGTGGGCAGTCAACCGCCGATCGCCAATCTGCTGACCCATGTCGATTATCGTGCTGCGTTACGGCGTCAGATTATTTCCAACATTCAGTTGGTCGCGAATCCACCTGCGAGTACCAATGCCACAGTGCGGTTTAATGGACAAGTTGTGCATTTTCGCAGCGATCCAGCTCTCGTCCGAGTCAATCGCAACGATAATGACTGGCAAACCGCGATCAATAGCATCAATCCAGCTGGAATTAATACACCGATCAAATTAAAGAATTTTTTGGAAAGTTTTGCCAGCCAGGTTTTTGCAACGGGGGGAAATTTAACGGGTGTCTCTCCCGCACTGAGAACGATCGTTAATACCCTGACGCAACAAGATATTCCTGCGGCTGGGCAAGGCGTTGTGATTGCGGGCAGTCAGGCAGACGAGGTGCATATTCTCAACAATAAGATTCAGGGTATGGTCCAAGGCATTCATGTTGGTCTAAGTCAGCCCGGTGCTGCACGGAATCCAATTTCTGCTGGGGTGATTCAAATCAGCGGCAATACAATTCAGGTCAATTTGCCGACTAGCGCCACGCGCGATCGCCATGGCATTTTTGTGGGCAACTGTACCAGTGTGGTGATTGAGAATAATTATCTGACAACCCAACGAGTTAACCGAACCAGAGATCTGCGGGTTGAAGCCATTCGTCTGTTTGGTTACGTCGATCGACGGGCGATTATTCGTCACAACCATATTGCTGGATTTAATGTGGGCATCAGCTTTGCACCTTTGACAACTCCACTGTTTAAGCAACCTCTCTGGATTGTTACAGAAAATGTGGCTGTGCAGGCAGCTCAAAGTGTAATTATCCCACCGAAAGCAGGTTCTGGCACCCCTGGTGTTCCTGATGCCAATGCGGTTCGATCGCGCGTTCGAGGAATTAGTGATAACTTTGTTTAGCATTCATATTGAATGGCGGAAAATGCCAATAGTCTCAGCAATTCAAGATGATTTTCTGGATTATTATACGATTTGTTACAGCTCCTATTCTTGTCAATTTGTGGATGCTATATTTTAGAAATCACGTTACATGATCCGTTGGTATGGGCAGAAGCGTAGTGAGATTGGAATGGTTGTTGCATACGGTCATCGCCGAGTTGTGGCATCTCTGAACTAATTGCAAAGTGACTGTGGGTTCGAATCCCGTGACGTGTGTTGAGCGAGGCAGCCGCCTCGCTTACGCTTTGAAGGGGCTTTTTATTAAAACAGCGTGGTTGAATTAGCAGCTTTGGATTAAGGTAGACCCATTACGTTCTGAGCAGTCGTAGTCCGCTGAGCGTCACTAAAACGGTAGACCCTTCGTGGCCGATCACGCCTAATGGCAAGGTAATATTTCCAGCAAAATTGGCGATTAGCAACAGCACAATAAAGCTGAGGGCAAAAACGATATTTTGTTTCACAATCGCCTGCGATCGTCTCCCCAGCTTTACAGCAGCCGTGATTTTTTCGAGTCGATCGTTCATCAAGACAATATCTGCGGTTTCTAAGGCAACATCGCTGCCTGCTATACCCATGGCAATTCCAACCGTCGCTTGAGCCAGTGCTGGAGCATCATTGATCCCATCCCCAACCATTGCCACCGATCCATATCTTTGTTGCAGTTGTTGAATTTTCTGGAGCTTCTCTTCTGGCAACAGTTCTGCATAGACCTCTGTAATGCCAACTTCATCCGCAACGCTTTTCGCAGTTTCCTGGTTGTCGCCGGTTAGTAAGATCAGGTGTTCAATGCCGAGTTTTTTCAAACGTCCGATCGCTCTAGCTGCATCCGATCGCACCTGATCGGCGATGGCAATCACGCCTAAAATCTGCTGAGCTTGAGCCACCCAAATTACCGTTTTACCGGCTTGCTGCAAGGTGGTTGCCTGCGCTTGGAGGTCCATGTTCCATTTGAAATCCAACGACTGTACAAACGCAATCTGTCCCACAACCACAGCTTGATCATTTAAGTATCCTGTAATGCCCTGGCCTGGATAGGCTTGGATATTTTGCAGGGATGGAACATGTTCCTGCCAATCTGGTGCAGCCGCCACAATTGCCTGTCCAATCGGATGTTCAGAATGGGATTCTAAGGCAGCTGCAATTTGCAGAACTTCAGTTTTGGTGTGTCCCATGGCAGGGATGACCTGGCAAACAGCAGGCTGTCCCGTGGTGAGGGTGCCAGTTTTGTCCAAGGCGATCGCTCTAACTTGTCCAATCAGTTCGAGCTGCGCTCCGTTTTTGAATAAAATGCCTTGTTTTGCCCCGTTAGCAATTCCAGAGAGAAGCGTTGGCATAATGGCGGCCATGAGGGCACAGGGAGAAGCGACAACGAGAAAGATCAAAGCGCGGTAAATTGTCGTTTCCCAATCCCAATTCCATAAAATAGGCGGCAGTAAGGCGAGCAGAACGCCAACCAGGACAATTACCTTGGCATAGCCTCGTTCGAATCGTTCAATGAATTGCTGTGAGGCAGGCTTCTCAGTTTGGGCTTGCTCCACCAATCGAATCACGCGTTGAATCAGGCTGCTTTCGGGTGGCTGATGAACTTTCAGCTTTAAGGCTCCGTTGCCGTTTAACGTTCCTCCAAACACTGCTTCTCCAATCGTTCTATCCACTGGAATTGATTCTCCCGTAATCGCGGCCTGGTTGATCGTGCTATATCCGTCCAGAATCACACCATCCGTTGGAATCAGTTCACCGGGCTTAACTAAAATCACATCTCCAATGTTCAGTTGATCAATTACCACCTGTTCTTCCCGTTCCGATCGCCATACCCTTGCCGTATCAGGGGTTAAACTCATTAAGCTGCGAATACTGCGTTCGGTGCGCTGCATAGCATAGCTTTCTAAAGCACCACTGATGGCAAAAATTAGGATCAGTACGGCCCCATCGACGATCAGAAAATACTCCTTTCGCCAGAGTCCTAATCCTGCTGCACCCAAGGCTGCTACGATCATCAACAGATCTACATCCAGTTCTCTTTCCTGGAATAGCGTCGTCAAGCCTTCACGCGCACTTTCGTAACCGCCCACTCCATAGGCGATCGGTAAGGACAGCAGGGCTAATCCGAGCCATTGCCATTGTAAGGCCAGCCAACCCAGGGCCAGAAATAGGGCGCAGAGGATCGCTGCCAGAGCTTCGGGATGGTCGTCAGCGAGTTGGCGGAACCGGTATGGGTAAAGCATCAGTGGAGGTGGGGAGGAGGACAATGCCTCTAGCCTAAACCTTGACATAGATGTAAAGGTCAAGTCACCAATTGCTGCTTGGTTGCGATAGAGTAATCAATAGCGACTGCACTGCATTGAACCTCCATGAAAGCCTTGACGATTAAAGAACTCACCGATGCGGTTGGAGAAGGGATTACGCCTCGGATGGTGCGTCATTATCATCAGGTGGGTTTGATGCCTCAGCCCCAGCGATCCTCTGGGAATTATCGTCTCTACACTCAAGCAGATGTGCAGCGGTTGAAACGGATTGTGGCCTTGAAACAGCAGGGATTTCAATTGGCCCATATTCAAAAGTTATTAGAAGCAGATGTGACTCACGAAACGCCTGAAGTTCTACTGACTCAGCTCCACAGGCAATACCAGACGGTCATGCAGCAAATTTCTCAGTTACGTCATACGGCATCCGCTTTAGAACGATTACTGGGACGCGATCGGCAATGTCAGGCGACTCAAGCAGAGGCGATCGCTCACCTAAAGCAGCTAGAGGTTGAAACCCAAACGCATTGGGATGGCCTGGAACTGCTCTGGCGAGAAATGGATACCAAGGTGCATCAACATCCGGAAGCCTTTCAGGAATCATTGCACTGGTTGCTGCCTGATTTAAGCGATCGTTCAGAAATTGAAGTTGATTTACTGTCGCAGTTGGTGTTGGCCTGCGGGGATGTGAGTGTGGTGCCGTTTATTCGGTTGAGTCGGGATGCAATTGCAACAAGCCGCACCATTTTGAAAGCAGGTTGCTCGATTGTCACAGATGTTCCAGCAGTGATGCAGGCGCTTGACCAGTCCCGTTTGCGGCATCTTGGATGTCATACAACAACGCTGATTGATGACCCACACATTAGCAGCGCCGCTGAAGCAGAGCAGGCATTTTGGCAACAGCAATCTTGGCACGATCGCCTACAGACCTGTGAACCGGGGTGCCTTTTTGTCATTGGCTATGCCCCTTCTGTTCTACTGGCCGTATGCCAAGCGATTCAGCAGCAGAAAATTCATCCCGCGCTGGTGATCGGTATGCCGATCGGCTTTAGTCATGCTCCCATTGCCAAGCGGCAGTTGATGCAGTCTACAGTTCCGTTTATCACGATCGAAGGAGCCGTTGGAGGGGGATTGTTAGCCGCAACAGCACTGAATGCATTAGCGAAATCCCTGATCGCCAAACCAGATTGTCACTGTTATTTGTCGATTTGAAGATTGAGAAATACACTTGATTGAATTCTTATTTCTAGGCTGCTCGATCAACCAACCAGCGAACTGTTTGGGGAAAGATAATTACCAACAGCAACACAACGATCTGTAGAACCATGAAGGGAATTGCGCTCTTGTGGATTTCGATCGTCTTAACATCCTTAGGTGCAACACTTTGCAGATAGAACAGTGAAAATCCGACGGGCGGCGAGATAAACGCAGTTTGTAAGTTGATTGCCATTACCACCCCAAACCAGACCATGTCAATCCCTAGATGTTGAGCCGCAGGTACTAAAAGCGGCATGGCAATAAAGCAAATTTCAACAAACTCTAAAAAGACGCCCAACAGGAAAATCACAATATTGCTAACAATCATGAACGAGACATAACCACCAGGCAAACTCAAAAGCCACTCTGTGATTAAATTTTTACCGCCCAATCCGTCAAATACAATACTGAAAAATGATGAGCAGAATAAAATCATAATGACCAATGCCGTGACTGTTGCGGTGGCATGGGCCGAGTCTCGGATCAAATTCCAATTCAGTCGTCGATTCAGAGCTGCCAGGAGGCAAGCCCCTACTGCTCCCACTGCACCCGCTTCTGTCGGAGTTGCAATCCCAAAGAAAATGCTGCCCAATACGGCGAAAATCAACACTAAGGGCGGGATGACGGCTTTGATAACGCGTCGAATCAGCGTTTTTCGATCGATCGAGCGCATCTCGATCGGCAAGGCTGGCGCAGTTTCGGGCCTCAAGAATGCCAGAGCTAGCACATAGAGCGCATAAGAGCCAGCTAGCATCAGTCCGGGAATCAATGCACCTAGAAACAAATCACCTACAGAAACGCCAATTTGATCGCTCAACACGACCAAGACTAGACTGGGTGGAATTAATTGGGCTAGTGTTCCCGCTGCTACAATCACGCCCGTTGCTAGCTGTTTATCGTAACCATAGCGCAACATCACAGGTAACGATAACATCCCCATCATGATTACCGTTGCAGCAACCACACCTGTAGTGGCAGCCAGTAAAGTTCCCACAATTACCACTGCTAAGGCAACACCACCTCGCAACGGACCCAGCACAATGCCGATCGTCTCCAGAAGTTCCTCTGCCAATCCCGACTTTTCAAACACTGCTCCTAGAAATACGAAGAATGGAATGGCCAGCAGCGTGAAATTGGACATTGTGCCGAACCAAACATTAGGCAACAGCAGCAGCCGACTCCATTCCAATGCGCCCGTAGCCAGCCCAATCCCGCCAAAGATAAGTGCTGTGCCTGCAAACGAAAATGCCACCGGATAGCCCGTCATCAAAATGATGAAGAAGCCCAAGAACATAGCGAGCGCTAACCATTCATATCCCATAGATCTAGAAGTTGTGTTTTAGAGTACAAAATGCGTGGAATCGACAGCAACGATCGCCACTTTCTCTAAACGAGCTAAAGGGAGAAACTTTGTCCCCAGCCCACTGCCATCAGCATCAATTTTTACGATGGCGTCCTTTCGTGCCTGTCGAATTTGAAGGAACTGTTGAAACTGCAAGGTCTTGGTCGTAGCCGCAAATTCAGGTCGGTTAAAAATCGATCGCAAATCAATCACATCTTGCGATCGGAAGTGGTGAATGACATCGGTCCCTTCCTGGACGGCGTTGTAAACAATCCTATCTTGTTGTTGATCCTGACCCAGATCAATTTGATCTGCGCCCAACCCGCCAATTAAGAGATCGCCTCCTTTGCCACCCAGCAACTCATCTTTGTCTTTACCGCCATCTAGTTTATCGGCTTTGGCCTTCCCCAGCAGAGTATCCTGACCATCTAGCCCCAGCAAGATATTGGAACGGGAGTTGCCGATCAGGATATTAGCCCGTGAGTTGCCCCTTTGTGGCTTACCTGCTTGAGCCGCATTAAATTCGATCGGTGTGGCAAAGGAAAGTGTTTCTCCAACTGGGGTAGGCGTTGGGGTAGGAATAGGCGTTGGGGTAGGAATAGGCGTTGGGGTAGGAATAGGCGTTGGGGTAGGAGTTGGTGTCGGGGTTGGGGTAGGAATAGGCGTCGGGGTTGGGGTAGGAGTTGGTGTGGGAGTGGGAGCTGTCACGAGCAGAGGGCGCATCATATCATGGTCTTCATGAGCAAGAACATGGCAGTGCCAAACATATTTCCCTGGTTTATTAAACTTGGCGGCAATGCGAATGACCTCTCCTGCATCCACAACGGCGGTATCCTTGAGGCCAGCTTCATACCCCGGCACCGAATGACTTGGACCTTGAAGCTGGAGACTATTGGGAGTAATACGCCACCCTTGAGACACATCCTCTGTGGTTGCAGGATTACCATCTGCATCCATTGTTTTGGCTGTGAGGTTCGCCGTGAATTTTTGCCGATTCAAAATCTGGAAACTCACTCCATGCAGATGAATCGGGTGGGATTCCATTGATGTGTTGTAGACTTCGAAAACTGTCGTTTGGCCTGCCACAACCGTTTCGGACGAGGTTGCTTCAACCTTACCATCTTGTTCCCACAGCAATGACCCATCATTGACGGTCCCTAAGACTGGCAACATTCGCCCATAGGGATCAGTTCCATCAAATAAGGCGAGTTTTTTCACAGGCAAGGTTTTGCTGTTCAACACCCATTGTCCTGCTGAATTTTGAGTTGGAAGAGTCGGTAATTGTTCGATCGCCCCCATATTCGGTCGCAGGTCGGTCCGCCAACTCAAAGTTTGACCGTTCACTGTGACTCCGACTTCATCCGCATGGGTTACCGTGTTACCAACCACAAATTGCATGATCTGCCCCGTGGTTTCAGGATCGTTTGGCACAGGCATCTTGCTTTGATCTGCCGTATTGAGCAGCGTCAGCGTTTTGCCAGCCTGTTGAGCAAAATTGATGATGACATCGCACCGTTCACCAGGTGAAAGTTGGATTGTGCTAACCGGGACCGGGGGACCGTCCAGAAAACCATCATCTGTGCCGATCACCTGGAACTCTAGGCCATCCGGAAGTTGCAAATTATAGAAACGCGAGTCAGAACCATTCAGGAACCGAAAGCGATAGGTGCGAGGCTCGACATTGAGTTTGGGCCAGGCGGTGCCATTCACCAGCACCACATTTCCATCTGCAAATCCAGCCTGGATGCTGGGGTTAACTGTGGTATTTGGAATTGCAGCAGTTCCCGGAGAAGTCCAGGACGGTGCAGGATAGTTTAAACTGCCGTCGGTGTTAAACAGCTTGTCTTGAATGACGATCGGAAATTCATAGGATTTGTCTGTATAGTTGACTGGCAATCCCAGCGGATTTTCATTCACCGTTGCGGTACTGGCGTTATCTGGCGTTCCCGTATCGAATCCTGGCAAACTCAGAAAATTGGTTGCAGTCGGGATCTGATCGCGCAGAATGTAGAAACTCGCCAATCCAGCATAGACGCTGAGTCTGGTTGTGCCCAGAGCATGGTCGTGATACCAGAGATTTCCAGCACTTTGTTGATTTTGATAAGTGAAGGCTTGACTGCCGAGAAAGGAGGCGGTCGCAAAGGGATTGCCGTCGTATATATCATCAGTAACACCCCCATGCAGGTGTGGCTGACTTTGAATTCCTCCCATCGTGCTTTCCATGGCTCCGTGCACCGTCATATCTAACGGATCGGGAGAAATGGGATAGGTAGCTGGCAAACTATTAATCCAGGTGACCTGAATCGGCGTGCCTCGACGGGCTACGATCGCAGGTCCGAGATAGTTCAGATTCCAGAACGGGGCGGCAGCACTCTGATATCCCCATGCATTGGTAGAACCAAGCCCTAACCCAAAGTTGTGAAGCCCCTGACTCATGGTGACATTGTAGTTACCGCCACCTGTTGCATTAATGTAAAACCCAGATGCGAGTAGATTCGGCAGATAATTGACAAACTTAGGGACTGTTTTTCCGTCAAGGGTAGCCATTGGAATCAGGGGAGAAAGAGGTGTTAAGCGTGGGAGATTGATGCCTGTTCAGAATCAAATGATCCTTTCCCTTTTTGCCAGGTTCGCTATATCTCAGTTGCCGTTGATAGTCTTGTAGGCTTTGTTCTGTTTCAGGAAGACAGATGACTAAAACCCAATTGAGTCTAAAAAGGGCAGTAATGATATCGGAATTGTCGATCGAGTTTGCCCATATGTATTTCAGGAATATTATTGTCGATCGAGTTTACATGTGTGATTTTCAGGAATGCGATGACAAAGTGTTTGACATTGAAATCAGGCTCAAACCCACGCCCCTATTTTGATGAATTCACCAACAAGATGACAACCAAACTCTGACAGCATCAATGCTGCTTCATCCGATTTAGATAAATTTTGGAGAATTGTAAAAGAACTGTTAAAACATCCGTTTTGCTATTCAAATGGAACTTGCTCCGTGTCTGCTGCGATCGATCGCGCCACGTTGTCATAGCCCAGGACGATCGCCAGATATTTGATCGTTTGAGAAATGGCTTGCAGCAGCAGAAAACTGAATGCCACTAAAAGCATGGTTTTAATTGGTGCTCTGGGCAGTCCGTCCGCATCGGATGACATTTCCCAGGTGCCCCAACTGCCATCGGGTAACAGTCCCCAGGACAGTAATACTGGATTAAAAGCCACCACTAATCCCAGAATGCAAAAGGGAATCAAAAAGAAAACTGTTCCGAACAGATCCACCCAGGCGCGCTGCCGTTCGTTCCAGTTGCTATACAAAAAATCCACTCTGACATTTGCTCCATGTTTCAAAATATAGGCAAAGCCAAAGAAGAACATTAGAGAGAATAAGTACCACTGCAACTCAATGAATGCATTTGAAGAGAGCTTCAGCCCGATGAATCGACCAATATAACGAGCGGCTACATTGTAAAATCCAACTGCAACAGTCAAAATTACAATCCAGTCAGCTAACTTGCCAAGCTGCTCGGTGATGCGATCGATCCCTGCCGACAGTTTCAACAATCCCCGGATCTGTGAAGGTTTTAGCATTGCTTGTTGCAGCGCTCCTGCTGGTAAACCGAATTGCGGTCATGATAATACCAAATTCGATGGGCGATCGCCGTTAATTTGCATTGAGCTGCCAGTGAGCGATCGAAGTCTATTGATAAAGGCAATTGCCGCACTCGGCCAACCCCTGACCAGCGCATAAGAAGAGAGCTGACTCATGAGAAGATAGCTGAATCTAAACGCCTGCTGGTGAACGTTCGAGAGGTTCAAGAAGACGGTGAAAGCAACTCAATCGATTGTCCAGGTCTTTCAAAGTCGCAAAATGATGGCTCTGTTGCTGTTAGGATTGGCGTCGGGTCTGCCGCTTTTTCTGACCAGCCGCACGCTTCAGGCTTGGATGACAAAAGAAGGAGTTGACTTAGCTTCGATCGGTCTATTTAGCCTGGTGGCCTTGCCCTATTCTCTCAAATTCTTGTGGTCGCCTTTCCTCGATCGCTATGTTCCCCCTTTTTTAGGGCGGCGACGCGGTTGGTTGGTGATCACCCAAATTGGCTTAGTGGTGACGATCGCCAGCATGTCTCTGCAACAGCCTGCCCAAACCTTGCAGCTTCTCGCAATCAACGCCTTGCTAATTGCCTTTTTTAGCGCCAGCCAGGATATTGCCTTTGATGCCTATCGAGTCGATGTTTTGGAAGAGCGAGAACGAGGAGCGGGAGCAGCCGTCACGGTGTTGGGTTACCGGATTGCCCTGCTGATTACTGGAGCTTTGGCGCTGATCCTGGCCGATCGCATGCCTTGGACGACAGTTTATCTTTGTATGGCTGGCTTGATGGCGCTTAGCATCGGCTTTTCTATCTTTGCGCCAGAACCCATTCAGCAAGAACAGCCGCCTGCGACGCTGCTAGAAGCGGTGAAGCTGCCTGCAATTGAGTATTTTGAGCGATCGGGACTGCTGCGGGGCTTGTTGATTTTGGTGTTTATTGTGCTCTACAAATTTGGAGATGGGTTGGTCAACAATATGGCGACTCCGTTTCTACTGCAAGCTGGGTTTAGCCAAACTGATATTGGTACGATTCAGGGCGGCATGGGATTGCTGGCTACGATTGTTGGAGCCTTGGCCGGAGGAGCCATTCTCAGCCAGATTGGCGTGAATCGATCGCTCTGGGTGTTTGGAGCGTTGCAAGCCCTGAGTAATCTCGCCTATTACCTCTTGGCTCAGACCGATCGCAGCTATCCCCTGATGGTGCTGGCTATTAATATCGAGAATTTTTGTGCGGGATTGGTGACGGCTGGGTTTGTCGCCTTCCTGATGAGCTGCTGTAATCCTCGCTTTTCGGCCACTCAGTTTGCCCTACTTTCTAGCTTGATGGCTGTCAGCCGCGACATTTTGGTGGCTCCAGCAGGAACGATCGCCCAAGCGACGGGCTGGCCTACCTTTTTTCTGCTGACCCTGGTGGCATCGGTTCCCGGACTGCTGCTGCTGCCGATTTGTGCACCTTGGAATGCTCAACTTCCGCCTCTTTCGCGCCCCAGTTTTCCAGACGACGATCAGCTTTACTAAGGAATCATGAATTAAATTAAGATCGGCAACTTCAGCCTGCTACTTGTGCGGGCAGAGCATTCGGTAGATGATTCTAGGGCAATCGCAAAGACTTTTTACTGAATGCTACGCCCCCTACGTCAGTTAGGATAAAGATAAGCATTTTCCTAACCTTGTGACCAATCTTTGAGAGCGATCGCTGTCAGCAGAGATGAACACAGGCAAGGACTTCACATTTGTGGTGGAAATCCGCCCTCCCGGAAGATCTTTTCAGCTTCCTGGAACCGTTATATCTATAAAATAGCGATACTCATTTAGGATGAGTCCCCCAATTTAGCTATGGCCATTTTTCGTCAATACATCGCACCCCTCCTGATTGTGGTCGTTTTTCTGATCGCCCTGGTGGCGGTTGGAGCCCGCATTTTCCTACCTACCGATATGGCGGCTCCTGCCCCGATCGAAGAGGTTGAAAAAGCTGCCATTCCAGCCCCCGTTCTGCCCCCAGTAGCGGGTCTTCCCCCCAGTCTTGAAACTCTGGTGAAGGGACTGCCGTTAGAGACAGATGGAGATGCGGCACTATAACCCCCACGCTGATTCATGCTGAGGTCCGGCTATCGGCTGCGGCGCGGCAACGGACTCGATCGGGCATTGCTCGTTAAGTTTATGCAGCAGACCTATCAGGAACTGTATCCGGCAGAAAGTTTTGCCCATCTGGCCCAAACCGTCGAACAATATTTTTCGGGTGACACACCGCTCTGGTGGGTTGAGCAGGAGGTTAACTCAGGCGACAATGCGTTGCTTATCTCGGTGGCCTGCGTTTGGATTGGTATGGCGATCGATCAGGTGACCGGGCAGCGGCATCCCCACATTTTTCTGCTCTATGTCAGTCCAGAACATCGCAGGCAGGGCATTGGTTCTGCTTTGATGCAGCAGGTCGAAAATTGGGCCAAAGAAAGGGGCGATCGCCAGATCGGGCTTCAGGTGTTTCATCACAATCAGCCTGCGCGACGGCTGTATGAGAAGTTAGGCTACCAACCCCAGGCTCTTTGGCTGGTGAAATCGATCGAACCGGAAAATTAATCTTCCAGAATTTTCAATCACAGGTAGGATGGGATGACGCATTTTTCACGCTAGATTGAATAGTCTCCCTATGGCCGCCAATGTCGAGAGTTCAGGTCAAAAAGACCAACAGCATCCGCTCTGGAGTAGCGATCGCCAGGTCGTCAACCAACTTTTAGATGCCCAGCCGACAGACTATAATCTGGCAGAGTTGGCTCGTTTGCGGATTCGCTACCAAAACTTTCCGGGTGCTCGCGATATTCAAGCTGATTTAGACAAGGTCTTACAGCAATGGCAGCTCAGCGAAGCAGATTTATTCGCCAAAACGCGCCAAATTCATCAAATGGCTCAGGTCTATCGGGGACGCAACAACCAACGTGAAGACTGGAGTTGACAGGTGTGTTTGATACAGGACTTGCTTTGCTAGATCCTAATGACTGGCCAGAGATGCTTATGCGGATGGGATTGGCGCTGTTGGTTGGTGGTATGGTAGGCCTGGAGCGGGAATTAGACCAGAAGCCAGCCGGATTGCGAACCCATATGCTGGTCAGCTTTGGGGCAGCCATTTTTGTGCTAGTCGGTATTCAAACCGGCATTGTTGAAACTGAACCCAATACCCTTAGCCGCATCCTGCAAGGACTTTTGGCGGGAATTGGATTTCTAGGCGCGGGCGAAATTTTTGCCACCTCTAAACGCGATAGTCCGATGTCTCAGGAGCGCCAAGAAACCTTGCAAATTCAAGGGTTAACCTCGGCTGCTGCCATTTGGGTATCTGCGGCTCTAGGCACGGCAGCAGGATGTGGCCTTTGGTTCATGAGCCTCGTTGGGGCCACGATCACCGTGTTGATCTTGTGGGGGGTTAAAAAGTTAGAGAGTTGGCTGAAGTGGCGTTAGGTTTGCAAAAACACGTCGTAGATCGACAGCAAGATTTCAACCACGATCAAAATCACGACATACCACTCCACCCGCAATGTGGTGTTGTGCTGCAATAAATCCAAAACTGTTTCTGCCGTATTAGAGATCAGGCCCAATTTGCGTTCCAGGGCAAGATGACGCTCACGAATTTCATATTCGTTTTCCAGTCGCAAATAAATTCGCTCTAGATCGGGCGCGTCCCACAGCAAATCGGGTTTATCAACAATTTCAACTCGACCCACAATCTTATGCTGAATTGAAATCGTCGTGCCGAGCTGCCGTAAAATCTCTTTGGCCCAACGCTCATCTTTTGTGGTGCGCTGCAAACTCTCGGCAAAGGGTTCAATTTGATCGAAAATTTTGCTGGTGCCTACTTCGTATTGTGCCAGGACTACACTTTTGGCCAACACATCTGCCACAATCTGCAAACACTCGATGCTAAAGCTTTGCAGCCAAATCGTACCGTTTTCAACCCGTCCTGCCCCCGCTTCATCTTGCTTCAGCACCACTTCTTCCGTTTCAGGAGAGGAAACCGGTTCGATCACTAAGGGCTTCAGATAGGTTAAAAATGAGGCTTCTTCAACTGGACTCAAGCCATATAGAACAACTGCGCCATAGCGAAATAGCACCGCACAACCTTGTTCACCCGCAGACACCACGAGAGGAGGTGTTGCCAGGTAGTCCGTTTTTTCGAGGGCCTTTAAATCGAGTCGCTGTCCGAGAAAGAGGGCACGTCCTCGAACCGTATCCTTGCTTTGAAACAATACCTTCATGAGAAGATGGCAGCACAATTGGCTTTCCAGAGAAACTAGCCTAACATACTCACTCCAGCTTCGCCTTGCCCCAGCTTTCCCAGTAGCTATTGGGATTTTTGATTGATGCAGCCCGGTTTTTGTGTATATTGGCAAACCCGCTGCCACAGAATCTCGCGCGTGCCCGGTGGTCCTGCGGAAAACAAGACTCGATCGCCACCCACCAGCTTCAAGATCTTGACACTACATATGGGGCAAACCTGAGGCTGTAATTGTGCCATCTGCCTATCTCCTTAGTTAGCGATCGCCAATCAATGCTTTATCTTGAATCAATCCAGCACCATTTGAATAGCCCCCTGAGGGGAAAATGCTGCCGTTCCTTTGGCGTCAATCCAGGTGTTCAGAGCGATCGACTCTGGGGTAGCAGCTATTGTCCTGAATTGAACCAATTGTGGGTATAGATCTAAATTAGGCGGGGATGACCGCATCCCAAGCTGCTTACTGCGTATAATATGCTGCATCGATTGGACCGATGTTGCTTTTGCATCCCAAGCTTTAAAGCAGTGTCGCCTTAATAATCTTGCTTATTGATTAGGATTTCCTAGCCAGCCAGGTCTGCTGTTCTCAACAGCGGTCGATCGGTTGATCCGTAATGCTTGATAAAAAAAATACAATTCAGCGTTAGTCTTCACAGATGGAATGGGCAATCTAAACACAATGCATCTTCTACCGAGGCGGCGCAATTCATGGTTCTTAGTGTTTTTCCACTTAACCAGTCCACAACGGTGTCTTCCCTACTTGACCAAATAGCCAATGAATTGGCACAGGACCAGAATTTAATCCGCATCAAGAAGCTGTTGCTCTATGTCTGTACTGGCACCTGGGAAACCAATTCTCAACAGCTTGAATATGTCTCTTTAAGGATGCTGTTGCAGCATTTATTCGACCTGTCTCCTAATTTTGAGCAACTGCAGCATCGGCTGAATCAGGTTGTCGCGACGTTGAACAAATCGGCAGAATATACGATTGTGGCCAATGCTGTGATTAGCCGCTTTTCAGCGGTTTACATCGAACTCCAGCAAGGGCAAACGGTCACGGCAAGTCAGGCTTTCTATCAGGCGATCGCGCAGAAACTGGAGCAAGAACCCCGTAGAAATCGCATCAAAAAATTACTGTTGCTTACCTGTCGCAGTAAGTGGGAAAGCAACATTAGTAAATTGGACTATATTCAGTTTGCTGATTTGGTCAGGGAACTACATCAAATTGCCCCAACGATTGACAGCCTGCGTACAACCTTGCACCAAGTTGCGAAAGCACTGAGCAAACCAGCAGAGTACACAGAAGTCGCTGAGCAAATTAGCCATATCTGCGAATCCCTCTATCAAGATCAAATCACTGAAGAGTTGACTGAATTGACCGAAGTGACTGGATTGCTCGAAGCTACGGAAATCACTTACCTCAACGTTCCTGCTTCTGACGAGGTTTGTACGTTCGCTGAAACCAAGCCAGAAACCGTAATTACTCAGGTCAATCAGCCCCAGTTCCTGGAAATTCAGCCTAGCTCACTGCCTGAATCCGAGAAGCCGGTTGTTCGAGTGATGACGGTTGTTCAGTCGCACAAGGTGACCGATCTGTTTAATCTGCGTCTGGAGATTATGCAAGATACCAATCCATTTAAAGCGAAGATATTGCTCTTCTCGCTGTTACATGAGCCTTTTCAATGGGATACCGATCACGACACGCTGTTGAAAACCCATGAGCTGGACGATTTATTGCGGATTTTGTTTGTCACCTATCGTCTCTACTCAGAAGTAGACAAAAAACTGAGGCTAGTGGCCAAAACCTTGGGAACCCAAGAATATATGCAAGCGACGGAAGCCATCTTGCGTGCCGTGCAGCCCTACTATGTCGAGGCTCCTGTAACCCAAACCTTGATGCCGTTGAGTCGTGCCTCTCTCACTGAGATCACCAGTATGAAAGCCGAAACCTGCGAGATTACTCAGCCCGATCGCTCCCCTGTTCTCACAGAAGTGGCTAGATATGATGAAACTACCGTTGAGTATTAGGACTGATCAGTAGGCAGGCGTCATTCCCTTGGAGAGAAACCATTATGCTAAGCGCGACTGAACTGCTCAAATACTACGAAACTGGAGAAACCAACTTCCAGGGTGTGAATTTGACTGGCATCCATTTGTTTGGAGCTGATTTGATCGGGATTGATTTGAATCAGGCCGATCTGCACAGTGCAGTCTTCATCCTGGCCTATCTGAATCGTGCCAAATTCAATAAAGCTAACCTGATCGCCACCAAAATGAGTGGGGCGAATCTGAGTCAGGCTGAGTTAGTTGGAGCAGTGCTGAAAGACGCCGATTTACATGGGGCAATTTTACAGGGAGCCGATTTACGCAGTGCTGACCTGACGCTGGCAAACTTGTTGGATGCTAATTTGATGGATGCGGATCTCCGTCATGCCGACTTAAGCGGTGCGAATTTAACGGGGGCCTGCTTACGAGGCGCAAACCTGCGGGAAGAAAATCGTCGCTATAGTGCCAATCTGCGCGGGGCAACGCTCCGGAAAGCTGATCTACGGGGGGCGAATTTGCGAGGAGCCGATCTCTCCAAAGTCGATTTGCGGGGCGCGAATTTGAGTGAAGCCAATTTGGTTGGAGCCGATCTGAGTGGAGCTGATTTAAGTGAAGCCAACCTGAAAGGATCCAGTCTGACAGAAGCTAACTTGGTGCAAACCAACCTGCGAGCTGCCAATTTATTCAATGCCAGACTGAATCGAGCCATGCTGATGGAGGCAGATTTGGCCTCTGCAAATCTTCAAGGATCGCTGTTGGCAGAAGCGAAACTGACTAAAGCCCACCTAGCGAAGGCAAACCTGACACAAGCTAGACTGGGTCGTGCCGATTTAAGCCGTGCAAACCTGTGGGAGGCGAATCTGAAGGAAGCGAACCTCACCGATGCTTTCCTGGCTAGAACCAACCTGACCAAAGCAGACCTCACCGAAGCAAACCTCACCCGCGCTGAAATGAGTAGTGCGACGTTGACTGGGGCAATTCTGTATGGCGCGACCATGCCCGATGGTCGAATTCACGCTTAACGACCTCGATCGAGCAATTGAGCGATCGAAGTTTCCAGTTCAACTTGGTTCAGGCGCGTCAGCACAAACACTTCTTGAAAGGTTTTGCCTTTGCGGGCAATCAGTTTAAAGCCACCTCGGATCGGCACAGACACTTTAATTTGTAAGCGAGGCACATTCGCACGGGCATGTCCAATCACTGCGGGGGTAATGGTTTCAATGCCATCTTGCTGCGTTAGCTTTTCCAGGATAGGGATAAGACCGGGTAAATGGGTGGAATGATTCCAGACGACCCGACCTTTTGAGGTGCCTCCTTTCATCGAATTTGTCCTCAAGCTGCTTCTAGCGGAGCCATGGTCAGTCCAGCTCGGCTCAACTGCTGATGATAAAGTTCGGCCTGTTCTTGCGGCCCTACCCAGACTGTGGCCTGACCTTCAAAATGGACCTGGTTTGTCAGTTCCCAGGCGCGATCGCTCGTCATGGCCGGGATGTACTTCATCAGACATTCTGCGACATGCTGAAAGGTATTGAAATCGTCATTTAATACAATCACTTTATAGTTTGGATAGGTTTTGGGGGTAACTTGACTGACGCGATCAGGAGTCACCGTCGGTGCAGTTGCCATGGCCAAAGGCGACGCTGAGGATACGGAAGTCATAGGCTTTCCCAGAAAATGACTTTACAAAAGTACACTACTGCTTACTTTAGCCTACTTCACTTTGGCTAGCAGCTCTACTCTCATCATGCGGCAAATTCGCAACGACAACCATGCGATCTCTCGATGACAAGCACGATTCACCTCTAGTGAGACTGCTATTCAAGACTCCGTTGCATCAATTTTAGCCCAGGCAATGTTTTCAACTCAGGCTTTAATAGAAGAGCAGAGAACGTTGAAAGGCTACTCATGGATGATCGAACCGCATCCTCTCATTTGCCCTTGCTCGAACCAGGAACCTTGTGGCCAAAGGCAGTTGCTCAAACTGAGTGTGCGCTCGCCTGTGGCGCATTGCAGCCCATCCCAACGGAGTCAGTGCTGATCGAGCAGGCTGGTATTCCTTTTTTGGTGCGCATCCTGGCCAATATCGCCCGCAAAGAAACCGCTAAACGCCAAGAGCAAGTGAAAGGTGAGAACTTTAATCCGTTTCTGCCTTACGATCGCGATTTATTTGTGGCAGATTTATCGGCAACCCATGTGTGTTTGTTGAATAAATACAATGTCGTCGATTATCACCTGCTGGTAATCACGCGCGATTTTGTCGAACAAGAAACGTTGCTGACTCAAGCAGATTTTGCGGCACTTTGGGTTTGTTTAGCTGAAATTGACGGGTTAGGATTCTACAACTCTGGTAAAAATGCAGGGGCAAGCCAACGCCACAAACATTTGCAGCTAGTGCCTTTGCCATTAACTGCAGCAGAGGTCAAAATTCCGATCGAGCCAGCTTTAGCAGAGTCGCTTTGGCAGGGCGATATTGGTCACAGCTCACGATTGCCCTTTCAACATGCCTGGACAAAGTTAGATTGGCAGCCCACGTTATCTGCTGAAGCTGCGGCTGACCTGACCCTATCAGCTTATTACCAGCTCCTGAATCAGCTAGAACTTTACGATGCTGTGAACGGCAACCTGACTGGCGCGTACAACTTATTAATCACTCGCCAATGGATGCTGATGGTGCCACGGAGTCAAGAAAAATTTGAGTCTATTCCAGTGAATTCGCTTGGTTTTGCGGGCACTTTATTCTTGCGTGATGCGAAACAGCTTGATCAGCTTCGGGCGATTCGTCCATTAACGCTGCTGCAAAATGTTGCAAAAGCCATTCCGTGAAACTCCTTCAAATTGAGGGTTTCGCCCAACTTCTGGAACACCTGCTATAGGATAGAGAACAGCCTGTGATCATAAAGGAATTTTGATAAGTGAGTGTATTGCATCAGCCGTCTGGGCAGTCTCCTGAAAAGTTGGCCGATCGCCAGAAGCTTAAAAAGCTGCCCACCTGGTTATCGCCTCTCTTTTCCCCAGACGTGCTTGCCCCAGCGATTGTTGGCCTCTTCGTGTTGTTGCTGTGGGAAGTGGGTGTGCGGATGACTCATACTCCCCCTTATTTGCTACCCGGTCCGATCGCGGTAGGGCAAACCTTAATTCAGGAATGGGGCATTTTATTTCCTGCTTTGCTAATTACTTTCAAAATTACGATTGTTGCTTTTGTTGCGGCGATCGTTTCAGGCGTTCTGGTTGCCGTGCTGTTTACCCAAAGCAAATGGATCGAACGCAGTTTTTTCCCCTATGCCGTCATTCTACAGACAACGCCGATCGTCGCAATTGCACCGCTGATTATTTTATGGGTGAGGCAGGTTGTTCCTGGACAGAATTCTATTTTCGTCTCTCTCGTTATTTGTGCCTGGCTAGTCGCGTTCTTCCCAATTTTGTCCAACACAACGTTGGGATTAAATAGCGCCGATCATAACTTAATTAATTTATTCCAGCTCTATAAGGCTTCTCGCTGGCAGTCCCTGATTTATCTACGCTTGCCCAGCGCATTACCTTATTTTTTGGGTGGATTGCGCATTAGCGGCGGCTTATCTCTGATTGGTGCAGTTGTGGCTGAGTTTGTGGCTGGAACCGGAGGCAATCAGTCTGGTATCGCTTACCAGATTTTGATGTCCAGTTTCAATTTGCAAATTCCTCGAATGTTTGCGGCTCTATTCATGACTACCGTTTTAGGGATTCTCATTTTTGCAACCCTCACCATTATTTCTGATTTCCTGTTGCGCCATTGGCATGAAAGTGCCGTTAAACGGGAGAATTGATCGAGCGATCGTAAAGTCATTACTTTGAAAAGTTTGTAGAGAATGCAAAGCAAATGCCATTTTGGAAAGTGGGCATTGCTCGCTTTACTGCGAATATGCAAGGTAATATAGGCATTGCTCGTTCTACTATTTTTCTAGACCGATTCAATACCCAAGTCAATTCCAGATACTATGTCCCCCATAATTCCTCAGTGCGATCATTATTGGTTAGTCAACGCTCATATTCCCAGTTCCTTACTAGTTGGGTTTGAAACAACGCAAGAATTAGCCTGGGTCGATTTAGAAATTCGGAATGGATCCGTGACCCAAATTGTGGCAGCAGGTCAGGCGCACCCTGAAAATATTCCTACGATTGACTTAAAACGGGGACTTGTCTGGTGCTGTTTTGTCGATCTCCATACCCATCTAGATAAGGGACATATGTGGCCGCGCACCAACAATCCAGATGGCACATTCAATAGCGCTCTGGCCCAATGTCGAGACGATCAGCAGCATTGGCAACCAGAGGATCTGTATCGACGTATGGAGTTTGGTCTCAAATGTAGCTATGTGCATGGCACAGGGGCTATTCGGACCCACTTGGATTCGCTTGGAGAACAGGCAGCGATCAGCCTATCGGTCTTTCAGGCATTACAGCGAGAATGGTCAGATCGGCTCGTTTTGCAGGCCGCAGCCCTCGTTCCGCTCGATCTTTTTTTGACGCCTGCTGGAGAACAACTTGCCGATCGACTCACAGAAGTGCAAGGGCTATTAGGTGGCTTTGCGCAAATGAATCCAGATTTGGATGTCCAACTCGATCGCGTCTTTAGTTTGGCGAAAGAACGGGGACTCGATCTGGACTTTCATACCGATGAGAGCGGTAATCCAGCCGATGTCACTTTACGGCATGTCGCAGCAGCAGCCATCCGGCATGAATTTTCTGGAAAAATAGTTTGCGGTCACTGCTGTAGTTTGGCAATGCAGCCCCTGGAAGAGGTTGTGAAAACCCTGGAATTGGTCAAACAGGCGGGGATTGGCATTGTCAGTTTGCCGATGTGCAATCTCTACCTGCAAGACCGTAACCAGTTGGCATCGCAGCATTTGAGGCAGAACAATCAGACCGATCGCCTTGCTTATCTAGAACAGTTTGCTACCCATACCCCGCGTTGGCGAGGCGTCACCCTGGTGCATGAACTCAAGCATTTTGGCATTCCGGTCGCCTTTGCCAGCGATAATTGCCGCGATCCGTTTTATGCCTATGGCGATCATGATGGTTGGGAAGTGTTTACCCAGGCAGTTCGGATTGCCCAGCTTGATGCGCCTTACGGCAACTGGTGTCAAAGCGTGACTCAAATCCCCGCCGACTTAATGGGATTGCCGACCCTTGGCAGAATTGGAGTAGGACAACCCGCCGACCTGATTTTGTTCAAAGCTCGCAACTTCAATGAATTGCTGGCCCGATCGCCCCATGATCGGATTGTGCTACGCCAGGGTAAACCGATCGATCGTGCATTACCCGACTATGCCGAATTAGATGATCTGTATGCAGCCGCAAAATAATCGATCACAATCCATGATTCTCATTCGCTCAATCTATTAGAAATCGGGGAGGGGTGAGCCAGAATAGCTGACTGTGACCGATCGGCGACTCTTCCTGATCAGGCAGATGTAACCCAATCACACCCGCTTTTTTCAGCACAAGATTTTGGCGACTGGCTCCCCAAACTAACATTTCTGCCCATTCGCTTAAGTCTGGTTCATGACCCACGATCGCGAGACAATCCCCGCCACCCTGCCGCCATTGCTGGAGCCAGCTCAACCACACGTTCAGATCTCCACCTGGGGCAAGCGCTGCGGATTCCTCCAGGCGGCTGCTAAGCTTACAACTTTGTAAAATCTCTGCGGTTTGGCGTGCCCTAGCTAAAGGACTGGTCAAAATCAGATCGAACCGAATATTGAGATCATGCAGTCGTTTGGCTACTCGTCTGGTTTTGTGAATGCCTTCACCCGTTAAAGGCCGTTCATCATCATTGGGATAATCTCCCCGTTCTCCTGCCAATCCATGTCGAATGATATATAGTTCAATCGTTGCCATTGATCACCCCAATTCACCAATTTAAGGTTGGCATTTCATTTAGAATATCGACAATTCCTTAAAAAGTTATAGATACCATAGCCAAGATGATAACGCGATCGATCAATCGGGTCACGCTAACCCTCAGCATCCTTTGTTTCAGCCTGGTCAGTTGGTTTTGGGTCAATTGCCCAGAGTCGCTAGCCATCGCCGATTCGATCGCTCCCTATGAATACCATAGAATTCATAATCCAGACGGCATTGGCAAGTTTTATCTCGGTCGGGAAATTGCGCAGGTTATGGGGCATCAAGGGGCTGGCTGGTTGGAACGTCCCGGACGCATTGCTGAAGAACAGCCGGATGCGGTGATCGAAACGCTACATTTGCGATCGACCGATGTCGTTGCCGATCTTGGCGCAGGTACGGGTTATTTTAGTTTTCGCCTCAGTGCCCAGGTGCCGCAAGGAAAAGTTTTTGCCGTGGATGTGCAGCCTGAAATGCTGGAGATCCTCAACTTTTTGAAGCAGGAAAATCAGGCGAACAACGTTGAGCCCATTTTAGGCAGTGAAACCGATCCCCACTTACCCCTCAACAGCATTGATCTGGCGCTGATGGTGGATGCTTACCATGAGTTTGCCTATCCATACGAAATGATGCAGCATTTAGTGGCCGCTCTGAAACCCGGTGGCCGAGTTGTCTTAGTGGAATATCGTGGGGAAAATCCGCTGGTTCTGATTAAGGGACTCCATAAGATGACTCAGCGACAGGTGAAAAAAGAAATGCAGGCGATCGGATTAGTTTGGCAAGAAACGCAGAACTTTTTGCCCCAACAACACCTGATGATTTTCCAAAAGCCATCTCATCCGGAATTGGAGAAGACTAACCCAGCTTAAATAGCTCAAATAATGGCTGTCCAAACATAGGCACTTAAATATACAGCCTTAGCGTCTACCTCCAGAACGATGTCAAGTTAATTTTTTTTCAGTATCAAAAAATAGGAGTGACGTTGATCCCTAGGGCCAGCATCATGGCCTGCAAAAATATGGATCAATCATTGCCCTCAGAATCTCCGTTTAATTTATAAGCCGATCTAGATCCAAAGAAAAACTTAATTTGAATTTTTAATCTATTTTAGGTTGCTTGAGCAGCGATCGATCGTCTTACTGCTCTAGGTCAATCCAACGTTGCTGAATTCGTATGAGGACAATGACTGAATTGCCCAAAATGTCTAGTGCCCCGCCTTCTAAACTCGCCTGGTTAGAAGGAATTCGTATTCTGGCTGCGGTGGCAATTCTGCTCTACCATGCCCAGCTTTACTTTACAGATTACGCCTACACTCCCCAACCCACGGGATTACTCGACAACTTGCAGCGGATCGAAGCAGCGAACGCCCGACTTGGGGCAACAGGTTTTGCCGCGTTATTCCCCTTACCCCTCTGGTTTGGCTTCCAGTTTGTCGATGTGTTCGTGTTGCTCAGCGGCTTCGTGACGGTGCTCGGCATCAAGGATCGACCGTTGCAGCTCAAATCCTTTTATCAACGGCGAATTTTGCGCATCCTGCTGCCGTTCTGGACCGTAGTGGGACTCAGCTATCCAATCCTTTGGGCGATCGGCCATTTCACCCAGAGCTATGTGCCGCAACCCTGGTCAATTTTTGTCGCCATTACCTTCCCACTGCTTTACCAGTATGATGCTGAGTTTCTGCTGCCTGTCAGCGGTCCCTGGTGGTTTATTCCGTTGATTCTGAGCTTAATTCTGGTTTTCCCGCTGCTGTGGCTGCTCTTGAATCGCTGGGGGGCTCGGAATCTGCTGTTGGTTAGCTTAGGGCTAACTCTGGCTTACCGGACGATCGCCATCTTTTATCTGGGTGGCCATCCAACCTATGTCAGCTTGCCAACTCCTGCGGGATGGTCCCCCTTTCTGTCATTTCTGGCCCATTTAGCCACTTTTGTTTGCGGAATGGTCGCGGGCAAGTTGTATCTGTCAAAGGGAGGGCTTTCTACTCAGTTTCCCTGCCGGATCTTCGTCGGGGGAATTTTGTGCTACGCTTTGGGCTTTTACTGCCAATTCAGCCGCATTGGTTGGATTTTCGCAGATCTACTGTTGCCGATCGGTCTGGTTCTTTGCTGTATGGTGCTGTTTCAAGCCCTTGAGCAACAGCCTCAGATCCGTCAGGCGATGATTATCTTGGGCTCTCATAGCTATAGCTACTTTTTAATTCATAATTTTGTGGTAGACCGTACCATCAGTTTAGGAATTGGCAAGAATTTATGGCTTTACTATTCGATGCTGCCGATTATGGCTGTTACGACCTTGATTTTCTCGGTCCTGGCAGATTACACTACTCCACTGATCCGGCGCATTGTTTCAGCTATACTGCGGGATCTAGATTACGTTTTGACCACCTCATCAGAGCGGCGGCGATCTGCCTGGATCCCCAAGGTGGGTGAACAGGTCCGCTATCGTGGAGAAAGTGGTTGGACAGTGTTAAAAGTAAAGCGTCTGCTAGAGAGCAAAAAGATTTGCCTCTGTCAAGTGTCCAATAATCATTGGACTCATTGGTTGAGTGCAGCAGATCTGGAGCCTGAGAGTAGCCGTTTCTCCGCTGGTGGAAGTGGGCGATCGACCGCTCAGTCGGTACGCTAGATTCAGTCAATCGGCGGTTTTTTCGCAGTTGAGGAGGGTACGGGAAGTGAGGAAGTGGTCAGTCGAAATTCATAAGGCGATTTTCACCCACGTTGTATTAATTGGCATTCCAACAATTTTTTTCTATTGCTTGCGTCTGGGTGGATGGAGCCTGACTGGCTTACACCTTGTGATCGCGACCTTCTATCTATTTAGTGCTTTCATGCTGCTGCTGGAATCTTCCTCAGCCATGTTTCGCCGATTCGCAACCGATCGCTACAAAAAAGATCCTAGCAAACTGAATCAAACCTACTATGCAGCCAAAGCGGCCCTGGGAATTGGCGGAGCAAGACAGCCCTATCCGAAAAAGCCAGTGCCAAAATGCTCGTTTCTGATAGCAGCCTACTTGCCTAATGAGCAGGACATTATTCTGGAGACGCTGGAGCATATCTTATTAAACGTTCAGCGTCCACCAGGCGGCCTGGAAGTGATTCTCGCCTACAATACCCCAACAGACCTTCCCGTCGAACAAAAACTTCAACAATTGGCGCAGCTCTATTCTGAGTTGCGCATTTTGCGTGTAGAAGGGAGTTCTTCGAAAGCAGAAAACCTGAATGCTGCCTTTGAGCTAGTGACTGGAGAGATTACCTGCATTCTCGACGCTGACCACCATCCAGCTCCTGACTGCTTCTTCCGTGCCTGGCACTGGATCGATCGAGGGTATGACGTGGTGCAGGGACGCAGCATCATTCGTAACCATGCCCAAAACCTGCTGACCCAAACAATTGCGATCGAGTTTGAAATGATGTACGGCATTATCCATGCCGCAAAATCTTTCCTGACCGACTCCAGCATTTTTGGCGGTTCCAACGGCTACTGGCGCACTCCGGTTTTGAAACGCATCCGGTTTAATCCAGTCATGTTGACCGAAGACATTGACGCTTCCATGCGGACCTTGCTGAACGGCTACCGGATTTTGCACGATCGCAGCATCATCAGCACCGAGTTAGCTCCGGTTGACTTTTATTCCTTCTGGTTTCAACGCAAACGCTGGGCGCAGGGCTGGCTGGAAGTGGGCTTGAAATACCAATCTCGCGTGGTCAGGTCTGATAAGCTGAATTTGCAGCAAAAGGTGTTCTGGACTTATCTGCTCTATTACTGCGAGTTTTATTCGCTCGTGGCGATCCAGATTATTCCGCTGGTGTTCAGCCTTTCCCTGGTGCAAGCGAAAGTGCCTGCTGCGATCGAGCAATATCTGTGGTTCAGCACACTCCTTTCGTTCTTTAGTGGCGTAGTGCAAACATTAGTGACGGCGAAGGTGGGGGCAATCCGCTATCCCTTGCACTACTACCTCAACCACATGCTGCTGCTGATTCCCTACATTGCCTTTAAGAACGTCATTGCCATTGTAGGAGTTTACGACCATCTGCGCGGCTACAGCAGTTGGAAAGTTACCCCGCGTGGCAAGCAGCCTCACTATCACTCACTCCTGCAAAATTCTCCTCTTCCGGCTCCAACCAGTGAACCTGTCGTTTTGCAATCTACCAAACGGTTTTAGCCAGAGTCAAACCTCTATCCCCAGCTAGTTCTCCAACCTCGAAGGAATTCGATAGAGAAAGATCAATCTTTTTGATTGATTTAGGATGAACAACAAAAATAGAGGTCCAGAACTGGGGCTGGTTTGCATTACGGCCTCGGAAGAAGTCCGCTTTCGAGCAATGACCCGCAAACGGCTGTTGCAGTTCCCGCCGATCGAGCAAGAACAGCAGCTCCGGAATCTGTATGGTGAAAACCTGAAGCGGTTGAATCAGGCCATCCGCTTTTGCCAGCGGCAGGGAATCCATCTTTATCGGCTCAGTTCTGCGGTGTTTCCCTTTTCAGATGATCCCCTAGGCGCAGCCATTCTGAGCGAATTTGCGGCGGAACTTCAGCAAGTGGGCGATCGGGCTTTACAAAGCGGCATTCGCTTAGTCCTGCATCCCGATCAGTTTGTCGTGCTTAATTCCGATCGACCCGACGTGATTGAGAACAGCATCAAAATTCTCACGGCTCATGCCCGTTTGTTTGACCTGATGGGACAACCCCGATCAGCCTGGGCATTGATGAACATTCACGGAGGCAAGGGCGGTCGAACTGAGCGATTGGTTCGAGTGATTCAATCTTTGCCTGACCCGATACGACTGCGGCTTACCCTGGAAAATGATGAATACACCTATGGCGCGATCGAGATTCTGGAAATTTGTGAGGCTGCCGGAATTCCCATGGTGTTCGATGCTCATCATCACTTAGTGCACGATCGACTGGTGAGCTATGAAGATTCCAGTATTGAGACGCTATTGGCCGCCGCTCGCCGAACCTGGCCCGTCCCCGAATGGCAGCTTGTGCATATTTCCAACGGTCGTGAATTTTTGCACGATCCTCGCCACAGTGATGTGATTGAGCAAATGCCGAGTGCCTATCGCCAGATTCCCTGGATTGAAGTAGAAGCCAGACAAAAAGAACGGGCGATCGCTTTATTACAGGAGACTTGGCTACCAGCAATACAAACATGCCCAACAACCAACATCTTGGTGTAGATGAGAGTCGGGCTGCACGAGGCAATCGCCAACTCTATCGGAATGTAGAGAAGGTGGACAACAGTAGCATCAAGATTCTCTCTTGCGATCGATGTGCTCTTTCCCTGGCTTCGGTTGAATAGAAACAGCAAAGGTCAAAAAAACGGAGATACAAGAGTAATGCGTAAGCTAAATATTGGACTATCGGAAGAACAACGTCAGGGCGTGACTGAACTCCTAAACCGCGATTTGGCTGATGCCTACTTGTTGCTGATTAAAACCAAGAAATACCACTGGGATGTGGTTGGTCCTCAGTTCCGATCGTTGCATGAACTGTGGGAAGAACACTATCAAGTATTGACGGAAAATATCGATAGCCTTGCAGAACGAGTGCGGACATTGGGCGGTTATCCAGTTGGCACAGCCGAAGGTTTTCTGAGACTGGCTTCCATTAAAGAAGATACAGGCAACGTTCCCGTTGCAACACAAATGGTTGCTAATCTGGTAGATAATCACGAGCAAGTCATTCGCAATCTGCGGGAACATATCGATCAGTGTAGCGACAACTTCCACGACGAAGGAACAGCAGACTTCCTGACGGGTCTGATGGAACAGCATGAAGAAATGGCCTGGATGCTGCGTTCCTTTATCGAAGGTGAATCGATCAACAGCGATGGCTCTAACGTCAACACGCAGATCAAAACCCCTGTTGGCGTTTAGTATCTCATGATGTTCTGACTTGGGTGTTTTATAACCCTTCTTCTCTCTTTGATTGCATACAACTGACATAGACCAATGAACTTCTGGGAGACTCTCTCAGGAGTTTTTTGTTTGGGAACTCAGCAAAACAAAAACAGGGAGGACAACGTTTCGCCTTGAGATGAGAGTCAGTAAGAAACCAGAAGCAACCAATGTATTGCCAGATTTTTGTTTTCAGGTATATTTTCTGGTAGGCAACGCAGTCAAATTTCATCGAGAAACACTATGATGCAGTTAATCGGAATGTTGGATTCGCCCTATGTGAGACGAGTAGCAATTTCGCTAAAACTGTTAGACATTCCTTTTGAGCATCGCCCCCTCTCTGTTTTTCGCAACTTTGAAGAGTTCAGTCAAATCAATCCTTTAGTCAAAGCACCCACGCTGATCTGTAAGGATGGCACCGTTTTGATGGATTCCACGCTGATTCTGGACTATATTGAAGCGATCGATCCATCCAGGTACAGCTTGATGCCCATCGGCGGAACTGATCGCCAACAGGCTTTACGGTTGATTGGCATTGCATTAATGGCCTGTGAAAAAACAGTTCAGATTGTTTACGAACGCACTTTACGTCCTGCTGAAAAACAGCACCAACCCTGGCTCGATCGCGTTACCGGGCAACTGATCTCCGCCTATGACCTATTAGAGCAAGCCAGCGTTCAGCCATCCCCTTGGTTGATGGGCGATCGACCAATGCAGCCTGATATTACAATCTGTGTCGCATGGCGATTTACACAATTCATCATTCCTGATGTCATTGATGCCAGCCAGTACCCCAAACTGAGCCAATTTTCAGCCCAGGCTGAGCAACTGCCGGAATTTGTGTCCACGCCCTTGGAGTAATGCTTTAAGAGGCTTCTCTGGCAAGGGAAGCTATGATTGAGTCGCCAGTCTTCCCTTAGAGGACTGCGAATTTTCTATTTTTCCCGCTGGGATCCCCGAATGACACTAGAAACTTTATTCACGGAGTATCGTTTTCCGATCATCCTCTTACTGCTGACAACTCCCTGGGTTGCCTATTTGATTTGTTATTGCATCCCAACACAACGCGAAGAACCGATCGTCCTAAGTGTAAACCTGTGGCTTTCGGTTTTGAGTATGTTGACCTTAACCGGGTATCTGGCCTATGTGACGAATACAGGGGGTTGGAATCAACTCGTACAGCAGGCCGATGTCTTTTTATTGCTATTGCCGCCTTACCATCTAATTACCTCAGTTTGGCTTTCCCGATTGCGGCTTCCCTTAGCAATGATCCCGGCCTTCCGTACGCTACAAGGCTTGATGATGATGGGAGGAATTTATCTGGTTTTCTCCTGGATGGCTTCTAGAATATATATTGTCTTCTTCTCGTACATGCCATTCAATTCATTCCTGATGATTCTGGCAGTCTTACTCGGAATTGGTTATTTGGGATACCGTAAAGTGTTTGATTGATCGATCGGATGGGGAGGTTGATTGTGGGCAATATGGCAAAAAATGCATCATCCCCACTTCTCTTGCTTCAAGATCAAAATTTGTTGACAAACGCCTAATTACGCTTGTGTACGATCGATCTTTCCTCTATGCTAAATGATGCTGGTTTCTCAATTGAAAGAAGACCAGTAGATCGGCTTAAGGTTTGGCGCTGATCATGAGTGGTACCAGCACCCACGACCAGCTCGCCTATTCCCCCTGACTGCGGCAGAGGGCACAGGTTGTTGATCATGATAATCGATCAACGCCTCGCTAATGCTGAAAAAGTGGTTTAGGAAGCCACGCCTTAAGCTTTTCTTCTCAGCCAAAACCATTAGCGAGGCAATCGATCATGTCTACAGAGTTCAACGAACTGCTGCCCCCCTTTGGTGGTGACAAGTCGTCTACTGATAAATCCCAGATCTGGATTCTTGGCACCCGCGAACAGGTTCTGCATACGATCAACGAATTTTACGTGAAGCGAATTGCGACCGATCGGGTAAAATTCACTCCGATCATTCCAGCTCCGTTTGAAGGCAAGTACATGTCGGTGTTAGTCCGATGAACGAATAGCGATAGATTCAGCATCTTCAAATCCCCCTTTTTAAGCAAGATAAAGAGGGGGATCAAACACAAGCATTATCATTTTCGATCGCTCTTCTCCAATTCCTGGAGAAGTGATTCGGATTTTGACGCGATATTTTAAGGGGTAGTTGGGCTACTTGCGATCGTCTTCAAATTGGGTTTGGGGGCGATCGAATGGTCTAAGCACGGTCTTTGAAGCTTGAAATAATCCGCATGATGTCTGCAACTTCAATATCTTCTTGTTCAGACTTAGAGTACATATCGATTAACACAATGCTGGTGGATGATGAAAACCAGTAGATTAGCCGATATCCTCCACTCTTCCCTTTTTGGATATCGCTATTTTTAATGCGCAGCTTCCAAACCTCAGCATCAATCCCAGAAATTCGATCACCTAATAAATGACCTGCTTGAAGCTGCTCCAGGATGGGTTGAAGATCCAATCGAACCTTACGATACTTCTTGGCTAAGTTCCGGACTTTTCGTTGAAATTCAGAAGTCAGTTTAATTTCGATAATAGGCTGATCAGTCAACGTCAACTCCCTCCCAAAGTTGATCGAGAGAAAGCGTTTCACCATTTATCGCTTGTTCCCAGGAGGTTTGGAAGCGATCGGCTGAAAAGCCCGTTTCTTCATCTTCTTCACTGTCCGCTTCATGAACCAGCACGATAATTCGCACAGGTGTATTTTCCTGTAAGTGCTTTAGGTGCAGTTTCGGGATCTCTAGCTCACCGTCACGATTAATCTTGGCAATTAGCTCGTAGGCTTTCATGACAACTATCCAAACCTGGTTTACTCCAGTCTAAAGCGAATTTCAGATGAGGGGAAACCTTAGATCCTGTGTGGTAAGGCGATGGGTTAATCAGCAACAAGCCTGGAAGCAACGTTACTAGAGAGAGGCTCGATCGTTTTTGAGCCTTTCTGAAATTTTGTGGCATTGAGCGATTTACTACGTTCTTCTCCCGCCCACAGATCAATCGCGGGCTAACAGAAAAAGTCTGCTTCGGCAGACTAGGAGAGGTTTTCAGGGCATTAGCGTATTTATTCGATTAGCCCGCCGTTTACGTGCATCTTTTTGTTTCTCCGGTTTCGAGTGTTAGGAGGTGAGGTTAAGAAAGATAAGGTAGTGAAGGAGATCGTCAACATGATGAAGATTGCGATTGATCTAATGAAGATCCTGCAAGGCCTGTATGGTGTATGGTTTGGGCTTCTGCTCGCTGTTCTGCTAATACTGAGTTATCAAGAATGTATTTTTGCCGCGTCCGATCCCACCCAAATCTAAAAGTCGGTTTTTCTTCATCAGCAGAATTTTCTTCGGTGGTGGGAGGCTGTCTGGTGTCTCTCATGTAATCCCTTAAAAGACCACCGATCGAAACTTGGCGCGATCGATGCAACTGGTCCGTCAGATCCAGCAACCAGTCTTGATTGGTGATTAAATCGTTGGCCTTGGTCTGATACTTGAGAATTTCGGGAATCAGGACGATCGGATCTTCCGTGGCCTTTACCGCTCTCACATCAACGATCGGCTCATAGTCAATTTGCAGCGATTGTTGCCAGAGTGCCTTCCATTTCTGATGAGATAGATACTTGGCACCCGAAAAATAAGAAGGTGGCACCATCAGTAAGATATGGAAATGGGGATGCGCCAGTTCATCCTGTCCCCTTGTAATTTCAGTCGATTTAATCCAACCTTGAGCGCACCAAGCCTTATTCCTGACCAATCGTTTAAACGCCTGATGCATCTCAGTTAGCGTGGTTCTCAAATCTTCGATCGGGCAATTCCTGATGGTTAGGGTCAAAAATATCCAGCGATGCTTGGGGAAATCTTGTACTACTCTGGGAATTGCAGCATAGGCTCTCGCTTTCCATTTGAGCGATCGTCTCCATTGGCAGATCGGGCAATGCCGCACTCGACAGAATCTTGCATCCGATAATTTGAAATTTCCCGAAACGAGTTCAAACTCCAACGAGTTACTACAGCTTGTTATTCTGTGACTATATTTGCGATATTCACTCTCTGCGTACAGTTGGGCAATACAATCACTATTCGATTTGTGTTTTACCCATATTTGTTCACGATCCGATAAATCAACCAGGGAAGTAGAATACATCTGAACCACAGTTCTCGTTTACATGAGAGTTCATATCAACGCTGTCTTAAAATCTCATGTTTTGAAAAGTAGTTTTGTTGATGGATCTCAAAATCTTTTTTAAAGCAGTTGATTTTTGAAGTTCTTGCAAGCAAAACTTTCAAGATAAAGCGTAAAAAGCAATGCTAACGATTGAGATCCCTCTAGCCCCCTAAATCCCCCAATGCTGGGGGACTTTGAAAAGTTCGTAAGTGTCATATTTTAGAAGTTTTGAGTGATGATCTATTGAATTATGCACTGTTCCAAAATTTGAGACATTGGTTCGGAAGTCCCCCATTATTGGGGGATTTAGGGGGCTGAAAAATTTGTGTATATATGGTGGTCTTAGAGGACAAAGTAAGACTAATCAAAAATTATATATTAAAGTTAATTTATTCTCGATCGCCTCACCGAATCAACCAACGTTGAATTTGAAAGCTTCAGCAGATGTTGATGCACTTGTGCCACATAAACCGTATCCATGTGTGCATAAAGTAACTGCTCTGAACTGAGCGGACGCCTGCCCCAATTGCTGCTTTGCTGCTCTGAATCAACATCGGCAAACTGACACAGCACCTTCGCTAAAGTCTTGAGTTTGCGATCGGGCGTGCCGAGCTTTGCTAAAGAAATTTTGCGGGCTATTTTGAGCGTACAGGTAACATTCTGCGCGTGAACGTTACCTAAAAACCGTAAATCATAGCTGGCGTTATGAAACACTTTTTCGATGCCATCATGTTTCATGATCTGCTCAATGAAACACTCCGCCAACGTCGGCTGATCTAACACATCCAGCACATAGGCATAATCGCCACTACGATCGTCTGGGTGAGCCAACACCTGAATCAGCGAAAGCTTTGGATTTGAAGTCCACCAATCCGCCGTTTCCGTATCGACCCAAAGAATCGAATGGTTGGTTAACTGGGCGATCGTTGATCGAATGTCAGCCGGATGAGTCAGATAAGCCATTGAATTGCTCGGATCCTTCTGAAAAATACAGGGGTGCGATCGATCTTACCAAGACCTCAAAAACGAAGATCCCCGGAATTTCAAAAAGTCCGAGGATCTAAAATAAATCGTGCGATCGATCTTAAAACTGACCTGCCAACGCTTCCACACAGCGTTCACAAATCAGCGGATGTTCTGCCGCTTCACCCACATGGGTTGAGTAATTCCAGCAGCGATCGCATTTCTCGCCTTCTGCATCCACCACGCCAATGCCCAGCGCATCGGATTGAGATTGGTGCTTCAGGTCCGCTAGGCGATCGGGCACTTCCAGCACTTCCACTTGCGAAGTCAGGAAGAGATAGCGTAGCTCATCCACGCCATTGCCGCTGAGACTATCATCTGGATTCATGACTTCCAGTTTTTGCTTCAACTCCGCATCTGTGACGTAAAGCAGCAGCTTGGCCTCCAGCGAAGAACCAATATCTTTCGCCGTCCGGGCCTTTTCCAACACCCGGTTCACCTCATCTCGAATTTGCCGCAATTGCTCCCACTGCTGAGCCAGTTCGGGCTGCTGCCATTGGTCTTCCAGTTTCACCCAGCCTGCTTCAAACACCGATTGATAGGGCATTTTGTAGGGCAAATACTGCCAGATATCTTCGGCCAAGTGGGAAAGCACAGGTGCGATCGATCGGGCTAGGTTTTCCAGAGCGATCGCCAACACCGTTTGGCAACTGCGACGACGCAAAGAGTCCGTGGCGCTGATATACAGCCGATCTTTGGCAATATCCAAATAGAAATTGGACAGATCGACCACACAGAAATTTTGGATGGTCTGGAAGAAACGGAAGAACTGATAGGTTTCAAAGGCATCCGTCGCTTCCGCAAACACTTCCGTCATCCGATGCAGCATATAGCGATCGAGTTCAGGCAGCTGATCATAAGCGACGGCATTCTGAGCCGGATCAAAATCATGCAGGTTGCCCAGCAAAAAGCGAGCCGTGTTGCGAATCTTGCCGCGCACATCGTTCAACTGCTTCAGGATATTCAGGCCCAGCGGCACATCCTTCGAGTAATCCACTGAAGACACCCAGAGGCGCAGCACATCGGCCCCATATCCCGGCACATTTTCCGATTTGCCCTTGAGTTTAATATTGCCGCCTGCCACGATTACCATCGGATCGATGACGTTGCCCAGCGACTTACTCATCTTGTTGCCGTCCTCATCCAGCGTGAAGCCGTGGGTCAATACCGCTTTGTACGGCGCATGACTGTTCACAGCCACACTCGTCAGCAAGCTCGACTGGAACCAACCCCGGTGCTGATCCGATCCTTCCAGATACAGGTCTACCGGATAGCGCAATTCAGGACGTCGATCGGCCACTGCCGCCCAGGAAGAGCCAGAGTCAAACCAGACATCCATCGTGTCGGTGCCTTTGCGATAGTTGCGGCCATTGCTGCGGTAGGGCTCTGGCAACAAGTCTTCGATCGGCAATTCCCACCAGGCATCCGATCCTTTTTCGGCAAACAGCTTTTCGATATGGCTGAGCGTGTCTTGATTCAGCAGTGGCTCATTCGTTTCCTCGTCATAGAACACCGGAATGGGCACACCCCAGCTCCGCTGCCGCGAGATACACCAGTCCGATCGCTCAGACACCATCGCCGTAATCCGGTTTTCGCCCTGAGCCGGGATCCATTTCACTTCCGAAATCGCCTTCAAGGCCGCATCGCGGAAGCCATCCACTGAGGCAAACCACTGTTCGGTGGCCCGGAACATCACGGGTTGCTTGGTGCGCCAGTCGTAAGGATAGCGGTGATCGTAGGCTTCTTGCTTCAGCAGCGACTTGGCTGCCTGCAATGCCTCAATGACTGCTGCATTGCCCGAACTCAGCTTAAATTTCACCTTGCCCTTTTCACTGATCACCTCATCCACAGTTTGCAGACCCGCAAAAGGTCCGGCTTCCGCCGTGAATTTGCCATCGTCATCCACAGGCGACAGGACAGGCAAGCCGTAGCGCTGGCCCACACCAAAGTCTTCTAAACCGTGACCCGGAGCGGTGTGCACCAGACCTGTCCCGGATTCAGTCGTGACATAATCGCCGCCGATCAAAATTTCGCTGGTGCGATCGAACAACGGATGCTGATAAGCCGAATGTTCCAGCGCTTTACCGGGCAGTTCAGCCTGTACCACTAAATCGAGCCCCAGCGTTTCAGAGAGTTTTTCAACCAGCTCTTTCGCCACGATCAGATAGCGGAAGCGCGACGGATTTTCCCCTTTCGCTTCTGCCACGGCATAGGTTAGATCGGGGTTAACCGCAACGGCCAGGTTAGCAGGCAGAGTCCAGGGGGTGGTAGTCCAGATGGCAACGCCCAGATCCTGCAAGTAAGGCTGGAATACTGCGGCTGATTCAGCCAAACTTACCATTGGGAAGGCCGCATAGACGCTGCGTGAGGTGTGCTTGTCGGGATATTCCAACTCGGCCTCCGCCAGAGCGGTGCGCGAACTGGGACTCCAATAGACCGGCTTCAATCCGCGATAGATGTAACCCTTCAGGACCATCTGACCGAAGACGTGAATTTGGGCTGCTTCATATTCTGGCTGCATCGTCAGGTAGGGATGCTCCCAGTCGCCCCAAATGCCGAGCCGCTGAAAACACTCGGACTGCTGCTGCATTTGACCATAGGCCCAGTCTCTGGCGCGATGTCGCAATTCCAGGGGCGTTAAAGACTGCCGCTCCGCTGGCTTCATTTCTTGCAGCACTTTGAGTTCAATCGGCAAACCATGACAGTCCCAACCCGGCACATAGCGCACCTTGCGACCTTGCAGCATTTGATATTTGTTGATGATGTCTTTCAGCACCTTGTTCAAGGTGTGGCCCATGTGGATTGCGCCATTGGCATAGGGTGGACCATCATGCAGAATGAACGGCTCTCCCGGATTGCTCTCAGACAGGTTCTCGTAAATCTTATGGTCGGCCCAAAACTTTTGCAGCTCAGGTTCGCGTTTGACTGCATTGGCCCGCATATCAAACTTGGTTTGAGGCAATTTAACCGTCTCTTTGTAGCTTCCGGGTTCTGTTCGAGTCACGGGATGATTGAGGAAAGAAGGGACATTTAAGAATCTTATCGAACCATTATCGGTCACAACTCGTCGAAGCTTCAACCTGAACACGCTAACTTCAGCAGAGCCGCAGCATAAACTTGCTTGCCTAACCGCTTTGATCGGGCAGACAGCAATTTCTTGACTTCCGATCGGCCAAGAATCTTACAAATGTTTAAGTGTTACTAATTTGACAAGTTCCTTTGCACAAATCATTGTATTCTGAATTCCAGAATGTTCCCTGTGTCGTTGAATGGTGTTTTGTTGGATTTTGTTTTAGGATCCAGATTCCTTGACACAGCGTTTGGGTTTCAGATGACGTAGTAGCAGTGCAAACTTCTAGCACTAGTTTGCTGCTTAGTCTCTTCATCGCACTTTAACTGAAGTGGTTCCACAGGCTTAGTCAAGATTGGATGTACTTTGTGTAAGAAGGCTGGGTTTCCTGGCAAATTGTCACTCCTGTTCCTGTCTACGTCGCCCTAGCAGTACTCCAGCAGCTCGAAGTTTTGCTTTGTTTGAATTTTAGATGAGTATCGATCGAGCAAAGTCCTTGATTGAGAGCTGCTGTGAGTCGCCCTAGTCTATGGCAATCTATTCTGAAAAAAGGGCATCAGATTTATTTTAACTATCGCTAATATAATCGTTCAGTATAGAAAATCATCGGATAAAATATAAAATATAGAATTTAAATCTGCATGTATGCATTACAGAAATTAGTCATGTAATGTTGCTACCTCAATTCAAAGCGACNACTGATTTGGCTGGACTGCATAGCTGCAATCTTACTAGTTATTTCTCTGGTAAACAGAATATTTGAAGTTCCCTTCTTGTCATACAAGAGCTTGCAGCGTGCTGAAAAGCGGCTCAGATCCATTTCTCCCCGATCGATTTCTCCAGCAATTGCCACCAATCAATTACTGTGACTAGTTGGCGTAACTAATTGCCATAACTATTAGTTGCTGATTTTTTGAATTAAACCGGGCACACTCGTTTAAGCATAAAGCGGTCAGTTTTGAGGCGGGCATCAGAGGTGGGCATCAACCGATCGGGCTTGATAGGCTAGTCCTGAGTTGCTTCTCGTGAACACCGCTTGCTTCACCTCTAGGGTTGCAATGGTGCAGAATGTTGATCGGTTTATAGCAAAGCGAGTTTCGCCTCCCCTATCAACCTGGGTCTAAGATTCAGAGCCTCAGCGCTGTCTATTCTTCTCGTATGGTATCGGCATGGTCGGAAAAGTGACAAGTCAGGGCGATCGCGCAATGCGAGCTCAGGTAGCGCGACGCAATTTTCACCTTGACGGACGGGGCATCAAAATTGGCGTGATTTCAGATAGCTTCAATGCCCTGGGGAAAGCTGAAGATGACGTACTCAGCGGAGACCTACCTGGACGCAACAACCCACTGGGATATCAGCAGCCCGTGCGCATTTTACAGGATTTGAAGGATGGTTCTGACGAAGGTCGAGCCATGGCGCAAATCATTACCGACATTGCCCCTGGCGCTGAACTGCTATTTCATACGGCTGCCAATGCTAACGGCTTTACCACAGAACAAAGCTTCTCTAAAGCGGTGAAAGCACTCGCTAGAGCCGGAGCAGACATTATCGTAGACGATGTTGGTTTCTCAGCCACATTTTTTCAAGATGGAGTCGCGGCCCAAACCGTTGGCCAAATTGTCGATCGAGGCATTACTTATATTTCAGCAATTGGCAATGATGGCGATCGTTCCTATGAGAGTGTTTTTCGACCCAACACCACATTCACCTTTCGGGACAACACCTACGAAGCCCATGATTTTGACCCAAGCGATCGGGTTGATTTATTTCAGGATGTCTCTCTTTCCAGTAATTCTGCAATCGCACCCCTGCTGAGTTGGGACCAGCCCGTTGGCAAGATTACGAGTGATTTTGAGCTGTTTTTAGTTTCCAGTCCACAACTCCCTGATGAAACGGAGGCTAATCTCCTATCCCCTTCTACAACCTTATTTTCAGGCGGCGTTGAGCAACCTTTAGAGTTGTTGGATTACGATGTGCATAGCGTTAAAACAGCTTATTTAGTCATTGCTAGAAAGGTTACGCCCGACAATTCCATTGATCATGTGAAATGGATCAGCACAGCCAATAGTGCAGATACGAACGTGTTCTATGAATATGTCAACCAGGCTGATCAGCCCGAACGCTCCACCATCTATGGCCAACCTAACGCGAGGGGCGCGATCGCCGTAGGAGCTGTGCCCGTCCAGAGAACACCTTTATATGGGATCAATCCCCCCCGTTTGTCGGTGTTTTCCAGTCGCGGCGGCACCCCAATTTTGTTTGATAGCCAGGGGAATCGTCTCTTAACCCCTGAAATTCGTCAAAAGCCGGAGGTGGTTGCGCCCAATTCCGTTGCCACGACCGTTGAGCCATTTCGTCCTTTTTCGGGAACATCGGCGGCAGCACCCCATGTGGCAGCTGTGGCGGCTTTAATGTTGCAACGCCAGGGAGGAGCCAAACGCCAATCTCCTGCTCAGTTAACTCAAGCTTTGCAGCAGACTGCGATCGCCCTTGATCCACCCGGCAACTTTCGCAGTGGGTCAGGGTTGGTGCAGGCAGATGCAGCCGTTTTAGCCTCTGCGGAATGGAGTCTGACTGGTACAGCAGCCAATAATCGATTGCAGGGTAGGAGAAGTGCAAATAATATTTACGGATTGGGAGGGGACGATCGGATCAGTGGGGCCAGAGGCTTTGACGCACTGTTGGGTGGCAATGGGCAGGATCGGCTGGAAGGCAATGCAGGCAATGACTATCTTCTAGGTGAAGCAGGCAACGATCGGCTGGTGGGCGATGTCGGCAGCGATACTTTGCTGGGCAACTCAGGGCATGATCACTTAGATGGCAGCAAGGGCGACGATCTGTTGGCAGGAGGGCAAGGTCGAAATCTGCTGATTGGGGGGCAAGGGCAAGATACCTTTGTGCTTGAACGAAACGGCAGAGCGATCATTCAGGATTTTGTAAGCGGCATCGATCGCCTTGCCCTCGATGGTCAGCTGCGCTTTCAGCAGCTCCGGTTTTTGCAGCGCCAAGATGATTTGCTGATTCAACAGGATGGCCAAACCCTGGCTCGTTTAAGGGGTGTGAACGATGTACCAACGGCCAGGGACTTTAGCTCGATCGCAATTTAGGAATATCGCAATTTAGAAATATCTAGGGGAATAGTACCTTGCTAAACCCTGCGCGGTCGATTTCTCAACGGGTCAGTCGTTCTAGAAGCATCAGAACTGTCGGTCCCTGTCTGCCCATTTGAGGGTTCCTCAGCTTGAGGCGATCGATCTTGCGATTCCAGAGTTTGTTGTTCCAGTCTGTCAGCTAGCTCAGCAACATCAATTGTTTCCAATGTTTCCAGCCGATCGGTCACAGGCGCACTTGCTGCACGGGAAGGTACTGAAGCAGGAGCCGCAGTCGGTTTAGTCACAGTTGGTTGAGTTACAGTCGGTTCGATTACAGTCGGTTCGGTCGGATCAGACAGGGTAGACTGAAGTGCTTTAATCCAACTGGTGACGCTAATCCATTGTTCTTCGAAACGATCGATCGCTTGATTGAGTCGGGCTGCTAACGGCGATCGATGTGCACTTTGCTGAAAGTTAGACCGAATTTGCTCTACTGTCACCTGCACGACTTCTGAAGGGGAGTTCGCGGACGGAGGCATCTGAGTTCTCTGCTCAATGGGGGTGACCGCCAGCCGCAGTTGCAAGGTTTGCCAGCCCAACCAGCCCAGTAACGCCACACTTGCAATTTGCCCCAGGAGCAGTCCTCCTGTAATCCGCCCAGCACAAACCCAGAGCACGAGACCATAGAACAAACCGACGCCGCTCCAAACCAGATCATATTTGCGATGAAGTTCTGGAAAGAAAAAGGCTGTCATGTAGAGGCCAAAGCTGCCTAAACTTACTGCAATTGCCAATAGATAGGTGAGCATGGTTTTTCTCTTCTACAAAACCGGACAAAGCCTGCACCGTAAAAATCTTACAAAACAAAGGATGAGGAAGCATGCCCCAGACCAATGTAATAGTGCCATTTCCAATTGTGAGTCTAATTATGGGTGGTTTGGTCTGAGCAGTGGGACAGAGATCCGTTCCCTTTCAGTTAGAAATTTAAGATTTCTGAGGTTTATTAAACTTCATGACCTGTGGTAATGTACAACACAATGACCAGAATCATTGGAATTTCCTGAGAATCGTATAAGACTTTCTAATCTAAAAAGTTTAATGAACAGAACGTCGAGCTAGCCCGATCGATCTTCTCGTCATTTTCGCAGTGTCATTTCAGCGATCAGAGAAATGGCGCAGTCTTATGCTGTAGAACAAAGTAGAGCTTAGAATTCCAGCGATTCGGGGGCTGATACAGCAACTCATCGGTCATTCAACTGAAAGTGAGTGTAGCAGGAGGGTAGGAAACCGGAAATGGGATTTATTACTGCGGTAATTGTGACGGTGACCTCTGCTCTGCTGTATGAACACTTCCAGCGGACATCCATGGAAATTGCGGTCGGCTGCGTTGTGGTTACCCTGATTAGTCTAACGGTAGCGATCGTAATTGCGCCCTGGCAGATCCAGGGATTGTTGCTGCTGGGCGTTTTACTCTCTCCAGCATTGGTTAAGAGTGATTCTTTACCCTGAATCCACCCTTCGGTCATCCGTGAATTTACTGTTAAGTTTCCTGATAGGCCTCACTAGTCCTGTGAGTATACTCATATCGATCGATAAAAGCAGTATCTAGATATGAGCGATCTGTGTGTTCTCACTGCCAGCCTTCTCGTCCAGGGAAAAGTACCGGGCTGGAAACTAGCCGAACCCTCCCCAGGCCAAAATGTAGTTCAGCAGTCTGTTATCAATCGCCTTTGTGAACCAGCTCCTACTGCTAAAGTCGTTCCTGCCGTTGCAATGCATCGTCCTGAGTTCAGCCATTGGGCAAAGCAAGTTTCGACAGGCCACATCAATAAACCAATGTCAAGCCGACAGCTTTATGCTCAACGAGTTGCCGCGCTGAGAACAGGTCACCTGTATACAAGGTTACCAGCCGACAGTTTTGAGACGCTCTGGCGACAAACCACCTATCAGCCCACCTATGAAGATTGGCTCAATTTACTCGATCGTGAAGCAAAAGCCATCAGTCAAGGGCAAGGTTCACAACGCATGAGCGTGCTGTTAGGAGATTCTTTAGCCCAATGGTTCCCGACCGAGCGGTTGTCGGGCGATCGATTCTGGCTGAATCAGGGCATTTCGGGGGATACCACAGCTGGCGTGTTGAAGCGATTGTCCATTTTGGATCAAACCAATCCGGACTCGATTTACATCATGGTGGGTATCAATGATTTGCGGCAAGGCAAGTTCAATCTAGAAATTCTCGATAATCTCCAACAAATTATTCGACGGCTGAAGGCAGCCCATCCCTACGCGCAAATTTACATTGCCTCAATTTTGCCAACCCGCTTGGAGGATATTCCAGTGAGTCGAATTCGGTGGCTCAACTACAACATTTCCTATTTATCGCGTCAGGAAGGCGTTAATTTTGTCAATCTCCAGCCCGCCTTTGCCGATGACGAAGGCAAACTTCAACCCCAGCTCACAACAGATGGGCTGCATTTGAATGACAGGGGCTATAAGGTGTGGCAGGTCGCTATGGCTCCAATTTTTTAAGGCTTTTTTCTGAGGCCTTAATTGTCTCAACGATCATTTCTGTTGCCCCTCTTGCCCACTAATCTCGCAATACATAGCCAACGCCCCGCACAGTTTGAATCAGGCGTTTTTCGCCTTTTTCTTCCAGCTTCAAACGCAGATAGCGGACATAGACTTCGATAATGTTGGAGTCGCCCATAAAGTCATAGCCCCAGACTTTTTCGAGAATCTGGTCACGGGTAATTACCTGACGCGGATGGCTGATCAGATAGTCGAGGAGTTCAAATTCCTTGGCGGTAAGTTCGATCGATCGCCCATTCCGGAAAACCTCGCGAGTGCGGCGATTCAACGTCAGGTCCTCAAATTGCAGCAAATCGGGGTTCTCTTCCTGGTTGCGGCGCAGGTGAGCTCGAATTCGGGCCAGCAGTTCTTCAATGCTGAAGGGCTTCACGACATAGTCATCTGCTCCCGCATCCAATCCGGCGACCCGATCGCTCACTTCATCCTTGGCAGTCAGGAGAATCACAGGCACTTTGCTTCCTGTTGCCCGCAGCCGCCGGCAAACCTCTAGCCCAGTCATACCGGGCATCATCCAATCTAGAATCAGCAAATCAGGGGGCGATTCGCGGGCCATGGTCAACCCTGTAAAACCATCATGCGCCACGTTGATGTTATAGCCTTCGCTACTCAGTTCTAATTCGATAAACCGAGCTAATCTTTCTTCATCTTCAACTAATAAAATTTTGGCTGTCATAGCGATTTCTCTGGAACTGTAAAATTGATTGGATAAATTCATTCAGGCAAGAATGCAGAAAATAGAAGTTCAGGCATAAAGGAAGCAGCGGCATGATTTTAAGTTTTGAGGGCTACCGCTCCAGCAGGCAACCTGACTGTAAATACGCTACCTTCCCCTAGAGTGGATTTCAGTGAGACCTCACCTCCCATACCTTCGACTAAAGATTTGACGATCGCTAAGCCCAACCCCATGCCCCCAGTGGCGCGACAGCGCGAGGTTTCGACGCGATAAAACGGATCAAAAACATAGGATTGATCGGTTTCCGCAATGCCGGTGCCCTGATCGCACACCTGCATGATCGCCTGCCGATCGGTCTGCTGTAGCTTGATCTGAATGGGTCGATCGGCTGGAGAAAAGTGGATCGCATTTTTCAATAGATGCATCAGAACCCTTTGCAGCTGGGTGACATCAGCCTGGGCCACCACAATTGCCTGATCCGATTCAACTTGAATTTTTCGATCGTGATGAGGATTGACCAGCTCAATCGTCGGCATCACCACATCATTCAACGCAACGGGCTGCAAGAAAAACTGCATTTTGCCGCTGTTAATTCGGCCCAAATCCAATAGATCCTGGAGCAGATGCACGGTGCGATCGGTTTCCGATGCCGCAATTTCCAGAGCTTCTCGTTGGGCTGGGGTCAAGTTATCGCCTCGACGCAACGTACTGCCAAGATAGCCTTGAATCAAACAAAGAGAAGTGCGTAACTCATGGGACAAACCGTTGGTGAATTCGCGCTGTTTTTCTCCCGTTTCAGAAAGGCGATGGGAAAGGGAACTCATAGCTTGCACCAAACCTTGCATTTCGCTGGGGATCACCTGATTCGACAATGCAGGATCGGACAGGGTAAATTCCGGTTTGCCCGTTTTTGATGCGAGCTGGTTAATGCGTCGTAATGGCCGCAGCGAACCTCGAATATACATGGCGATCAGTGTCGCAATCGTGGCCAGTGCCAATGCCGTCGCAAACCGAAGGGTGTTAATCAGGGTGGAAAGAACATTGTAATCATGGGTAATATCTTGCGCGAGATAGAGTTCGCCAATTGACTGTCCCGTTTTATGGAGAGGCTGACGAGCCAAAATCAGGTGGCGATTCTGGATTGTTTCTACACGCGGCGTTTTTGAAGCCTCTGACCAAGGTGCTGCCATCATGTCACTTGGCAGTTGATTAGAAGCGGGCGATCGGACGATCATGTCGCCTTGCATCGGCTTCGCCGCATACCACATATTGTCTGGTGCAATCCATTGGTCTAGAACCGCATGCCATTGCCCTGTCGGATGCTGGGTCAGTTTGGTATCGAGTTGTTCTGCCGCTGTCTGCACCGTTTGAATATGATCTACGACTAGCATTTTCCGCATTTTCCAGGCAGTCCAGGTGCCAATTGTGCCAACGCCAAGGAGTGCGATCGTCGTGATGCCCACCGTTAAACGGAGCTGTAGCGAGGTCCGATCGAGTCCTGCTTGCTTGAGCTGCTGCAATGGTTGTTTGAAAGTGTCACGCTTCATCTAGTAAGTATGCCCAAGGCCAAAAGTGTCTCGGAAAGAGTAGACAGCGACGATCGAACAAAAAATCAAGAGGGGCCGTTGATTGGATTCCGATCGTAGTGTAACCGAGACTGCATGGGGCAAAATGATTTTTTCCTGAGTGAATTGCCAGGAAACGCTGAAAAGTGACGGTTATTCCTCCAACCAAACCGAGACTGAACCACCTCGGCAGTAAAACTCACCCCAACCATATTCGTTGGTATAGACCGGTTCACAGATGTGATCGGTGAGATCGTAGAAGGCAGCATTGGGTTTTCCAACTTCCATCCACTTACTCCCTCCCCAACCATCACTCATAATTACCGCCATCGTTTTGGGATGTTCTTGGTTCCCTAGCCGAGTCCAGCCCACAACGCTAGGGTGATCAAAATAGTCATACTGTTCCCCATAGGCATAGTGCTGACGCGCATAAAGGAACTTGTCGAGCAACCAACGATGAGAGTTCATCCAGATTTCATGTTCTTGTCCATCCCGACCCCGATCGCGATAGTGCGCCCCATAATAGTCTGCATAAAAAATGCAGGGATAACCTTCTCGACGCAGCAGGATCAGTGCATAGGCCAAGGGCTTAAACCAAGCTTCAACCACGGATTCTAGAACTTGCAGAGGTTGAGAATCATGATTTTCGACAAATGTGACGGCAAGGGCAGGCTGTTGCTGCATCAAGGTGCCATCCAGAATTTTGCTCATGTCGTAATAGCCGTTCGATCGGCTCGCTCGATAAAAGTTGTAGTGTAGTGGCACATCAAACACCGCCATTTGCCCTTCGGTCGCGTCAATGTACCAATGGAGTGTATCAATATGCTCAGTCCAATATTCACCCACAATAAATAAAGGCCGTTGAGCATACTGCTGCATTTTGTTGAGCCAATGCACAAAGAACCAGGAGGAAATATGCTTTACCGCATCTAATCGGAAGCCATCAATGCCAGTGGTGTCGAGATACCATTTCCCCCAGTCGATAATCTCCTGTTTGACCTCTTCATTTTCGTAATCCAAATCGCAACCCAGCAAGAAAGTATAATTTCCTTTCTCTAAGCTGACAAAATTGTCAAAACTCTTCCCCTCTAACAAATAAACCGTACCCTGATCTTGAGGGTTGTAGTTGTCGTAATTCACGGCATCAAAATGCCACCAGTGCCATTCCATAGAGGAGTATTTGCCCTGCCGCCTTGGGAATGTGAAATGGGAATAGATTTCAATGTCCTGCATGGGAGCGATCGGCTGCATTCGGTTCTCTTTGGCAAACGGTAACCCGCGCACTCTCTCAGTGGCATCTCCCCCGTCCTTATGGTTCAACACGGCATCACCATAAACTTGAATTCCCACAGCCTGCAAAGCCTGGATCGCGCTCAAATATTGGGCTTTTGTACCGTACTTCGTGCGCACCGACCCTTTCTGGTCAAATTCGCCCAGATCAAACCAATCATAAACCCCATAACCCACATCAAATTCACCCGCGCTTCCTTTATAGGCTGGAGGTAGCCAAAGGGCCGTAATGCCAGCTTGTGCCAGTTCTTTCGATCGTGCTTTTACCGTATCCCAATGGGTTCCATCATGGGGAAGATACCAGTGGAAATATTGCATCATGGTGCCATTCAGGTCTGTCATCGGAGTGTCCTTTCTCTCTCATCCATTTCCATTAACTCACTTCTCGTCAATCCTCTTTTTGAATTTCAGTAAAGGATCGTTTCAAAATTGACTTGAATTATTACGAGAGATTCTAATGGAGCCAAGAATCAGCCCAAATTGGGATGCCGAATGGTCCAGATTCGACGAAAACCAATAGGATGGCCTACATAGAATAGCCCATATAAAGCAACTGAGTTGGTGAGATGATTCCCTTTGATATCGATCGCGCTGTGACACTGTTACGGCAGGCTGTACGTCCGTTTCCCAAGGCAGCCATGTTTGAGTTGGCCGATCGCGGCTACCGATCGCCTTTTCATCAACTTGTAGCTTGTATTTTGTCGATTCGGACCTATGATGAAGTGAGTTTACCTGCCGCTGAAAGCCTGTTGAGTCGGGCTGGAACTGCGGCTGAAATGGTACAGCTCACGCCTACTGAGATCGATCACCTCATTCAAACCTGTACCTATCATGAACCAAAGTCCCAGCAAATTTGGGAGATGGCCGATCGAATTGTGCGAGACTATCACAACGAATTGCCCTGCGATCTGGAGACGATGTTGGCGTTTAAGGGCGTGGGTCCAAAGTGCGCCCATTTAGCCCTGGGTATTGCCTGCAGTCAGCCTTATATCAGTGTCGATGTGCATGTTCATCGGGTGACAAATCGCTGGGGATATGTAAATACGAAGACACCTGAGAAAACATTGTCAGCACTAGAAGCTAAATTGCCGCAGCAATATTGGATCGAAATCAATCAACTACTAGTTCCATTTGGCAAACATATTTGCACAGGTAACTTACCAAAATGTTCGACCTGTCCTGTGGCTGAAATATGTGCACAGGTTGGTGTGGTGCAGCATCGTTAGGGTCGATCGTTTTGGATACAATAGAACCTCTGGTCATTCAGAGGCGTTACGAGACGTGGAGCCATGTCTTAACTGGCTTACGGTTAGTTTAGACCTGCTTTCTCTGATTGCCACAAAAGTTGTGAGACAACGGAAGATAAGTGCAGAGCACTTGAGAAAAGTGTAAAAAGTACCCTGAAGGGTCATGATTGAATTTCGTTCAATTCAACATGGTAAAGTCATAATGTTGTTGGGTCAGCTCAAGTATAAATCAATCTTAATAGAACGTTAAATCAAAGAAGATTGGATTCAATCGTTTAATCGAAAATCTCCAGCGAGTGAATCAGACGATTTTGGTAAATGTATATTTATAAATATGTACATTTAAAAGCAATTGATCCAGTAAGTTATAAGTAGGTAAGCGCTCAACCCAGCCTTCTCGATTGGCAGGGAATTATCCTTCTTCTCACAGCAGGAGCAAACAATGCGGTTTAAATCGTCTGAATCCGGACCGTACCAGATTTTTGCAGTCAGTGGCGTGAATACTATCTCCTTTGGCATCCGGGCCAGCGAAACGGTCCGATCTGGCTTGCTGGGATTTGCAGTTGAACGGATCGATCCAGCTGAGAACGAGCGCTACTTCATGTCAGGGTTTAAGGTGTTTCGTTCTGTGATTCCTGTGCCAACCCCAGAGACGTTCGTCAGCACCGGGAATCATCCGATTCAGAGTTTTGTGTGGGACGACTTCACAGCCAAGCTCGATCGCGAATATGAATATCTTTTCTATCCGATTAAAGGGACGCCTAAAAACCTCGATCGCAGTACACCGCCTATTCCAATTCGCATCCGAACTGAGCCACTATTCAGCAATGAGCGCCATGATATCTTTTTCAACCGTGGTGCTGCTAGCAGCCAAGGTTCAGCCAATTTTAGTGAAGCATCCACTAATGACAATGACGAAAATATGTTATTGATTCGTGGAAATCAGCGAGTTGCCGATATCTATTTCACTGAGTTTAACCGTCTCTTCAATCACTACTACTTCAGAGCCGTTCGAGAAACGCTGAGCAGGACAGGGAAAACGGGCGGCTTGGAAGCCAGTGTTTTTCTAGATGAAACTGATGAGTGGCTGAAAAAGTATCAACCTGGAAAATTACGGACAAAGCGTTTGCAGCTATTCACTCAAATGAGCGGTACTCAAGATGGGTGAGTTAGAAACAACAATTAGCTCAAACAGAATTTCTTATGGGGCGGGTATCTTGCCTGCCCAGACAGTTCGAGAAACCAATGGTCCATAATTTAACCTACCCTCCTTAGAACCTGGGTCAATTGAGGTAAGAAATCTTTTGAAAACGAGTTTCTGCTCGATCGTCAAATAGCTGTCAAGCCAAACGTGCAATTTTTGCAAACACCCATCCTTTATTGTTGAAGTAGAAATGCTCCACATCATTCGCGAATGCTACAAGCCGACCACCTGCGGGTGCGACAAATTCTCCCTCAAGACCGATCGGAAATAGCTGTTCTGGATCAGAAGCTCCTGCAACAGTCACAATTAGCTGCATCCAATTTGCCGTTGGAACCCGCCGCAAAGGTTCTGCAATTTTCAGCAGTTTTCGCTGTCCTGGAAATGAAACTTCGTGATCTTCTAGCTCTTCAACCCGCCATCCTGCTGCTGTACAAAAAATGTGATCATCCTGCCAAATTTGACATGGACTGACTGTAATCTGATATCTCCCACCTTGTTCCAGATGAATGAGTGTTTCATTCTCCGATTTCTCAGCAAAGATGACAAATCGAGCCGAATCCCCTACCGCAAGTTGAACTTCTGAAGCCAATGGTGACTTGATAGATAGATGCAGGTTACCCGGTCGATACCAGGAGCAAGCATTCCATCGTTGTGATACGCTCGGATGAAGATTTGCGTTGGGAGGAATCTCTCGAATATGTTTAGAAAACGGAGGCCGCAGTTCATCTCCAAAGTAGATGCTTGGATCGGTCGAAATTCCCTTCTCAATCTTATTGCGATCGAACGACAATCCCAGCTTTTCAACTTCTTCAATCATCCACAGCAACGCTGCATTCGAGAGTGGACTATTTTCTTTTGTTCCACCACCCACGCAGCCATGCCCCCCTGGAAACCAGACTTCTTTCACCTGATTAGGCCAATTGACCGGATCAGCAGGCTGCATTGCTGTATTTTGAAATTCTTTGCGATTTTCATCGATTGCTACCGCATGCAATGCATATTGAATTTTGCTGCTCAAGGTTGTGTCATGAAACTGATACTTCTGGTTAAACAACCCATCCAATGGAATCCACGGGATCTCGTCAGGAATGCCCAGTGAACCTACCGTGTCCCAACATCCCAGCAGCGTAATCTCAATTTCCTCATGATAGCGCCCCGGAAATTTCTGTTTAAATTCTTCGCGAAAGTCAATAACTTCTTGCCGATTCCTCAATTTCTTCTGGCCTGTTGATTGGCTACTGTCAAGCGGTGTCTCCTTTTTCGCATCTTCCTTAGCGTTCTTTTTTGCTTCCTGATAAGCATGATAAGCCTTTGGGATACAGCGAATCCCTTCACGCGGCAACATGCCCACCGATCGAATGAACCCCACTAAGCTGCGAACGGTATACGCCCCTCGACTGAAGCCGAATAAATAAATCTGATCGCCCGGTTCGTAGTTTAAGCAGAGAAACCGATAGGCATCTTGAATGTTCTTGTCGATGCCCCAACCAAACGCGCCTCCGGTAATGCGATCGAACTTATCTCCAGTCCCCAAGCCTTCACCATAGAACACCAGTTGCTGAACACCATCGTCTCCCACCGCTTTGATCGCTTGAGTGATCTTTGCAACGTTCGTAGGATAGGATGTAGACAGATTTTGCCAAGTACCATCACTGCAAACAACTAATCGCTTCATGACTAGCTCCCTGTTGGTTAATAACAACTAATTAAATAAAACTCAAAACATTTGACAGTATATTCTTAGCTCACCGTCAATTTGATTGCCAACCTATTGGCGTAGAAGTTAACAATCTGTTGTTATCGATCGAGCAATTGAGGTGAGAATGTTTCTACAGTAGGCTCTCCACCGATATTCATCGTCTCTTGATGCCGCTTCTCGGAAACCGATTGATAAACTGCTTTGCGCACTTGATTGATATCTCCTAAAGGTTGGTGCTCAGGCAAGGAATGCCAGGGGTTAAAGGACAAATTTTCGCCAAATTCAACTTGTTCAGGGCCATCAAACTTTTGTCGAGGAATGCGAATTGTGGCCACTTTCTGGAAGGGTGACTTTTTCTCATCCCAGCGAATGGTCGGATCATCAACTGGCATCGTCTGGAGATCTGTTTGCTTTTGCACCAGGAAATCAAATACTGCCTCTTTGGTCTGCAACTGTTCTACCAGTCTTTCATGCAAGTAATCTTTGGTAGTTCCAACTGACCGATCGCTCTGATTTGCTGCTGAAGGTTGAACTGACCATTTAATTGCATCTGTTCCCAACTGATAGGCAGAAGCACTCCAATAGGACGTTTCGAGCGGGCTCACAATTCTTTGACGCTGCATTTTCAAAAGCGTTATAAATTCATGGGTATGCCAATGGGCTGGATTGACAGAAGGGAAGAAAAACTTGAGCGGCGGTTTATCTGGAGATTTCGCCAATTCTGAAAAGAATGCTGCGTAATCAGCAGTGTTGCGCAAGAAAAACGTTGGATAATCAATTAGTAGAAAATCTTGGGTTGTGGCATCTTTCTCAGCATCTAACACTTTTTCCCCTGAGACTCCCATCAGTTTGATCGCCATCCCATGCACTCCATTCTTTGAATCATCATCCCCTCTAGCATTCGAGAAGCGAATCCAGGCTGGAAAAGTTTTACCAGGCTCCTTGAAAACTCCAACGCTTAGATCGGATGGTAAATTGGGCTCAACCGTAAATTCGGCCCAAACCACTCCATGGCTTTTGGGATGCTGCCCTCGCAGTCCAGGTTGGCGCAGTTGCTTGTTCAGTTCGGCTAATTTCTCTGTATCTGCCGATCGATCGAACTTGCCTGAATTCAAGGTTTGGGCATTAGCTGAAACAGCAAACAGAACCAGGCAAAGACTCAGAATTAGGCTAATGGTTGTTATTAGTATTCGTTGAATCATTTGATGTATACCAAAACTCCCTATTGTGATGAAAGGAGAGGATTATCCTTCTGGTTGAGCGATCGGAGGAGGTTCAATTTCCTTAGGCTGAGTATTCGTACTATCTTCCAAAATAGCCTTTAGCCGAATCTCTTTGAATTCATCCAGCAATAGCTCAAACTCTTTTGGATCAATATCCGATCGAATCTCTAGATCGCTCAGCAAATTCTGCAATTTTGCGACAGCACATCGATGAATTCTTTCCCGCTTATCAACTGGATAGGCAAACAAAATCGCCTGAGTCGTCGCAGAGCAGGCTCCGAAGATCGCCGCAATTTTTGCATTGTCAGACAGAATTCCTGAAACAGTTGCTCCAAGACCTAGGAGAATTCCTGCAATGCCAATGCTTAGCCCCAGTCGTTGATTCAACACTCTACGCTTTTCGCAATATTCGATCAATGGTGGGATTTGAGATTTAAGCTTATCCTGTGGTGTTTCGATTGTCATTTTTCGTTTTCCTAGACAAACAGGTGAATCGATCGCTCAGGCAATCATGAAGTGTGAGCCAGCCAAGCTAGCGTGAATGCAATTACACCAGGCACTGTTTGCAGCAGGACAGCCCCCGGCCCCTTTAATGTGACGCTTCCAAATATTCCTGCAACGATTACGCAAATTAGGAAAAAAGCTCGTAGCTCAAAAGGATCGGGAGTCGCAAAGGTAGCCCAAAATAATCCTGCTGCAATAAAACCATTATAGAGTCCTGCATTTTTAACGATGGGATATGCCAAAATCGCTGCTGACTCATTAAGTCCAAGCCTTTTATCAAGTTTCAGCTTTTCATAGAGCCTGAACTTAAGCCATAGAAATATCTCTGCGATCGCAATTACAACATGAATTAAACCGACGATCGCAACTGCGCTCATTGCAGCAATAGGTAGGGTGAACATTCTAGAAATCCTCCTTGTCTAGAAACTTTAAGGATGAGAGATCGCTAAAAATCGTCCCAATCAATATCTTTAAGGGCGATCAAATACTCCTTGCCATCGTTCACTTTCGCTGTAACCCGTTTTTTCGTTGTTCTGTCTAGCTCAAAATTAATTTTGCCAGCATTGATAATGTTGGCCTGCTGGATTGCGACTTCAAACTTTGCGTCAAAAACGGCTTGAGACTCAAAAGTAACGCTATATTGGTCTGTCAACAAGATTTGGTGAATAATGGTCTCTTTATCGATATTGACTCCAGCAGAACCCGGAATTTTGCTGTCATCTCCCTTATAGAACTGCTTGAGTCGAGTGAGGTAGGCTGTTGGAATATATTTCTGCCGCGTATTGCCACCAAATTCGATCGTAATGCTGACCATCCGGGAATAGTCAATGCCAAAGGCAACAGGTAGACTGGGGAAACTGCCGACTCCTATTTTTAAAGCATCTTTTTTGTCAACGCTAATCGTTACGCCTGCAAAATCGGTTTCTTGGACGATTGGTTCAGTTGCGTCAATTCCCAAATCCTTACGGTGAACGTCGATCGTTTTCAGAATTAGCCCTGGAGTCGTGAGATGGATCGGTTCTGGAAAACTTTTACCAATCAAACCACCTTGAAAAAGCTGTCCTGGAATTTCATTCACTACAGAACCCAACAAACTCTCACCACCACCCGGACTGCTGGCCCTTTGAGGAACGATCAGAAACCACATTCTTCCAAAACCCTGAACCAGATGCTGTGACCAGTAAAAATTAGATGATGACATTCTGGTTTCCCCTAACTCTCATGAGCTTGAAAATGAGTGAAGTATCGTATTGTTTTCTCTCATTTGATCGATCAATGGATTTCTGAATAACCTTTTGCTCCTAGATGCACAATTCTATCGTGACTTTAAAATGCTTGAAAAGCGATGTATTACCTTTTCAATGCTGAGTTGTTCTCTTTCACTGCGAATCTGAAAGTTACGCTCTTTCCATTTGAACTGGGATACTGTATCTTTCAAGCCAAAATACCATGAAGGAATACTTGAAATCTCTTCCCAAGTTCTACCGCTATCATCAGTTTGCAGAAAGTAGATGATATCCTCACGAGAATTCGTGCTGGGTGTTCTTGCGATTACAATTCCTTCTACAGTATTTCGGAAACGTAAGCCCTCTGCAAAATTAAATGTAGAGTGCCCTTTGCTAACAAAGAATTCCTGAATTGCTCCAGAACTTTGCCAAGTTTCCCCTGCATCAGTTGTCCAATACAATGTGGGAAACGTCGCTTCAATTTGCCACTGTGTGATCAGCCAAAGACACTCAATATTGCCGCTGATTTCATCAGAAAGTAAGAAAGATTCGTCTAGATTGACCGATCCCTGAGAAGCATCAAGAGTTTTACGCCAATTTATTCCTTCATCAACCGTTGTTATACCTAAAGTTCTAGTACGCTCTGTGCTAGATGTAAATGATGCTGCTTCTCTCAATGTGGCTAATAGTAGTAGACGTTGAGGTTCTAGTTCAATAATTTCTAGATCCGTAACTTCGACGAAATTTGATTCAGATTGTTCTGAAATTTGATTCAACACTAAATCAAGAGAAGTTGTTTCTAGATCAGACATTTCCTATCCTCAGAAATTGTTTACTGTAAGCACATGTGAAACTTCTTGGCGTAGTCCTCAATTAGACTTGCCCTATTTAGAGCATTAACGATTCTTCTAGCATGAAACCAATCTGTTGTTGTATCATTGAAGTAATCGGCAAGCTTTTTCCCTGTAAACAATCCATCAGTCATCCCTTTGAACATAATGACCACTGAAATATCTAGATTTAATGCTAAAGAGGGATTGTCGTAGAGGAGAGTACCAATACCAATTGCTTGTCCTAGGTTTTTGTAGTTGCTCCCAAAAGTGATTTGGACTAAGCCTCTACCAAAATAGCTGTTGCCGTTTGCTTCCGGAATGGAATAATTCACGTCGATTTTGCCGTCATTAAAGAGTTTTGTAACTGCCCTGATAGAACAGGCATCTGTTTTGCAAAATCCTTCTCTTACAGGTTCGATGGTTTCACCAGTTTCATGAAAAGCTGTCGCTAAGATATAAGCCAGCCAACGTAAGTCAGTTAGGTTGCTATTCTCCCAATAGTCAAAAATTGCGTCATAGCCATCAACCTGAGGTTGCTCAATTCTCACTCGATTGAACTGAACTCTGAATTCATCAAAAAAAGTTTTTCTGTCAACTTTTCGGTTGACCCTTTCTGGTACTGGCCACATTGGCTTCCAAGTTGGAAGCTTGCCGTGATTATCTAGTGCATCCCAAGTTTTGACATCAGCCACTCCTGATTCGATTAAACCTAAGTTTCTTTGAAATTCGGTGATGGTGTTACGAGTGACCGGACCAAATTGGCGATCGATCGGAGTTGAATAGCCACATCCGTATAGAAGAAACTGCAATGCACTTACCCAAGCACCTGAATCTCCTTCTTCTAAAATTGGGCGATTGTTAGGAAGAGGCGGTACAATACCACTGATTAAAGTCATTTCTTTCTCCATTCAATAATTCAGTGTAGTCTTCTGGCTCTTTTAAAACCGTGATAAGAGAACAACGTGTCACTCTAAACTTAAGTAATGTGATCGATTAAATTTCTAGATAGAGTGCGGGCATCTTGCATATGAGTGAGACACTCGCACTATTGCCTATCTGCAAATTGATTACACGTACCTAGAAGAGCCAACTGTTGAACTGTCGCAAGCTACTTAGAAACACGATGAAGCCACATTGTTGCAGCAGATTCAATCTGTCCACTGTCCCAAGTGTTATAAAAATCTAAAGCTTGTCGAAAGCTGAAAGCGTTGCCAGCAGTAGAAATCAAACGACGGCTATAGAGTTTGTTTTCGCCCTTGTTGTCTGGTCTAAAGGATGAGTTTACACGATAACCCGCATAGAACCATTCTCCATGTGGGTCATTCACAAAAAAGTCGCCGTTGTTGTTATAGCCTCGAATCACTAAAATATGACCGGAATGCGTCCAATAACCATGCAAAATACAAATTTCACCAGCATCAAGTGCCCGCGTAATGTCTGAAAGTTTTCCTCTCAGCGTTAAATCATCTCGCAATCCTAATCCTTCTAAGAGTCTCTTGATACCATCTGGTGAGCTATGATCGATTCCTAAGTTGTCAAACCGCTTTTTAACGTCATCCTCATATTGTGGATAAGGTCCTAGGTCTGCCACATTAAAATACTTGAGACACATTGCAGCACTCGTAGCACCACAGGTGCGCCAAGGTTGAATTTCATTGTCATCTTGGCTAAAGTAGGGAACATCATAATCAACTGACATGCAATTTACCTCGGATAAGATATTGAGGAACTAGAGTAAATAGTTCGAGAAACATGGAGATTCTCAGGTTGTCTGATTGAGATTAAAAATTGTCAACATAAGCACCCCTAGATTTAACTCACAACTGTCGAATTGATAAATGCAAGTAGCTCATTTAAGGATCCATTAAATCGATCGCCATCCTCACCAGGATTAGGAATTCCAGGAATTTCAGTAGATTCGGTGTATTGCCAAAATGCCCAACCTGTCCATTCACTAGGGATTACTGGTTTTGATCGCGTTGTAAAATTTGCCACCCATAAAGGATGATCAGAAAAGTCTTTCACGCCCTGCATGTAGCTATCCCAGAAACCAAAGCTGGTATAAATAATTGGTTTACGCTTCGTTTCTTGCTCGACGATTTCTAGCCAAGTCCGAACTCGCTCAATCCGCTCCCCTTTTGTAATACTTTGCCATTCAACTTCAATGTGAGAGGGGTAATGTTCTAAATCGAGTGCAGGCGGTAGATCATTCAACTGAATAGGTTCAACACTATTCACGTAGTCGAGAAAGTTACGAGCCTGCTCTGTAGGATCTTTTACAGGGCGGAAGAAGTGATAGGCTCCGCGAATAACACCTGCTGCTTTCATAATTCGCCAATTCCGTGGAAAAGTGCTGGCTTGGAAGGTTTTTCCTTCAGTAGCCTTAGCGAAAGCAAATGTATATCCTGCACTTTTCACCTGATGCCAATTAACGATGTCATCGTGGTCGGATACGTCAAGCCCTGGTTCAAAACCAGAGGAACTGGCATTTGTTAAGACAATCTTAATTTCACTAGCGTCAACTCGTTCACCACTACTGTTGAATCCAACAACTCGAATCTGGCGCAAGCCTGGTTTATTGAAAGCGTAAGTAACTGCCCAATCTTCTGACTCAACTTCATCGCTGCCCAAGTAATATTGTTCAGCAAAGAGTTCAATTTTGGTAATTCCATCGTTTGCCTTGCCTTTGAATGTAATAGGTACATTAAGATGGAAGGCAGCATTTGCAGAAGGTGAAGAAATGAGAATAGACATAATTCTTACCAATCCTAGTGAGAAGATATTTTTCGGAGTATTTTGCTTTACAGCAATAACTGTTCCGAAACTGCTGTAAAAGATGCATCAGAACAATGGGCTTACAGATTGTCTGTAAAGAGATCCTGAGATGCTCGAAGATTATGTTTTCAACAAGTACTATTGATTGAACTAAGTTAATGCACCTAAACTAACTTTTTGCTTTACCCATCAAGGTCAGATAAAGTCACTTCAAAAGTCATCTCAAAGTCAGACATTCGATCCCTCAACCAATCCAAAAAAATCAGCACCCTAAAGGATCGATCGCAACTGATCGACTCCAGATCGAGTCTCCAACATACCGTTGAACAGCTATTCGCACGGCAAAGGCAACGCTTGCTGATCAGTTTTGCCGATCGCAGCAATTACTCAGCCGGAAATGCACAAAAAAACAGCTTACTAGATTGACCAGTAGCAACTTCAAAAAAGTTGAACAGTCTAAGATTAAATGAAATATTTGAGATCAGAAATTTATTGCAGTCGCACCTATTGACTCTGGCTGCTCATGCCACTCATATTGGCGACCATATCACTGATAGTGCTCATATTAGCCTCCAAATCAACTCAGGAAACGTTGTTTAAGATTGTTGAATGTAATCTTCGAAATCTGCACTTTTGCACCACTGTCAAAGTATTTCTTTCGGCTTTCAGGTCGATCAGGATGATTACTTAAAAACTAACAAGAAATTTAGCGATTGAGTGGAAATTGAAGATTTGCAAACTTCGGTACCGATCGAACCCGTCTGTTTCAATGCGATCGTTCATGTGGCAAAATGCAATCCCTGAGTGAAATGCGGCCCTAATCAAACTTCCTGCATTCCATCTGACTCAACTGTATCAGCAGTATCCTCATCTTCTCTCCGTAGAAAGTGGGGAAAAAGTGGGATCTTTCCCTTAACAAGCATTCTCAACGCCATCCGCAAATGTCAGAATTAAAGAGAGGAGAGCCTGTTGGCTCCTGATTGGCCGATCGCCCAAAGTGCAGATACCAGAATGAGTGTTGATGAAGCCCTTGCCGCTGTTGAGCGCATTTTAGAGAGACGATTAGATGATGTAGAAAAAGCTGCATTTCGGGCTGCTTGGGAAGGGCAAACCTACGATGGCAGATTGGGCGATATTGCGAAGCAAAGCATAGGGTGGTCGGAAGGGCACATCAAAAACAAAGGCTCTGAGCTATGGCGGCAGCTCGGCAAGCAACTCGGCGAACGGATTACCAAGCGCAATTTAAGAGAGGTGNCTGGACAACTATGTAGCTCGACCGGTGCCAGTAGAGGATGTTACCTCAGATTGTCAGGTCGATTGGGGAGAAGCCCCCGATGTTTCGCGGTTGTATGGTCGATCGCAAGAGCTAGCCACATTACAGCAATGGATTATCACCGATCGTTGCCGATTAATCACCGTGCTGGGCATGGGCGGCATGGGCAAAACGACAGTGGCGGTCAAGGTCGCAGAATCACTTCAGCATGAGTTTGAGTATGTGATCTGGCGCAGTTTGCAGAACTTGTTACCTGCTCAGGAATTACTGGAAGATTGGATTAAGTTTTTATCCGATCAGCAAGAAGTGCAGTTGCCCGATCGCGTCGATCAGAAATTGGTGCTTCTGGTGCAGCTCTTACGAAATAAGCGTTGTTTGCTAATTCTCGATAACATTGAAGTCGTTTTGCAGGCTGGAAATCGGTTAGGCGACTATCGCAGTGGCTATGAAGACTACGGTTATTTGTTTCAAACCATCGGTGAGGCGGCTCATCAAAGCTGCTTACTGCTAACCAGTCGGGAACAACCTAAAGAACTCACTTATTTAGAAGGTGCGCATTTACCGATTCGATCGCTCCAACTGAAGGGATTGGACATGGAGGCAGGGCGGCAAATTTTCAACCTGCATGGCAAGTTTCTTGGTTCCGCAGAAGAATGGCAACAGTTAATTGACCACTATGCTGGCAATCCATTGGCGATTAAAATGGTGGTTCCAGTTTTGCAAGATTTCTTTGAGAGCGATATTCCGCAATTTTTGCAGTTCGCCAATCAAAATATTTTTGTATTCGATAACATTCGCGATTTGTTAGAGCGACAATTCAATCGGCTTTCTGATCTAGAAGAAGCTGTCATGTACTGGCTGGCAATTAATCGAGAACCGATCGCCCTTCCCCAGTTGCGTCATGATTTTGTGCAGCCTCCTCCGTTTAATGAGTTAGTGAATGCATTGAATGCGTTACAGCGCCGATCGCTGATCGAGAAAACCACGGAAGGGTTTACCCAACTGCCTGTGGTAATGGAATACACGACAGAAAAGTTAATCCACCAAGTTAGTGAAGAAATTACGAATCGGGATATTGTCCGGTTCCAGCAGTTTGCCCTGATGAAGGCCCAAACTAAAGACTATCTGCGAGAAGCACAAACGCGATTAATTCTAGAACCGATCGCTAATCGACTGATTGCCACTTTTGGGACAGTTCATATTTTGCAAGAACGGCTCGCCCGAATTTTGGCCCATTTGCGTTATCAGCCTTTACTTCAGCTCGGCTATGCGGGTGGCAATAGTTTGAATTTGCTGCGCTTTCTCGGAGCAGACTTAACCGGATTTGATGCTTCCCATCTGGCCATTTGGCAGGCTTATTTAGTGGGGACTAAGTTGTATTGCGCCAACTTTTCCGGCGCAGATCTTTCTCACTCAAAGTTTACGACAACACTTACAGCTACCATCTCAGTTGTATTCAGTCCAGATAGACAGTTTTTTGCGATCGGCAATGCAGATGGGGAAGCAAGAGTTTGGTCTGCTTTGGAAGATCGAAAGTTACTGACTTGCCAGGGGCATACAAGCTGGATTTGCTGTGTCAAGTTCAGTCCCGATAGCCAATTGCTTGCCACCAGCAGTTTCGATCAAAGCATCAGGCTCTGGCATCTCGCCACAGGCGAATGTCTTAAAACGCTGATCGGCCATCACGGGTGGGTTTGGTCAATCGCCTTTAGCCCTGATGGACATCAGTTGGTCAGCGGCAGTACAGATGGCACGATGAAGCTGTGGGATTTAGCAACGGGAGAATGCACTCATACATTTACAGGTCATGCAAACTGGATTCGATCGGTCGCTTGGCATCCGATAAAACCGATCGTTGCGGCGAGTGGTCATGATGCTACGATCAGGCTGTGGGATCTTTCTGGAAAACCGCTGCGAATTTTGAATGAACATCAGGATTGGGTGGCGGCGATTGACTTCAGTCCCGATGGCACGATGTTGCTGAGTGGCTCTCATGATCAAACTCTAAAGCTCTGGGATACGGCATCAGGAGAATGTTTGCAAACGATCGTGGTTGGAGCTTATATTCTATCAGTCGCTTTTAGTACCAATGGACAAATGATTGCAACAGGCCATCAAGATCATTGTGTGCGAGTATGGGATGTTGCGACGGGTCAATGCCTGAAAACCCTACAAGGCCACATGGGAGGGGTTTGGTCAGTTGCTTTTCATCCAGACGATCGAATGTTGGCCAGTGGCAGCCATGACAGTGCTGTGAGAATTTGGGATGCTCAAACTGGACAATCCATTCGCACTTTGCAAGGATACGGAGTTGGCATTCGATCACTGTCTTTTAGTCGAGATAGCCAGTGGTTAATGAGTGGAAACGAGGATGAAACGATTAAATTGTGGCATCTTGCTTCAGGAAAATGCCAAACATTGAGGGGTCATCAAAGCTGGATTTGGCAAATTGCAACACATCCGCATCGGCCTATCTTAGCGAGCTGTGGCAGTGATCTAACCGTACGATTATGGGATTTGGTCACTGCTCAACCCCTGCAATGTTGGTTGGGGCATACCAATATTATTCTGTCGATCGCCTTTCATCCCCAAGGCCATCTTTTAGCCAGCGGTAGTTTCGATCAGACTATCCGACTTTGGGACGTTCAATCAGGACAATGCCAGACTATATTAGAGGCAAAGGGGCAGGTTTGTGCGGTAGCATTTAGTCCAGAAGGTAAGCTTTTAGCAACCGGACAAGATAACGGAACTGTCATGCTGTGGGATGTGGCTTCGGGCACCTGCACTCAAACGCTAAATTTTCAAAGTGGTCTTATCTTTTCGATCGCCTTCAGTCCCGATGGAAAATGGTTGGCCATCAGCAACACCGATCGCACCGTCAGAATTTACCAGTTTGCGTCCCAAACTTGTTCTGAACCGCTGCGGCATGAAGGTCAAGTTTATGCAGTGGCATTCCATCCGGATGGACATCTGCTTGCCAGTGCCGGAGAAGATCGTGTGATTCGAATTTGGGATAGCCAAACCCATCAACTGTTATATAGATTAGAGGGCCACCAAAGCAAATTGTGGTCGATCGCCTTTAGTCCGGATGGCAAAATCCTTGCCAGCAGCTGCCAGGATGGGCTGATCAAGCTTTGGGATCCGGTGACTGGGGAATGCATCAGCAGCTTCAGAGCAGAACGTCCCTATGAGCAGATGAATATCACAGGCATTACGGGCATGACCGAGGCTCAGAAAGCATCCCTTAAACATCTCGGCGCTTACGAAGAGGCTGAAACTAACTGAGGGCTTATCGCATCATTGCAACAGCTTAAACCGTTGCAGCAGTTTCGTGTTTTCAGGCGATAAGAGCTGCTGAAGTTCATCGATCTCGTTCAAGAGCTGGATTTCACGAGCGCATTCTGTTTGCAAAATATCGAGATATCGATCGCGATCGAGGTCGGTTTTGGCTTGCCGTAGCATGTGGACTGCCATGTTGATATTGGAAAGCGGATTCCGCAGATCTTGAGAAATCTTATCTAACAGATCCGTTTTCATCGCGGCCAACTGCTGGCTTTCCTGACTCTTTCTTTTTTCTTCCGCAACTTCCTGCCGCAGTCTCCGGGTTTGTTGATATTCCTGATTGTACTGCTGCATAAACAAGTCATGGCGCTCCAGCCGGGTGGTGATGGCTCGCAGTAATTCCTCACTGTCAAACGGTTTAGCCAGGTAATCATCTGCACCGAGATCCATCCCTTGCCTCACGTCCATGCGATCGGCCTTGGCAGTCAGGAAAATAAAGGGAGTCATCGCTGTCGATGGATTTTGACGGAGTGCTGATAAAACTTCGCAGCCATTCAGTTCAGGCATCATCATGTCGCAAAGAACAAGATCGGGCAGAAACCGTTTTGCCATATCCAGCCCAACTTGGCCATCAGGAGCAACAAAAGTCTCAAACTCGCTGAGTTCTAAAATTTGCTGAATATTCTCACGAATCAATGGGTCGTCTTCAATAATTAGAATCTTTTTCATCTTGAGCCAAATCTATCCTAATTCAGTGTCGTCCTCAAACTCTTCAACCCCGCATCCACCAATCTTAAAGCTATTTAAAGTGTGCCCGGAAAGATTGGATCAGGGTCAACCATTTAAATATTTTTACGGGCAAATGATCAAGGCAACATTTTCTAATCAGGAGTTTGCCACAAAAACAGGGAGATTGCTCAAACAGGCAACAAGTTTTGCTCACTTGCTTACATACATAGATTGAGAACCGTATTAAGGTCAATGCACTCTCACTGTTCTCTACTCAAGACTGAAAAAAGGGTTGAAAAATAGGGTGCGGCTCTCCGTGAAACCTTGCCCAAGCTACCAATAGTACTTTTCCCATTACTGATTGGCTCTCAAACATAATGACAGCAGCCTATTTGATCGATGACTCTTGGATTAATGCCCTTGAGTTTATGGATCTCAACGTTATGTAAACATCATAAAATATGCGTTTTCTCAGTATAAATGCTGAAATTATACAGAGAGCTTCCCAGTAAGCCCACAGAGAGCAGCTTGTGGAATTTCTTCGGATTCTCTCGATGAATTGCATGTTGCAAATATGTCAGGCTTACAGAACAACACAGATAGAGATGATTTAAAAGTCACTCAATCCCAACATGAAACTTTGTATTTAGAGGGCATACCCCTAGGTGAGATGAACTAGTTTTTGGGAAACCTCTCAAAGAGGACTTGCAAAAACAAATGTGGTCTAGGCAATTCCAGCAACCTCTGGTCGCATGAGCCGCAGTTATTTTTAGCAGTCTTGCTTAAAAAAAGACCCCACATCTCGCTCAGCGCTCAGCGCTCTAAAAATTGCTGTAGGACGTGAAGAATATGAAGAAGATCCTGATCATTGAAGATGAATTGCCAATTCGTAGCAATATTGAGGAGGTTCTGCAACTGTCCAATTATCAGGCAGTGACTGCAGCTGATGGTCAGGTCGGATTACAGCTTGCTAAAGAAGAGTTGCCTGACCTGATTCTCTGTGACATCTCAATGCCGCTTTTGGATGGATATGGGGTTCTAGCTTCGCTACGTCAGGAGGAGACTACTGCCAATATCCCCTTCGTTTTTCTCACAGCAAACAGCAGCCGTTCTGATATCCGGCGCGGGATGGAACTTGGAGCAGACGATTACCTTACCAAACCTTTTACGCAAGAAGAATTGCTGGGAACCGTTATGGCTCAGTTGGGCAAACATGTCCTCCAGGAACAGCAATTTCAAAGCAAATTAGAGTACTTGCGTAGTGGCATTACGCATACCCTGCCTCAGGAGATCTCTAGCTCGCTGAATACAATTCTCGATCTGTCGCAACTTTTGATAGAGGATCATGGCTTAATTGGCGAAGCTGAAGGTTTTGAGATCGCTGAATCGCTACAGCACTCCGCAATTCAATTACATCGTTTGATTCAAAACTATCTGCTGTATGCAGAGTTAGAGCTGCTGGCGATGAATCCTGAACGAGTGAAGCAGATGCAGCGTCATCCAGAGATTAGCCTCATTAAAGATACGATCCTGCCGATCGCCTACCAATATGCTCACCAGTATAATCGGGAACATGATCTTTCATTGGAGATGGAAGATTCTCTGATTCAGCTATCCGAGTTGAAGTTGAAAAAGGTTGTTCAGGAGGTGCTAGACAATGCCTTTAAATTCTCTCGGCCTGGAAGTCAGATTCGGTTAGTCGGTCAATCTCAGGGTGGCTATTACATTTTATACATTATCGACAACGGACAGGGAATGACTCTGACGCAAGTTGAGGCTCTCACAACCCAAGTGATGTTTGATCGAAAAATCCGTGAGGAAGAGCGATCGGGATTAGGGCTGGCGATCGCGAAACGAATCACTGAGTTATACGGCGGAGAATTCAGGATCGAAAGCATCTTAGGTAAACAAACGATCGTGCGCCTTGCCTTCAGAAGGGGAAGGGCGTAGGTTAGGCTACCCTACAATAGAACTGGAAAAATGGAGGAAAGCTGGAGTCAGCAAGGCAGCTTTTCGCAAGGGATGATTTCGCGGTTTCGGGTTTACTTCCTTGGGTAGAGCTGCTGTCAGCCTATGTGAAGATTTGTTGGGGAATGCAGTCGGTTACGCTGCAAATATAGGCGACTGCAATTTTCTATCCCCGGAAAACACTATGGCTAAAAGAACCGATCGATCAGACTATCCGCAAAATCAGGTCATTGCAGAAGGGACTGAGGCAGAGATCGACCAAGAACTAGAGGATGTTTTGCAAGACGTTGACCTAGAAGATGACCTAGAAGATGATTTGGAAGACATGGAGGATCTAGAAGACGAATTGGGGATGGAAGAAGTTTACCTGGACGAAGCTGAACTTGAGGCGATCGCCGCAGAAGACATCGGCAATAATTTTGATAGGGACGACGATGGCATTGAAGACGACGCTGATGCTGAGGAAATTATTGATAATCGTCCGCAGGAATTCACCCAATCCTATGGCACCGGACTGCAAGGACAACCTGGCGATCGAGCCGGTCAATACTCGCGCTGGAGCGAAAATCACCTGCAAAACGAACCAGACGCCAGTTTGACAGGTGGAGATGTTGATGCAAATTATGAACAGGCAGAAGCTGTTGGCGACGAAGCCGTAGGTGGTACGGTTGCAACCCCCGATCAAGACATCGTTGATGAACTTGCAAGTGCAGTTGGCATTGAAATAGACGATCGCTCATTCCTCAGAACCAACGATATGTTGGAGCAAAGGGACGATCGGCGCTGGGAACTCGATCCAAAATCCTCAGAAGATTATCAAGATCGACGGGAATAGAAAAGCTTCATGGCTCTTCTTATCTGCCTGTCCCCGCTAGCGGTTGATTCTGGGGAACTCTTCGGGCATTTTCAACACTCCACAGACCTGCCCCTTGAGCAGCAATATAGAGAAAAAGAAAGCAATAGAGAACCGCCAGATCACCGCCATTTACGATTGGTAAAAAGCCGCGCGGAAAATGCACCATAAAATAAGCAACCGCCATTTCACCACTGGCCACGAAGGCAGCATAGCTAGTCAATAGGCCGATCGCAATCAATAAGCCACAAACTAGCTCAAGCAGTCCTCCAATCCCCATCACTGAGGCAAGAGGAACAGGCGATTTGTCACCGGGCAACCCCCACAGCTTCTGGCTGCCATGCATTGCGAACATCAGACCTGCCAAGATTCTGAGAATCGCGTAGATGTAAGCCGAATATTTGCCAAGCAATCGTTCCATAGAAAATGGACTCCTAGCGAGCAGGACAGGAGTAAGAAGTGAACTGGGCTCATCCTAGGAACAATGGCTGCTTTTTTGCCTCTCACCCAGGTCGTACTTTTGATCATCGTGCTAATGGATCAATTGTGGGTGTTTATAGGTTAAAAAGGGGATCAGCAGTGGTGCCGACTCGCTTCAGAGGGTTGTGAATTTGTCGATCGATCAACAGCGCTATCAAATACTGAGGCTTTTGGGGCAAGGCCGACTCAGCCAAACCTATCTAACATTAGATAGAACCCAAATGCCACCCCGTCGCTGTGTGATTAAGCAAATTCAGATCGGCGGCCTGTTCGATGAATTGGGTTTAGCCAGGTGGATTGCGAAACTTCGGACTTTGCAACATTCTCAACTCCCCACTGGGCTAGAGTTAGTAGAGTCAACGGATCCAGCAGGGTTTCTTTATTGGGTGCAGGAATATATCGGGGGAGAAAGTTTAGCGACGCGGCTGAAGCAGAGAACTTTAACTTCAATCGAGCTATGGCAAGTCTTGGAGAGCATTTTGCCTGTCTTGAGTGACCTCCATCATCAGCAGTTTTTGCATGGTGATATCAAGCCCGCCAATTTAATTGATCGCAATCAACCACAGACCGATTGGGTGCTGGTCGATCTAGCCGGACTTCCCCCTACCGCATTTCGGGGCGATCCTGAATTTGCCGCTCCCGAACAACTGCGAGGAGAAGCAAATCTGAGCAGCGATCTCTATAGTCTGGGTCTAACTGCCGTTCATTTGCTGACTGGCGTAAGTCCGATCGAACTATCCCAAACCTCGTGGCGGCAATACTGGCAACCTGAGAAAACAGACAGCCATCCAGAGCAGTTAGCTCAATTTCTCGATCGCCTGCTCATTCCCGAACCTGGTCAACGGCTTACCACAGCTGAGGCACTTACAGCCTTGGAACGGATTCGCGGCAAAAAGCGGCAAAGTTCACCAGTGCAGATTCAAATATCTGAGGCAAGTGGATTCTCAAAAGAACGATCGGGACAGGCGATCGGATCATGTGTAGCAATTTTGAGTGGACACCAGAATACATCAACGCTTCTGCGTGCAATTAATGCTGTGGCTGCCAGCAATCAACTAATCGCGAGTGCTCAGGATGATAAGTGTATTCAACTCTGGCAACTGCCAACCGGCAAAGCCTTAGCCGAATTGCAGGGACATACAGGTGCCGTGAAGACTGTTGCGTTTCATCCGCAAAACTCAAATCTGTTAGTCAGCGGTAGCCACGATCGCACAATCAAAATCTGGAATGTGCAGACGCAGCAGATGGTTCAAACCCTAACCGGACATACTGGAGCGGTGAATTCAGTTGCATTTAGTCCCGATGGCCAAATACTCGCAAGCGGCAGCAGTGACAAAACACTGAAGTTATGGGAACTCCAAACGGGCAGCTGTTTAGCGACACTCAGCGGACATCGATTAGCCGTCAATTCAATTCAATTCAGTCCCACAGGCGAATACCTTGCTTCAGCCAGTGCAGATGCAACTGTTCATCTCTGGAATTGGGCCAGTGGCAAGTCAAAAGTTTTGCAGGGTCACCTTCAGGCTGTAAGAGCGATCGCATTTAGTTCTAATGGTCTCTTGGCTTCAGCTGGAGAAGATCGCACGATTCGGATTTGGGATCGGTCCACGGGAAGCTGCCAGATTCTGTCCGGACACCCCTGGTCAGTTACAGCGCTGCTCTTTTCAACGGACGATCGCTTTTTGATTAGCGGCAGTTGGGATAAAACCATCAAATTCTGGCGGGTAGAAACTGGACAAGAAGTTGCTGTGCTAACCGGACATACAGACTCTGTGAATAGCCTTGCACTGCTACCCAACGGTCAATTAGCCAGCGCCAGCAGAGATGCAACCGTTCGATTGTGGGTGTGGCCTCAACTTGCTGATTGATCTCATTAAAAAGTTTCTGTAAGACTTAAAAAGTTTCTGTAAGACAAGACGAATATAGCGACATACATAGAATAAATAAAGTGCGAGCGTATTTCTGATGACAAAATGCCCGCACTGGTTATTTATCAATGATGTGATGAATGGGATTACATCATTCCCATACCGGGCATTCCCATGCCACCCATACCGGGCATTCCCATGCCGCCCATGCCGCCCATGCCGCCCATGCCGCCCATGTCAGGCGCAGCAGCAGCTTTCTTCTTCTCTGGCTTCTCAACCACAATACATTCGGTGGTTAACACCATACCTGCGATCGAAGCAGCATCTTGGAGGGCCGATCGTACGACTTTTGCTGGATCGATGATCCCAGAAGCCAATAGATCCTCAAAATTGCCGGTCATGGCGTTATAACCATGATTTGCTGCCATCGTTTTCACTTTTTCAACAATGACAGAACCTTCTGCTCCCGCATTTTCAGCAATCTGACGCAAGGGTGCTTCTAGCGCACGAATGACAATGTCTGCCCCAACTTGTTCTTCTACACTCAGCGATTGCTTCAGGTTTGAAAGCTGTTGGGCCGCATGCAGCAGGGTTGTACCGCCACCGGGAACAATTCCTTCTTCCACAGCTGCTTTGGTTGCATTGAGCGCATCTTCTAAACGCAGTTTGCGATCCTTCAGCTCGGTTTCGGTTGCCGCACCCACTTTAATCACTGCGACACCGCCAACCAGGCGTGCCAAGCGCTCTTGCAGCTTCTCTGCGTCATATTCCGAATCTGTTTCTGCCAGTTCACGCCGAATTTGGGCAATTCGAGTTTCAAGGGCTACTTTGTCAGGAGCTTCTGCAACGATCGTTGTGGTATCTTTTGTGATCGTGACTTTGCGTGCATTGCCAAGCGTTTCTAACGTCGCCATATCCAGCGATAGACCAATGTCTTCAGACATCATCTGGCCACCGGTAAGCACAGCAATGTCCTGTAGAACTGCTTTGCGACGCTCACCAAAAGAAGGTGCTTTCACGGCCACAATATTCAACACGCCGCGCAGACGGTTAACGACTAGAGTTGCCAGTGCTTCGCCTTCAATGTCTTCGGCAATAATCAGCAGCGGTTGACCAGCCCGCGCCACTTTCTCTAAAACAGGAACGAGATCCTGAATATTGCTGATCTTCTTATCAGTGAGCAGAATCAGCGGCTTCTCTAGTTCGCAGATCATGCGATCGGTATCGGTGACGAAATAGGGTGAGATATAGCCGCGATCGAACTGCATCCCTTCCACAATTTCCATTTCTGTTGAAAGGGATTTGGATTCTTCAACCGAAATTACGCCGTCTCGACCAACTTTGCTCATGGCCTCTGCGATCATAGCTCCCACTTCGGGGTCACTGCCTGCGGCCACAGCAGCAACTTGCTCAATTTCTGGGCCTTCGATCGGTTTAGCAACGCTAGCGATATGCTCTAGAATCGCTTCGACTGCTTTTTCTATACCCCGTCGCAGAGACACCGGATTTGTGCCCGCTGCTACGTTTCGCATTCCTTCCCGGATCATGGCCTGGGCCAGCACAGTTGCGGTAGTGGTGCCATCTCCTGCCAGGTCTTTGGTTTTAGAAGCGACTTCTTGAAGCAGGCGTGCACCTGTATTCTCTAGTGGATCTTCCAGCTCAATTTCTTTGGCGATCGTAATGCCATCGTTGACAATTTGAGGAGCGCCATACTTCGATTCCAGCACCACATTGCGCCCTCTGGGGCCTAAGGTAATTCGGACAGCATCTGCGAGCGCATTCACTCCTCGCTCTAGTGCTTGACGCGATTCTTCATCAAAAACAACTATCTTTGGCATAGATTTCGGTCCAGATCTCTCCAATGCTGACTTTAGCACTCAAGACGATCGAGTGCTAAAACGAGAATGGAGGGAAACCCGAACCAAGCTCCATTTTTGCAGCCTGTCCTACTCGAACAGCAACTCAAGCTGCCCTACTCAAACTGAAACACACAGCCGATCGTCTTTTGTCCATGGCTTTTGCAATAGTCAAAGCGGGATTGGGCATGGCCAACTAGTGCAACGATGCCAACTAAAATAACGACCAATAGAACTTTTTCACCACTCATAGATTCCAGCCTGAAATAGCAATTTTTAAAAAGGCAATGCTCCGTTTTCCTGGATAGCATGTCGTGAATGAAGTAATCGGCAGGTTCCCTTGAAGCTCCGATAAAGGTTGTCAAGAGGGTCCACCCGATCGCGTGTGGAATGATCGGCAGGTGCATCTTCCTGATGTACTATCTTGAAGAATTCAATGATTTCATCGCACGTTCCGCAATGACAGAAGGAAAGGTATGGCAGATTCTCTGATTGGCGTTGCTGTAATTGGTACAGGCTTTGGCCAAAAGATCCATATTCCTGGACTGCAAATTCACCATCGCACCGAAGTGGTAGCCGTCTATCACCGAGATTTGGAAAAAGCAAGGTCGATCGCCCAAGCCCACCAAATTCCACATGCCTGCTCTACGATCGAGGAATTGGTCAATTTGCCAGCAGTTCAGGCCGTCAGTGTCTCCACGCCACCCTTCTTGCACTACGACATGGCAAAGACGGTGCTGCAAGCTGGGAAACACCTTTTGTTAGAGAAACCGACAACGCTGAATGTTCAAGAGGCGATCGATCTCTATCGGATAGCACAAACACAGCAGGTAAGTGCCTTCATGAATTTTGAGTTTCGGTTTGTGCCTACTTGGCTGTGGCTGGCGGAACTGTTAGCAGAGGGATATGTGGGCCAGAAGCGGTTGATCAAGGTTGACTGGATGGTTTCTAGTCGGGCGGATGCTACCCGTCCCTGGAACTGGTATGCCCGCAAAGATCAAGGTGGTGGGGCCTTAGGGGCGATCGGTTCGCATTTATTCGACTATATTGATTGGCTATTTGGTCCAATTCAGCGGATTTGTGGCCGCTTGAGTACGACGATCGCTACTCGTCCCGATCCAGCCAGCGACGAAATGAAACCCGTTGATGCAGATGATACATGTACCTTGCTGCTCGAATTGGCGGATGGCACACTCTGCCAAGCCTGCTTAAGTGCAGTCACTTATCAAGGTCGAGGCCATTGGGTAGAAGTTTATGGCGATCGCGGCACGCTGATTTTAGGCAGCGATAACCAAAGTGACTATGTGCATGGCTTCAAGCTTTGGGGCAGTCAAGCCGGAGCGCCTTTAACTGAGCTAACCGTGCCAGAACGATTGGAATTTCCACAAACTTATCCCGATGGTCGGCTGGCTCCCTTTGTTCGGGTAGTCGATCGATGGGTGCAAAGTATTGAAAGCCAGGAGGAACTCGCTCCCTCATTGAAACAAGGTGTTTATTCGCAGCTCTTAATGGATTTGACTCACCAGTCTGATGTCACAGGAGCCTGGGTAGAAGTGCCGGACCTGCGATCGCTCCTCACTTTCTAGCCCCTTACTTTCTAGTCATTGATGCTTTGGCTGCTAGAGCGTTTCTGGATCAATGCCATGCTGGCGCAGGCGTTCGATCAGCGATCGGAGTTGCTCCTCTGCTTGCTGTGCTTGACGTTCTGCTTGTTCTGCCCGTTCTTCAGGCGTGGAGAATCGTTGGCCTGCTTCGTCGTACCAATACAACCAATCTCGCTCAATTCCTAAATAAACACCGCGATCGCGACCAAGCCCCAAGCCAATCTCCGGTAGCCAGATCGGTTCTCCCGTCAGCGATTGATACTCTTCGCCAATCAGCTCATAAACTTCTAGTTTTGGCTTTCTGCGGCGACGGGGCGCATAAACGGCATAGTATTTGACGCCCATTTGAGCATACAGCGCTTTCTTGGCTTTGTACTCTCCCCGATATTTGTGAGAAACAACCTCTAGGACCAAAGATGGCACTTTCCGTTCCTCCCACAGCACATAGCTGAAGCGCAAATCTTCATCAATCAGGCGGGGAATGCCTAAACTCAAGAATCCGTCAGGGACGATCGCAGGCAGATCTGGATCATAGTAAATCCCCATATCCACGCCAAAGAACCAATCCCATCGATCGGACCAAACTTGCGCCAGAATCGCTTTGAGCAGGCCAGGAACCAGGTCTTGTAGTTCGTTATCCACGGGTGTGTCGTCAGAGTCAGGCAATTCCTCTGAGGAAGGCAGGCAGAGGTTCGGATCGTAGATGAACATAGCCAAGCACCAGTGCTTTTTCTCGCATCATAGCGTGGAGAGTCAAAGGTTTGGAGGACAGCAAATTGAACTCCGAAAACTACAATTCGATCTGGCAATCTCAATACAATGCATACAATTAGAGGCTCCGCTCCACCCGACGCTCCCTAGGGTGAGGCAGAACCCCTGTAGAGAATTATGCTCATAACGCGTGAGAAGGAGCAACAGCTCGTAGTTAAGTATAGTTAAGCGGAACCATAAGAATTTCAAGATTCACCTAGTCCAGATCAACGATCGCCTTGTAGGTCTGGTAACCTAGGAAGGTTGTAGGGATTGATGGATAAACGGCATAGGCAGCGGGATATGGCACTGATTGTCCAGAAATATGGTGGTACTTCGGTTGGTTCAGTTGAGCGCATTCAAGCAGTGGCTCAGCGGGTCATTCAAACGGTTCAAGCAGGAAATTCTTTGGTTGTTGTCGTCTCAGCGATGGGCAAGACAACCGATGGCTTGGTGAAATTAGCCCATGAAATTTCTCCTACCCCCGATCGCCGCGAAATGGATATGCTGCTATCTACTGGGGAACAGGTGTCGATCGCGTTGTTGAGTATGGCGCTGCAAGCCATGGGCCAACCTGCGATTTCCATGACCGGGGCGCAAGTGGGCATTGTGACGGAAGCAGAACATACGCGCGCCCGCATTCTCAGCATCGAAACCGAACGTATGGAGCGCCATCTTCAGGAAGGTCGTGTTGTCGTTGTGGCAGGCTTCCAGGGCATTAGCAGCCAAAGCGACTTGGAAATTACCACCCTGGGGCGCGGTGGTTCAGATACTTCTGCTGTTGCCTTAGCCGCCGCGTTGCGGGCCGACTGTTGCGAGATCTATACGGATGTGCCCGGTATTTTGACGACCGATCCCCGGATCGTGCCAGAGGCCCAGTTAATGGATGAAATTACATCCGATGAAATGCTGGAACTGGCCAGTTTAGGCGCGAAGGTACTGCATCCCAGAGCGGTAGAAATTGCCCGCAATTACGGCGTGACTTTGGTGGTGCGATCGAGCTGGACCGATGATCCAGGCACTAAGGTGATTTCGCCGATTCCCCAACCCCGACCGCTGCAAGGGTTAGAGATTGCTCATCCGATCGATGCAGTCGAGTTCGATCTCGATCAGGCAAAGGTGGCGATGCTGCGAGTGCCCGATCGGCCTGGGATTGCAGCCCGTTTGTTTGGCGAGATTGCCACACAAGATTTGGATGTGGATCTGATCATTCAGTCGATTCATGAAGGTAACAGCAACGACATTGCGTTCACGGTTACTAAAAATTCGCTGAATCGGGCGGAAGCAGTCGCTTCAGCCATTGCTCCGGCCTTGCGCAGCCCTGTCAACCCGATGGCCGATGAAGCAGAAGTGATGGTCGATCGCCGCATGGCAAAGGTCAGTATTGTGGGAGCAGGGATGATTGGTCGTCCGGGTGTGGCAGCCCAAATGTTCTCAACTCTGGCGGAAGCAGGCGTCAATATTGAGATGATTTCTACTTCTGAAGTGCAGGTGAGCTGTGCGATCGATGAAGAAGACTGCGATCGAGCGATTGCGGCTTTGTGTCAGGCTTTTAATGTCAATCAATCTCCTGCCAAATCGGGCAGCGGTAAACATCGTTGGGCTGAAGAAGGCCCGAATGTACCGCCTGTGCGAGGAGCTGCACTTGATCTGAAACAGGCGCGACTGGCAATTCGGCATGTGCCCGATCGTCCTGGTTTGGCGGCAAAAATTTTCAGCCTGTTGGCGAGCCACAATATCAGCGTCGATATGATCATCCAATCGCAGCGCTGCCGTTTAGTGAATGGAGTAGCCACGCGCGATATTGCCTTTACGGTGTCTGCCAACGATGCGGATGAGGCTCAAGCCATTCTGCAAGCCGCTGTACCTGAATTGGGCTATGGGGAAATTATGGTCGATCGATCGATCGCGAAAGTCAGCATTGTTGGGACAGGCATGGTAGGCAAACCGGGGGTTGCGGCTCGCATGTTTGAAGCGTTGGCGAAAGAGAAAATCAACATTCAAATGATTGCCACCTCAGAAATCAAGGTGAGCTGCCTGGTTGCTGAAGCTGAGGGAGTGCGATCGCTGCAAATTGTTCATGCTGCCTTTGAGCTGGCTGGGAACGATCGAATTGTGGTCCCTGCCTAAGTCGGACTCAAAACGATCGGAGTTGGATGCAAACGGCCTTCAGCGAGTTGCCCGGTAGGTTTCTTCCGCGACTCGTTTGAGGCGGCGTAATTGCGCTTGCATATCTTGCTTAGTCCAGTTCGCCGCAAATTGGTTGAACCCATAGCGGACGATCGGATTAGGTATATCAAATTCAAACCGATTAAGGAGGGTTGTGCCACGCTCTGTCGGTTGGCATTCCCAGCGATCTCGACCCCAAAAAAAACCCTTAAATTCCCACACCACGAGTCCAGGTTCTCGTTCGATCACGGTGCTGCTCAAGCTGGGATAGAGCAAGGGCACCTGAATAATAAACCGACTTCTGCTGCCGATATGAGTGCTCCACTCTCCTACGGGATCACACCGTAGTGCCGGGTTTAACCAACGATGCATCAACTCTAGATCGGTAAAGCATTGCTCGACCGCAGTTGCACTAGCATTAATTTGAATGGACTGTTCAAAGACCTGCATTACTCGAAAACCTGGCCAAAAAACTAAATCGCTTGAAGATGAACTTTTATAAAGTGTCTTCTGTTAATCTAATCCAGCTTGGTTAGAACTGCCTATTGCACTTCTGGTCACTTGATCCCCACTTCTTCCTACAAAGCTTTGCTTTGCTTCGTTTTCAAGCCTTGATTCGCGTAAATCAGCCGTTTAAGCTGAACGATGCTGGGAATCGTCCAAAAGCAAAGGTTTACAAGATTACAACTTAGTGTTGCTACTGACTATACAAGTTAGAGAAAGCAGTTTATTTTTTTACTAGCCATTTTTTTCCGTAAGCCCAAAAANTCTGCTTTCTCCAAAACAAGATTATGAGTTTATTTTGGTGCGTCCCCTCCGCTCTGTGGCACGGAGATTTTAGCGTTTCCCCTTGGTTGGCTCAGGCTAATCCAATCGATGCCACAGTCAATTCCACAGGACAATTTATTGCCCGCATCGGGGCTTACTTGCCCAATCTGCTCGGTGCGATCGCTATTTTGATTGTCGGTTGGCTGATTGCAATCGTTGTTGCATCTGTAATTCAAGGTTTGTTAAAACGAACCAATTTTGATAACCGCCTTGCGGGTTGGGTATCTGGTCAAGGAAGTGCGAACACGATACCGATCGAAAAATGGGTCGGCACCGGTGTTTTCTGGCTGATCATGCTGTTTGTGTTGATTGCTTTCTTCAACGCCTTGCAGTTGACAGCTGTTTCCGCACCGCTCAATTCTTTCTTGCAGGAAGTCTTCAGCTATTTGCCGCGCATTGCCAGTGCAGCATTGTTACTGGGCGTCGCTTGGCTATTGGCAACACTCGCTAAAGCAGTGGTGACCAGAGGTTTAGGCCGTTTTAACTTAGGCGAACGCATTGCTCAGCAAACAGGGACCGATCCCAGCGATACTCCCTTTGCCTTAAATGAAACTTTTGGCAATGCCCTGTACTGGTTCATTCTCCTATTCTTCCTGCCTTTGATCCTGGATGTCCTTCAGCTTCAAGGTCCGCTAGAGCCGGTACAAAATCTGCTAGATGAAATTCTTTCTGCGCTGCCAAGAATTTTGACGGCATTGCTGATTGGAGTGATCGGCTGGTTTATTGCTCGGTTGGTGCGGGTGATTGTTACCAACTTTTTAGCTGCTGTTGGCACGAATCAAATTGGGGCTCGGATTGGTTTAACCCAGTCTACAGGCGGTTTGTCGCTCTCTGCACTGCTGGGCACGATCGTCTATATCTTGGTGCTCATTCCGACAGTGATTGCGGCACTGAATGCCCTCCAAATTGAGGCAATTTCTGCGCCAGCAGTTTCGATGTTGGGACAGATTCTCAATGCGATTCCTAAGATCTTTACAGCAGCACTAATTCTGGCGATCTCCTACATCATTGGACGCTTTGTTGCAGATTTGGTGGCTCGAATTTTAACGAGCGTTGGGTTTAACAACATCTTTACTTGGATGGGTTTCCCCTCTGTGACGCCTCCTCCCACAGCAAATCCTTTTGCGGATGTGCCTCCCCCCCTTGAAGATTTGTCATTAGGTCAATCAACGGTGATTCCTCCAACTTCACCGACTCTGCCCCGGCAAACCCCGTCTGAGATTGTTGGCATTATTGTCTTGGTTGGCATCATGCTAACAGGTGCAGTAGCTGCGATCGAAAAGCTAGACTTTGCAGTTCTCACTGAAATTGTCAATGCCATTTTGGCCGTGTTGGGCAATGTGTTGGTTGGACTGGTTGTGTTGGGGATTGGCTTGTACCTGGCCAACTTGGCATTCAATCTGATCACGCGATCGGGTGGGCGTCAAGCTCGCATTTTGGCTCAAACTGCCCGCATTGCCATTATTGCGTTTGCTGGTGCGATGGCCTTAGATCGCATGGGGGTTGCCTCTAACATTGTTAATTTAGCCTTCGGTTTACTGCTAGGAGCAATCGCAGTTGCGATCGGTATTGCCTTTGGCTTAGGGGGACGTGGTGTCGCCGACGATCTGCTGCGCGATTGGCTGAGTTCGTTTAAGCGAGATTAACTCTTTGTAACTTTGTAGAGGTAGCTTGTAATACAGGTCTCTCTATAAAATACAGGTGAATTTGTAGAGACAGGAATTGAAATTGAAGCAGCCTTGAGAATTGTCTGAAGGCTGCTTTTTTGTTCATTTTTTAACGTATTTTGAATGATGTTAGCTTGCCATTTCTTTCGTTTCTGGAAAGTGTTTATCAACGAGAGCAGAGACCTGGTTGGGATGGAGGCGTGTATATCGAGATTTGTCCGGCATCACCAAAGCAGGACCAGCCTTACATTGCTTCATGCAACCCGTGCCCCGGATCTCGACCTGCCCATCTAAGCCTCGATCGTTCAATTCTGTTTGAAGTGCCCGTATCAGTGCATTTGCGCCGCGTTTACAACAATCTGATTTTTGACAAACCAGAATCGTATCTTGAGAGGGCCGTTTTTTAGAATTTGACTTGGAGCCTGCTCGATCACCAGAAATGGTAGCCACGAGGGGTGAGGGATTGCTCAAGGCATGAGATTGGTAATGCTGCGGGGCAATCAGTTGAGATTGACCAGATGATGCGAGAGAAACCCCAGAGATAGGCTGAGCAGGTTGACCGATCGCTACAATCTGATGCGCTTTCAGTTTTCGGGTGCCTTTAAGAAAGTTGACCTTTTGATAGCCAGTGACCTGCACCCAAGCACCCGGAATCAGCGTTCGATAAAGGATGGAGCGTAACTCTTTGGGCAGCTTAATCTCATACTCACCGGAATCTGTGGCCAATCGGAGCATCTTCAGCTTGTAGCCATCTTCGGTCGCAAATCCTAAAAACTGCCCTTTTAGACTAAATTCGGCGGTCTGGCTCTCTTTACCCATGGTTCGATCTTGGCTCCTGGTTTAATGATTGAGATTAGGCAAAGATCCGTGCTCAATCTTCACCCCTATTCCTGAAACTACTGCCGTCTGCTATTAAGGCCGATGCCAGCAACGCTCTAATCGTTCTACAAGCTGTTGTCGAGAAGCGGTCAATTGCTGCAACACGCTATGAACCTGCAAGAGATCGATCGGACTACGAATCTTCACTTTAAGACTGCCGTTATCAGAGCAATCTGCAGTGATACCTAATTCAGTTAACCGATGACAGACCTGCCAGCGATCGCTACGGGCGATTTGAAGGGCGTGGCTAAAGGAAGGAAGACGATGCTGGTCCATTGGCAGTTTAGTTAAATGCAATAAATTCTTGGTTAATAAGTAGTTAATCTTGGGTGAATCATCAAGATGAATCAATCGCCGATTACTTTTAGGTTTCCCTTAGAATGAGCTTGGTTCGCCAACCCTAGGTTTTTTCGCCAACCCATTTCTTCAGAACCACCTTCTTCCGCCTCAATTCGCAACATCTAGAATGACCAATCAAGAGGACGATTGATTCCCCATCGATTGCTTATTGAGAACTATATTCAATTAACCTGATTTTACTGTAAACGATGTCTTGCCCTTTTGACAAGATTTTGCAATAAGCAACCTCCAACCTGACCTTTGTTCTTGGCTAAAATGCTTGCTGAATCTGGGTTTTTCAGGAGAAGCTATAAAAAATCCCTCCCCTGAAAAACAGGAAAGGGATCTTGAGCAGAATCAGGCAATAGTCAGAATGTTTAAGTCATTTCGGGTACCTTGGTGACTTTCAAGCCTGCATTTTCCTGAGAATAGGCTCCTAAGTCGATCGGCAGGGGTTGAACATCCCAAATTTCTTCAGCATATTGGGCGATCGTCCGATCAGATGAGAATTTGCCCATCCGAGCCACATTCAGAATGGACATGCGAGTCCAGTTGTCTTGATCGCGGAAAGCCTGACTGACTCGGTCTTGGCAATCAATATAGGATTGATAGTCTGCTAACAGCATGTATTCATCATGGTGCAACAGCGAATCGACGATTGACATAAACAGACCGGGCTCTTTGGGAGAGAAGAAACCAGAAGCCATTTGATCAATGACCAGCTTCAGATTTGGATTGGACTGATAGTATTCATAAGGCCGATAGCCCTTAGCTTTCAGATCCATTACCTCTTGGGCAGTCAATCCAAACAGAAAGAAGTTTTCTGCTCCTACTTCTTCTCGAATTTCCACATTGGCACCATCTAAAGTACCGATCGTCAGTGCTCCGTTCAGAGAGAATTTCATGTTGCCTGTGCCCGAAGCCTCTTTCCCGGCGGTCGAGATTTGCTCTGAAAGATCGGCGGCTGGATAGGCAAACTGCCCCAACGAAACGGAATAGTTGGCCAAAAAGACGACTTTTAACCGGCCTGCGACATCGGGATCGTCATTCACCACATCAGCCACTGCATTGATCAGCTTCACGAACATTTTTGCCATGAAGTAGCCTGGAGCCGCCTTACCACCAAAGATAAAGGTGCGGGGTAGGATCTCAATACTGGGATTAGCTTTGATGCGGTTATACAGCGTGATCATATGCATCACGCTCAACAACTGCCGTTTGTATTCGTGAATCCGCTTGATTTGTACATCGAACAGCGAATTGATATCCACCTCAAAGCCGTTGTTGCGCAGAATATAATCTGCCAGAGTGGACTTATTCTCCTGTTTGATTTGCCGCCATTGCTCGCGGAATCCAGGATCATCCACATAGACTTCGAGTTTGCGCAGCTCATCCAGATTTTTGAGCCAGTGATCGCCAATTTTTTCAGTAATGAGGTTGGACAGCTTCTGGTTGCTCATCAACAGCCAACGTCGAGGTGTGATGCCATTCGTCTTGTTTTGGAACTTCTCAGGCCACAGCTCATAGAAATCCCGCATTAGCTCTTGCTTAATCAGCTCGGTATGCAGTTCAGCCACCCCATTCACCGTATGGCTACCAACGCAAGCCAGATGAGCCATGCGGACCTGCTTTTCTTGCCCTTCTTCGATCAACGACATGCGGGCCAGCTTCGCCATATCACCGGGATACCTCAGCCGCACTTCATCCAGGAAATGTTGGTTGATGTCGTAGATGATTTCCAGATGGCGTGGCAACAGGCGACCAAATAGGCTAACCGGCCATTTTTCAAGCGCTTCCGCCAGCAATGTGTGATTGGTATAGGCAAATGTGCGGCGGGTTAAATCCCAGGCATAGTGCCATTCCAATTGGTACTCATCCAGGAAGATCCGCATCAATTCGGCAACTCCGATTGCTGGGTGAGTGTCGTTGAGCTGAATTGCCGCCTTATCAGGGAAGCTCTCAAAGTTGTTGTTGTTACGTAGATACAGCCGAATAATGTCTTGAAGTGAGCAAGAGACAAAGAAATATTGCTGCTGTAACCGTAATTCTTTCCCTTGAGGCGTTTGGTCATTCGGGTACAGCACTTTCGAGATGTTTTCAGAGAAAGTTTTGGACGCAACTGCTTGGGTATAGTCCCCTGCATTGAACACGTGGAAGTCAAAATCTTCGCCCGCCCGCGCCGACCAAAGACGCAGAGTATTAACGGTGTTGTTGCCATAGCCCGGGACAGGGGTGTCATAGGGTGTGCCAATCACCGTAATCCGAGGGGACCAGCGGCTGCGGGGCTTACCTTCACTGTCGGTATACAGCTCAGTATGGCCACCAAATTTGACCTCCACCATGTAATCGGGACGAGGAATTTCCCAGGGATTGCCAAACCGCAACCAGTTATCCGGATGTTCGACCTGCCAACCATCACAAATCAGCTGATCAAAAATGCCAAATTCATAGCGGATGCCATAGCCAACGGCTGGAATTTCCAGTGTCGCCATAGAATCCAGAAAGCAGGCTGCCAGTCGGCCCAAGCCACCGTTTCCCAGACCGGGTTCTTCCTCTCGCTCAATCAAATCATCTAGGTTAAGCCCTGACTCTTTCAGCGCCTGTTGAATCTGGTCGTAAAGCCCAAGGTTAATCAAATTGTTGAGCAGCAGGCGACCAATCAAAAACTCAGCAGAGAGGTAGTAGACAACTTTGACATCTTTTTCAAAATAAGTCTGTGCTGTCTTGATGCGGCGATGGACCAGACGATCGCGCACTGTGTACGCCAATGCCATGTAATAGTCGTAAAGTGTGGCAAAGTTTTCGTCTTTTCCCTGGATGTAATACAGATTGTCGGCAAGTGCTCGCTTCAGGGTTGAGACGGTCGTGCCAGTTCGATCGTCTTCAATATGTACATGAACATCAATTGGCTGACTGGTCATAATCTGAAATTGAGTGATGGTTCACCTAAACTAATGCACACTACAACCCTAGATGACAAGGATTCGTGTTGAAAACTACATCAAGCCGAACTTAACGAATTCTTAGGGATCTCAAAGCCCTATCGTTGCTGATTCCAATCTACCCAACTCAGAGGAATTCGCCTAAGAAGACTGGTAACATTTTATGTCTTCCACCACAGTCCGGCGATCGCTCCGCTCTAGGGGAGGTAACCAGTTTCTCCGGAAGGGCAAATAAACACAGCAGCGGTTGCGGCCTTGATGCTTAGCTTGATATAACGCCTGATCGGCCAGGGTAATCAGTTGGTCAGGCGTCATCTCTGAATTGGGAATGAGACTGGCGAGTCCTGTACTGAATGTGACGTAAGAATTCACCCTGGAGTTCAGATGGGGAATGGCTAACCTTGCTAAATTAGCTCGGACTTGTTGAGCGATGAATAGCGCAGCTCTAGGGTCAACTTCAGGCAACAACACCGCAAATTCTTCACCCCCATAGCGTGCTACAAGGTGATCTGCTGAATCGAGGGCAGCCTGAATCGCTTGCGCTACTTTTTGGAGACAGCGATCGCCCGCTTGATGACCATAGGTATCGTTGTAGGACTTGAAATAGTCAATATCACACAGCAACAGTGAAAGCGGTTGTCGCGTTTCTTGCAGCTTCTGCCATTGGTGATTCAATAACTCATCGAACTGACGCCGGTTCGCTACTTGAGTCAGACCATCCAGTAGGGCGAGGCGCTGCAGTTCTCGATTTGCAGCTTCTAATTTCTGTTGCAGCTGAGTCTGTTGAATTAACCGCTTGACACGTTGACGAAGCACAGCCCAGTGAACTGGCTTAGTGACATAGTCTGCTGCTCCCACTGCAAATGCCCGATCGACCGACTCTTGATCGTCGAGGCCAGTAATCATCAGAATGGGAATTTGGTCACCTCGGGGCAAACTTTGCAGTTGGATACAGCACTCAAATCCATTCAATCCCGGCATTAAGGCATCCAGCAACACCATATCAGGATGAAGCTGATTGTAGATAGACAGTCCTTCTTCTCCATCCTGGGCTTCGACAATCGAATAACCTTGGTCTTCTAAACACAGGCGTAGCTGCATTCTAGCAACCGGATCATCATCGATTATCAGGATGAGAGGATGCCACTGAGTCACTGTTTCCACCTTATTAAACGCGCTTCTTGTTCTAAAGCTGCCTTAAATCGCTCAAACTCTTGTTCCAGTTCGAATAAAGTTGTTGCGATCGGCTCTAGTATGCCCATACGACCGCAGTCTTCTAGCTTTTTGCAGGTGATAAACAGTGATGTCGCTCCCAGACTGCGACTACTTGCCTTTAGAGTATGCGCCGTGTGGTGGATCTTCTCAGCATCGCGATCGGCGACTGCTTTTTGTAGCTTCTGGATTTGCTTTGGCGCTTCAGCTAGATAACAGTCGATCAAACAGGGTAGGGCGATCGCCGCATTTTTGCCCATATCGCGCTGCAACAGAGCTAAGATTTGGCGATCGATCACGGTTTGATCCGCTCCTTCAACGCAGAAGGATGCTTGGGACGACACTCGCGATTCAGGTCGCCAAGAGTTGTCATAGGCAATGAACCTTTTTACTGCCCCTTTAACGAGTACCTGAGGCTGTCTTTCCGCAGAACAATCTTGCAAAACCAACTTCAGGGCTTCTAGTTCGATCGGCTTACAAAGATAACCGTCCATGCCAGCTGCCCGACATTCCTGCTCTAGCTCTTGGTTCCAACTAGCGGTTGTGGCAATGATGCGTGGTGGACGATCGCCAGTCCAGATCTGATGAATTTCGCGAGTCGCGGTCAAACCATCCATGATCGGCATTTGCACATCCATCAAAATCAGAGCAAAGGATTGTTGCTGCATAGCCTCTAGCACTTCAGCCCCATTTTTGACCAGCATTGCTTGACACCCCAGCTTTTGCAGCATTGTCAGCATGATTTTCTGGTTAACGAAGTGGTCTTCTGCCAGCAGAATTTGGAGGGATGATGGAGCTTTGAGCGACATAAACGTGATGCACAAAACCGGGCTAATCTGTGGTTGCGGGAACCAAATCAGCCAGATTCATGTGTTCGTAAGTTTCAAAAGGTTGATGAATCCAAGGATTATCGCTCAGGTAACTAACATAATAGTCCGGTGCAAATACGGAACATGCCTTATACCAAAGGACTGCAGTCCGAACTTCGTCTGTATAAAAACCGTAATGGCGATCGAGCCAAATCAGAGTCCGTCGCAAACTCTCGCCAGAATCAACCAAATCGTCTACAAGCAACACTCGGCTGCCCAGATTGGGAGTTGTCATGGTCAAATCCCGGGCAAAAGTCAATGAATTGCGAGACTGCTTACCGGGACCGTGATAAGACGAGGTTGCCAAAATTGCCATTGGCACATCAAAAATACGCGACAGGATATCTCCAACCCGCAGTCCGCCCCTCGCTAAGCAAACAATTTGATCGAACTCCCAGTTCGATTGATAGATCTTGACTGCCAGCTTTTCAATGAGTTGATGATACTCGGTCCAGGAAACATGAAGGTCTGACATAACACTCATTCATCTTGCAAAGATGAAAAGCATCATACCAACTGTGATGCAACAGGAGGAGAGCTTTATACAGAGCGCTTTTGATCAAATTTTGCGTGGTCTGACAAGCCTTCAAACATTGCCTAGTTGAACTTTAGAAGAACTGAAAGGCTGTGCACTTCAAAAGCTGGGTCACTAAGCCAAATTGCGCAAAGCGCCACTCCTTTATGGTCAAGGAATAGCGCTTTACGAAGTATCTAAGGGGATTTATGGCGCAAGGTCTTTATATAAGGTGACCTCGTTTAATGTTTAAAAATTAGCAGCATTTTTAAGACGGAAGAACTTCCTTAATGCTTTCTTCAGAATTGTTGCCCTTCTTTAAGGTTTGTCTGGATCTGTTATGTTTTGTTGCCAGGGAATCAGGGAAACTCCCAGAATTTGTGACAACCAGACTTCGGCATCTCTTAACCAATGGCGGTGACGCAGCTTCGCTGGATTGACCATTGGCTCAACCAGAATGGTAAACATACCCAGCCGATTCCCGGCCAAAACATCTGTAAAAAGCCGATCGCCCACCATCGCTACCTGTTCAAACGGTAATCCCATCGACTCGACTGCCTGTCGCAATTTCCGCCGAGAGGGTTTACGTGCCCCCAGAATGTAGGGCAAGTTCAGGGATGTAGCAATGCGGCTAATCCGGTTTTGGCTGATGTTGTTACTCACGAGCCAAACATGAACGATAGGATGAAGAGACTGAAGCCAGACCTGCAACTCAGGTGAGGTTTCAGCCATACTAAAGGGAACCAGGGTCTCATCGACATCCAGCACAAGCCCTTTTAGGCCATGCTGTTGCAGAATTTCAGGCGTTAGATCCAGGATGGAACTACCGAGAATCAAATCAGGTTGCAGTAACTTACCCCAAGACATAAAAAGAGGATGTGCGTTGGCTGAATGAAAAACAAATGATCGAGTGCAATTTACAAGGCGTCTTTCAACTAAGTGATCCTCGAACAACTAAGTGATCCTCGAACGAGCGCAGCCATCTCTTAGGGGTCAGCGTCATTTGACTATTCAAGTGATTCTTCAAGCCGACCTTGCAGACTACAGTCGTTTTCCTTAAGTTTCCCCACAAGCGTAAAAGTTCTCTCAATGCTGTCGTAATTTACCAGTAGTTTACAGCGACCTAGTCAACGCTGTTCGGTTTTGCTGGAGAGGCAGTCTGTTGTTGAGCATCTCGTCCGTCGTGAATCGAAGTCTGGGCTGATTCATGTTCTGCTAGCGTTTTGCTGAAGACATGAGTGCCGTCATAGCGAGCCACAAAATACAAATATTCTGTATCCGCTGGTTTCAGTGAAGCTTCTAAGCTGGCAATGCCGGGACTAGAGATCGGAGTGGGGGGCAATCCTGCATTCTTATAGGTGTTATACGGCGAGGGTGTATCAACCTGGTCCCAAGTGAGTGGCTGATCTGGCGTTTGACGAATACCCAGGGCATACTCAACTGTGGGATCCGCACCAAGCGGCATGCCTTCTCGAAGCCGTCGGGCAAACACGCTAGCAATTTGAGGTCGTTCAGCACTTACCACCGCTTCTTTCTCAACAATGCTGGCCAGAGTCGTCCACTCCAGTAAGCTGTAGGGTGTCACGCCTTTCCCCTGTTCATAGATAGGCAGAGCCACCTGCTGAAAACGATCGAGCATTTGGTCGATCGCCAGTTGGGGAGTCAGCGTGCCTGCAAACTTGTAAGTATCCGGGTAGAGAAAGCCTTCTAGCTGAGGAATGCCTTCTGGCAACCAAGGATAGCGATCGCGCGGGATCTGACGAGTCGCTTCAATAAATGCTTCCTTCGTAAAAAAGCCTTGCCCAGCGAAATAGTCTGCCATTTGCTGAATTGACCAACCTTCTGGAATGGTGAAGCTACGCTGCATCACCTCACCCTGCCAAATTTTGTTGGCGATCGTTTCCATCGGTTCTGTGGGGGATAGTTCGTACATCCCTGCCTGAAAACTGCCCTGCCGATTTTGTAAGGTTTGCAGTTTGGTCCATAGATTCCAGGCGGTTTGGGAACGAATTAACCCAGCCGATTCGAGATCTTGGCCAATTTGCTGAGCGGTTGTGCCATCCGGAATTTCAATTTGAATTGTTTGGTTGGGGTCGTTCCCAGTGGCAGGTGTAGCTTCAGCAGTGGGAGCACTCGCCCAACTCCACCAAGCCCATCCTTGCCAACCACAGAGACCTAGCACTGCGGGCAGCAATAGCAAGTAAAAGAACCATTTAGAAATTCGAGAAACCGTTTTCATGCGCTTGTTGAGATCGGCACCACTTATCGCTGGGCAGTTGCCCTATTCGTCATCCTCAAATAGCTGAGCCTGCAGTTCAAGTTGCGATCGCAGTTCTTTGAACTCTTCCATTTCCAGCAATGTTTGCAACTCTTCGAGGGAAACCAGTTCCGGTTGGCCTGTGCCATTCAAGCGAGCAAAAAACAGAAGCGGATCGAGCGGACTGCAAATCACATATTCCTGCTCTTCGTGAAAGAAGGTCGCAAGCTGCTGAAACTGTTCGTAGTTTGGCTCATGCTCTGAGTCGATATCGAGGGTGATGATATCCTCTTCAGCAACTTCTGGCAATTCACCGCTTGCGGTTAACGTGAGTGCGGTTCGATTCAAAATTAGGTCTTGTTCTGCTAAAACAGCGCGTGCAGTAGAGAAGATTTCCTCCAATTCTTCTTCATCCACGTCAATTAGCATCTCTTCATCTTCGCTTTCTTCGTCTGCCACCCAGGCAAAAATTTCGACTGCAGCGTCAACTGGCAAAAGCAGCACGTATTCCGTGCCTTTCACCTGCAACGATCGTTCGACGTAGCATAGCAGCGATCGTCCATCTTCATCTATTAGATTTAGTGTAGGGGCGTTATCTTCCATAGACGCTTCGTCCATTCCCAGGTTCTTTTTCGTCATATTTTTTAACTCGGTCCTTCGGGATCACATCATCCTAAAAGCATGAATTGACATGAATCAACCACTAAATTAACGACAGCAGGATTGTTGCCATTAAATCGCATTTTGGCTAAAGTTTATTATCAACTCACTTCCCAAGTATCCCGCAGGATGGGATCTTTCGAGCATTTTTTAGAGGTTTGAGTTAGTCAGCCGGACCTCCATTCACCTGTGGTTTCAAGCTGTGGTGCCGCTTCTCGTCGAGCCATTGTTGCAAGATAATGGCAGCTGCTTTGCGATCGATCAGCGCTTTGTGACGCGAAGGAGATTGATTTTCAGCCTGAATCAGCTGCTCTGCCTGAAAAGAAGTCAGCCGCTCATCTACATATTCGATCGGTAGTTCTAGCGCCTTGGCTAGTCGAGCCGCGAACTTCTGGACCTGCTTGGCCTGAAAGCCGATCTCGCCATCCATCTTGTAAGGAAGGCCGATGACCAAGACTTGCACCTGCCGATCGGCCACAATTTGCTGGAGCTGCTCTACATCTTGCTGAAACGATTTGCGCTCAATGGTGGTCAGCCCGGTGGCAATTAATCCCGTCCCATCACATCCGGCCACCCCGATGCGCTTGCGCCCTACATCTAATCCCAATGCTGAAATTTGCTGCCTCATTTCCCTTAAGCCAGCGTCCTAACTGGATCACAATGCTTGCTTTACATTGTGCCATTCAAGGGAGCGCTTAACGGGATTTATCTTCAGCCGCATCACTTGGCCTAGGTGTTGCATTGCTATCACGACCTTCTAGGTTAGGTGGTGAAACATGCTCTGCAAAAGAAAAACGTCCCGGTACAGGCTTGCGAGAAGGCTGTAGACCCTGCAGCATTTCCGCCAACTGTAATGCTTCCAGTGAGAATTTCGACTCCCGCACCTTGTGCCACACCGATCGCGACATCATCAAGGTATGTTCTGTGCGAGTGGCTCCTAGCTGTTCCAAAAATTCTTCTCGTTCCGGCTGATAGTCAGTTGAAGCAAGTTGCAGAGATTGGACTGGCAGATCGCGTGTGACCCGCGCCATTTGAGCAAGCAGCTCTGGATAGAGCCAGGTATAGGCTGGATGCACTGTCATTTGCGCTTTGTGGGGCTGACTTCCATCCCGGCAGAGCTGGAGTTGGAAATAGCCGATCGCTGCCTTCCGCTGCGGCTCAAACACATACCCGCTCACCATTTCAGACTTGCGGAACCAACGATTCACGCTGTTCCCCATAGCAGAAAGAAAGCTGGTTTTGAAATCAGCCATGTGGCGATCGTAAACCTGGCGCACAAAGGACGGCATCGACTGGGTATCTAACTGGTAAAGCAAGCAGGCATCCGCATTGCTGACCGGCAGCAAATTAGGCAGATCTGGCTCGCGTTCAGCCAGGATTTGCAGCACTTCTGGCGCGATCGCCCAGTAGGTCATATGGGCCAAGGTTTGAAATCCGTTTTGCCGATAAAGTGCCAGGGTTGCTTTATCATTCACGTTTGCCTCCACCAGCCAGGTGCGAGCTTCCCAAATAGATTGAAAGCAGTGGCGCAATAGTTGAGAGCCCACATCGCTTGGCAACACCTGATCTGCCCGCAGCGTGGAATCCACCAAGACACGATCGACACACCAGGTACTGCGAGTGCGGTTAAAGGGCGACACCTGGATCATGCCTCGCAACCGATTATCTTGTTCAGCAATGTAAGCCGAAAAGAAATTCCGCAATGGGTTGGGGAACCAACTCACACACTTCAATACCCCATACCACCGCCGAATCTGGTGGAGTTGAGCGCCTAAATCGGCCAGGTTGCTGCTTTCGATCGCAGCCAGCTCTTCATCCGCCAGACGAACGACATCATCCAGATCGCGCAGATGAATCGGGCGAATATTAACCGCAGTTTGAGGAGGTGAGGAAGTCATAGAGAAAGCAAAGGGATGAGTAGGCTTGGTGCTGCAAGCAATTGAGCAGTTCGAGAATTTAAGCGGTTGGACGAATTAAGACCAACGGTGTTTGTTCATCTGCATTGCCCGCCGGATTGGTAATGAGAGCTTGTTCTAAAAACGTGCGCGATACACCAGGACTTGCTGCCAATATCTTAACTGCTTTTAAATCATTCACGTCTACGATCGCTGCAGCCAGACCTGTTTCCTTCTGGATCTGATCCACCACTTCTTGGGGGTTTTCCGGACCCAAGACAATAAATTGATCGTAAGGCGGCAAAGTGCCAGTGACATCATCAATCAAGCGGGCCTGCTCTCCCGCCAGTTGGTAGAACATCCCAGGCTTGTTGAGAAACTTTTTGGCTAAAGCACCCAGAATAAACGCCATCAGAACACGCCAAGGTCCGACCAGGTCCACCAGGCTTTGCATCCCGCAGGCCGTCGCCAGACTGGAAGTTGGCATGAAGAAATAGCAAATGCGTCGGGCCACCCAGCCAGGATGCACGTCCAACGGATAGCGGAATCGTCCCTGCATTAGCGCGACAGGCGTTTCACCGATCGTAATCACATCTCCTGGCTTGGCATGGGGCAGAACATAGCGCTTGATAATTTCAACCGGCGGATCGATATGGCTCAGCAAATGGGTGCGAATCGGTAATATGTCGGCTTGCGGGGTCGATCGCCATTGTTTCGAGTCTTCCACTTTGGGAAACTTCAGCGGCAGCACAATATGGCGCATGTTGGGAATGCGGCCCCCCGGACCATAGGTAACGTAGCGAACCCGAATCCAGGCAGATTGCAGCTCCGACAAATCTTCTCCCGCCAAATCAAGCACAATTTCGGCTTCGGTGGGCTTGCGTTTCACAATGTAGGCAAACCAGTAGCCATCCGGACGAGCAGGCGCATCATAATGGCGCGGGATCACCCGAATTTGTGACTGAACTCCTTTCAAGGAGCCTTTCGAGAGGAGCGTCACCTCAGCCGTGAGTTCTGGAACCATGATTTCCAGGTGTTTTGTCCGGTTGATCAGGGCCAAAGTGCCGATCGCCCGATAATGGCTGGGATCATCTGTCTGAATCGTCCAATTGCCTGCGGTCACTTCTAGATCATTGCCGGGACGCTGCCGATATTGCCACTCGATCGCAAGCACAATCAGCCCAATCAACAGCGCAATGATTGCTAAGCCAATCCCCATATCTTTAAACCACACTTTGATGAAGGTTAGTCTTGATGCAGCGCTTCACTGCAATATCCATAAGTCAGTCTATTAGAGTCTATTAGAACAGAGGGAGTTTCGATGCAAGGAATTGCGTCATCTAGAATCGAAGAGATCACCAGAATACAGTTGGCGGTGACTGAGGGCATTCCATCAACATCGCAGCCTCTGATGCAGCTAAAAACCGTAATTTTTGCCAAGCTGAAAACAGTAACAAGTCATGGACATTGTTCTAAACTCCTTCACACTTTCCGGGAGGAGCAGCCTCTGAATTGATAAGTGATGGACGTTGCATGACCTGTCCCGCCATGTCTAACTCCGATCGGCCCCTTCCTTCTGCCCCTACGGTCTTCACCGCAAATGGATAGCCTAGAACCAGCCCCCTGCCCTGGCAAAATTTTGATTGTAGATGATGCACCTGCCAATTTAGTGCTGTTATCTCGGCTATTGACGCACAAAGGCTATCAAATTCAAACCGCGACAAAAGGACAAGAAGCCCTGGATGCAGCACAACAGGTAGCACCCGACATTATTCTGCTTGATATCTGTATGCCTGAAATGGATGGCTACACAGTTTGTCGCAAATTGAAAGCCGATCCACTCACACAGGAAATTCCAGTCATTTTCCTCAGCGCCCTAGATGAAGTGGTAGACAAGCTGAAAGCATTTGCCGTGGGGGGAGTGGATTATGTCACCAAACCCTTCCAGCTGGCAGAAGTATTGGCCCGGATTGAGACCCATCTGACCATTCGGCGATTGCGGCAAGAACTTCAGGTCCAGAACGATCGCCTCCAGCATGAAATTACTGAACGAGAGCGGGCAGAAGCGAAATATCGCAGCATTTTTGAGAATTGCCTGGAAGGGATCTTCCAGCTCAATGCAGATGGCCATTATCTCAGTGCTAATCCTGCCCTGGCTCGCATCTATGGCTATAGTTCCGCTGAGGAGCTGATCACGAATTTGGATGCCCAGTACAACCTTTATGTCCGACCTGGGCGACGGGAAGAATTGGATGTTTTTTTGCGTCTCTATGGTGAAGTGTCAGGATTTGAATCCCAAATCTATCGCAAAGATGGCAGCAAAATTTGGATTGCTGAAACCGTAAGGGCTGTCAAAGACAGTGAAGGTCAGCTGCTCTATTACGAAGGCACGGTACAGGATGTCACGGAGCGGCGCGAAACAGAAGCAGAGCTGCTTTATCACCGTCGAGAATCAGAACGATTATTGCTCAGTATTCTGCCCCAATCGATCGCCCAACGCCTGAGACGCAAACCTGAGACGATCGCTGATAGTTTCACAGGAGTGACTGTGCTGTTTGCCGATTTAGTCGGATTCACTCCCCTCTCAACCCGAGTCTCTGCGGTGGAACTGGTGCGGTTGTTGAATCAAATTTTTTCGGCCTTTGATCAGTTAGCAGAAAAATTTGGCCTGGAGAAAATTAAGACGATCGGGGATGAATATATGGTGGCCAGCGGATTACCTGTGCCGCGCGCCGATCATATCGAGGCTGCCGCTGAAATGGCGCTAGCGATGCAGCAGGTCGTGCAACAGTTCAAATCCGATCTGGGTGAACCTTTTCAGCTGCGAATTGGCATTCATACGGGAGCGGTCGTTGCAGGGGTGATCGGCAAAAAGAAATTTACCTACGATCTATGGGGAGAAACGGTCAACCTGGCCAGTCGCTTGCAGACCCAAGGCATGGCAGGTCAAATTCAGGTGACGCCACAAGTTTATGAATCGCTTTGTCGCAACTATTGGTTAGAATTGCGGGGCACTATCCTGATCCGGGGTTACGGCGACTTAACCACCTATTGGCTAAAAGGTCGCAAACGCTAGAAATATTGCCCTGAAATTTACAAACCTTAGGATTTTAGGTAATAATTTTTAACAATAGATTTTAAGTGCAATTGGATTGCCACGCTCAACGGTTGAAGTGGAAATCATGGGATCTGGCTTGTCAAATTAGTCACATCTCCAGATTCTCTGTTTTCTGCCGTCGGGATGGTTGTTGTAAGAGTCCAACTCTGTATCTGTAAGGTGTTCAACTCTAAAAAGGGGCGAGAGTTTGTCATGAAGTCTGTCATGAAACAATGGGCTAGGGCTGAACAAATCTGTTTAATCGGGCATCTCGTCTCAATGGCATTTGGTTTAGCAGGGTTACTCTGGGTGATGCCCCATCCGGAAGTGCTTTCATTCATTCCATCTGGACCAACCCTGTTTCGTTGGAGTATGGCGGGTGGCGGCGTCGTTTATATTTTGCTGGGTATGATCGCCGTTTCATTCTATGCCTACCGGATGTTAGGAGCATACCGATGGCTAACCTTTATGCTGCCCGCGATCGTCATCTCCTTAAGTAGCGAGCTATTGGGAACCAGCACAGGCTTTCCCTTCGGCCATTACAGCTACCTGAGCGGTTTGGGATACAAAATTGCTGGGTTAGTCCCCTTTACTATCCCGCTGTCCTGGTTTTATCTCGGTTTCTCCTCTTATGTTTTGGCAAGAGCTGGATTAACAGCTTTGGCGGCTCGTCAGTCTCGATCGCTCGGTTGGCTGGGGCAAATTGGAGCGATCGCCCTAGGCGCTTTGCTGCTGACCTCCTGGGATTTTGTCCTCGATCCGGCCATGAGCCAGACTGCTCTGCCTTTCTGGTATTGGCATCAGCCTGGGGCCTTTTTCGGCATGCCCTATCAAAACTTTGTGGGCTGGATGGGCACGGGTACTGTGTTTATGACAGTCGCTGCCTTCCTCTGGCGCAAAATGCCACCTGCGCTGCAAACCACTCAGCTTAATTTTCCTTTGGCGATTTATCTGGGCAACTTTGCCTTTGCAACCGTCATGAGTATTGGGGCAGGCTTCTGGGTGCCGATTTTGCTTGGCTTACTGTTAGGCGTTGCGCCTGCTGTGCTTTGTTGGAAATCAGCCCAAATGATTCCAGCCTCAGTGATGCCGCTTGCTGCTGAGCCTAAACGGGCAACCCTGGAAGAACCGATCGAGCAAATTGCTGCTTAGGAAGATAGCTTAAATAAAATCGGCAACTTCAATTTGCTACTTGTACGGGCGTGGCATTTGGCAGAAGACTCTAGGGCAATTGCAAAGATCTTTCTACCGAATGCTATGCCCCTGCGCTGGAAATTACACCTTTAAATAAATCCGCGTTCCTTAGGGCACTTTGGCGATCGTGCAAACCTGGACTATTACAGAAATCTGGTTGAGCGGCATTGCCTTAATGCTGCTATTGGTGCAACTCCCAGCCGTTTGGGTGCTCTTGGCTCGGTTACTCCAAGCACCTCGTCGTCATCCGCCTTTGCAACCTGCCTTCGCTCAACCAGAGCAATTGGCTGCTGTGAGTGTGGTGGTGCCGACTTTAAATGAAGCTGATCGGATTCAACCCTGTTTGGCTGGCCTAACCCGCCAGGGCTATGAGTTGCGAGAAGTGATTGTGGTAGATAGCCGATCGACCGATGGCACGATCGATCGTGTCAAAGCTGCTCAATCCACCGATCCCCGCTTTCGCTGCCTCACCGATGATCCCTTGCCTGTGGGGTGGGTGGGGCGACCCTGGGCCTTGCACTACGGATTTTTGCACAGCGCTGAGCAAAGTGAGTGGATTTTGGGCATCGATGCCGACACCGTTCCTCAACCCGGATTAGTCGCCAGTTTGCTGCAAACGGCTGAACAGCAGAATTACGATCTGATTTCCCTGTCGCCGAGATTTATTCTCAAAGACCTGGGGGAATGCTGGTTACAGCCTGCCCTGCTGATGACGCTCGTCTACCGGTTTGGGGCTGCTGGAGATCAGACTGTGACTGCTGATCGCGTCATGGCGAATGGTCAATGCTTTCTCTGTCGTCGATCGCTTTTGGTTGATCTGGGTGGATATTCCAGCGCGCGCAATTCTTTTTGCGATGATGTAACACTGGCTCGTCATGCCGCTCAGGCTGGGGCAAAAGTCGGATTTCTGGATGGTGCCAAAGTTCTGAAAGTGCGGATGTATGAAGGAGCGTTGGAAACCTGGCGAGAATGGGGCCGATCGCTCGATTTGAAGGACGCCTCTTCGATCGCTCAGAAATGGGGAGATTTTGCTTTTCTGCTGATGGTGCAGGGTATGCCACTCCTGATGACGCTGCTTTTTGGCCTTTGGGTGAGCTTAGGCTACCAAACATTGCCGATCCTGGCTGCTCTAGGACTGAATGCTTTTTTGTTGCTGATCCGGTTTGCCTTACTGGGGGCGATCGCCGCTTCCTATGATTTCAGTCAGGCGAAAGCAAGCTGGAGTTTCTGGCTTTCTCCCCTGGCTGATCTGTTGGCAGTGTACCGAATTTTTCTATCGTCCTGGCAAACACCGACTCAGTGGCGCGGTCGTCAGTATGATTTCAATTAAGGTTAGTGTTCTAAGAAACTGGATCAATCGCCTTCGCTGTAGTACTTTAATTCACGAGCCATGCGGCGCAGCCCCTGCTGTTCATCCTTGCGCAAAAAGGAAAGAAAAAAGGGTGTCATGATGCCCGACCAGGTTTCCTGGTGTAAATATTTGACGCGATGGCGATCGATCTGCTGGAGTTCAAACAGATGTTCACTGCGAAAGCCCGGTGCAGCATAGACCCAGCGCAGACAAACTTCAGGTTGTAGCAGTAAAATTCGCGGCTCAAATTCTGTTTCGGTTTCTTCTCGCAGTCGTTTAAGCGACAAATAGACTTTTTTGCCCTGGACGAACGGAATTTTGGGATTGCGATCGTATAAAAACGTGTTCCACTTCAGCCAGTTTTCCTTGCGGATCAACGCTTGCCAAACAACTGACTGAGGCGCATTAATTTCAATTTCGGCATACAGACTTGGCATGATCCCCGCAGGCCCAATCCACTCTCTCAATACCTTACCCTCTTCCTGCCAAAAACTATCCCACCAAAAACTATCCCAACTGTAGAGCCCGGTACAGCCTCTTGCGATCGCGCTTTGTAAACTGGGGGAGGAGAAAGGCTATGATTCTATGGTTTAGCTGGCTTCTTCAGCGCACTTTCACTGATATTGCAGGAGCAAAATCGCGATCGTATGGTCAATCTGACACCCAATCCCAGCTTTAGTTTAACAATCCGAATTCAACTGCCCCACCAAGCGGGCATGTTAGCCCATGTGACGCAAGCGATTGCAAGTGCCGGAGGCAGCATTGGCCAGATTGACTTGATTGAGCAATCCCGTAAAACCTTGACTCGCGATATTGCGGTAGATGCTTCCAGTAGCGAACATGCTGAAACGATCGTTGCTGCTGTGAAAGCACTCGACAACATTCAGGTACTGGATGTGTACGATCGCACCTTTAACCTGCACCGAGGCGGTAAGATTAGCGTTCAGAGCAAAATTCCGCTAAAAAGCCAAGATCAGTTAGCGATGGCATATACGCCGGGGGTCGGACGCATTTGTACTGCGATCGCCAATGATCCGGCTCAGGTTTATAACTTGACGATTAAAAGTAATACTGTGGCGATCGTCACGGATGGTAGCGCAGTGTTGGGATTGGGGAATCTGGGGCCAATGGGAGCCATGCCCGTCATGGAAGGCAAAGCCATGCTGTTCAAAGAGTTTGCTGGCATTGATGCTTTCCCGATCTGCTTGGCCACTCAAGATACAGAGGCCATTATTGAGACGGTGAAGAACATTGCGCCGGTGTTCGGCGGCATCAATTTAGAAGACATTAGTGCACCTCGCTGTTTTGAAATTGAAGCCCGCTTGCAGCGCGAATTAGATATTCCAATCTTCCATGATGATCAGCACGGGACTGCGATCGTCTCTCTGGCTGCTTTAATCAACTCCCTGAAGCTGGTGAAAAAATCCAAAGATCAGATTCGGATTGTGATCAACGGAGCTGGAGCTGCCGGATTAGCGATCGCCCGGTTGTTACAAAAATCAGGAGTGCAGCACATTATCATCTGTGATTCACGAGGCATTCTTTCGACCGATCGCAACGATTTGAATGATCAAAAGCGAGAATTTGCAGTCGCCCAAAGTGGATCATTAGCCGACGCCATGTTGGGCGCGGATGTGTTTATGGGTGTAAGTGCGCCCGGTGTGGTGACACCAGAAATGGTGAAGTCGATGGCTAAAGATCCGATCGTCTTTGCCATGTCGAATCCCATTCCAGAAATTCAGCCAGAGCTGGTGCGGGATGATGTCGCAGTGATGGCAACCGGGCGCAGTGACTACCCAAATCAAATCAATAATGTGCTGGCGTTTCCCGGCATCTTCCGAGGAGCACTCGACTGTCGGGCCAAAACCATGACCGCGACCATGTTCCTGGAAGCCGCAGAAGCGATCGCTTCCCTGATCAAACCTTCTGATTTAGATAAGGAACATATTATTCCATCGGTGTTTGATGAGCGAGTCGCCCCAACGGTTGCTGCTGCTGTTCAACGAGCCGCTCGCGCCGAAGGGATTGCAGGCAACTGAGATGGGTTTTCAGTGTAGCCTCTGGGCTATTTATATTGATTAGGAAGGGATTGTTGATACAACCTCAAAATTTGCCGCAGATAACCTAACCAGATTCGTGAAGGTTGCAAGCTGTCCACCTGCACCAAATCCTGCGGCTGCACCATTCTCGTTATAAAAGAGTGCTCCTGTTGTTCGGTTATAGACAATTGGGGCACTCCGTCTTGAAGCAGCCAGATCGGTAGTCGCAGAAGCAAATTTATCAGTTGGCAGAACTCCATTACTGACACTTAGCAGACCATTGGGGGTATCAAAGCTGTAGCGATACAGGATAACCTTGTCGGTAGCACGCGAAAAGTTACTGATTGTGTCAACTCCTAGATTCGTCTGATTAAAGAGGGTGTTGTTCCCAAAGACAACTTGATCATTTCCCCCACCTACGTTGATAATATCGTCGCCCTCACCCCCAATTAAAAAATCATTACCTAACCCACCTGTTAAAGTATCCTTTCCATCCCCGGCACGAATGTAGTCAGCGCCATCGAGACCATTAAGTACGTCATTGCCGCTAGAGCCATATAACTTGTCATACCCTTGGGTTCCCGTAATCCTAAACCGTTCGATATTGCTATAGGCGATGCGATCGGCAATAGGAAGACCGCCAATGAAACCAAAAAAAGTACTGTAGCTACCAGAGCTAGAATTTGCATTGGTTGGACTCCCAAGGGTTCCCGGATTGCTTGAAGTAATTAAACTGGTCGAATAGTTGAGCACCAGAGTATCAATTCCATCTCCACCATCTACAGTATCGTTGCCATTTCCGCTGGAAACAAAAATGATATCGTTCCCGGCTAAAGCACTAATCTGGTCAGCATCTCCAGTAGGAGCTGTTAGTTGATCATTGCCGCTGGTTCCCGTCACAATTGCCATGCTTTTTCTCCTTCATGATTCGTAGGGGGCGTTGAACTGCATGTGCAGTAGCTTGAGGCTTGGGTTTAGCATCGCGAATTTCTGCTGTCCGGTCGATAGATAAAATTCCTATTTGTTTTGAGTTGGTGTAGCCCCGGTTTATCTAAAATCGTCCCTTTAAGCAAAAGGCTTGTCTTCCAATCTTTTCAACTCAGTGCTTGTTGCTGATCCCAACAGGCGTTGACATTGTCCAATGTATGACGCATATTTTTTTGATGCTGTCAATGGCAAAAAGTCGTGAATGATTTGGTAAGCTTCAAAAAAGATTTCATTATTCTGATCCTTTGTTGAATCAATCCTTTGGGAGAAGTGCATGGAGCTAGAGCAGGTGCTCGAATGGATTAATCAGCGAGTGATTGATCGCCAAGGCAATTCTTTAAGCCCGATCGAAATGGCTATTCTCAAAGGGACCTGGTTGGGCCAAACCTATGAAACGATCGCAGCAAGCACCAACTATTCCGCTAGCTATCTCAATCGCACGCTTGCTCCTCAACTGTGGCAACTGCTGTCTAATGTTTTGGGTCAATCCGTAACAACTGAAGTTTAGACTAAAGACAGGTGAAAAAAGCCCAACCCTTCAGTGGGATTGAGTGAAACAGAAAAAATCGAAGCAGGCAGAAATTAAGCAGACTTTTTAGTAGCTACTTTGGGTTTGCTGAATCGTTTTCGGACAGTTGGATAACGAATGCGACGTGAACGAGGTTGACCCGGTGGCCAACCGGGTGACTTTCCACGAGGTTTGGGAGCAGGCGCTGGCGTTCCAATTAAAGCTAAAACGGCTGCGAAGGCATTTGCCGTTCGACCCGGTGAGCAATTAGGAGAAGATTTTTGCCAAGGAAGTGGGGAATCTTGCACCTCTAGTCGGGCTAACCAAAGCTGCCAGGTCAATAGGGGCATTAAGTCGCTCCAACGCTGTGAAGATTCAGGTGTCGCTAATTGAGGCAACGTCCAATGCAATCGCTGTTTGGCAAAGCGATACCAGTGGTCTATGGCAAATCGACGCAAGTATTGCTGCCAAAGGGTAGACAATGAAGGGGGTTCCAGTCCCAMCCAAATCAACCACAAGGTCCGCAGTGGAGTTGTACCAGTACAGCTCAGTCGTTCGACTCGAATCAGCGACAATACCTGTGATGCAGCCTGCCGTAGATGTAAAGAGTG
>LUGL01000153.1 GCA_002796835.1 Elainella saxicola E1 | reverse complement strand
GTTTCAGTTGACTGCTGCCAATGTGGACGACCGCACTCCAGTCCCAGAGTTAACGAAAGGCATTATCGGCAAGCTCTTTGGCGACCGGGGTTATATTTCCCAAGCCTTATTCGAGCAGTTATGGCAACAAGGGCTTCAGCTGGTCACCAAGATTAAGAAGAATATGAAAAACCGCTTGGTGCCTCTGCTTGACAAGATCCTGTTGCGGAAGCGAGCGATCATCGAGTCGGTCAATGACCAACTCAAGAACATTGCTCAAATTGAACATTCTCGTCATCGCAGTCCTCTGAATTTCATGGTCAATTTGATTGCTGGACTGGTGGCATACACCTACCAAGACTCCAGACCCTCCCTCGATCTTCAACCCAAGGGTTTACCTGCCTTGCCTGAAGCGATCTTTTGACCTGTCGAACTCACGTTAAATTACAAAAAATTAACTTTTTTCTAACAATAGCCCCACCGGAATTATTGCCAGTGGGGCTATTGTTTGGACATTCTGTATTAGTAAGTGTGTGTCTCATACTACCCATGCAGAAGCTCATTAACCTCAACCATTTTCTAGGCAAAGCGCTAATTGCTGCGACAGCAGTTGAAGCTTAAATTTTGTACGCGGAGATCAGTGCAGGAGAGAATTGTCAACCAAGATAGGGACAGTTTGCCCTTGATGATTGCCCTATGAGCGAACCGAATGAATTACTGCCAGGATCTCAGCCTCAGCCTCACAAGCTTGAATCCGACATTCCATCAGAGGGTGAACCGGGTGCAGATGGAGTTGAAGCGGATGCACCAGTCATCTTTGCTCAGCTAGAGAGTGAAGTGTATTGCACCGCCATCTCACCCGATGGGCGACGGGTGATTGCTGGGCTAAAAGACGGAACCTTACACCTCTTTGATTTGATTGACGGGACGCGGGTTGGGCAACCCTTCCAGGGGCATACAGCCTACGTCTGGTCAGTGGCGTTTTCCCCCGATGGACAGACCATTGTCAGTGGCAGTGATGACAACACGATCCGGCTGTGGAACCGCGAGGGCGCTCAGATTGGGCAACCCTTCCAGGGGCATACAGCCTCCGTCTGGTCAGTGGCGTTTTCCCCCGATGGACAGACCATTGTCAGTGGCAGTGCTGACACCAGCGTATCTTTATGGCAGCTAGGTGCTGACTTCCGAGCACAGCGGTTATGGGTTGTGCCTGCTGTCATTGCCAGACCCATTCGTAACCTGGCAGAACGCCGCAGGCAGATCTCAGTGCCCCAGAGCATTGCCAATGATGCAGCCCAGGGTGAGGATCAACTGAAGGTCAAAGATGAAATTGAAGCCCTGGCAACGGTGCTGATGCTTCGCAGCTTGCAACCTCCCGTTGCAGTCGGCATTTTAGGCAGTTGGGGCAGCGGCAAATCCTTTGGCATGCACTTGATTCGGCAAAAGGTCAACAAAATTCGGAGACAACGGCTGAATAGTGGAGAGGCATGGGGTTATCCAGGAGAATCAGACCGTCCTGATCTTCTTTCTCCCTACGTCGGACACATTTATCAAATCGAATTTAATGCCTGGACTTATGCCAAGTCAGACCTGTGGGCAAGCCTGATGCAGGAAATTTTTTATGAGTTGAATCGCCAAATTAGCCTGGAGCGGCAACTGGGGTATATTCTCAGCGGTTCTTTGCCATCCTCCTCAAAAATTGCCACTTCAGAAGCCACCAAATCTGATGCTTCAGGAACCATACCAACAAACGAACGATCGATCGATCGATTTATTTATGTTCCGTTTGTCAGGATAAGATCAACGATTCTGGAATTAGTCAAACAGGTCTGTGCAAAGCTGACGAGATTTATTCAACAACTGCTAAACCTCTGGTTCGTTCAGCTTGTTTGGCATATCGTTATCCTTGTTCTGATTATTTCTCTTCTTTTGTTGTACTTACTGGTATGGTTTTGCGATCGTCTTACAGGTGAAAGATTTGAGATTCACTCAAAAACATTCGATTTTCTTCAACCCTTTTTTGATGGGCTTAATCTGGAAGAGCAACTTGAAAATTACTATTTTCGAGACAACTCAGAAAAGACCTTCAAGGAAAACTGGTTTGGCAAAGTTGAGTTCATTTTTGAGCATGTTCTATTTCTATTGTTTGAAGGGTTCCCGCAACGCTTGCACGATCGACAAAACTATTGGAAGAATTGGCAAAATGCGCAAACCAAACCTGCCCCTTCAACGCCTGAACCATCAAAACCTGCTGACTCTGAAATCAATATCGATTCCGTTGCCTATGCCCAAGCCTTGCGAGAAGGCGGCAAATTCTGGCAGGTGCTTTACCTGATGAGTGAAGAAGAACGTACCACATTTCTTCACAAGAATTTGAACGAGAAATTTCAAAACTGGAAAGAATTAACCTCCAATTCTGCGATCTCCAATTCCCTATGGAACGCCCTCGACCAGATTAAACAGGAAGAACAAAAGCTGTTTAAGCAGCAAGAAGAGAAATTGCAGGAAAAGGAAAAAGAACTCCAGCGCACGCTCAAAACCGCTGAAGCCGAGGTCAACCAAAAATTAGCTCGCCGATCGGCAACTGCCTTCTGGATGCCTGTGCTGAATGCGATCGCTCACCTCCGATTCTCTAAAGAAGAAATTGAGCATTTTGCCGTGACAGGTAAGACCGCTCACATGGTGCGAAAAACGATCACCAGTTGGCAAGGGTTATTGGCTCTGTTCTTCATGGCTCTGGTAACCGTCATTGCCCTGGATGCAACTGCTCGATCAATCCTCATCATTGCCATTGCCGATTTGATCCAGCAGGACTGGGTGGTCAAGCAGTTCAATCAACTGGTTCCGGTTTCGGTACAAAGTTTCTTCCTTTCCCTCAATCACGCCCTTGTCACCTGGCTCAGCAATTTGCCCCAATGGCTGCAAAAACTTCAGGCAACTATTCCGGTTGGGCTGCAACTGTTCGCTGCGATTACGGCGGCTGTCACTGCGCTGATTCCTGTCCTCAAAACCGTGATGACCTACATTGAGTCCGTCCAGAAAGAACAAGACCGGATTCAGAGTGAACGAGATATATTGCTCAAACAGGAGCAGAGCAAAGCTGAAAACCTGATTCAACAAGTCGCCCAGCTCAAGCTTCAGGTTGAAGAACAACGGCAGCGTCTTGGTCTAACCGCCAACTATCGAACCCTAATGGATTTTGTCAGCGATCGCCTCAAAGAAGATGACTATGGCAAACGCCTGGGGCTGATGCAACAAGTCAAGCAAGACCTCGCTGCCTTAAGCGATCGCCTCACCGATCAGACCCACAACCGCAAGGAATTGCAGAAATGTTTTCCGCGTGGTCCCGCACGAGTGATCCTCTACATTGATGACTTAGATCGTTGTCCTCCCAAACGAGTCGTTGAAGTCTTAGAAGCCGTTCAACTGCTGCTCAATACCAAACTCTTTATTGTGGTGTTGGGCATCGACGATCGCTATATTGCCCGTGCGCTGGAACAGGTTTATCAGGGAGTACTCAAGCGAGGCGGCAAACCTTCTGGTATCGATTACCTCGAAAAAATCATCCAGATTCCCTATCGCATGCGTCCCATTTCTCCAGCGACCGTTGGCAGCTACCTGAAATCACAGCTAAAACTCCGCTCCTCTGCTGCAACCTCTGAGATCCAACCATCCGAATCCTCTATTTTCAAGTCCAATCCCATCGCGCAAGAGCATGGTCTTGATCCTGCCAACAATGGACACAGCAATTCCTCTCAGCGCAACGAGTCGATCGCATCCCCACCATCCTCAGACTCATCCGACTCATCCGACCCATCCGACCCACTGGATCCCTCCGTCTCATCTCCTCAACCAGCAAACGACAGCACTGTAAACGTTCCCGTTGAAGCACTAGAAGCTGAACCCTCTGAAGCAACCTCTGCCCAGAATGTACCCGTTATTCAAACAGCCCAAACGCCGACTTGGCAGCCTCCTACACCCTCAACTTCTCCTCAACTCTCCACACCTACGAATGCAGCCACCTATCTTGAAACAGTTGCTGCCATCACAGAATTCGATGCAACAGAACTCGACTTGTTAGTAGACTGCTGCAAGTATGTAGACATCACCCCCCGCACTGCCAAACGGCTAATCAACATCTACAAAATCTTGCAAATCATCTGGTCAACTCGCAGCCAACAATTACCACCCCAGTCTCCACCGACCGAGCAAGAGAAGCTCGTCGTCATGTCATTTCTGGCACTTTCAGGACGTTACCCCGATTACATGCGAAACCTGTTTGAAGAAATTGATGTGAAACTCGAAGAACAAATGTTTAATACACTCGAAGAACAAATGTTTAATACACTAGATGGACACCCTGCTGACAATCCTCAACTTGATATTAAACTCGATATCCTCCTGAAACACAGCAAACTACCCATCCCCGAAAGCAATCGCCATGCTCATCGCGAATGGCGCAAATTTACCAGTGATATCCAACAAATGCTAAAAAGCTCTAAAACCGTGACTATCGATCGCAAAACTTTCGATCTGATGCTGTCATTTTGCTTTGTGGGTGACATTGGTTACGATCCAGACGACTACCAGCCCAATGGTCGGTTCACTACCCAGTCCAAACCTTCACCGATTGACTCTGACAAGCTTGCAGACGAGCTTTCAACTGCTACGGAACATGAATGACCGATGAAACTCGTATATGATTCTGGGCGATCGCTCCCCACCTTGCCTACCCTACAATTCTTCCCTAACCCGATATTTTCATTAGCAAGTACGGCAGAAAAGGAAATTGAAAGTAAGCATGTTTTAAGAAATTAAGCCTAAAACGACACTAATTTGCGAATCGCGACATTCAATGTGCGAAAGTACAAGATGATCATCTATCTATTCAATCTCTCGGTTGAAATGCCGTTGTTTTAACCAGAAATCGTTCTATCTGACAGATGCGATCTTCTAACTTATTCGCATCGGTTTGGGTGCGAGTTCGGACGTGTGAAACCAGCTCTCTAGTTCCATTAATCGCTAATACCAATTTATCGTTTAGGCTCTCCAATTGTGTCGATCGCAGTTGCGATTGATGGGAGAGTTCAGAGAGTCTATGGTCAACCTCTCGCACCTGCTTTTCTAATCTGTCCTCAATCCCTTGGAGAATGGCGAATACTTTCCAGAGTGCGACTACCACCGGAATTGCAAACACGAGAAAGCCTAAAATCTGGCTTTGCACTTCAGGAGTAGGATTCATCCTTCAGGCTCCTGAGATTCTAAATTCAGTGGTTGCCAAGAAGCTGCCTGCATCCAACAAGCGGATATATCGCGTCCATGTTCCTACGCTGAACCATTGCAGACTAAAACTATTAACTGCATTGGTAACAGTGCCACAGTTTAGCCAGGTTGAATCGTCGGTTGAGATCTGAATAGTTGCAGCGTTTAGATAGGTCGATACCCCTCCAAAGCCATTTCCCAGAGTTCCACCAGAGAAAGCGCATCCTTGAACCCATTTCACGGATCCTAAGTCTGCCTTAATCCATTGCCGTTGCCCGGTGGATGATGCCGATTTAGTTGCAGCTCCTGTTGTTGCATTTCCATCGGTAAGGGTTGAGTAGGTTCCTGCCAGAGCTGAAGCGTCGTTGTAGTTGCTTGATTGGCTGGCGGTATATGTCAGCTCTGAAATTGTTGGAGGGCTGTTGCTGCCGCTATTGCTGCCAAGTCCGGAGATCCCTAGCAATGAGAGCACAGCAGCGGCATCAACCTGGGTCAGTAGGCTGCGACCAAACGCGGTAGTGGTCAACTGTGCGATCGCAGTCAAATCGGCATCAGCAGGTTGAGCACCGATATCACCTGGATCATCCACAATCAGCGGAATTTGCAGAAGTGCCCTTGCAGCAGCTGCATCTGCCAGGGCCAAGAAGCTGCGACCAAACGTGGTAGTGGTCAGTTGAGCGATCGCAGTCAAATCGGCATCAACAGGTTGAGCACCAATGTCATCGGATGAATCTACAATCAGCGGAATTTGCAGAAGTGCCCTTGCAGCGGCTGCATCCGCCAGGGCCAAGAAGCTGCGACCAAACGTGGTAGTGATCAGTTGAGCGATCGCAGTCAAATCGGCATCAGCAGGTTGAGCACCAATATCACCCGGATCATCCACAATCAGCGGAATTTCTAACAGAGTTTTCAACGCTGTTAAGTTCAGAGTCTCCAGCAAATCAGCTCCGAACTCTGTCACCTCTCTCTCACTGATCATTAATAGCTTGGTGCTTGCAGGTTGTGCTCCAAGTTCAACAAAATCGACTTCAGCAAAATCAAGTTTACTCGCTGCAATTGCAGCACCTGCGGCGATGTCGTCGTTAGTGATGCCGAACAAGGGAATATGACCACCAGGGCCAAACTGTTCAGTGTGTTCAGATAGAGCAGCAGGATCGAGGGCCGGAGAATCTTCCAAGTCGCTTACTCGATTGGATAGCGTCTCAATCTCCGATTGAATTTGAATCACATCTTCAACGCCAGGGATTACCCCTACAGGAATTTGTGAAGGGTCTAAGATCCCCGATACTTTTTCAGCAGGAATGATAGGGATCTCGGTTCTTCCTAACGATCTGTTTTCGGAGATGTCCAGCCGTTCAGGAATGTTGATAAAAATTTCAGTCATAGCGGCAATGATGGGAGCACATGAACTTTACCCGCTAGGAGCAATAGGGGCGATTTTCCCAGCCTTGTCAATCGAACGTTGTAAACCCAGTATCCAGCACCTGTTAGAGGCAGCCCGAAAGTAGTATTTGCCGGGATGAACAATTCAAAACGAGTTTTATCAACGTCTTGAAGGTATCTAGGTACCTGATTCCTAAACGTTGTAATCTCGCTTCCATCAAAGCGATTAAAGATCTTTCCAGCAAGCAATGAACCGCCCAGGTTACCAGGAAACATAACAATTGCTCGCCACTCATACCCCCGATGAATAGCGAGCGATTCAGTTAAATCAAGCGAGAGAAAAGCCATATCTACAATTGATCAATTTTGGCTTCAATTCGGGCCAAATCTACTCGAATCACATCCGATCGCTCAATGATTAACGCTTCCGTTTTATCTCCGATCACTCCTGTGTATTCATGAATGGCAATCTTCATCGAATCAAACCAGGGTGGAATCTCAATTTTTAACAGATAATCATCAGCCAATCGAGCAAAGCGAACAAGTTTTGGCCTGTTGACTGGGATTTTGAGCAGATTAGTTGCAGCAGTATCAGGAGCAACGCCCACATTGATAATCTGTTGAAGCCTACAACCTAAGAACCACCAAGGTTTTGCGTCTAGATTGCTGGCTTCTACCAGAATAATCGGACTATGCAAGATGAACGGTAGTTGAAAGGATGGGATAGGGCGATAGTCTGTTGAGTTTAGATAGGCTGCCTTTTTAGTTTCGTTGTAAACGAGCTGCCACTCATCATTTGAACTGAGATTTAAGATCGGCTCTCCCATCGTTCAATAGCCTAAAGACACGCCATTCTCCCAGAGTTCTCCAAGTTCGTGCGGATCGTAACCTAAATCGGCTAGTGCACCAGAGTAGTCATCAGGGCTGAGATCCCCATCCACAAATTTTCGGGTGAGTTTGGATGCAGTAAACATGATTTCAATTTCCTGCATCCAGTCTTCATCAGACATGTTCGGATCGTGCTCAGCCGGAAGCCACAAATAACGCTCTAGATTAGGTTTGAGCGCTAACGGTTGCTCGTTCCCATTCAATATATGCACGCCCATTTGCACTTCCTAACAAGCTTCGCTTCGTTCCACCAGGACCAAACAACGCGGTAAAAGCGTCTTTAAGATCATCTGCGTTAAAGACTCCGGTTGCCTTGCTGAACGGAATTGAGTAGTGAGACCGTCCCCCAGCATTGTCATAATAGCGAGCGCTGAGCGTGTTCCATGCCGTCCGTTTACGCACCGGATTTGTGGAGCCTCGATACCATTTGACCCTAGTGGGCTTCAATCCGCTGCCTCGAAGCCTGAGAGCAGTTTCACCAGTTGTTAGCGTTGTCTTCAAGCCAGCTTCAGAAGCGGAAACAAGGTTGAGCGTTTGACTGGGGACAGAAACCGAGTAAATGACGTGATCAGTTCCTTCAATCTGGATTAACGATCGGTAGTAAAGCTCTGTCATTGCCCCACGGCTTTCGATCGTGGTTTCCTCTTCTGGCGGTACTCGGTTCTTGAAATAGTTTTCCCGTGCAGTTGCTTGTTGTGCCTGTCTTTCGTAGTACCAGGCTTTCTTGATGCGTCCCATAGTGACAAGAAGGGATGGAGTGTTCCCCACTGTTCTAGCACCGCTGGATTTAAGTTTTTTTGCACGGACCAACTTAATTGGTCCGGTTTATTTTTTGATATTTTCAAAACCCTCTAAGCTGCGATTAAAGCTGTCCTTCTCCGCCCAGATCGATCTACCAGCACGATTGCATCTGGAACGCCGTGCAAGTGCATCTCTGCCCAAGTGAATCGAACATACCCTACAGGACGCTTGCGCGGCTTCCGTCTAGTTTTGCCATACACAAACTGGTTTGGAGGCACTATAGAAGGCGTTTCTGCAAGCGTGTTGATCGTTAGGTGCTCATCTCGTAACGTGTCATTCTGAATACTCAAGACTTTGCGGATAACCTCTCTCCCTTCCGCTTCAGACGCTGCATGAACTCTCAACACGTAGCCCTTGACGCGATCGGTGTAACTCAACTTCGTTCGACCTTTGCGCCATCTGTAACCGTTGCCCGTTGCAAACTCCTGTCTGATTTTATTTGCCAGCTTGTGAGCTTCTGCCGGAGTCATGGTTAATTCTGTGAAACCTTCAATCCTGAAGCTCAAAACCGCATCAATAGGAGCAAAGCCGTCTTCAACATCCGATCGATCTTCCTTGAAGTAAAGGGTTACTTGTGGCGCAAATTTCACCATCTGCTGATAGCGATCGGTTGGCATGATGTACAGCGGCGGATGCATCGCCTGGGCACCTTCCAACATGACGTAATAAAGAAACATCCTAAGAAGCGTCATTGTTGCTGAGTCGCTATCCCTCAACAAACAAGCTGATCTGAGAGACGATCGAGGTGTGGTGATATCGTCATCATCATCGCTCGTCACATCCGAGAATTCAGCCCTAATGCGGCGGTTTTGAACCTGCATCAGCACACTTTGCAGATGTTCCCAACTACTCATTGATCGTCAGCCTCATAAATGTCATCTTGAACCCTGGTGAGCTTTCGATAAAGCCTTGCGTCGGCTTCAACATTTGGAGCATTCAGTGCATCAATTGCAGCGCTCAACTCATCAGACTGATTCTTCAATAACTGTATGATACGTGCGAGTTGAGCACTGGTAAGCATCACAGGAAAAGTTCTTTCAGCCATGGTTAATTAGTTGGATCAGGTTTACGCTCTTGGTTGACCGGAATGACGGGTGAAGTTCCGGCCTGTTTAGATTGGGTCTCTTTTCGCTCTACTCCGGCCTCTCCAATGTTCAGAGCATTATTTAGTTCTTTAGTTTGCTTTTGAAGCTCGTTTGTAGTTTCTACAATGCTAAGAGCTTCTGAACTGACCTCCTCTACAGCGTCTACAACTTCCTGAGCACCGTTCAACCAACGGAAAAACCGCCCATTCATGAAATTCAGGTTTGGATTCATCCAACCGTAAGCGTTTTCTAGAACTGTCCCTGCCTTTCTTGCAGCATTACCAATTTTCGCAACATAGTTCCCAACAACCTCTAGAGCCTCCAAGATTGAGTAGCTAATTGACTGAATGCTGTTGATAATGTTAGCGGCGGCTTGATAGATACGATTGTAACGCTTCCAGGTTGCCTTGATACCATCCACATTTTCAGCTCCAAACACTGTCTTGAAGAAGCCTTCAACTTGTTTTCCCACCCATTGAGAAGTGCTGATTTCCTGCCCTTCAGAGTTCTTTAAGTCAATTTTGAAAATATCTAGGATGTTATCAAATGCACTGAACAAAGTTTGAGTTAAAGCATTACTTAACATATAGGCATTGTGCAACACCGTGATAAATGTCAGCAGCTCTAAAACCTTGGAGAGATTCGATCGATCCCATAACCGTTTTAAGAATCCGCTGATTCCACCGTTAGGAAGTGCATCACCCAGTTTTGAATTCACAGTCCCGATTTTGGTATCAATCCCAGCAAGTTGAACCGTTTGGATCGTGTTCAATACCAAATTCATGTTGTCCAATTTGGCATTGGCAGCCGTCACCCCTCCTGAGATATTCAAACCGTCATAGCGGCAAGTCAAATTAGGCGATGGAGGGGTTGAACTACCAGGGCTTGACGGTGTTTGAGGTTGAGTTTGGGTTGCAGTACCGGGAGTGTTCCCACTTTTTGGAGCACTGCCGGATCCCGGAGGTGCAAGCATTGGAAAACCTAGCGGCAATAGTGAACCAGGGCTAAAACCAGATCCGGGAGCTGGGGCACTACCGGGAGCACCGCCAGGATTGTTACCCGGTGGCGTGTTTGGCCTCGGTTTGCTACCCGGTGAGCCACCTGGTGAGCCGCCCGGTGTTGAAGGAGCATTCGGAGCGGTACCCGGTTTGCTGCTCGGTGAGCCGCCCGGTGACGGGCCGGGAGCGCTACCCGGTGATGGGCCTGGAGTGCCACCCGGTGACGGGCCTGGAGATGGATCAGGAGAATCACCCGGTTTGCTGCCCGGTGAGCTACCTGGTGACGGGCCTGGAATGCCGCCAGGGAAAGGAGCACTTCTGCGATCGGAATCTGAATCGGGCCTTGAACCGGGTTCAGCACCTGGGTTAATTTCGGGCTTTGCCTCCGTATCAGGATCGTAAACTGGCACGATTTGAACAATGCTGGCGGTTCCAATACTTTCACGCTCTACTGGCTCGCCATTTGAGAAAACAACTTGCTGCAAAACCCTTAGAATTAGCTCGTTTTGGATTTGGCCTGTAACAGGATTTCGATAGGAGTAATAGTAATTTGTCTCTTTGTCTTGAAGTGTGAGGTTAGTTATGAAGCCTTGATAGGTCGTAGAGGTTGGTAACTCGATCGTCTCACTGTAAATGCTGCCTACATACTGCGATTCAAATACCCGATCGTTCACAAAAAAGGATTGTTGGACTGGGTTAAACCATTGATTAGAGCGAGTGCGAACCGTAACCTTATAGCGATCGATCGGAATGGCTTTGCGATCGCCCTTACCCGGTCGAGACGATCGGCCTGACCCACCAGGGCCACCAGGAGGACTGAAGGGAGTACCCGGATCGCCACCCAGGGTTGTTTCATTGTAGGAGAGGAAAAATGATCTCCAACTGATTTGCTAGCTTTCGCTTAGCAGAAGCAATTGAGGTAAACCCTAACGAACGAGCAATGGTAATGAAGAAGTTCCGGACCACTGACCAGTTCGCTGCAGCAAATCGTCCACGCTGGGGAGCACTATCTTCGTTAAAGGTCACATCCTTGACCCAATGTAAGCGATTCTCAATCCCCCAATGACCTCGGATGATACGATGAAACTCTTCTGCACTCGTGATAACGCTGCTGATATAGTACTGTCGCTCACTGAATTCTTGCCCTCCTCTTGTCCCACAACGTTCTACACAAATACACCTCTGTAGTCCTGCCCACTCCATTGCAAACTCTCCTAACTCCTCAAACACTGATACTCGCCATCGCATGTTGCGGCCATGACTGCGTTCCTGCACCTGATAAACACKCTCCGGCAATCTGGTCTGCCACTGTTGCTCAATCCAACGATAAAGCCGCTCTTGATTGGCTTTGACGCACACCAAGTAGTCATTATGCTGCTCGACAATCTGCTTCAGTGTTTTTTTGACAGTGCAAAGCATCCATCGTCACGCCAACGTTTGTGA
>LUGL01000152.1 GCA_002796835.1 Elainella saxicola E1 | reverse complement strand
ATTGCAGCCTGAGCAATCTTGTGAGTGCATCCTCAGTCGGGCAGAGTGGCGACTGTTGCGGCGCAAATTCGAGCCGAAAAATCGGAGTCAGAAGCCACCGACGTTTGCACAAGCAATTCGTTGGATTGCAAGGCTGGGCGGTTTTATGGGCAGTCAGAGTGATGAACCTGGACTGAAAACGATCTGGAGAGGAATTAGTAAGTTATATGATTTGCTTGAAGGGGTGCAACTTGCAGCCAAAACCTAAGCTGCATCATCACTTCAGCAACTTTTGCGTAATGGATAGAGATGAATCGCGGGCTATGGGAGAAACTGCACTGAAGTGCACTAGAAGAGGTTTTCCGGGTTTAGTCCGGTTTAGCGGACTTGATTCCGTTAGCTTGCCGTTTACGCGCAGGTGGGACCGAAACGAAGCGGTCAAGACTCATTTTCGATCTACTGAGCCTATCCCTTGAGGTGATCCTTTCGGACGATCGGATTGTGGATGAAATAATGTAGCGTTAGTTTCTTGAACTGTTCGGGCGGACAAGATGTCCACCCCACAAGAACTTCTGCTTTATTTGATTTTCGTTCTTCACACTTCACTGAAAGCAGCCAAAATGAAGGAGGATGAGTTCAGAGGATATCACTATGCTGCAACGCTGTTTGCGATCGTTCCTATTACATTACTCGCAGTGCGAACCTTGATATCCACAACCTGCTCTTGTACAGGCGCGGCATTCGGCAGATGACTCTAAGGCAGCCGCAAAGACTTTATACCGAATGCCACGCCCCTACCGAATGAATGACACCTTAATAAATCTGCATTTTTTAGGATCGGCTTAAAGATCCTTCTTGTTCATACGGTATCACTTTTTCAGCTTGCTCTAATTGCTGTAGCGCATTCAAAGCCAGAAAGCCAAATCCAACTTTAGCCTGCCATCGCTTACCTTTCGCATGATCTGCGCCAAATCCAAAAAAGATCGCTCCAAGGGTCATGCAGATGCATCCCAACGTAAGCCAAACCTGTGTCATTGATTTTCGAATCCTTACAAAAGTAACCCCGACAAAAGGGAAACGCTGGTGGACAAAAAAGGGAACACCAAGCTACTCAAGGCTACCGTGTATATAGCAGTCCTTCCGGCCCCCTGAATCCCCCAATTCTGGGGGACTTCCGAACCAAATTTTTTGCTCAAAGTCTCCCAATTTTGGGGATTTAGGGAGCTTTGAGCGACTGAGCAACTCAGCCAATCACTTGTGTATATACGGTAACTTTTTAAGAACAAATCCTTTTACGGATTCCTCATTTGCAACCAAATGAAACTATTCCATTTCACCGATCGCTTTACTGACATCCGCTGGGGTTTCATATTCCTCATCGGGTAATTGCTCTAGTGTTGATAGAGCTTCCTTATCAGCCTTTTGTTTCTGAGCATGGGCGATCAAATCTTCCTTGCTGGCGGGATAATCAACGCCTTTCAGATGTTTCTGCAATTGGATTGGGTTAACTTTAGCCATGGTTATGCTTCCGTAAGATGAGTGCGACAGTTTTGAACTTAACTTCATCGTTTTGCCTCAGCCTCTTCCTAAAGTCACAACCTGGCATGCTTCAAGAAAATCAAGAATCGATCATTACCAGGCTTTTGGTGGATGTGAACAAACGGACATCCCTCAAAATCCTGTATTGACAGAGTCAGCAGAATTCCTCCGTCAGCTAGATGCGAGTTTTGATTCGATCGAATAAGTTCTTAAGGTCCAAACGCGGGTGTACACGAAATCCCATCAGGTAAGCCTTATGCCGCAACTGCTGGAATATATTCTGCTGACTGTCTTTATTGCAGGGCTGATTTTCGTGAGCCATTGGCTGGGTCAGCAAGCCTATACCTGGATGCCTGCTCAAGCAACGGCTGAAGCACAGCGCGTCGATGATTTATTTAGTTTCCTGGTTGCGATCGGCGCTTTTATTCTGCTGGGACTCGTGGGGATGATGCTCTATTCCGTTCTGTTTTTCCGCGCCAAACCAGATGATTATAGTGAAGGCCATCCTGCTAGAGGAAGTGCCAAGCTAGAGATTCTCTGGACCGTTGCGCCAGTCCTGCTAGTCGCCTGGATTGCCTTTCAAAATATCAATATTTATGAGCAGTTAAATATTCTAGGGCTTCAGCAAATCGTCCAGTTGCCCTTTGGTATGGCTCCAGCAACAGCGGCGATCGCTCCACCCCAACAGTCCCCAGAAACGGCGCAAACAACGCCTAAACCTGCGGCTGAAACAGTTCAGGTAATTGCAAAACAATGGAATTGGCTATTCCGTTATCCCAACGGTGTCACGGCTCAAGAACTCCACCTGCCTGTGAATGAGAGTACTCGTCTGGATTTAAAGGCAGAAGATGTGCTGCATGGATTTTATATTCCTGAATTTCGGCTGCGGCAAGATGCAGTTCCAGGTCGAAATATTGCGCTGGTGGTGACACCGATCAGAGAAGGAAAATATCGCTTACAGGATGCTGAATTTAGCGGCACCTATTTTGCTCTCATGCAGGCAGATGTCTATGTAGAATCTAGGCCAGCCTATGAGCAATGGTTGACGACGGTGGCTCAGCAGCCTCAAGCGTTTAGGAATACAGCAACCCTCGAACAACAACATCCGCCTCAAACCCTGTTCAAAACGAGTTGGTATCCAGGTTCATCCGATCCCGCTTCGATTGCCGCTTCATTTGCTGATTCATTCAAGCCTAAGGACGATCGTTCATGACCCATTCCTCCAATAATACGGCAATTGATGATTCGGACAGACGTAGTCCTGATTATCCACTGCCAGATTGGCGACAATATTTACGCTTCAGCCAGGATCACAAGGTGATTGGCGTGCAATATATGGTGACCACCTTCCTGTTTTTTCTGATTGGCGGGTTGCTGGCCATGCTGATTCGGGGGGAACTGATTACCCCAGAGCTGAACCTGGTCGATCGCCCACTTTACAACGCCTTGTTTACCCTGCATGGCACCGTCATGATCTTTTTGTGGATCATTCCCTTCAATGCAGGCTTAGCCAACTATCTAGTGCCGTTGATGCTGGGCGCAAAGGATATGGCGTTTCCGTTGCTGAATGCGATCGCATTTTGGATCATTCCGCCTGCCGGAATCTTACTGATGTCCAGCTTTTTCCTTCCCAACGGTCCAGCACAAACCGGATGGTGGTCTTATCCACCTATAAGTTTGCAGTTTCCAGCCGGTCAGCCAATCAACGGCCAACTCTTCTGGATTGTTAGCCTGATTCTGCTGGGTATTTCTTCAATCATGGGAGCCGTCAATTTTCTCACGACGATCGTCTGGTTCCGGGCTCCGGGCATGACCTTCTTTCGGATGCCGATCCTGGTTTGGTCGGTCCTGAGTGCCCAATTGCTGCAATTAATTAACCTACCGTCTCTAACCGGCGCATTGATTTTGCTGATGTTTGACCTTTCTTTCGGCACGAACATTTTCAAGCCGCGAGAAGGGGGAGATCCGATCCTCTATCAGCATTTGTTCTGGTTTTATTCCCATCCGGCGGTTTACATTATGGCTTTGCCCGCTTTCGGCATTTTCGCAGAGGTGTTGCCTGCTTTTGCCCGCAATCCGCTATTTGGCTATCGGTCTCTGGCGATCGCTTCGTTGGGAATTGCTCTCGTCAGTATTTTCGTTTGGGCACATCACATGTTTGCCAGCGCAACCCCCGATTGGATGCGGATTATGTTTGTCGTCACCTCGATGCTGGTTGCTGTACCCACGGGTGTGAAAGCCTTTGGTTGGACCGCCACGATTTGGAGAGGCAAACTCCATTTAGATACGCCAATGCTGTTTGCCATGGGTGGAGCTGCCATGTTTCTGTTTGGCGGCATTACCGGCGTGATGCTGGCTTCCAATTCGTTTGATTTACATGTCAACAATACTTATTTTGTAGTAGGTCATTTTCACTATATTGTATTTAACACGATTACAATGGCGATTTTTGCTGCCATCTACTTCTGGTTTCCCAAAATTACGGGCCGGATGTATACGGAAGGATGGGGCAAGCTGCATTTTTGGCTGACGTTTGTTGGCGCAAATCTAACCTTTTTCCCGATGCATCCTTTGGGTTTGCAGGGCATGGTGCGTCGAGTTGCTTCCTATCCTCCTGAGTATCAAGACTGGAATGTGATTGCTAGCTTGGGCGGATTTTTGCTGGGAGTCTCTATCCTGCCGTTTATTGCGAATATGATCGGCTCCGTTTTAGATGGTCCCAGAGCAACCAATAATCCCTGGGAAGCGACTGGCTTAGAATGGACAACCACCTCACCCCCACCCAGAGAAAACTTTGCTGAAATTCCGCAGGTGATTTTTCCTCCCTATAACTATGGGAATCCAAGAGCCTATGGTGAAGAACCTTTAACCCAGACGGGTGAGGAAGTGTCTAATGATGAAAACGATGAATAAGCTGATGATTTGCGTAATGATACGTTGCGATCGACCTTATACTTCAGGCTAGTAGCGATGACCCGATTCCAATCGACCAGTCCCCACAGAGATGAAAGCCCGATCGATCTAGAACGCATCCGGCAGAAGTTCCCAAACTGGTTCCAGCGATTTTTACCTAGCGGCGGTGGCAGCCATGAAGACCATCATGGTAAGGGCATGTTTGGCTTTACCGTGTTCTTGCTGTCTGAGAGCATTGTCTTCTTCAGTTTTTTCCTGACCTATGCCGCACTTCGCCTCAACACTCCAGATTGGTTGCCGCCAGGAATTTCAGGACCAGAACCCACAACTTTCGTGATGATCAACACGGTAATTCTGCTCTCTAGCAGCGTGGTGATCCAATTGGCAGAAAGGGCGCTCAGTCGTCACCATCACAGTCGATTTCGAGGATTATGGCTCCTCACCTCTCTGATGGGAACTTATTTTCTAATCGGACAGGGGATTGAGTGGAGCAATCTCAATTTCGGCTTAAGAACAGGACTGGTGGGGGCAACGTTCTATATTTTGACCGGCTTTCATGGCTTACATGTGGTAGCCGGCGTCATCTTACAGGTGATCATGCTGCTCCGATCGTTCGATCGCAATAACTACAACCATGGTCATTTTGGGGTGAGTGCCACAACTTTATTCTGGCATTTTGTTGATATAATTTGGGTGATTTTATTTTCGCTGCTCTATCTCTGGTAAATTCTTCTAATTATTTAGTAGGCATGACTTTATTGGTTCAGACTGGCGATCGCAGCATGAATATTCCGCATCTCACGAGCAATTTGATCGAGGCTGGTGGAGATAGGGGTATGTTCTCGAACGATTTGTAAGGAGTCAGTCCTTAGTGGTGCAGAAAACTTTTTGGCGGCTTACGCAGGGAAAACAGTGACCCGAGAGAACTCAATACGTGTCTCTATGCGTTCTCGTTTCTTCAACGATGCATAGGCAACTTGAGGACTCCAAGTTGGTAAGATAGCGAGTCTGGGAATCGCAAGCTGTTGATAACATAAGCGTTTCAACTCACGTAACCCTAACTGTAAAAAGCTCAGTCCCCGTTGACTGTGCCAGTCCAGCCATTTCCGTCTGCCCTCCTGAGTAACTATCACCGCAATTGAAATTGCAATCAACGTTGCACTAGCCAGCAACATCAATAGACAATTTAGGGCAGAAGCACCTCGCAAACGAGAACGGATCAACTCAAAACCTGCCGACTTGTAATCCTTGAAATGCGGTTCTATGCCCCCAAAGCGTTGACCATAGAGGGCAAACGTTTGTAATGAAGCAGGTTCATTGGTGAGTACGGCCCATGCTTCATCTGCTAGGGCGAGATGAGCAGTGGCTAAATGGCACTCAATGTCTTGTAGCACGATGACATCTGGGAATAAATAAGCCTCTCCTTGCGGGGGCAGTAACTGGGAAACCGCAGTGGTTTGACCTGTCGATAAGGTGATGTTGAGATCAGATTTCGCTCGAATCACCCAAGACCAGTGATGCTGACATAACCATCGCATCAACTCCCCATGTTCAAAACCTCGGT
>LUGL01000151.1 GCA_002796835.1 Elainella saxicola E1 | reverse complement strand
GGGCAATTGCTCCATTGAGTGGGGATTGTTGGTTGCACGAGTATGAAAAGCTGAATGGGGCGTGTTTTCAGGCGTTTCTAGACTGGCTATCCGAGGAATTAGGGGAAGAGTGGGCGATTTTACAGTTGGATCAAGCTCCAGCCCCTATGGCATCGACGATTCGCTGGCCGGAGAACATCATTCCTTTAGTGCAACCAGCGCATTGTCCTGAGTTGAACCCGATTGAACGATTCTGGCAACTGCTCAAACAACCACTGAAGAATAAGATATTCCCATCGTTACAAGCATTACGTCAACGGGTTCAAGCGTTGTTTGACCAAGTCACAGAGGAACAAGTCATCTCGGTATCATCGTACAATTTTATTCTAGAAGCACTATTCTATGCAGCTTCAAATTAAATTGGTATCAAATGGGTTCTATAATCCTTTACACACCAACTGCCAAAAGTTGATTGATTATGATGCAAAGCTGATCTGCGTCATTTTTATACTTGCGATCGCCAATGGTCGAGTTTGCGATACTGCTAAAACTCCAGGTTAGAGATTCTACGATCGACAGCATCTTCTGTTGATGTTGCGATCGCAGCTTAAGTTTTGTTCTCTAATCATTCACCGATAACATCAGGTGGGGCGTCGGGATGGTGTGATCTGCGCGAATCGGGATGACCGCAGTTCCTACCGCGAAAAACTCAATCACGTGAGAACTCCAGGAATAGCGGCCTTCATGCAGTTGCACACCCACAATGCCTTCTGCTTTGAGGTGAGTCGCTTCTGCTTGCATTCGTTCCATGGCTAATTCACGCGCATCATATAACCCCTGAGTGAAGTTGGTCATTTCCACATTCTTACCCATGTTTTTGAACCATTGTCCAAAGCCCTGGTATGCCACATGGTAAACACAATTGCCCATGACCATGCCAACAGGACGATAGCCTGCCCGTAAAAGTGTCCAGAAATCCTGTCCCGAGAGATCGCTCGTGAAGGGTTTATTGTCTAGCGTGCGGTAGGAAATGTCAGGCTTGCGGGCGCGCACTGCCGTCCCGATCGCCACAAATTCTGCCATGTTCGGTTCCCATTCCATATGTTTAGCCGTTAACCGGACACCGACTATTCCATCTGCACCCAGGGCATCGGCTTCTTCTTCCATACGGCTCATTGCCAGTTCACGGGCATGGTACATGGCTTGAGAAAGCACAGTCATTTCCATATTCTGGTTAATTCCTGCCCACTGAAAGCCAATGTGATACATGGAGCAGCCGACTACCATACCTACCGGATCAAAGCCTGCTTCTTTGACCAACAGAAATTCATTAACGGTCAGGTCACTGGTAAACAAACGATGGGCTTCATCTTTGCCACGCATGGCGATCAGCCGTTCGCGGGCATGGGCGGGAAGATCGGAGGGAAGCGGCGAATTCGTCATTGTATTTTAATCTGTGAATGGTTGATTGACGATTAATTGAGCGGTTTTGCCTTGGGCCAGATTGTAATAGAGCAGAGGAGATTTGCGATCGTTCGCTACAGGCTGCGGGTCGTGAATGATGGCAGTACCCACGGCAACAAAGTGTGCCAGTAGATCGTGATAGGTAGTTTTGTTGAGCTCGTATTCAATGTCTTCAATGCCCATGTCGATGTGCATTCCAACCGCACCTTCACCACCATGTTTACGGATATCGGTAGTCAGCCGCGCCATTGCCAGGTGACGGGCGATCTGAAACCCCTGAGTATATTGAGTAATTTCCTGGTTTTGGCTGCTGCCTCTGCCAAAAAATCCGCCTCTGGTCATGCTGCGGGTATTCCAATCGGTGTGGACATAGTAGGAACAGATGCCCAGCACTAAACCCTTGGGATAATAGCCTGCCTGATGTAACTGCCAGAACTCTTGCCCGCTCAGGTCACTGGTAAAAGGGTGCGGATCAGGGTCACGCCCAGGAATGCGAATGGCAGTCCCGATCGCAGTAAATTCTACCGTCCGAGCACTCCAGTTATAGCCGCCCATTTGCAAGCGGACCCCAATCACCCCATGGGCACCCAGGAGCATGGCTTCTTGTTGCAGGCGGGTGATCGCCAGTTCTCGGGCAGCTAGTTGTGCCTGACTCAGATTCGTGAGTTCTCCCGTTGTGGTACGGTAGCTGTTGAAATACCCCCAGAAACTGACCTTGTAGAAGGCAGTGCCCATCACCAACCCAATTGGTTCGTAGCCCGCTTCACGAGTCAGCAGGTGTTCGTTGGAGGTAAGGTCGCTGGTAAAAAAGCGATCGCCCCGTTGACGTTGTTCTTCCAGGCGATGACGAGCGCGGTAAGGAATTTGTCCCCGTTCCAACGCCCTACGAGTGGCTTCCTGTGCCTCGCGCCGACTTTTATCATCCGCCGATTCCCAGAAAGGCATCGATTTAGTCTCCTAAAACGAATTTATTCAACGCCTGCCGGGTTTGGGCACTGCGCTGCGCCAGTTCTGTTAGGTGTTGGGCGATTTCGTCTGTCCACTGATCAACAGAAATTTCCGTTGTCTTCAGCACGACACCCCGCACTAGTTTTAAGACTTTAGCGCTCAGTGAACCATGGGATTCACGGGTGATTTGGTAGTGATAATTATCAAACCGCACCACAATTTCTTTGACCGGGCGGGTTTTGCTAAACAACCCTCCACGCCGAGTCACAGTTGTGGCCTGGGGTAAAGATTGTTCCAGCTTTTGCGCCAGAAACTCCAGCAAGTCTCTCGTCTCTTGATGATCCAAGCGTAGAGCAGCTGCCAATACATCGACTTGTAAAGCAGAATCAAGATCTTCAGTCATGCAGACTCTTCCTGGTTTATAACCACCATTAAAGCACTGAATTTTTTGACTGGGGGGATCGTTAGGAAAACTTTGATGAATGAGATACCGAAATTAATTTTTGTGTAAGAATGCTTCAGGGAAATAGCAGCTTGGAGAACCGAGATACCCATTGTGAGTAAGAGGAATGGCTGATTAGCAGAGTTTGCCATTTTTTCAGTTGAACCTGATAGCCAAGCCAGTTTGGTGGAACGTGTCATTCAAACTATTGACTCTACCCTCAAGCTTCTTTACGTTATTGGATAAGAGTAATGAAGATAAGACAGATTCAAGATGAAGACATAAAAAGAATCACTGAGCTCTACAATTGGTACATCTTGAATACGACAGTGACTTTTGAGACAGAAGTTATCAATCCTCTGGCAATGAAGGAACGAGTTCAGGAGAAGGTTGAGAAATATGACTGGCTAGTTGGGGAATTGGAGCAAAAGGTGATTGGATATGCCTACTATGGTTCGTTTCGTTCCCGACCTGCATATAATCATACAGTGGAGTTAACCATTTACCTGGCACAAGAGAGTATTGGAAAAGGATTTGGAAAGCTTTTGTATAGCGAATTGATCCAGTCGGCAGAGGAACGTGGATTTCGAGAATTAATTGGAGTGATTGCATTACCGAATCCAGGAAGTACAGTATTACACCAAAAGCTGGGGTTTCAAGAAATTGGCGTACTGAAGAGAGTTGGACACAAATTTGATAGATACATTGATGTTGGAATCTGGCAAAAGTCAATTTAGTTGAGGGTTCGATCGCCTCTCGCTGTAAGCATCTCAATGCCTTTGCGATCAATACCACACCGAAACACCAAAAACCTTGTTGGGCTTAGGGTATCGCAAAACGGTTTTGCGTCGGTTGGGTCGGCGCAGGGATAGCAGTAATTCGTACACTCTCGTTAACGAGATACGGGCCTGATTGGATGTTGCGATCGTAAAATATGTTCCCTCTCAGCCTCGGTGAGCATTGAAGCTAACAAACACACATTTTTCAAACAGCTAATCTTCTGGTTGCCATAAGGATGGCGAATCGAGTCATCATTCAACTGCTCAGCGCTGACTGTTCCAAGCTCCCAACCCAACATCATCATTTCCCCCCGAAGCTCAAGTAATGGCATATATTCGTAATCGAGTTCGATCTGGCCATCCCGAATCGGCGGATAATTATGCAAGCCCTGCTTCAAGATAATGACTGAAAAGCGGTTCTCCTCTGTGTTGAAGTAGATGGGACCATTCCTAAAATCTGCTGGTAGATCGAAATCAACCTGAATTTGCTCGTTACCTCCCCGTTCTATCAATTGTGCCCATGTCAGCGGTTCTCTTGCGGAGGTTGAAGGGGGCACTTGTTCCTGAGGAGATTTAGCTTGAACATCGACTTGTGAAATCCCCATTGCTAGCAGAGCGATCAGAATAAAGCTAATTCGGTTCATTCAGTATATCCTCCTATTATTTAACAATATAGTTCCGAATGCTCACTATCAACATCATGCAAGGGAGGAGATATTCCTTCTTGCAAAATCTATAATCTATTTCAGGAATTACTATTGTAGACTTTCATCTGTTACAATCAAGCAAGCGAATTTGGAAGAAATAACTACTGGAGCAGAGTAATGAACGAGTGGTATAAGGAAGATCTGGCATACATTCATGATGTTGGCCACAGTGATTATGCGCTCAAGTCTGCTCCTGGCATACTCGAAATTTTAGCTCAAAACAACATTCGAGCCGGTTTAGTCGTGGATTTGGGCTGCGGAAGTGGATTATCAGCATCTGCACTCACAAACGCACAGTATCAAGTTCTGGGAGTAGACATTTCTGAGTCTCTGATTGCAATTGCTCGAACTAGAGTTCCAAATGCTGAGTTTCGAGTTGAATCACTATTCAAATTCGATATCCCGTTTTGCAATGCTGTTATCTCAATTGGTGAATGTCTCAACTACCTGTTTGACAGCGATAACGGTTGTCAAACACTGGGTCAACTCTTCAAGCGAATTTACAACGCATTAGCTCCAAGTGGTATGTTTATTTTTGATATTGCAGAGCCAGGTCAAGTTATCGAAGGAAATAGGATTAAAAGTTTTGCTGAAGGAGAAGACTGGATAGTCCTTGTCGAGAAGGAGGAAGATCAAGAGAAGTCAATATTAAGTCGCCGTATTATCACTCTGCGTAAGGTAGAAGAGTATTATAGACGAGATGACGAAGTGCATTATCTGCAGTTGTATAAGGCAACGGACATTATTGAAGAGTTGAGGCAAATTGGCTTTCATGTTCGGAGGATGAGTAGTTACGGCCAGTACAAGTTGCCAAACGCTCACACTGCTTTCGTTGCATGGAAATCAATATAATACGAATATAAGCAGGCGATCGCCATCTAACACAAAATTAGAGTGAATGGCGCAGAGTCTTCCCGCTTCGTTCTAGTTCACTCGCTGCCGCTCTCTTTAGTCATTATGCTGCGTTGGCCAAAGCTCTTGCAGATTGGACTACGTTGTAAGGTCATCGTGGAGATGCGGATTCTGGCTGAGCCTGCTCACAGACAAAACGCAAGACGGTTGCTGCGCTACTGCCTGCCTCAGGTTGGGCTAACTGACCCGCATCACCATAGCTAATCCGATGAATCACCTGTCCCTCTTTGTTACGAACGATCACTCGCCTCAGCCGAGAAACACCACCCACACAATCAACAGAGCGATATAGTAAAGCCCCATAAACTGGCTGTTCCAGTTCAACCCCAAGCAACGCATTATTGGGTTGAGGAAAACTCCGATCTTCCCAATACCAAACAATGCCATCCCTCAATTCAATGGAGTTACGCTCCACCATAAAGCGATCGCCCACCGCATTGCGCGTTACCTCGACCCAGTTTACTTCGGAAGATTGAGCCAATGCAGTAGCCGTAGTGATAGCAGGAATGATCGCGGCCAAACCAACAAGCAAAGTTTTCATAAGCTCAGTAGGTTAACTGAATGACAGAATTTTTTATACCTGGATACTTATTGGGAGTTAGGCTGGGAATTCGGTTGAGAGTTACCAGATGCCTCTCCAGAAGTATTTGTGCGATACTGCTCAACATTTTGGATGGCTCGCTGAGCATAGGGATTATTGGGACGTTCGTCTAAGGCCCGCTGAAAATAGAGCAGCGCAGTTGCGTAATCACCTTGCTGGGTTGCCTCATATCCTGCCGCCATATAGCGATCGAACTCTGAGGACTGGGGAGCTTGGGCTGCAGGTGGGGAGGATGGAGTAGTAGCCGCCGCTGCCCCTTGCTGTTCCTGATAGGCACTCACAACCTTCTGAATATAAGCTGCAATTTCAGGACTGTTGTACTGAGACGGGTCACCCCGCATCCACCAAGACGCCGATCGACGCACTGCCAGCATTTCATCATTACCGCTGGCGTTATACTCATCCCGCATCACATCGCGCATGACGCACGTCAATACCGATCGGGCTAGGTCTGGGCTAGCTTCAAACTCAGTGGGTGAAAGCTCTCGACCAATGCATGCCTTGGACCAACGTGGAATGTTATCTGGCATCACCTGCCAATCACTATAAAACCCGTCATCTGTCCCCCCTGTTTGAGGGGCTGCTCGACGAAGGGCCTCCACTAATGCTGCAACTTGACTGTCTGAAACTTGCGCCCGGACTGGTAACGTTCCGACGGTCAGGATAACGCCAAGGCTGATGATTATGCCAATCGGTACTCGCATCGCTTTCATCCTAAACTGGCTCAAGTTGCATTCTACATGGATGACTCAAGACTTGCCATTCATCGTTTGTTAGTTGTTTTTTACGCAAAAATCGGCGTCCTCCGTTCGGTCAAGTGCGATCGCTTGTCTATCGGTTAGGTAGACGAAGAGTGAAGCAGATCGTTCCAATCCTTTTGTTTGGTTCTAATCCGCTGAAAGGATTTGCAGTAAATAGCAGCATCAAAGCACTGAAACCCTTTCCTAGTCTGCGATTCTGCGGAATGGCATCGCCTAGAGCAGACTTTCTTTGTTAGCCTGCAATTTATCTGCTGACAAGAAAATAACAAAGCAGACAGCTTAATGGCACAAAATTCGGATAGACTCCCACATTCTTGTCATCAAAGCCTATCGTCTATTTGATGCGATCACAGTACTGAAAGCAAGGCGATCGACCCATTGCTCAGCCGATCGTTCTTGAGGATTTACTAATGCACCAAAACTGGTATATGTTTGCCTTTTTGGGGCTGTTTGACACACGGATGATTTGTAAGGGCGGATCGCGATCCGCCCCTACCGATCGTTTAACGCACCAGGACTGACATATATTTGCCTTCGAATGGCGCTGGAATGATCGGCGTGAATTTGACACGATCGGTCGCAATCCGCTTCACGTAAAATTCGTTGATCGTATGCAATACCTGTTCTCGCGTGCCAATAATCCAGATTTGCGATTGATCGGTAGCAGAAACGGGCAGCAGTTCGTTGAACTCTGTAGACATAACTATTTCCCTCGCTGAGGTTAGGTTTGTGGAGAAGAAAAGCCCAAGGTATGGTTGTCTAGCCGTTGCGAAGCCCGGAAGATCGATTAAGATCTCAGCAGGCTAGCCTCTGATCGAAACAGAGCGTTAGACAGCTGGCTATGAGTGTCGTCACCACTTGTAGTCAGCGCCATACCTTGAACAGATCTACTGGTTGTAAAATCGGTCAAAAAACCAGTGTTGCTTAGCATAGAACAAAGTTCAGCGACACACAAGCGTATTCAAGCGTTTGTCAATATTTTGTGACGGTTTGAAGAGGGCGATCGGATTTTCAGATTGAGGAGAAGTGATCGATCGTTTTTTTGAGTGAAGTAGGGCGTTCCCATTACCAGTATTTTAGAAAAATCTCTTAGAATTTAGAATTTTGAAGAAATATTGCCCAGAAAAATCTTGGCTTGGGAAAAGATCCCACTTTGATCTCACTTTCTACGGTAGTTATGCACAATCTTTTAAGATAAGCTGACCGACAGCTAGAGTGCATAATAAGAATTGGAACCATATCTCCAAGCTTGTGATGCCTGTTTCACCATATTTGAGTCCAACCCAAAAAGAAAATCTCCAAACCGTCGTGCGAGAGGGGAACGACCCGCATCAACGCCAACGGGCACTCATGTTGCTATTGAGAAATGATGGGAAAACCTATGAGGAAATCAGTGCGTTCATCGGATGTTCCTACCGCAGTGTGGCCCATTGGTGTGTGCAGGGCAACCCAGAGGATTTGGAGAGTTTGAAAGATCAACGACGGCATGGGAATTATCGAAAAGCAACACCTGAGTACATTGAGCAATTATTGCAGGTGGTTGAACATCCTCCTGCTGACTTGGGCTATGAGTTTGGCCGTTGGACAACAGCCCGTTTAGCAACGCATTTGGCGAAGGTGACGAAGATTCAATTGAGTAGTCGGCAAGTAGAACGGATATTGAAGCAAA
>LUGL01000150.1 GCA_002796835.1 Elainella saxicola E1 | reverse complement strand
CGGGTTGGATGAGGTGTTCGATCGCCCCACCCAGGCGGCAGTGATCGACGACATGATTCGCTTTGCCCAGCAGTATCCCCAAGCCAAAGTGTTGGTGACATCCCGGATCATTGGCTACAATCCAGAGCGTTTTCAACATGCAGGCTTCCGTCAGTTCACGATCCAGCCCCTTGACGCAACCGAAATTCACGAGTTTATCGATCGCTGGTATGACCCGGCAATGGGTAGCGATGCGGATAAGGTACGGTTGAAGCAGCGGTTAAAGGATGCGATCGAGAATTCCAAAGCGATCGCCAATCTAGCTGGTAATCCCTTGCTGCTGACGATGATGGCGATCTTGAATCGACGGCAGGAGTTACCCCGCGATCGGGCAGACCTGTATGACCAGGCTTCGCGGGTGTTGCTGTATCACTGGGATGTCGATCATAAGCGGTTGCAGCTGCCAATGGATGCGATCGGGCGACGGGAAAAGCAGGAGATGCTGCGGTTGATCGCCTATGAGATGCAGGCAGGGGAAGAGGGACTGAAGGGGAATTTGATTGGGGTCGATCGACTGACGCAAATTTTGACGGATTATTTGCGCGATCAGGGTTTCAACGAGCCGCGCGAAAAGGCGAATCAGTTGATTCAGCAGTTACGAGAACGCAATTTTATTCTCTGCTATCGAGGTGCAGATAGTTACGGCTTTGTTCATCGCACCTTCTTGGAATATTTTTGTGCGGTGGAGATCGTCAATCGATTTGAGAAGCAGCGATCGATGAGCTTTGAGGAATTGCGCGATGAAGTGTTTGGAGAAAATTGGCAGAACGAAGCTTGGCACGAAGTGCTACGGCTAATTTCTGGAATGGTCAATGTACATATAGCTGAGCAACTAATTCTTTATTTGATAAATGAGGATGCTGGAATTCCTTATGAAAACGAGAACTTACTGCTTGCTGCTGAGTGTTTATTTGAGGCAGGAAAATCCCCTAGTCTAGAGACGATATCTACAAAACTATTAGAAGATTTACAAAACATTGCCTCCGCTTCTTTTGCGAAAGCAGAAAGCCTTGATGCTTATGACAATCTTCAAACTAAAATATCTAGAAAGGCTGTAAGGACGATTTCTAAGGTTTGGAGACATGAGCCTAAAGTTAGGATATGGCTGGAAGCTGTAATTCAAGAGAATCCCTTTTTAAGAATTCGCTTTGTTGCAATACAAGAATTAGCAAGAGGATGGAGAGATGATATACCAAGCACCCTAAATATAATCAAAACTATAGCTTTAGCGGATAAATATTCTTTTACTTGCTGTGCGGCAATACAAGAATTAGCAAGAGGATGGAGGAAATTGCCGAATACTTTTGAGGTCCTGCGAGAGTGTGCTTTACTTTCCGTATATGGAGATGTACGTTTCACGGCCATACAGGAATTGGGGCAAGGTTGGAAGGAAGAATCTAAAGTATATGACTTCATTTGTGAACGTATAATTTCTGATCCTTTCGAGCGTGAGGTAGATTTGGAGGTTAATCCTCGCCAAGTTGCGCTACAAACTTTACTTACTCATTACCCTATATCTCCTAAAACCTTAAGTTTGCTACACGATCGCGCTATCAACGATACCGATGAACAACTACGAGAATGGGCACAGGAGCAACTGAAAAAAATGAAAAGTGAGGGACAATAGAGAAAAGATGGCGAGCTCGACAACTTGACTGATGGAGAGAATCATGGAAATTCAAGAACTCAAGATGTTGATTAAAGAGACGATGCGCGAGGTTTTGCGGGAAGAGCGGTTGATCCTCTGCAAAATCCTCATCCCCTATGTTGATGATGTTGAACAGGCGGAGCTGGAAGCAGAGTTTGGTTTACCTGCGGATTATGACGAAGCTGAAACAATCGACATGACAGCATGGGTGAAGCGTGGCGATCAGATTTCGTAAACCGGCGATCAAATTCATTGAAAAAGCTGATCCTGACACTCTCAGCCGAATTCAAGAACGACTCAAGCAACTCGTGACTGCTGTTGAAGCGCAAAGTATCATTCCCTTTACAGAACTCGATATCAAGCAGATGAAGGGAGAATGGGAAGGTTTTTATAGACTGCGCATCGGCAAAGTTCGCTTGATTTTCACAGTAGACTTAACCTCTGGGGATATAGAAGTATATGCAATTGGTAGCCGAGGTGATATTTACAAAGGCAGTTGATTTTTTGGCTCACGCACTACCCCACTCACCCAAAAACGATCGAACTATTGCACGATCGCGGCATCAATGATCCCGACGAACAACTGCGAGAGTGGGCACAGCAGCAGATTGAGCAACTAGAGAAAACTTGAAGAATTTCGATCGATGGTGTCTTTGGGCGATCGCCTGTGCTTAATTGGGAAGGTTGGCAACGGCTACGATAGGTCAAAATGGTGAAACTCACACTTCCTCAACTGGAACAGCATCTGTTTGCGGCGGCGGATATTCTACGGCGTCCATGTTTAAAACTAAAGATACGGGACAAGACTAGTTAGAAACAGCACATCTGAATTGAGTAAATTGCGCTAGGGTTTAAAGCGGTGTCAAAGGGGAATCAAATCGTGGCTCAACTGACAGGACTTCAACCCACAGTGCTAGCGCTCGACTACGATGGTGTTCTGTGCGACGGCATGAAAGAATATTTCATCACCGCCTGGCAGGCTTACTGCAATTTATGGCAATTGGCGGATAAAACCCCTCCCGCAGGACTGACAGAGCAATTCTATCGAGTGCGGCCCCTAATCGCGACGGGTTGGGAAATGCCAATGTTGCTGCGGGCCTTGCTTTTAGGCTATACAGAAGCGGAAATGGCTGCGGATTGGGAAAGCTTATCCTATCAGTTACTAGAACAGGAAAAAAAGACTCCAGCCGAGCTAGTCGCCGAAGTCGATGGTGTACGCGATCGCTGGATTGCAACCGATCCCGACAGTTGGCTGGCAGAGCAGATCCTTTATCCGGGGATTGCAGCCCGAATTCCAGTCTGGTTGGATGCAGTGCAGGTTGTGATCATCAGTACAAAAGAAGGACGGTTTATTCAACAGCTTTTACAGCAGCAGGGCATTGATTTGGCGAACCTGCAGATTTTTGGCAAAGAAGTCAAACAGCCAAAACATCAAATCTTGCGATCGCTAAAGGCTGAACAACCCCAAGATGCGGTTTTCTGGTTCGTTGAAGATCGATTGAAAACCCTGCAAGAAGTGCAAGAACAGCCTGATTTATCAGATGTCACCCTGTTCCTGGCGGATTGGGGCTATAACACACCCGCTGAACGATCGTCGATCGCTCAAGATCCAGGGATTCATCTGATCTCGCTGTCGCAATTTTGTCAGGACTTTAAAGTCTGGTTGGGTAGCTAGCCCAAACGTAAGCGATCAAGTTGTCGGGCGGCGATTCACCAACGTTGGACCGGCCTGATCAGTTGGCCACAGAATCACATCCCCCACATTGACATGGGCCGGACGGGTTACACAGAATAACACCACCTCAGCCACATCTTCTCCTGTCAGCGGCGTCAGTCCGGCATAAACGGTTGCAGCTCGATCGACATCCCCATGAAACCGCACCTGACTAAACTCTGTTTCCACCAACCCTGGATCGACAGAGCTAACCCGAATCGGTGTTCCCAACAAATCCATCTTCAGCCCTTCGGTTAAGGCTCGCACGGCTGCCTTGCTGGCACAGTAAACATTACCATTGGGATAGGTGTAATGACCTGCGATCGATCCAATATTCACAACATGCCCTTTTCCTCGCTCCACCATTCCGGGCAGAACCGCTCTTGTTATGTAGAGTAAACCTTTAACGTTAGTGTCAATCATTTCTTCCCAATCGTCAATCTCGCCTTCATGGAGTTTACTCAATCCTCGACTGAGACCAGCATTATTGATCAACACATCAATAGTTTGCCAGGATGCAGGCAAGCTCTGAAGGGCGGGTTCGATTGCTGATCGATTGCTGACATCAAAGTTGAGCAAATAAGTTTGGCTGTCATACCGAGTTTTCAAATCAGCCGCGAGGGTCTCTAACCGGTCCATGCGTCGTGCGGTCAAAATTAGGCGAGCTCCTGCTGCTGCAAACACTTGAGCACAGGCGGCTCCAATACCACTGCTAGCTCCAGTAATCAAGACGGTTTGATTGGCGATCGATACCATGATAAGAGAAAGATAAATGAAGCATTATCATTGTAGATATTTTTTGTCTGGATGGTTGAGTATGTCAAGGATTGAGGAATCTGTGCTTAAACTGGATAATCCAGTAGCCATTTCTGCGCCAGAATTGTTCACGCAAAGCCTGTTCTAACTGTTCTACAGAAATCAACTGTTGCTCAACCAAAACCTCTCCTAGCTTTTTCTGGCATCGAAGATGATTAGCCAAAGCAGATTCTAGCTGCGTAGAAGAAATCCATCGTTTGTTGATCAGTATCCACCCCAACTTTACATTAGATTGTGGGGGATCATTGCTTGAAACGAGCGAATGATGGGGCAAAGATTTCATGGCTTTTAAGGAAGAAATGAGGGGGCTAATCAAGGCTGAGGCGTATATTTCTACGACATGACTGAAGAATTAGGGCCAGATCCTGGAATGCTAGAGAACAGAATCTCTGAATTACTAGAGAATAGAAAATCTGATACATTTAGCTGAGTAGCCTCAACTCCTTTCATGACTACTAACAACTGAGTATCTAGATAAATCTGTGCATGGTTCCCCTTTTGAACGATTTCTAAATCTTCAAAGTGAACGTCAAAAGGTAGAAAAACTTGATCTTGACCTGGTTGAAAATCCTGAATGACGTCATTATCCGATTTTGTTAGATGGGTTGATGAAGTTTTAGAGAAAAAGTCATCAAATACCCTTAGGTCAAATTGATCGCGACCATTCCCGCCAATTAGCTGATCGTGACCCAAGCCTCCGACCAACAGATCATCCCCATTTCCTCCTACTAAAACATCATTTCCTGCCCCTCCTATTAGAGAGTCATTTCCGTTTCCTCCCACCAAGACATCCTTACCCAATTCCCCAGTTAAATAATCGTTTCCTGTATCACCTTGCAAAACATCATTGCCCAAGCCACCAACTAGGTCATCATTTCCTCTTTTTCCAAGCAAATAGTCATCTCCACCATAGCCATTGATATAATCATCACTGTCAGTTCCAATGAGCCGATCGTCTCCTTTATAAATATCTTCGTTGTCATCGAGGGGAAAGTGTGAAAACTCAGTAGTATCAACTCTTGTAAGAAAATCTATGTGAATTGAGTCTCCATTAGTACTCTTAGAATAGATTCCTTTGATGCAATCGCTATTGGATGAAGTAAATCCTTGTGTCATATTGAACCCTCCTAGATTGTTCTAGTTTTGACTAAGTACAAAAGTTATCTAAAGCTACAAATCAGTTGATGAGATGGCTCAGGAATACATCCCGGTCTCGTTTCCGTTGGCGTTTTCGGCGAGTTAACAGCTCGAACTTTCAATTTAATCTCAAGAGTTCCACAAGATCTCGACACTAGCTTCAACTCAAAATGTTTACTCGATCCGTTGAAAATTGAGGCTTTATCGAACGTCCGAACCGTTACTCACTCTAAGCTCTTTGCAAAGGTTGTTCGAAGTAAAGGGTATGAAATTTGAGCAAGTTGCCTCTAGACCCTCTAGACAATGCTGATTTGTGAAGCGGTAAGCGATGGTTTGGAAGAGAATACAGCAATTTGCATTTGTGCTCCACTACCATTGCCATCTTCATCAAAAAACAATGTTCCTGTGGACGAATCGTAGATAAAACGATCATTGCTATCGCTTGCAGTTGTACCTAGTACAAATTGATCAGCGCTAAGATTTCCGATCGCAGAATCTTGATTGAAACCCGTCTTAGAGATGCGAATTTGATCGTCAGAAATTGAGAAGTCCACAATCTTATCAGTTCCCGCATTCGCTTCATAGAACGTGAAAGAGTCGTGGCCTGCGCCTCCCATTAAAGTGTCATTCCCTCTTCCTCCAACCAATTCATCATCTCCGTCCCAACCACTTAATATGTCATCTGCTTCTCCTCCACTGAGGTAGTCATTTCCTTGCATACCATAAAGCTTGTCCAATCCACCGCTCCCATATAACCAATCTCGTCCATCCATACCATTCAAAACATTCGCAGCTTTATTGCCCATCAGAACGTTGTTTAGACTGTTCCCAGTGCCGTTGATTGCGTCTGCCCCGGTGAGAACCAAATTATTAGATACTGCATTCAAGGTAGCTGTCTATTTTCCCCGAGGTGAAAGTTGTTCAAAAGTATGCTAAGTTTCAGAGCAATTGCTCTTAAGTTGCTCGGTCAAAGCTGTGATGCCTGATGAATCTAGCACTATTCTAGCAAGGCTAAGCGATGAGATTAATCGCCTGACAAAGCGCGTGGCAGAGCTAGAGCAGCGTAATCAAGAACTGGAAACCGAAAACAAACATCTGAAAGACCTTTTGCATCGGCAGGGTGCATCCAAGGACGCAAAAGCACCTCAGTTCAAAGAGAACTATAGCGTTGACCAACAAAAAGGCAAAGGGAAACGGGGACGCCAATCAACGGGACGACGGGCGCAAGATGAAAAGCTTGAMTTCGTAAGCTACGACGTTGATATTTATCCAGAGGGTGTGGGGAAAACGGAATGCATTGAACGGCGACAACAATACGCATGGCGG
>LUGL01000018.1 GCA_002796835.1 Elainella saxicola E1 | reverse complement strand
TCTTCGATCTGAAGTTCCTTAATTGCATTTGCAGCAATCTTGGGATTGGTGACTGCTTTGTCTTCGATCTGAAGTTCCTTAATTGCATTTGCAGCAATCTTGGGGTTAGTGACTGCTTTGTCTTCAATCTGAAGTTCCTTAATTGCATTTGCAGCAATCTTGGGGTTAGTGACTGCTTTGTCTTCGATCTGTAGCTCCTTAATTGCATTTGCAGCAATCTTGGGATTGGTGACTGCTTTGTCTTCAATCTGAAGTTCCTTAATTGCATTTGCAGCAATCTTGGGGTTAGTGACTGCACCATCCTGCAGATGATCTGTGCGAACTGCTCGCGGAGCGATCGCAGATCCTGCCAAAGTGCGCACATTGTTGTCGATTGTAATGATAGTCCCATCATTCTTTAGCGTGACTTGTGCCAGTGGAATGGCTGTGTCGTCAAGTTGATCGGAGGTAGACCAGTCAATTTGACACTTCTCAGTGATTCGTCTAAACTTTCCGTTCAAACCACTCGTCGTGTCAGGGACATCTGGCGATTCCACATATTTAACAGTGATGAATATACTTGAATTGGTACCGCTTAAATTGACACCGCTTAAATTGACCCGAGTAGGGTTGAGTAGCAGAATTTCCTGCCCCTTCTTGTCGATCGCCATGCCTGGAGTGACTTGAAGCTTGCTATCCTTTTGCTCTACCTGCAAACCATCTCCTACTACACCAGAGGTGTGAAACGACTGATTGTGCAGGAGACGCATGTTTCGATGATAGGACTGTTCATCCTGGAAGTCGCTCTCGATCAGGAATTGGGATGTAAAGTAATTGAGGCGTTGAATTGTGTTCATGGTTTTGTTTCCTTAAGATGATTAGTGCAATGGTCGGAGCAGAGATTCAAGGTTTAGACAGTGGAGGCTGAGGGGGCCTGGGTAGAGGGCATCGTACCAAGGACAGTATCGATCCCGACTTTTGCGAGGACGCCCACTTGAATTGTGCCTGGGAAAACTGGATTTACTTTGTAGGTCGTATGGGCAGGTTTTTCCAGTTCAATCAAGGTGCTGATGATCTCCAGTTGGCGTTTGTATTGGTCGGGTTTCCCCAGCAGGGATCGTGGAAGGACGACTTTGACTGTAAAAGAGGGATCAGAATTTTCTTCGATCGTGGGCGTTCCTCCGACAAATAAACTCAGCAGTTCTTGCAGATTAGCCTTGGTGCCGCGAAAGCGGTAATAGCGCATGATATTGGCAATAAATTGACGCTGCACTAATGGATCGAGATCGGCTCGGAGTGTCAGGGCAGTCCAACTAGCTAACCAGGGCAGGAAATCCTTTGGGGTGTGCAGTGGGTCAAAGTAAGTTGCGATGTTGGCAATCTGGACTTCTAATCCGATGGTTTTAGAATTAGAGTCCTCTGGCTTCGGTAACCGATCGCCTTCTTCTAATCCGGCGAGTTCTGGGTCAGTGTCTTTTGGCTCCGGTAAACGATCGCCCTCAAAACCTAGCAGTAGTTTTTCAAAAGCCAACAAAAATTGACCAACAAAGGGATCGTCTCGATAGATGACGGGCAAGTAGTCAAGTAATCGACTGGGAGAACGAATTGTAGTCTTCATGAGAGTGTTCGTGGTGGAAATAGGATAGAAGCTTTCATTAAGCGATCGGAGAAGAGAACTTCAACTGGATTTGAGAGAGGTGAACTAATTCGTTTTCAAACAGTTGGATACCCACCAGCTCATCCTGAGTATTCTTGATTAGGCGATCTCTCAAAACTGGATTCTGGGGATCTGATAGATACAATTCTGGTTGGTTGGGTCGGCTTGATTGTCCAGGAACTGGAGCAACATAGTCCACGCCAGGAAGCTGATCCAGCAATTGATAGATCTCGGAAACAAAGACGCTGCGGCCAAACTCCCAGCCTTTCCCGTCCGCTCCGCCCAACAGAACATGGAGAAAGCGTTTTAACGCCTTTGTTACCTCTCGCTCTACATCTTTCTGAAGGGCATCGTGCTTTAGATAAATCATCAATTGCACACCAATGGGTACATGTTGGGGAGCAACTACATGCACTTTGGTCGTCAACAGTCGCCGGTTTTCTAGGTCATCGCTAACTGCTTGCAACAGTTGATCAGTTGGTTGGAGTGCTGTTTGTTCAAGACTCTGGGGATCGGAAAGTGGAGCCGGAACAATCACCACGCTAATATGTCCTGCTGCCTCGCTTCGCAAATTGCCAGTTTCTAGATTGCGGCGGGGAATACAGTGGGCACGAGCGACCTGTTGACTCTTGTTGTCTAGCTTCGCATTTACCGCAATGGCATGTTGCTCAAAATCGTCGCAGGTAATGGCCCGATCGCACTGACGCAGTTGTAAAACCGCTTTGCGAATTTCTTGCTCTAAGGTGATTTCATCCAGTGGAGTAGGGTAGCGTTTTTGTCCTTTTTCATCTAACCCAACGATCAAATTCAGAAATGCTTGACGATTGGCGTTTGTCACCCGATTTAATCGATAAATCAGCATTTCACTCAGGTAAGCAAACAGCTCAATCAGCGTAATTCCTGGATCGGTTGGGTTATGGTTGGTCCATTCAGGCGCATAGGCCGGAATCAGGCTGATGGCTTCTTGAACCAGGTCATCGAATGTGCGATCGTCGAGGTTAGGGAGTTGGAGAGGCATAGGAGTCAGGGGGATTAGCTCAGGGTATAGGTAAGAGTATGATTACCGGAATAGATCAGGTAGCGACCATTCGATTTGGCGTTAGGGGAGTCTTCAGTTTCGGTGATAGTGAGAGATCGAACGTGGTCAACACCAGGGACAGCTTCTAGAAGTGCATAGAGGTCAGAGCGGTGAGGTTCTCGGCCAAACACCCAACCTTTGCCGTCGAAGCCACCTGTAAGCGGGTGAAGGAAGCGGATCAAATTTTGTTGAATGGTTTGATCAACCTCCTTGATCTGATTCAGACTGGTGATTGCGATCTCGGCGCTAACATCTACTTTGATGTATTCGGGTCCAACTACAGCAATGCTGGCCGTCGCGATCGCATTTGTTTCCAGATAGCTTTGCACTCGCTCAATCAGTTCCAGACTGGGAATAGGTTTGAGATCGATCGTTTGGGGAACAATGATGACGCTGACATAGCCTGGATTAGCATTGATGGTTTGAGCATTACTGGCAGTAAGATCGCAAGCGGGAATACACTTGGCACGAGCAACGCCAGGAGAGGCCAGCATTGCCAGGTCTTCATAATCCTCTAAGGTTACAGCCCGCCCCCCGTGTCGTACCTGTCGGGGTAGCCGCTCTTTCAGGGCATTCAGTGTTTCGCTATCGGTTCCTCCCGTCGCAGGCATCAGGTTGCGAACATGGTCAATAAAAGGGACGGTTGTCTTAAGTTCAGATACAGCTCCAACAGGTCGATTTCCGGCAGAGCCACCTCCAATTCGGTAATGAATTTGGATATTACTAGCGCCCAGCGATGGAATGCGTCCGTTGATACCATTGCCAAAGCAAATTTCACCTGTCAAATGATTGATCGTATAATGACGATCGCCTGCTGCTGAACCATAAAAATCAGGAACTTCTTGCCATTGCACCCAGGACTCCTGCGTCTGTGCATTTGTAATTAACGCAGGCATCTCGGTTCCGGTTAAAGTATTCACGGTTTTAGACGGCTCTGGTTCTCTGACCTCGACTACCTGCCCATCTAATACCGGAGTTCGGATAGTGCGAAACACCTGGTTGCTGGTGCCATTGCTCGAACCAAGAATTTCGGGCGGCAGGGTGGTCACTTGAGTAGCGATCGCTGTATTTAAGATGACCTGCTGTAATCGAGGCATGACTACACTAGAGTTGCCCTGCCAGACGATACGTAACCAATATTGTTCGATGCCAAACTCCGATCGGGGCGTAAAGTCAGCCGGAACTAGAAATTCGACCAATCCTGAATGCTTCAGACCATGGGTACCGTCCTGTATGGCGAGGATGATCCAGCGCTTACCGTTCCAATATTCCCAGGAAATCGGAGCGTGCGTTGTTCCAGTATTGCTACCGTATAACGTTTCAGCGATCGAGAGATACAGGTTGAGCGATCGGTTGGGAAATACCTGTTCTGTGGGCGGTTGGAATCCCAGATAGAGTGCAGGTAATGTGTCTCCAGTTAGTTGAAATGGCAAGAATGCTTGTTTTTTTACAACTGCCTCAGTCCTGTCAGTGACAACAAAGTCATTGATAGTAAGTATTTGCTCAGGAGTAATCTGTGGAGTTGTGAAGTTATAATCGACCGTAATGGAATTAATTACAGGTGGTGCAAATGTTGCAGGCTGAAAGGAAACCCCACCAGAAGGCGTTGGATTATAATGAGCTTCTTGACCGTAAGCTCCAGCGGTAATCCGGGCTCGAATCCAGAAATTGTTGATCCCGTTGATTGTCAATGCAACTGGCTGTTCAGGAAATTTAAATTGAACGCGGTTTGTTCCTAGAATTGTGAATGCCTGCGTTTGATCGGAGAATTTTGTATCTGCTTCAGGTTCTTTACTCGTTTCTGGTTTTACTGCTGGTGTTGCATCAGGGGATTTACTCCCTTGTGAGCTAGGTGGTTGCCGACAGAAAGTTCCCAGCAAACCCCAGGCTGTTCCATTCCAGAATTCCCACTGTAAAGTCACGCTGATTGCGTCAACATTTTCAGGTTGAATGCCCACTGCTTTTGGAGCAGCGATATCGATCGACAACTTAACTTCAGCCCCCTTAAAAGCAAAGCCTTCTTGGCAAGCGAGATAGAACGTATCTGCAAAGCGGGGCTTTTCTCCAAACGGAAAGAAGGGCTGCTGCAAATTCACTGGAACCTGATTGCTGAAAGCGGCACTAAGGGGAAGCTGCGACTGCCCGACGATAGCTTGAAGTTGCAGTGATTGGATTTCAGGGAGTTGATAAACTAGGGGATCTGGAAAACTCGCTTGTAATTTATTTAGTAGTGGAGTTGGGACAGGCGTGATGGACGTTGATAGACGACCGCGTAACCATCTCATTGAAGAACTTTGAAAAAGCTGTTGCGAGATATTGAAGGACAACTGAAAAACGATACTTGGAGTGTCTTCTGAAGAAGATTGGAGCTCTGAAGGTTGGCGATTAGTTGTCAGATCTGCTGTTCCGTCTTGGTGAGGTGTGAGCAAGGTAGAGGATTGTCCATCCCAAAATTCCCAGCCTAATTGCTGGAGATTCAGGTTTGCAATCGTCTGTTTCAAATGCACGAAGACTCGCAATTCCTGAATGCTAGGATAGCTAAATAGTTCAGAATCACGAATAGACAGCAGATGATCGATCGGTTGATTCCCCGCAAATGCAGCCACGCCTAAAGGATGATTGGTCTGAGCAATGGCACTGTAATCGCTATAGCGATCGTTCAATGGATCACGAGCAAACACTGATACCAGGCGAGTCGCTGTGACTATCAAATCTTGCTCTGTTTCAAATACCACCGAGTCTCCGCCGCTTGCAGAAGCCACAGGTGTACCCGCAGGCACGATCGCATCTACCATACTGCCTTCAGCTAGAAAAAATGTCAGCGGTACTCGTGCAGGTTGCGGCGGTAGTTGGGAGGCTCCCAGTAAATTGAGGAACGCCAGTAGGTTTTTGTCGGGTGCCTGATTCAGCCGCTGAATAATCAGTTCGGCATGACGAGAAAAGGCTGCGATCAGAGCTGCTTGAATGCCTTGATTAGCAATGGCATCTGAGGTGGTAAATTGTTCCGGTAAATATTCAGTCAGCAGTTCTTTCAGCTTTTGGGCAACCATTGCGGCTGTCCGTTGGTCGACTTTTGGGGCAGGCATGATCATTGTCCGACACTCCGTTCTAAGTAGAAGGGATAAACCAAATTAAAGGCATTATTCGTAGCACGAACTTCATAACGCAAATTCACGATTAACCGATCGCCATTACCATCCGACTCTGCACTGACCTGCACATCCAGGACATCAATTCGAGGTTCTAACCGTAACAGGGCATCCTGAACCGCCTGGGAGATCCGTCCGACTGTGGTAGCAGTTTGCATCTCGAACACCAGATCGTAGATGTCGCAACCAAAATCAGGGCGCATGACTCGTTCGCCTTTGGCTGTGCCCAAAATAATCAAAATTGATTGGCGCACACTCTCCTCATATTCTGCGGTTTGCAATTTTCGTTTTTTACTACCATCCTCCCTAAGTTGAATGGGAAATCCTAAGCCTTGCCCTAGAAATAGTTTGGTCATATCAAATCCTCTATGCTTTCATTTATTCAGAAATAATTAATGTGTTATCCGATCAGTACTGTTCCATCTGCAATCACTTGACCGACAGGCTGATCTACTGGATCATTACAGGTTTCTGCCACATCGCCATGCCGAGCCGCCATTTTGCCGTTGATTCTGACCGTTGGACTGCCTGAACGAATCGTGCCTTGATTACTGGGTGGCTTTTGAAATGCGGTTCCAGGTGAGGTCGGGATGTGAGGCACTGTATTGGTTGCTGTACTTCCTACCGTTGCGGCAGGCTTTCCCATAATTTTCACATCAGAACTCAGATTGCCATTGATCATGCCTGTGAATGGATGCGGTAAGGAGGTGGGTGATGTGCCTGGTACGATAACAATATGTGTATCGGTGGCGACGATGCGATCGCCCATTTTTGCTGCTGGAAGTGCCATAGGAGTGAGTGAGAAGTATAGGATAAAGGGTGAAAATTCAGGTTAATTTAGATTGATCATTTCTCCTTTGAGATTGAGTTGGCTGCCCGCCTTGATATTGGCTTCAGCATCAGCTTTGACTTCAACTGTGGTGCTTGATTTGACTTCAATCTTCTGAGCATCCAGGATGATTGTCCCTTTAGGGGCAGATAATTTAATGTCTTTGTCGCTGGCGATCGTAATGGTGTTACTGGCAGTGTCAAAAGTGAGTTTGTTATTGCCACTCTTGTCGATAATTTCGATGGTTTCCTTGCCTACTGCATCATTGAGCTGAATCGTATGGCCGCTGCGCGATTTAATCAGATGCAGATCGTTTTTGCCGTCATCATTTTTAGCAGGCGGCACGTTTTTCTTACTCCATAGCGCACCCACTACATAGGGAGCATTAGGATTGCCATGCTCAAAGGCAACCAAAACTTCATCTCCCACGTCAGGCAGAAAGTAGAAGCCGCGATCGCCTCCTGCTGTAGGGACTGCAAGCCTAGCCCAATTGCTTTCTTCCTGGTCTGAGAGCCAGGGAAACTTCAATTTGATTCGCCCCAGTCCTTTTTCATCTTGAGTATTGGTCACAATTGCGATCACAACTCCATACATCCGTTGCAAGTTGGAGCCGGGAGCAGGTTCAGTAAAATAATCTAACCAGGTCATAATGAATTCCTCTTAACTTTGAAATCAGTGAAATACCCTTCGCTGTCAAGACGATGGGTGACTGCGGTGACAAAATACTGACCACTAAATTTTTGTCCCACCCCTCTCAATTCCACTTGCTGTCCTGTCCTGAGTCCTGGCTCCCCAATACAGGTTGCTTTACCCGTAACTAAGTTCAACCTGATTTGTTTAGCCTGAGCTTGGGCAACCGTTTCAGCTTCCAACGGAGTTACCGGAAGATCGACGAACGTAGTTTCTATCGTGGCTAGCATCTTCAAACTTGAGGAGTCTGGACTTGGGTTCGCCGATTGAAATACGGATCTCTGGGTGTCAACATCCCAGGTACTCACTATTGTTTTAGTAGGTTGGCCCGCCAGTGAGAGCCGGGGCTGGAATTCGAGTAAATCAAAATTAAAGTCAAAGCTGTAACGAACTACACTATCGTTAAGTAGTGGTTGGAAAAACAGAACTTCACCTTTTGTAAACAGCTCATAGCCGATTTGCTGTGCCCGTGCCTGGAGAAATTGGAGGTCACTCTGGTTTACCTGCATCAAATACTCGTGAACGAGCTTTGTATCTACTACAGTTTCTACCTTGACCTGTAATCCTGCGGTTGTAGCGATCTGTTTAGCAATATCACTGTCCTTCATTTTCACAAAGCTGCGGGTTTGGGTACTGCGTTGCAGACGATGCAGGTAATCGCATCCCCACACTGTTAAACTCAATGGTTCCTCGCTATTGAAATGTGGCTCCAGTCCCAAAATTTCACCTTTGATGACGCTGGTTGACGAACGAGCTGAAATAATTTTAATCTCAACAGAATTGCCAGGCTTGAATAACTTGAGATCATCGAAGTTGAAATTATCGGATGGTTGAAGGCTCAGGTCAGAGAATTCAATTTGGAACAGAGATGGAAGCTGAAGATCGTGCTCTATAGTGATTTTGACTAAATGATTTAGAAAATCGGTAGATATTTCATAATCATTAATTAGAAGACGGTATGTCATCGTCTCAAATGAGCGGGGCATAACAGTAAACCTCAAAATGATAGAAATCAAAAAATTACTTGAGACTTGGAATGACCAACCTGCGCCCAACCGGGAGCCGTCGCGGATCGTCGATGCCATTCGCTTCAGCAATTACACGCCATTGTTTCGGATCGTGATGTAAATCAGCGGCAATACTGTTCAAACTTGCGCCTCCCCGGACCACTTGAGTCGTCAGTTCTGGATCGGTTTTGCGTTTATCTAGTTCTGGATTCAGGTATTCTGTAAAAGTGACATTCAAAGATGATCGAGTCGGTTTACCATTGCGAGAAAATTGTGTAAACTCCTGAGTTAGACTGGTGATCACTCCCAGAAAGGGGAAATCGGAACCGACCGGTGCATTGCCCCAGGCAACCTCACAGACTCTTGGATGTTGTTCATCCCGTGCAATCTGAGTCAGGGCGACAATTTTGTTACTTTCCTGCCGCACATCATCGATCGATTGCCCTTGATGGCTGATGGGCAAAGACACATCGAAAAGCAGTTTAAGTGTAAGTTGCCGACTGTCGCCGCCACCGAACGAAGACAGAGGTGCATTGAACTGGCTAGAGGCTGTTTTGCTCCAGTTCACTGTTTTGCTAACTGTGTAGCTTTCGGGGTTGAATAGAACGGCAATCGGCGACAATCGCTTTTCCATTCTCTTGCTTTTGATGATGATCGGCGTAATGGTTAACTTTTCTAAACTTGTGTTCATTGACGTATACCTCGACGTTCGCGTTCAAGCATTAATCGGCGAGAAAGTAATCGGCTCACTTCTTCTGCGACTTTGCCAATATTGATAGCTTCTACAGTAGATTCTCCAGATGTAGCAGTAGACGGTAGGGATGTTGGTTTGGGTGGATTGATGGCTGGCACCGAGTTGGGAGCAGGTTCTTCCACCTTTTGGCGTGGTACATCTAACGATCGGTGAATCAAGGACAGGGAATCACTCAACGCCGGAGCGGGAGCAGCTAGCAAGCGCCGCTGAGGTTTGACTGAAATCAATGGAGGCAAAGAATCACTAGTAAGTTCCTGTGTGTGCGGCGATCGAGAAGACTTAGCCTTCGATACTGGAAGTGCATGAGGGAACTGCGGGATTGGCTGCGAAGTTGACTGCGGCTCAGATAGTTTTGCTTTCAGGGACAGCACTGACTGACTTTTTGCAGGAAAAATTTCCTGTTGGGAAACTCCAATCGGAGGCTGGGAATCACTTGCCTTGACTGGCGATCGGTTAAATCTTGCAGGCATTTCCAGCAATAAATTCTCTGGATTGAGAACAGGATCATTGGTTTTTAGAGAACCTTTTGATGATTCTAGGGGGTTTGTGTGATTGATTGATTGATTGATTGTCTTCACAGATCGTTGAGATGATCCACTGTGAGGTTGCATCGCTGAATGTGGCAATACCAGATTAGAAATTTCAGGCGCAGCAGATCCAGACGCAAGGGAATTGGGTAACTCCGTTGAAACATGAGTGCGACCTCGACGAACTCGAAAGGCTGTTGGAGGAGCCTGATCGAGATCACCTGAAGCAGATACCTGATCAAATGGAACCTTGTTTCTTGTAATTGGAGCTAAGTCAGGTGAGCCGGAAGGAGAAGTCAGGGATTGATGCCGATCAGCAGGTGGATGACTGGTCGTAGGTTCTGTGTGAGACAATGGCGTGGATGGCCTTTTAATCACCATTGCCTCATTTTTAGACCCATCACTAGATATTAGAGAATACGGTAAAGAAGACGTCTGGTGTTTACTCGGAATTGTATGCTCTCCAACGACATCACCTTCAGCGGTACTACGATACGATCGATTCTCTGAAGAGAATGAATCATTATCAAATGCTCCTTTGGTGAAGTGATTCGGTAATTGAGATGATATTCCTTGAGAAGGCAGAACTGAACGCCATTCTATTTCGGGAGGCTGCCCCCACTCGGTCAGCTCTACTCGACGAAGGTTAAACCGTTGAGTGATCCTGTCTGATTGGAGCAAACCTCTGGTATAACGGCTTAGCAGTTGCTCAGGGAGTTGTAACCGCTGCATCAGCCGATCGGTTTGAGTTTGGGTAATGACATCGTGGCAATGGCGTTGATGAAAATTGGCAACCCCTGCCGGACGTGTCTGCTGTTGAATCAGTTTTTCTATCAAGTCTGTCATCGTTCACTGTCCTCATTCAACCGCTGATTGATCCGAGCCACCTCTGCAACCCATTGCTGTCGTTCTCGATGCTCCATTTCCACCAATACCGTTTGGGACCAGTGGAAATGGTATGCCAGGTAGGCTACCTCTTCGTAGAGGCGACCGATCGGGTAGCCTACAATTCCCCCGGTTGATCGATTTCCACCTGAAAATCCTGTTGACAGTGGGGACAATTGACATGAAGCGATCGGGTTCCATTTCCATTAATTCGGTTATAGAATTCCTGAAGATAGGCCAGATCGCTGGCAAATAATCCTTCAATCACTTTGGGATTCACAAGATCGATCGAACCGAGTCGAGTGATCACCCGTGAAAGCAGCAGCACCAGCAAATAGGCCGGATTGTTCTGCACTCGTGGATCTTTCAACGGAACGATTTCGTCTGCAGCAGTGGCTAACCGCATCACACCATCTCGGTGTAAGTTCCCTTCTGTATCTACAAATCCATGGGGTAAGTTGAATTCGTACTCTGTACACAACATCGTTTAATCCTCCTTATACTCGCTGCATTCGTTCACAACAAATGGTCAGGGTTTCGATCGCTACATCATTTCCCTTCGCATTCAGATCAGGAGCCGCATATTTAGTGGCCCAGGCCCCAAAGAAATTCCAGCGAATCTTTTCCTGTCCAGCATCATCTAGAACAATCACAGAACCATTCTTGCGCTGTAACTTGCCGTTGACTGCGGTGAGATGCCAATCATATAGCTCATGGGAATCTGTCATGCCCCACTTGAGGTTGATATCAGAATACTTAGCAACACCGGGTAATTTTCGAACATTAATTGGATCGCCACCTTCCCGATATTCCACGACCTGTACTTCTGAGCTTAAACCGCTACATTCTTGAAAACCTGCTTGAACGATGCCATCAATTTCCACTAAAAAGCGATAATTCTTGTAAGGATCCAGTCTTGCCATGATTAAGAGTCTCCGTTTTTGTGAGTAATTGGAAGTAAGAGATTAGAGGGTAGGGATTGGGGGGAGGCAATCGCGCTGTAGCTGTTTACCCTCACCCATTTCCCTGATATTGATTAACTGCCTGTGGTTTGCTGAATGCGGAAGATCACAAACTCAGCAGGTTTAACGATCGCCACACCAATTTCAGTGACTACCTGCCCAAGTTCGCGAACATTGGATGGGTTGGTTTCCGCATCGCATTTGACAAAGAAGGCTTGTTTGGGGGTTTCACCGAATAATGCGCCTGCCTGCCACTGGGTGAGCAAAAAGTCATTTAAGGTGCGGGTGATCCGCTGCCAGAGCGCAGGACTGTTTGGCTCAAACACAACGAACTGAGTTCCTTGATCGATTGATTCGCGCAGAAAATTAAAAAACCGACGAGTGCTGATGTAGCGGAATTCTGAGTTGTTTTCATCTGCACGAGTTCGGGCACCCCAGACTTTTACAGTGCCGTTAAACACGCGAATGACGTTGATGCCCTCTGGGTTAAGTCCGTCTTGATCTGCCTTGCTCAAAGGGCGTTCGACATCCAGCGCACCCAAAATTGCTTCGTTAGCAGGTGCTTTAAAGACGCCCCGATTCGCGTCGCTCCGGGCATAAATGCCAGCAATGTGACCCGAAGGAGGAACCGTGAGAGTCTTTTTTTCGATCGGGTCAAAGACCTGAATCCAGGGAAAATAGACAGCGCCATAACTTCCTGCTTCACTAGGTCCTACAGGGGCGATCGCCTCTGGTGTCAATGCTGCCTCTGGGACTCCATCTAGAATTGCAACCCGATCTTTAAGGTTAAAGCAATGGGTTAAGATTGCCGTATGCTGAGCTGAACTGACTGCTCCAGGAATTGCCACGATGGTAATTTCATCGATCGCAGCAAATTTCCTCAACAACGCACTTGGATCAGCCAGATCTGACGCAGTAGCAACTCGCATCACCCAGCAGCGCGTTCCACCGTTATTAAAAAAGCCATACACGGCATGCTGTAGATTCTGATAACCAGAAAAATCTGCATCACTCATGCTTGCTTTTGCTTGAAAGTCGCCAAAGACATTTTTGAACTGTTCCCAACTGGTTAGCAAAATTGGGTTACCCGCCTCAGCTAAAGAATAGGTTGAGGGAATGGGTTTATTATTTGCATCCAATTTGGGCTTATTGTCAGAATCGGTTTGAAATTTGCCGGGTTCAACAGGCATCACAATTCCTGCAGGCGCAACCCCAATGAATCCTGCTGTACTGGTTCCAACTCCCGCGATCGGTCGCGCTGCTGGAGGAATTTCTTCAACATAGACACCGGGCGATTGGTATTGAGACATGTTTTTCTCCTAATAGATGATTAGTTATGAACAAAACGAGGGAATGCAAAAAAGATGCATTTTTCAAACAACGAACTGTGCACATTGCGCGCCGCACACTGCACTCTTCGCCAATCATTCAAGCCATGATTAATTCAGCTGCACATCAAAGGGTCGTTTCCCGATCGCAGGAACCGTGAGAGGAACCTGTTTAACAGCGCCATTGGTCGGTTGAATCTGCAACGTATAGGTCCCGGCAGGAACAGCGGAAAACTGGTAAAGTCCTGCCTGATCTGTTTGGGTGGTTTGACCAGATTCCAACAATGTGACCTGCGCTGCCACTAAAGGTTGGTGATTGGCGAGGCGAATCTGACCACCTAATTGGAAACTTCGATCCTGGGAGGCACCAGCTCCCATTTGCTGAAATCCAATTGCATGGCTGGTAACCAGAGGCAGCTTGGTAGGCCGGTAATCATCCGGTTCCAGTGCAATAGTTGCTGTCACGATTAAATAGGCCCGTACAGGAATTCCTAACGAAGTCCAGAATTCAGTTGGTTGTCGGGTAGTAATTGGAACGGCTACGCTTAAGGGGATCGATAGCGACTGGTCTGTAGATGTTTTCAGACTTCCCTGTAAAAAGGTTCCTGGAATATTGGGATAACGTGAAAATACCTGCAAGACCTGACTCAGCAGCAAATGTTCCTGAAGCGCTACCTCTGCTCCTCCGACTGCCCAGGCGGTTACTAGATAGCTACAGTCCACACGCAGGGGAGGCCGATGAATGATCGCCTGACCATCGCTGTAGGTCACCGTTGGTTCACAATTGCGAAGTTCAGTATTCTCCCGAATATCAAACAAAAATAAATTGATTGCGGATTGGGAGGGATTGAACTGGGCAACTGGCCGATCGAACAGGACCTGGGTTGCTGCTAACTCGGGCGGAAGTCCGGGTTGGGTTAAAATTGCACGGAGCGTTGCGCTCAAGTCACGAATCATAATTCGCTTGGGGGGTAAAGGTTTCAGGAGGTTTAGCGCTTCTCTTTAGCACTCCTCTACTGTATGAACACCCCACAAAATGAACAATGACTGAAAATTGAGGAAAGTTATGGAGAAAGCAACCGAAAGTTAAGTTGAAATTTCTGCAATACTCTGATGAATTGGTTAAACCTGTGATGGGTTGAACCTGTGATGGGTTGAACCTGTGATAGGTTGAACTGTCAAAGTTCGATTTGCTTCATCCAGTAATGCCCAAATCAAATGAGTTTGCTGAGCCATCTGACGCTGCAAACCCCTGTTTTGGGTAGACCTCTTTAAAGTGCAATGATTGGGGGTGGGAGCTGGCTATGAGCATCAACGCCACCCATAACCAGCTATTCTGGCATCTGTCTCTCAGAAGGCACAGAATGAATCGATCATCGATCCCCTCGCTGATGTAACTACCAAAGATATCACACCTACCGCTTTTTCCCCAACAAATTTTTCAGCGGCATGTGTCGAGCCACCTGTTTGATCAAAAATCTATCCGATCGCGTGAGTCAATCGGCAATTCCTGCTAGAACTTTCTGCTCCAGTCTTTTTGACTCCAGCGTTCCACCACTACTTTGGTTTGGGTGAAAAACTCCACCGCATGTTGCCCCTGTCCATGCAGATCGCCAAAAAAACTATCTTTCCAGCCGCTAAATGGGAAGAAAGCCATCGGGGCAGCCACTCCAATATTGATACCAATATTGCCAGCTTCAGCTTCATAGCGGAACTTGCGCGCTGCTGCACCACTGCTGGTGAACAAACAGGCCATGTTGCCATACTGTCCGCTGTTGACTAAAGCGATCGCCTGATCAATCGTTTCCACATGAATCAGGCTGAGCACGGGGCCGAAGATTTCAGTTTTGGCGATTTCGCTATTTGGATCCACATCTTGCAAAATCGTAGGCCGCACAAAATGGCCTTGCTCATAGCCCGGAATTTGAGGCGATCGGCCATCCACTAACACCTTCGCGCCCTGATCGGTTCCCTGTTGAATTAGCGTTTCAATGCGTTGCCGACTTTGGGCCGTAATCACCGGTCCCATCTGCACTTTTTCGTCCAAGCCATATCCGACAATCCGGGTTGCAGCGGTATGGGCGATCGATTCGGTATAGGTTTGACGGGCTTCTCCGACGGTAATGGCGATCGAAGCAGCCAAACATCGCTGTCCCGCACAGCCAAAGGCACTATCTGCGGTGATGCGCGTGGTCATGTCCATATCGGCATCTGGCAGAATAATCACCGGATTTTTAGCGCCACCCTGACATTGTGCCCGTTTGCCATTTGCTGCGGCTCGGCTGTAAATATAGCGGGCTACAGGGGTTGAACCTACAAAACTGATGCTGCGAATGGCGGGATGATCGAGAATGGCATCGACCGCTTCTTTAGAGCCATTTACTAAATTGATCACACCTTTGGGTAAATTCAGCCGATCGATCAACTGAAAGACCAACGACATGGTGAGGGGAACCCGCTCGGAGGGTTTGATAATACAAGTATTGCCGCAGGCCAGCGCATAGGGCATAAACCAGAAGGGAATCATTCCAGGAAAGTTGAATGGAGCAATAATCGCCGCCACACCTAAAGGCTGGCGAATCATAAACTCATCAATGCCGGAAGCAATATCTTCCAGATTTGTACCCTGCATCATCATTGGAATGCCGCAGGCAATCTCGACATTTTCGATCGCCCGACGCATCTCTCCCCGCGCTTCTTCCAGCGTTTTGCCGCATTCAGTTGTGATCGTCTGGGCCAATTCCTCAAAGGATTGTTCTAATAACTGCTTTAACTGAAATAGATACTGGATGCGCTGCGCTGGAGGAGTTTTTCGCCAGCTCACAAAGGCAGCCTGAGCCGCTTGAGCTGCCAGATCAACTTCTGCCGCTGAAGCCAACGGCACTTTAGCCAGGGGTTCGGTTGTGGCTGGATTAACCACATCCAAATATTGGTCCGTTTCGGAATAGCACCACTGACCGTTAATGTAATTTTGCAGGATGGGAAGGGTGGGAGATTGTGTCATGCTCAGAAAAATCAACCATCAGGAAAAGCAGGATGATAGGTGACTCGCAAGACCATTTCAATTTTTAGTTGCTCCGGATTTGGGACTGGAGAATCGTACCTATGCCGCTTCCCCAATCCAAAATCGCCAATCTAAAATCCAAAATTGGTACAAGAGCGTTCCATCTCTCCCATCATCCCATTTCCCCATCCTTCCAGACCAGCCTGTTTGGCTGCTAGTAGCGAATTTGCAGCGTCACGGAAGCTTCAACTTCCTGTTCACCGCCCACAATGGGGGTAGGAGGAGCCCCTGCAGCCGCATCTGCACGAAAGGCTGGCGTTTGGGCATACATAGGGGGCGGTGGGGCTGCGCCGTCAATTTGAATGCCAACGATTTCCTGCTGAGTGAAGCCCAAAGTTCCGAGGGCCGCATTTGCTTGAGTTTGGGCACTTTGGATCGCTTCTCGGATCGCCTGCTGACGGGCCGTTTCGATCGCCGCATCCTCTGCCACAAAGCTCACCCCTTCAATCCGGCTGGCTCCTTTCTGAATTGCCTCATCCAAAATTGCGCCTGCGCGTTCAGTCGGGACTCGAAAACTGACGCTGTTCGTGGCAATGTAGCCGACAATTTGCTGACGATCGCCCGAATAGTCATATTGCGGATTGAGATAAACGCCCGTGGTTTGCAGCTTGTCCACATTGCGCGATCGCAAAAATTCCACGACAGCGGATGAACGGCGAGCTGCTTCCTGCTGCACCTCTACGGCAGTTTTGCCCTGCACTTCAACCCCGAGCTGCACCTGAGAAAGGGTGGTGGCAATTGATTCTTTGCCCTGTCCGGTCACGGTCAATGTTCTCAGCAGTCGTTCTTGTTGCGCCATAGCGGGATTGGTAATCGATAAACTCAACGCTAGCATGACGATCGGCAATGCCCAGCGGCGACCCAGTTGAGCAATCGTCTGCGATCGAACCAAGTTCATGGGAAGTTCTCCTCACCAAAATTAGGAATAGATTTACTCTGACACGAGATATTCTAGGGAATCCGGCAGTTACGGTTTCCGAAACCTGCTAGGGTATTGAAAGTTTTGTCTTGTGTTTTGCTCTCCTTCTTTTCCAGACCTATTCTTTTCCAGACCTGATGCCTCAAGCTCGTAAACGATTTGGCCAGCATTGGCTCCGCAGTGAAACCGCACTTGCCCAAATTGTCGGGGCCGCGACTCTTTCTCCAGACGATCGGCTCCTGGAAATTGGTCCTGGCACGGGAATTTTAACGCGGCGATTGTTGCCCAACGTGCAGTCTGTAGTGGCAGTGGAGATCGATCGCGATTTGTGTCAGGGGTTGCGCAAAACATTGGGGGCAACGCCCAATTTTTGCTTGATTGAAGGGGATTTTCTGTCGCTGAATTTGGCTGAGAAGCTGACAGAAATGCCTGATTTTCAGTCGCCGAACAAGGTAGTTGCAAATATTCCCTATAACATCACGGGACCAATTCTAGAAAAGCTGCTGGGAACGATCGCCCAACCAAACTCTACTCCGTTTGACAGCATTGTCTTGCTGGTTCAAAAAGAGGTGGCGGAGCGGCTTTGTGCAGAACCTGGATCGAAGGCATTTGGTGCGTTGACCGTGCGGGTACAGTATTTAGCAGCCTGTCACTGGGTTTGTGGCGTTCCAGCCAAAGCGTTTCAGCCACCCCCGAAGGTCGATTCNTGCTGTTGTAAGATTAGAGCCGCGTCTGTTTGAGCCTCAAGCTACGAATGCGCGGCAGCTCGATACTTTAGTCAAGCTGGGGTTTGCGACCCGCCGGAAAATGCTGCGCAATAACCTGCAAAGTTTGATCGATCGCGATCGGCTCACCGAACTCTTGACCACCATGAAGTTGAATCCTCAGGTGCGAGCCGAAGATCTGAGCGTGGCAGATTGGGTTATGCTGAGCAACGCACTTGCAGGATAATGCTTTCATTTGCAATTTACTGCTCCTTCTTTTCCAGGTTCACCCCATGCAAGCCTACTCGCTGATCGCGCCCGCAAAAATCAACCTCTATCTAGAAATCATTGGCGATCGTCCCGATGGTTATCACGAACTCGCGATGATTTTGCAGAGTATTGATTTGGCCGATCGGATTGATTTGCGTCCCAATGGCACGGACCAGATTCGGGTGCATTGTGATGATCCGGAGGTGCCAACGGACAGCAGCAATTTGGCCTATAAAGCAGCGGCGTTGATGACAGAACAGTTCGCAGAGGTCTATCGCAAATTTGGTGGGGTAGATATCTCGATCGCCAAGCGGATTCCCATGGGAGCTGGACTGGCAGGTGGTTCAGCCGATGCGGCAGCAGTGCTGGTTGGCATGGATTTGATGTGGAAACTGGGTTTGACGCTGATTGAACTGCAGGAATTGGCGGCTCGTCTGGGGTCTGATATTCCGTTTTGCGTCAGTGGTGGAACAGCGATCGCCACTGGTCGAGGCGAACAGCTTGCTGCACTCCCGAGCGTGGACTTTCTCTATGCCGTGTTAGCTAAACATCGCAGCTTGGGAATCTCGACGCCCTGGGCCTACAAAACCTATCGGCAGCAGTTCAGCAGCTCCTATGTGACCGATCGCGATAGTTTGCTGGAACGACGGCAACGTGTGCATTCGGGCGACATTGTGGCGGCGATCGGTCAGCGAGATGGTCACAAAATCGGGCAATGTCTGCATAACGATTTAGAAAAAGTGGTGCTGCCTGCCCATCCCCAGGTAGAACAGCTCCGTCAAATTCTTGGTCAGTTTGAAACGCTGGGTGTAATGATGTCTGGATCGGGTTCAACCGTGTTTGCCTTAGTGGAATCTCAGGCGCAGGCAAACCAGGTGCAGCAACAACTCCAGGCTGCCTTACCGGATCCTGATCTGGGTATTTGGACAACTCGGTTGAGTGCTCACGGCATTCAATTAGCACATTAATTAGCTGAAATCTTGCCCCTCTTGCAATAAACCGATCGCAGATAAATCGTAGGCTAACCTAATTAAGCTCACCAAAGTAGGCTGAAAGGCTCACCTAGTCTGCTTTATCAGACTTTATATGATGAACCCACAGTTTACTCGCGGGTAGAATATTGAGATCTGAGTTTGGGAAGATTTGTGGCTCGATAATTCCCATCACTCCAGGCTTGAACTACTGTAAAAGAAGCAAGACCAGTCCATCGCAACTCTTTGGTTCTTTCGCAATCGGTTAGCACCATGGCAAACTCGACTCCTACTCCCCCATCTCCATCAGAAGTAACGAAAGTGCAGCAACCTGCTGAATCGACCCCAGGACGGTGTTTTCGAGGTGCGATCATCTCAAGTGGACTAGCGGTTGCCATGTATCTTCTGACGCAATCGATCATTCAAACTTTAGGCAATACGCCTTTACCCAATAAAAGCGCGACGGCCTTGAACATTGCGGTTGCGGTGCGCACGTTAGTAGTTGGGGTAAGCACGCTGGCCACGTCAATTTTTGCCATCTCAACCTTGGGATTGTTGGCTCTGGGAGTGAAGCTGTTGATTCAGCAAAAGACGCAGAAAGCAGAATAGATCAGGCTTTTCCCCGTCCGATCGCCAAAATCTGCATGGCGATCGCTTCTGGTACAGGTATCACAGAAAGACGGTTGCCCTGGCGCACGACCCACAAATCGTCCGGCTGAAATTCCTGGCGCAGGCGATCGAGCGAGATGAAATGGGCAAATTCTTCCTCATATTCCACCTGAACGGTCTGCCAGCGCGGTTTTTCTTGGGTGGATTTGGCATCGTAATATTTGCTGCCGGGGTCAAACTGGCTCGGATCATCCAGATTGGCTTGGCTGATCTGCATGAGTCCCGCAATGCCGGGAGGTGAGGTATTGGAGTGATAGAAAAAAGCCAGATCGCCGATTTGCATTGATTTCAAAAAGTTGCGGGCCTGATAGTTGCGCACCCCATCCCACACGGTATGTCGATCGCGGGCCAGATCTTGCAGACTGTAGACATCTGGCTCTGACTTCATTAGCCAATAGTTCATGCGGATCAAAGCAGTTTGCTCAAAATGCAACGCCATTGTACGCGATTTTCTGGCTCCAAATTGTTTGCAAACCCGCAGCAAAAATCCCCTGCCACGGCACAGGGGACGAATGCAGATCTGAACTTAGCGGAGAAATCGAATCCTTAAGACAACCATTCCGGGATGGCTTCTTCAGGGGTATTGGTACGCCGCTCTGGTGTTTCCCGCGTGAACTTCATGTGGATCGATCGGGTTTGTTCCCCATCGGCAGCAACGGCCAGGATTGGGTAGTCGATCAATCCATCTTGGAAGGACATCTGGAAGCGGAAAGTACCGTCTGGATTGAGCTTGACGGGCCGTCCACCGATCGTCACTGTTGCATCGGGTTCGGTTGCACCATACACAATCAGCTCAGCATCGGCAATCAACCAGAACTGACGTGGACGAATGGGGGGCATTGAGGCCGAGAAGCCTACGCCCGACATGCCCATTCCAGAGGTAGTGTACATGCCGACACCGGACGTAGTGTACATGCCCATGCCAGAAGTGGTGTACATGCCGACGCCCGACATCATGCCCATGCCAGATTCAGTCCGAACACCCAGGCCGACGCCCGACATCATTCCCATGCCGGAGGTGGTGTACATGCCGACGCCCGACATCATTCCCATGCCGGATTCAGTCCGCGCACCCAGGCCCACACCGGACATCATTCCCATGCCGGAAGTGGTGTACATGCCGACACCGGAAGTGGTGTACATGCCAACGCCAGATTCAGTCCGCGCACCCAGGCCAGCACCGGACATCATTCCCATGCCGGAGGTGGTGTACATACCCACACCGGAAATCATGCCAACGCCAGAAGTGGTATACATGCCGACGCCCGACATCATGCCTGCACCAGATTCAGTCCGTGCACCCAGACCAGCGCCGGACATCATGCCCCCGCCAGAAGTGGTATACATGCCGACGCCCGACATCATGCCTGCACCAGATTCAGTCCGTGCACCCAGGCCAGCACCCGACA
>LUGL01000149.1 GCA_002796835.1 Elainella saxicola E1 | reverse complement strand
ATAGTGCTTTAACAACGCATAGTCCCGGTTCTTATTAAAGTGAAATGGGAAAGGATGAATTGAAATATCTGACAAGTTTTCTACCCAAGCATCATAGTTGAAATCCTTCCAGTGGCATGGCAGCAAATTTAAAGCAACGCCTTCTTCTTTTTCGTGATCTACCTCTATATCAATTGGAAAACACCAAGTCAAATCAGGATAAACGGTTGCTTTAGGATGACGAAGTAATTCTTTGCTCTGAATATCCCTTACATAGAAAAACTCTGATGCCTCGATTAGTCGCGTCAATTCAATTTCTAATTCAGTAGAGATATGGTTAACGCCTAAACCAAAAACACCGATTTTCGCTCTACAATACCTCAACCACTTGTGCACATTAACCCATATACCAACCCTCTCAAAAACCAGTCCACCTCCACCAATCAAGATCCAATCAAAAGTTTCTAGATATTCACGAGGTGGTGGTAAGTAATGAGGTAAGAAAACAATAGTATTACCCTCTAGTAGTTTCGTGATAGAGTATTGAATTCGATCGTCCCCCGCATTGAGAGAATGATAATAGCCAAACACTGCAATTTTCATAAGTTACATCTTAATTGCGCCGTGAAGTTCTTGATATGAAGGCTTTACGACTTGAGCAAAAGTTTTCGAAAACGCTGATGAAAACTAGGTGATACCAGAAGTTTGGGTGTAGTCAGAATCAGTCTTAGTAGTTTAAAGTAACGAATTAATCGGTGGTCGTCAGTCTTAACAGATTGCTCAACCTGTTTAAGGAAGATGACTTGATAAAGCCATTGTCCTTGCAAAATAAGTCTTTTATTCCAAGCAATTGGGGTGGCAGTATTCCAGAGCCAAGCTTGAACCACCTTGAGCAGTTCATTAGCGACTTGGTTGGATTGGCTAGACTTTTGGGTTGTAGTAAATCTAAAACAGGACAATTCATCATCGATATGGGTGATGCGTCCGCCTGCTAGCAGAATTCTGCACCAGTACTCATAGTCCATGACATAGTAGAGAGACTCGTTAAACTTGCCAATTCGATCGCTGATTCTGCGACTCCAGAACACTTCCGGTTGAACAAATTGCCGCTTCTGCCACCAAACACCCCATAGGTCTACTATTTGATCAAATTGAGAAATTTCTCCCAATTGCTCTCCGATCTTCTGTCCTTGTTGATCTACATATCGGCAGCGTCCATACAGTAAATCAGTTTCTGGATTTTGGCAGAAATGTTCTGCTACTTTAAAAAGAGCTCCAGGCAAGTAGTAGTCATCACTATTGAGATAAGCCAGAATATCACCGGTAGCTTTGGCAAGCCCCTTGTTAATCGCATGGGTTTGACCCCGATCAACTTCACTTACCCAATAGGTGATGCCCGATTCGTATTTTTTGATAATTTCGATTGTGTTATCAGTACTACCTCCATCGATAATAATGTATTCAAGATTTGGATAATACTGCAATAAAACAGAGCGAATAGTTGTCTCGATATAACACCCTTGATTATAGCTAGGTGTAATAATACTAATACGAGGATAATGTTTTATCTCTTGCAAAGTAGAACTCTTTGTAGATTGCTCTGTCCGTTGCGGCTCTAACCAATTAGGTGAAAGGGATAGTGAATTCTCTGACATCGCTACCATTTTCCTCAGTAATTCTTTCAATATTTCTGAATTTATAATGTTTTGCAGGACTTCCAAAAACCGCTGAATAAGGCGCAACGTTCTTAGTCACAACAGAATTGGCTCCAATCACTGCGCCTCTGCCAATAGTCACACCTGGTAGAATAATTGAATGCGTTCCAATTCCAACATCATCCTCAATGACGATTGGCTTACGAACGGTAGGCGCAAAACGCATGTTTTCAAAAGAATAGTCATGACCTACTGATGTAATTGCAACATGTGAACCGATCATTACACGTTTGCCGATTGAAACACCTCCATGGCACCACATATGAACATAAGTACCGATTGTGGCGTCGTCTCCGATTTCTAAATTTCCAGGACAGCAAATATGCAAGGGTAAGTAGAAATGAACCCTTTCACCACAAAACTTGAGTTTTTTCTTCAGTGTATAATGTTGGCTCTCAATCAAATAATCATTCAGCTTTTTAAAGAAGCGAACTCGATATGGAATAATGAAGTTTCTCATTTGAACCATCGGTTAAGCTGCAACTCCTTGAGTTTGTAAGTTCCAATAGTGGGCATAGCGCCCTTGTTTTTTCATCAATGTTTTGTGATTGCCGACTTCTACAACTTGCCCCTGCTCAAGCACTAAAATCTGATCAGCTTCGACAATGGTTGAAAGCCGATGTGCAATCACGACGATTGTGCGATCCTGCTGGAATTTAGCAAGTGCTTGCTGGATCAGCCGCTCTGATTCGCTATCTAAGGCACTCGTGGCTTCGTCCAATATCAAGATTTCAGGTTGTTTCAAAATGGCTCTGGCAAGCGCTAACCGCTGCCGTTGCCCACCTGACAATCGATATCCACGCTCGCCCACAACCGTTTCATAGCCGTTAGGCATGGTAAGGATAAATTGATGGGCTTGGGCTGCTTTCGCTGCTGCGACTACCTGCTCAAGCGTGGCATCTACGGAACCATAACGGAGATTATCCAAAATGCTGCAATTAAAGATGAACGTATCCTGACTCACGACTCCAACCCGCTGCCGCCAACTTGACTGATTGTAGTGGTGCAATGCTTTACCATTGATCGTGATTTGTCCTATGGTTGGTTGATACAGTCCAATTAACAGATCGACGATCGAAGACTTTCCAGCGCCTGATTGTCCTACTAAAGCCGTAACCTGATTTCTGGGAATCCTAAAATTTAAATTTTGCAGTGCAAACGGCTGATCATTGTCATAGGATAGGCTAACGGACTCGAAACAGATATCAGTCTGCAGTCTTTGAAATGTTTCACCCCCGACTAAAGCAAACTGTTTGTCGCCAATCTCTAAAATGCTGTTTAATCGCTGGATTTTAGCGCTATTGTCTACTAATTGAGTCAATGAACCTGCAACTCCCCGCAGGCGAATGGATAACCGCTGTAAAGCCAACAGGAAGGTCAGCAACAGCGGCAAGATGCTCTCTGGACTATCGCTCATTAGAAAAGCCAATGCAGCCAAGACAGCAAGCGATAAAATTGGCATCACATCCAGAACTGGCTCTGGCAGATAAAAAACTTGTGCCCGTTTCTGGAGTTGAACCTGTACATCATGTAGTAAAACCATGACTTGGTGAATCGATCGCTGCTGAGTTCCAAAAGTGTGCAGCAATCTAAGTGCTTGAATATTTTCGGTCATCTGCTTTGTCTGCTCAACTTGAGCAGAGTTCAAGCGACGGGCGGCATTGCGGAGACGAGGCAGAAGCTTATACTGTACACCAATGACAAGAAGCGCCAATAAAACAGCAACAGATGCCAAGTAGGGTGACAAGCTGATTAAGACAATGGAGTAGATAAGAGTAAATGAAAAACTAACAATCAATCCATTTAGGCTTTGAATTTGTTTATCAACGGTTGGTGCTGCATCATTGGCAAACATGACTAGATCACCAATTTTATAATGACTAGCACAGGCAAAACTAAAAGACATAATGCGTTCAAATACTCGGCCTGTGATCTGAGGTTGTGCTCGAGCTGATAGATAGGCTGTACTCAGCTTATTGCCGTAATTAATCAAAGCCAGCAAAGCTTGCAACAATACAGCAATTCCTAAGAGCCCTAAAAACTGTTGTTCTTTGGATAGCGGTAAGATTGATAGCCACTGTTCTAAATGATGCAGGCGAGGTTGGCTTGAAGAGCTGTTGGAGAGCAGAGAAACAGCCATGTAGATTACACCAAGTGTACTACCTTCTAACAGGGCTCCGACGACATTTGTTAACAAGTTGATTGCAAGTAGCAACCAATTTCTCGCTGCTGTCGCTACAATCAGCTGATAAGCAGGAGAACTCAAAGCAGATTTTAGCTGTTTCACAACCAATTCGCCTTTCTTCCAAAACTTCTTCGAACTCAGTTGCAATTGATGGGGAAATCTTTGCTTCTTCAGGCTGTTTGATCAAGCTCAGTAGATTGCAAATTTAAGCCTAACTTAGTTACTGAGCTGCCCATATATAGGATCGCAGGCTATGGGAAAAACTGCACTCAAGTGCATGAGAAAAGGATTTCTGGGTTTAGTTCGGTTTAGCGGATTTGCTTCAGTTAATCTGCCGTTTACGCGCAGGCGGGACCGAAACAAAGCGGTCAAGCCTCATTTTCGATCGACTGAGGATGCTTGATTGACAAATTCAAAATCCTTGGTTCCGTTGAATCTCACCATTTTTGATTGCCGACGTGTAAACTCACCTACCGAGGGGTTTCCAGCAGGTTGGATAACACCAGCTACTTGCTGCCATAACTCAGAAGGTGCAACAGTGACCTCATATACTCGATCGCCTACTTTCCGAACGTGATACCACTGGGTTGATTGGCAATGGTCACACCAAAAAGCTTCCAACCATTCACCCTCTAGGGGAACTGTCGATTGGTTGGCAAATAGCATCAGAGCATTTTTACGGCTCACACCACGCGCCTGCAGTTGCCCCGATCGATCAGCATACAGGGAATATTTAGGACTAATGCTATCTAGATAACAACTGTGAATTGGGCAGTAGATTGCCCGTCGTTTCGCTCGCTTCCGATTTCGATCACACCTTCTCTGCAATACGACCTCCCTGATCAGTCCAAACAATTGGATACGAAAGGTTACGGCGGAGAGACTGAGATCAAGACGACCATCAAAGCCCAACTCCAGACTTAGTTCAGATATTTAATTGGAAGTGAATTGTGAAGGATGAAACTTCACTCCATTACCTTTACGACTTTAATCGGAATCTTCAGGAAAACCCTGAGACTTTATCGGACTTTACTTCGATATCAGACTTTACTTCGATGAAAGAAGCTTTACTGATTTGCGTTTGACAATTGCCATCACTACGTAATAGTAGATTGTGAACAGAATTGTAGAAAAAATTTGCCCTCCCCAAAAACCGTGCCAAAACTGAAAAGATGCCTTGCCCCAATAGGCTTCAGCGGTTGCCATTAGCATAATTCGAGGAACATTAAACAGAAATGCTAGAACTATGCCGATGCTAACCATTAGCATAACTTTAAATCGCTCTTGTTTAAGAAAAATGCCTAACAGCAAACTGGCCGATGCAATAATTGTAGCCATATCAAATCCACTGCATCCCCAAGCTACATTTACAGTGCCGCCAGGAAGCATAATTAATGTTCTGTCAAGTTTTGCTGGTTGCCCAATTAAATTGAGGCCCCATGTTCCAGCCCAAGCCATTAATCGCTCTAGGATCTGAGGTGGCATAAAGGTGCTCCAGATTGCCTTTGCCACAATGGTTGGATGAGGGAAGAAGCCTAGCAGGATTAATGCGATCGGCAAAGGGGATTGGAGGAAAATTCGGATCCCCCAAGTGCTAAGACCCATGCCAATCAAGATGAAGATCCAAACGAGCTTTTGTGACCACTCTGAAAAAACACAAAAGGGTGCTAAGATTATGCCCGCCCAAATCATGCAATGTCCTAACCACTGGTCTTCTGGTTCTGCTTTTAATGGGGCAAGAGACGATCGCTCTGTCCACAGTAAGTGAATTCCTAGCCCGATCGCTGTTACCATCACTAAGCTGGCTGCTCCACTCAAGGTACCTACCATGATGTCAATTAACCAGAAAGGCAGATAACATAACCCTACAATGGCCCCGCTTGTCACAGTTCGGTTGTGAGGGGTTTGCCAACTCAGCTGTAGAAGTTGTTCAAGCCTCTGCCTGACCCACTGGATGGTAGTTCGCCTGTTTTGCTGTTTAGGCATAGGGAATCACCTCAAACGCAGGCGCATACCATAGCGACCAAGACTGACTAGACCTAATCCGACAATCGCTAAGTTACCGATCGTGGATATACCTGTTTTAAGCACCGTGCGCTTGGCATCTTGCTTTAAAGAATTGGCCTGTGTATTTAGCGACTGGGAGGCTCGTTTCAAATCTTCAACTGTAACGTTTTCGCCGACTGTACTCGGATTAGAACGAGCGTTCTGAATTTGGGTTTGCAATTGTGAAGCTTGATCACTAATGTTGCCTAATGTTTGCTGTTGCAGTTTCAAACCGTCGGCAATGACCAGCAAACAAGATAGAAAGAACATAACGCCAGTTATCAAGCAAAAGGTCGAAAAGCGTTTCAGCCAGCGACGATTTTCTAAGTTGCCCAAAATTAGCAAACCTGTTCCGAGAANGGAGAATAATACTGCGATCTGCGATTTGCTGAATCAGTCCAACTCGCCATTCAACATTTCCTAGCTGGGGTGGTAAGACTAACACCACTATGTCGATCAGAAAACCTGCGAGGCAGGCAAAGCCAATAATTTGACAAATACCCTTTGCACTATAGGCGCTAGATGTATTAGAAGGCGGAGAAGAAATAGATGCCATAGTAGTGAAACGATAAAGAATGGGAATTCGAGAAAAGGCTGTTTGAAGAGGGAGAATTGGATTATTTCTAGCTTGCTTGGCGGGAACTCAGTCGGTCGATCAAATTAATTTTTAGATAGAGTCCGTTTGCAAAGTGTAGGCTTCTCCCAAACGTCTCATTTCTCCTAACGGAAAGACTACACCAACGCAGACAGGATGCCTGCACGATTGCCTATTTACACCTTAATTACGACGACCGACTGACGCAGAGTTTTTAGACAGGGAGTTGGCGACTAAACTAAATTACGTAGTTTTTCTGAAGTGTCAGACTGATTTATATGAAGTTTTCATGAATTTCAAGCAAGATCTCCGTAATTACCCGTAATTTTTGATTGCAAAAGTGTTACATCTGGTCCCATCCTGATTTCAGCAATTAGCCAGAGTGTTTCTGTCAGTGAGGATGCTTAGTCAGCGAGTTGTCGCGTAATTGACAGAGGTGGCTGTTGACGATCGAGAGTGATAAGAACAATGATCACAGCCACCTAAAAATTACACCTGCTCAACTGCTGCAATGGAAGCAGCTTCCTCGCTTTGAAGTTATCACTTCATTAAAGAGGGTAATCAGAGAGGTTATGCATTCACTTTTTGAGCCGGTTCCTCAGAGGCTTCATCTTTACCCTTCTTCAGTGCTGCTGCTGCCAGACCCAACAAACCAGGTAGAAGCACAGGGGTAGGAACTGCTGTCACAGACAAGGTGTAATTGTAGTCGTTGGGGATGATAGGATTGCCAGCTGGGTTCGTAATCGCGCTACCTAGTTGGAAGGTGCCAAGGCCAACCTGGCCTCCAGCAAACGTTCCCTTGAATTTACCGATTCCTGTCGTTTTGTCATACACAAAAGATACCAAATTAAACCCAAGATTGTTGGTTCCGCCTGTGACATCAAGCCCAGTTAGAAAACCTGGTAGAGAGCCTAATTTGAAGATATTGGAATTCAAGGTCGCGTTCAAATTCAAGTCTTTGATTCTAGCAATGGGAGTATTATTAGTATTTGCAAAGTCGCCAGTGCCAGATACGACAGTAACTCCTTGATTACTGAGAACAGGCTGTTTGGTGGGATTGGTTCTGGCACCAAAGAAATCAAATTTGAGTCCACCAGTTGTTGATGGATCAATTTGCAATGCACCTCCTTGATTGTTGTTTTTCAGGACTACGGTGCTACCGTTCGTCAAACTGGCGGCCTCAGCAGGCAGAGTGACAATTGTTAAGGCCGCCGCAATAGCAGCAAAACCACTAATGTGCTTCAGTTTCATTTTTACCTACCTAGGTGATTGTTTGTTTGATATTCGAGCCTAGTAGGCTACCGGGAGTCGCAGAAGCACGATAACTCTTCTGCTAGGTAGATCATGTTGAGAGGTCAGCACAATGAATGTAATGACTGCAACTCATCTGTCTGTTATCAGACTTTATAAAAACCCTGTTGATGTCGGTAACCTGGTAGTGCACACCCTTGGGTAGAAGTCAGTGATTCTGATCAGGCCTTCTTAAAGCAGAATTGACTTAGCCTATTCAGTGTAATCAATTCTATTGAGATGGTTTATGAACCTTACGACTTCACAAGCCTGGACTAATTCTCAGAATCTCACCCTGATTTCTGTGAAGTCAAACCTTGAAAACAGACTGTTTCAAGACTTTTAGATACTGACCTGCGATCACTTGGGGCGTGAAATGTGTTTGCAGATACTTACGACCCGATCGTCCCATGCGTTCACCCAATTGCCGATCGCTATACAACAAATGAATAAACCGAGCTAATCCTCTTGCATCTCCATTGTCGAAGGTTGCTCCACAGTTGGCATCGGCCACAAGTTGGTTTAAATAAGCTCGTTTAGGGCAGATGACAGCAATGGGGCGTCCAGCAGAAAGAGCAGAGTATAGTTTACTCGGAGCTACCAAACTTTCCATACCGGGACTCACACTGACTAGAGACAAATCGCAGGCAGTTAGTGAATAGGGCAGAACTTCTTTATCCTGATAGGGCAGGAACAGGAAATTGTCTAAACTTAATTCTTTTGCTTTCTCGATCAAGGTCTCGCGCTTGGCCCCATTGCCAATGCAGACGAACTGAATCGGCTGATCACGGAGTAAATTCGCTGCTTCCAGTATGGTGTCAATGTCATGGCAGCGTCCCAAGTTGCCTGAATACAGTACAGTAAAGGGCTTAATGAGGCGATGCTTCCAGGCAAACCAGTTTTCAGCTTTAGCGAGCGGAACGATTCTATTGGAATCCGCCCAACTATGGATTACTGAAATTTTGTGAACGATTTCAGGACAACGATTGGCAATTCGCTGCTTCATGGCAGGACTCAGTACAATAATTGCCTCGGCTTTTTTCCAAACCCGTTGATTCACGGCTTGCCAAAAGCGCGTGATCCAATGATGTCTTGAAACAACCCCTAACTCAACAGCAATGTCTGGGTATAAATCATACAAGAGGCATACGTAGGATATGCCGAAAAGAACATTGGCAAGATAGGCAACTGCGGGTAAAAAAGGCGGGGCAGTAGTTACTAATACCAGATTTTGCCGTTGATAATTCTTGAGCAGGTGAAGTAATGCTCGAACCGCAAAGAGAACTCCATTGACTGCTTTACCCCGGATGCGATTGGGCCAAAGTTGTGAAGTACGCGATCGTTTAATTTGAACCAATCCAAAATTCTCACGGTTTGGTGCAGTAGTTGCTTGAAATGCATATCCTGGCTGCCCCGTGAAGATTTTGATATCCACCCCTTTCTCGCCTAGTTGTCGGGTTAACTCTTCAATGAGTTGTCCAGTTGCTGCATAATCGGGTGGAAAGAACTGGGTTACAACTGATAAGCGAATCGGGGGCTGGTTTTCTGGAACAAATTGTGCTTTGCGCTGTGGAATTGAAAGGTGAGTATCGAGGGGGGCGGGTTTCTGGAGACGATAATTCAGTTTCACAGGTTCTATCAACCTCATTTACAAAGGGGGAGCAAAATAAGATTTTTTGACCTGAGTGGACGCAAAATCTATTTGGGTTGGTAGATGTACTCGGTACAATGCACCCAAATTAAATATGCTGAAATTAGAAATCAGAAAATATGGCTTATCTTCTCTGATGAAATTGGCACTTAACTTCTAATGGATTGCCATGCTTTCCAAGTCGTGCCGCATAGCAGGCCCGTGGCAGTGATCAGAATCGCTAAACTATTGGGAATTCCCGCAAACGTGATGGCAAAGCTGCCTGCCCACAAGGCGAGTGCATAGATGACTAACACTGTGGTGCGGTGAGAGAGTCCGGCCTTTAGCAATCGATGATGTAAATGACGTTTATCTGCAATAAAGGGCGATCGTCTATGCCATAAACGAGTGACGATCACAGCAGACATGTCTAGAATGGGAACCGCCAAAATTAGCAATGGCAACAGGACAGCAGTTGCAATCGCACTCTTAACTAATCCGATGACGCTAACCCCAGCTAACAGGGAACCGATAAAATAAGAACCGCCATCTCCCATAAAAATTTGGGCGGGGTTGAAATTGTAATATAGGAAACCGATCAAACTCCCTGCAAGCGCTGCAATTAAGATTGCGATGGCTATCTGATTCGTGAATAGGCAAATTACAAAAATGGCCGTTGCTGCAATTGCAGAGACTCCTGACGCTAATCCGTCCAGGCCATCCATCCAATTGATTGCATTGACAACTCCCGTGAACCAGATGACGGTCAGGGGTAAACTCAACCAACCTAACTGGACAATGCCAAACCCAGGGATTGAGGCAAATTCAATCTGTACACCCATTACCCAAACTGCTGTCGAAACACCGATCTGGATCAATAATCGGGTTAGAGGAGATAAGCCCAATACATCGTCTGCTAATCCAACCAGGAAAAAAGCAAAGCTGCCTGAGACAACAGCGAGAATTGAATTCGTTGTTCCTGAAAGCAGATCTGAGAAACCGGATAAGATCCAGACCGTGAATAGCGCCAATAATGTTCCGCCACAGATGGCAATGCCGCCTGTACGGGCCATGGGCTGATTGTGGACTTTACGAATAGAAGGTCGATCGACCCAACCCTGCTTGAGCGCTAACGCTTGCACGGTGGGAACAATTTCCAGGACAACAAGGGCTGCTACCCAAAAGGCAAGCAGATGATACCAGGATAAAAGCATAAGGCATGACGATCGAAGGAACAATCGCAAGAATCTGTCAGGTTCTTAGCAAAACTGACGTGATTCAATGCATTGGATCGTGAAATTTTCTGTCAATGCTTTTACCGCCGTGCACCCAATTGGCGGATGGTTGATGCGACCGCTTGGTTGAACTAGATTGTTAAGAAAAAAAGATTTGTTTCAGATGGTTTGTGGCCCTGAAATTTGTTGCAAAAACTGGTTGGTAGACTTGTTGTTGATAGTTAGAGACAACTGTAATTTCAGGGAACATTGTTGATAACGAGTAACCATAACCCCCAAATTAGACGCCTAGGCCATGGTTTGAGCAATCCAATCTTCTACTCTCTCCGATTCTATGATCGGTCTTTAACTCCAGGGAACACTGTTGAGAGTGAGCAACCATAACCCCAAAATGAGTAACCCTAGATCATGGTTTGAGCAAGCTAATCTCCTGCTCTCTCTGATTCTATGATTTGGTCTTCGTAACTCCAGGAAACACTGTTGAGAGCGAGCAACCATAACCCCAAAATGAGTAACCCTAGTTATGGTTTGAGCAATTTAATCTTCTACTTGCTCTGATCCTATGAATCAGCCTTAAATTCCCTTCAACTCCTCTTTTAAGAACCACACATTGCCACTCTATGATAGTGACTTGGGTTAGCAAAAACTGTCTGATAGTAGACCGTTTCAATAGTAGCCTATGTTGCACTGATGACCAACCATTTGTACAGCTTGCTTGTGCGAGTTGCACCTATCTATTGACAGAGACGCAGTTTAATCTGCAGTCGTCTTCGGTAATCTGGCCTAGATTTCAACTGGCTACTAGCGTAAGTGTAAATGATTCATCTCGACAGATCTACGGAAAACAACAGCTTTGCTAAATCTTTATAAAACACCATCTAGACATCAAGCTCAACTTTGTCCTCTAGAGAATCACTAACTTTCGCTGAAATTGTCCTGATCGTGTGTTTCAGTTGAGTATCAGTAGATGGTGTTGTGTCGATCTCTGACCCCACATTGAGGAAATCAGAATGCGTGCTACCACTCTCTCAACGGCTGCACTTTGCTCTCTCAGCGCACTCATCGCCTATGGAGTCAGCAACCGAGTCAACAGTACACCTCGATTAAGCTTCGACAAAGAGAAACCGACCGTCAATCCTGTTGCGGCTCCTGCTTTAGCAGTTACTTTACCGATCGCCAAAACCATTGCTCCACCTGAATCACTGCCTCAACCCGTTGCCATTAGGCAAAATCTACTGAAGGATCGGCAGCAACGGGAAGCGCGCTTAGCTCAGGATTTGGCAAAGGTCTCAGTACCGGCTTTACCGAAAACAACGAGCAAACTACCGGATCTGACCTCAATCAATATTCCAGATATAAAGACGCTACCGATCGATCAAATAATTGCTCAAGCAATTCAGTCCAAGCCGTCGGTTCCTGCAAAACCCAGTGTTGCTGCTGAGCGTCCGCCTGCAGAACAAACTTTAACTTTAGCGATGGCGCATCCGTCTCGTGCTTCTACTCCTGCTCCAAATGTGTCTGCTCAACCTCCTACTGCAATTGCTTCTCAACCAGCAGCACCCACCTTGCATTCTCCAGAAACAGCTCCGATCGCTCGAACTCAGGCTAATTTAGCCACTTCTAATTCAGCTACCCCTGATTCAACGATTTCTAATCCAGCTAGCTCTAATTCAATTCACCCTAATCCAGCTAACTCTCATTCCATCACTTCTAATTCAGTGAGCTCTGATTCAACATTTTCTGAATCTGCTAGTGCAACTTCCAAAGCTCCATCGAGTCCAGTTGCACCCAGTCCAATATCTGCCACTCCAGCGGTTTCCAGTGCGGTATCCAGCAGTTCCATTGGGTCAACCAATACGATACAGACTGATTCACCGCCTGTCCATTCAACCACATCTCCACAGTCAATCTCTTCTACTCCCGTAGCCGTTACTCAATCCTTGTCTTCCTCAGCCACACAACGTTTAGCCCAATCTCAGGCTTCACAAACCCAACCTACTCCTGCTGCCACTCCGCATACAGTAAACTCCATTGCTGGACCTGTTACTATACCCTCTCCGGTTCGATCGATCGCTCAATCTATCGTTCAAACGACTTCAACATCACCGGGAGCTTCACCTAAAACTGCATCGCCTGCTTCTCCAGTTCAAACTGCTCAGGCTGCTAGCTATTCTGCGACTCAGTCTCCACCCGCGAATTCAAATGTCATTAGCGCTCCTGCTGTTAATCAGGCTTACACATTAGGACCGGGTGATCAACTTTCTCTGCGATTTTTCAACGCGCCTGAATATGACGGAGCAGTACAGGTTTTGTCAGATGGTACGCTAAATTTACCAGTTGTGGGCAATTTTTTGGTTGCAGGCATGACCTTACAGCAAGCAGAGGCAGAGATTGCGGCTCGCTATCAGCGCGAATTGCGTTATTCGGTCGTAACAGTGAGTTTGCAACAGCCGCGTCCCTTACAGATTGCAGTGGTTGGGGAGGTGCAACAGCCTGGTTCCTATACATTATCGCTGGAAGGAGGGGCGCAATTTCCAGGGATTGTCAGAGCGATTCAACTTGCAGGAGGAACCACCCAATCTGCTGATTTGCGCAATATTCAAGTTCGGCGATCGAGTCAGTCTAATCCGAATCAAGTGATTGCAGTCAACTTAGTGGATTTGTTGCAGAGCGGGAACCTGGGTCAGGATTTAAAATTGCGGGATGGCGATCAAATTGTGATTCCCACAGCAGCTGTGGTTGATTTTGCGGAAGCTCCCCAAATTGCAGCGGCCAATTTTGCTGCTAATGCAAGCCAGCCGATTGATGTCGCAATCGTCGGTGAGGTGTTTCGGCCAGGAGCTTACAAGATGGGCAGCAATGGACGACCGACTATTACAGAGGCAATTCAACTGGCGGGTGGAATTAAACCATCTGCCAATGTACGAGCGATTCAGATTCACCGATCGACTCGGAGCGGGGCTGAGCAGTTAATTGATATTGATTTAGGTCAATTAATTCAGGCTGGAAATATCAGTCAGGATTTGACACTCCAGCAGGGCGATCGAATTACAATTCCCGTTGCAACTGCCATAACCCCTGCGGAGACAACACTGTTGGCTACAGCTAACCTCTCACCGCAAACCATGAGCGTTAATGTAGTGGGTGAAGTTAAATCTCCGGGAACAGTTCAAGTGCCACCTGGTTCAACTTTAAATCAAATTATATTAGCAGCAGGAGGGTTGAATAATCGAGCAACGCGTGAACTCGAAATTATTCGCCTGGAACCAAATGGAACTCTGACTCGTCGTACGATCAAGATGGATATTAAGCAGGGCTTTGATACACCAATCAATCCTATGCTATTGAACAATGACATTGTGATTGTTGGACGATCGGGTACTGCACAGTTCGCAGATCAACTAGGACAAATTAATAGTGTAATCGGGCCCCTTCTCCAACTGATTCCATTTAGGTTACCTTCGTTTTAATTGAATTAGGTTGGAATGATCCATTTATATAGATGTGATTTAATCTACCGTATTATCAAATGGAATCTCTACAACCGCCTTCATCTAATCATTCCCACTTGGTTTCTGTTCCTCCCTCACTGGTTGCAAGATCAGGGCAGTTTCCGCCTGCTCAATCTTCCAATAGCGAATTTAACCTCCGTCTCTTTCTGAAAATGCTGAGGCGGCGAATAATTGTTGTGACTGGTGTTACGGGAATCGCATTTGCCTATTCAATCTGGACAGCCCTTAACCAGGTATCGACCTATGGCAGCAGCTTCCGGTTGTTGGTAGAGCCTGTGAATGCAGATAATAAATTGGCCGACTTAACAGGAGAAGGACAATCAAAACAATCCAATCTAGACTACGATACACAAATTCAAGTCCTTCGTAGCCCAGAGTTGCTGGCAAAGATCACTGCTCAGTTAGAAACTGTCTATCCAGGCGCGAATTACAATTTCTCTCCTCAAGCTCTCAAAATTGTCCGAATCGGTGAAACCAAAATTATTGAGGTGAGTTACCAAAGTGCTGATCCAGCAGAAGCCAAAGCTGTTTTGGATCAGGCATCTCAGGTTTATTTGACCTATAGTCTTGCAGAACGTCAAACCAACTTGAGGCAAGGTGTGCAATTTATCGAAAAGCAGTTACCTGCTTTACAGCAACGGGTGAATGCATTGCAAGATGAACTGCAAACTTTTCGGCAACGTTATAACTTCTCTGATCCTGAAACCCAAACCAGTCAAATTTCCAGTCAAGCTGAAGCAATTCGCCAACAGCAGCAGGAAGTTGAACAAAAGCTGTTACAGGCCCGATTTGAGTTTTCTGCACTGAAAGGAGAAACTGGCACTGTTGCGGCACTTAGTAAAGCGGAAGCCTATCAAGACATGGTTAGTCAACTTCGGCAAATTGAAACCCAGATCGCTACTGAGTTAACTCGATTACAGCCCCAAAGTTTATCGATTCGAGTTCTGGAAGATAAACGTCAAAGTTTGCTACCTCTTTTGCGGCAAGAAGCTGAGCGCAGTCTGGGCGGAAAACTGGCTGATGCCGCAATTCAAATCCAACTTTTAGAAGTTCAAAAGGCAGCCCTTGCTCAAGCAGAAGCGCGCTTAGATGTCCAAACTCAGCAACTGCCCATCCTGTCACGTAATTATGTGGATCTGCAACGAGAACTACAAATTGCTTCTGATAGTCTGAATCGATTTCGAACTTCCCGAGAAACACTTTTGATCGATGCTGCCCAAACCGAAATTCCTTGGGAATTAATCCAAGAACCAGCATCCCCTCGGCTTGCCAGCAACACAGATATCAATCGCAGTTTGTTAATGGGGATTTTGTTGAGTAGTGCTCTAGGCGTTGGGGCAGCTCTTGGTTTGGAAAAGTTAGACAGTACCTACCACTCTCCCGAAGATCTCAGGGATCAGACCAAATTGCCAGTCTTGGGAGTTCTTCCTTTCTACAAGCCAATGGAGGAGAGCCCAATCCCAGCGTTGCAGAAGTATTGGTCCTGGCTCAAGAAACGGCTGGTTAAGCGGGGGAAGTCGCGTCGTCAGTTAAGAACTCTGCCATCAGCTCCGCAGTTTGATCAAACGCCGATCCCTCCTAACTTCATCGAGGCGTTGCGGGTGTTCTATACCAACTTACAGATTGTTGGCACCAAACAACCCCTGCGATCCTTAGTCATTAGCTCAGCTCTTTCCGGAGATGGTAAATCTACGATCGCTTTCCACTTAGCACAAACTGCCCAAGCGATGGGTCAAAAGGTTTTGCTGATTGATGCTGACTTGCGACGACCACAATTACATCAGTGGTTGAACTTGACCAATCAGCAAGGGTTAAGTGATGTGATTTCCGGTGATGCATCATTGAAAAATGTTTTGATTCGATCGCACCCGGACGCAGGCTTCTTGATTTTAACGGCTGGCACTGTTCCTGCTGACCCAACGCAATTATTAGCCTCTGCCCGAATGAGACAACTGATGGAATGGTGCCACCGCACTTTTGATCTCGTTATTTATGATACGCCTCCTCTATTGGGATTGGCCGATGCAAGTTTATTAGCTTCGATGACTGACGGGCTATTGTTGGTCGCTCGACTGGGTAAGACCGATCGCGTTTCTCTCAATCAAGCACTGGATTCCTTAAAGGTTAGCAATATTTCTGTTCTAGGTTTAGTTGCCAACGGTTTACAATATCAATCGTTTGAAGCTTATCATTCCTATAGTGATAGTGCTCCTGAATAATTTTAATCACCACACAGCCGATCGATTTTATTGATCAATCTGTTTCCAATTTTATTTTATAAATGCATTATTTTTTCTTTTGTTTAGTGCATTGGTGATCAATTTCTGGGCAGATGGTTGTCTTATGACAGCAATCTGCCCAATGCTCAATCAGGGCGTTGATTAAGCAGGGTTCCATCGGAAGATAGTACCGCTGGCGATCGCAACTCCATACAAATATCCGTCAGGTCCCATTTGCAAATCCACGATGAAGGGGATGTTGGAATCAAAAACCTGAACATTCGTGATTTGTCGATCATCATTCAGAGTGGCAGCATAAAGTGTGCCGCCGTTGATATCTCCAAACATTAGCGTACTGTTGTTATAGAAGTCTCCTACCATAATTGCGTTCGCGTAGTCTGGAGCGCCATGTTTACGGAGTAACGTGGGAAATACGGCAGGTGTATCATTTGGATTATTCCGGTTACCGTTCGCATAGAAGGAGATTGCCTGGGATAGCGTACGATAACCTGCCGTTTGGTCAGGACCTTCAAAATATGGCCATCCAAAGTTTGAACCTGGTGCTCCGGTGTTGATCTCTTCCCAACTGTTCCAGCCTACGTCCCCTATAATTGGCAGTTGAGTAACGGGATCAAAGGTAAAGCGGAAAGGATTCCGGAATCCAGAGTAGAATACCTTGGAACGGTTACTCCCAGGGTCGTTGCTGTTAAAAAAGGGATTATTAGGTGCTCCATCACCCGTCATTGGGTCGATCCGCAGCATTTTGCCTGAAAGATTAGAGATATCCTGTACACGCACTGCTCTTGTGTCAATGAAGTTATAGGAAGTGCCATCACCTGTACTGACGTAGAGGTAGCCATCGGGGCCAAAACGGAGTGCTCCGCCTGAGTGCGAAGTGCTGTCCGTTGTCAGATAATCCCGAATATTCTGGTTTTGAATGCCCGCGCGAATTGGATCGTTATCTTGATTGCCAATTTCAATTAAATTTTCAGGCACAGGTACGATTCCGTTAACGGTCGGAAGACCATCAACAGTAACGCCGTTGATAATGCCAGATGGAGGAATGGAGGCATCGCCTGTGCTGTCTGCATCTGGGCGGTTGGTATAAGCCCAAATGCTGTTTGTGCCTGCTAAGACGACCTTACTGTTAACATCCGCCACCATGGTTATGGGATCAACAGTCAATCGGACTAAGCGAGAGGGACGATTCCCTTTGCCATCTGGACCTGCCAATCCAGTTTTGCCGCTGGTTTCTTGCGGATCGTCATAGGTATAGAACAAATAGACATAGGGACTACCCGTGTTGAATTGAGGATGAATCGCCAAACCGAGCAGACCCCGATCGACAGGACCATTAACTTCGGCTGAGAGATTCACTAAAGGCGTGGATCGCAATGTGCCGTTATCTACAACTCGGACAATTCCACTTTTCTGAGCAATCAGCATATATCGTCCATCCGGTGTCCAATCGACTGCGATTGGCTGAAAAATACCCGAAACGATAGTTTGCCGGTTAAGTGAACTGAGACCTGCGATATCGTTGTCTATAATAGTCACTGCTGTTGTAGTTTGACTGCCGAGAATGCCACCAACTGCATCACCTAGAGTCACATTGAATGTTTCTGCAATTTCAGCTTCAGTGTCATTCAGAATAGGGATAGTAATGGCTTGAATGGTTTGCCCTGCTGCAAAGTTGATGATTCCTGTGGTTGCCGAATAGTCAGAACCAGCGGTTGCAGTTCCATCGCTAGTGGTGAATTGAATTGAGGCAGATTCCGAAACGTTGCCACTACGTTGTATGGTTAAGTTGACACTGGCAACTCCCTCTGCAACTGTTACAGATGTGTTGGTCAAAGAGATAATGCTTGGAGAATCGTTATCTACAATGGTAATTAAAACGGTTCTGGGAGCGCCGAGAGAACCTGCGCTGGGATTTTGGAGTCCGATTGCAAAGGTTTCATTCCCTTCGATTAAATTGTCATTAATGATAGGAATTGTGAATGACTTTTCGGTCTCTCCTGCTTCAAATACCACCAGGCCAGTATTGGCTCTATTGCCGTAACTGGGTTGTGTGTAGTCCAAAGTGGCTTGAGCTGTGCCTGGTTCACCAACTTCATTAGTTGTATATTCAAATGTGACTCGTTCCTGAATATTACCGGTACGGACGGCTGTGACTGTGGCAAACCCTGCCCCTTCATTCACGAAAATAGTAGCACTATCTTTTAGAGCGATCGTGCTGCTCGGTTGTGGAGTATTACTGTCTAGGGCGCTAAAGGTCCAGCTAGTAATTTCTTGAGCGTTAAACAATCCACCTGTAGCTGCTGTAAATCCCACAAAAGCTCTGTTGCCAACTACAGTGTTGAGTTCAATTGTATGGGTTAAAGCAGGGGTTGTGGGCTTGACATCTTGAGTAGAGAGGAACACCTCTAATCGGTCAGTATCACCGTTGTAGTCAACCCAGGCATTGATCAAACTACCGCTATTGAGGTCAGGAATACCTGTGGTTGTGATGGCAAGTGGAGTAGCGACATCTCCATCGCGCAGAACAGCGA
>LUGL01000148.1 GCA_002796835.1 Elainella saxicola E1 | reverse complement strand
AATACCGGCACTATCACCAATCTCCGCACTCTCACCAATTCCGGCACTCTCACCAATACCGGCACCCTCACCAATACCGGCACCCTCACCAATGCCGGCACCCTCAACAATCCCGGCACTCTCACCAACTCCAGCACTCTCACCAATACCGGCACCCTCACCAATGCCGGCACTCTCACCAATAACCTCACCCTCACTAATGACGGCACCCTCAACAATCTCCGCACTCTCAACAACTCTGGCACCCTCAACAATGACGGCACTCTCACCAATAACCTCACCCTCACTAATGACGGCACCCTCAACAATCTCCGCACTCTCAACAACTCCGGCACTCTCACCAACTCCGGCACTCTCACCAATGACGGCACTCTCACCAATACTGGAGCAGGTAGCTTCATCAATAACGGCACCATTGCTGGAATCGGTAGGTTTGTAGGTGCACTATCAGGCGGGACGGTTGACCCTGGAAACACAGCAGACCCGCACGCTACCTTTACTGTCGATGGCACCTTTACCCTGGGAACGCTCAACATCTCCTTCAATGGCACTGGTGCAGGCGACTTTGATCGGCTCAGTGTCACGGGTGCTGCTAACCTGCCTTCAGGCACAATCAACTTCAACTTTGATGAAACAGGACTGAAAAACGACATCGCAGAAGGGCAAACAGAATCGATTACCTTCCTCACCTCTGGTAGCCTCAGCAACGCACTCAACTTAGCCAGCCTCACTCCCACCGATGATGCAGATAATGGAGCCGATTTTGACTTTGTCCTGCGGCAAGATGGCACCAACTTAGTCTTAGATATCACTCGCAAAAGTCCTAATAACTTCCTAGTCACCAACACCAACAATAGCGGCGTTGGCTCTCTGCGCTGGGCGATCGACAATGCGAATACGGCCTCAGGTGTCCAGACGATCGAGTTTGACCCCAGCTTGATCGGACAGACAATCAACATCGACGGGATATTCCAGATCACAGACAGCGGCAACATCGATGGGGATATTGATAACAACGGTACAGCCGATATAAAAATCAATGCTGGAGGAGGTAGCCAACTCTTCAACATCAGCGCCAATCAAACCGTGACGATCGAGGGGATGGTGCTCAGTGCTGGACAGGGAAATGACTTTGGCGGCATCTCCAATAGTGGCAACCTGACGCTGCTCAACTCGACAGTCGTGGACAATGTAGACTTCGGCAATGCTGGACTCGGAGGCGGCGGCATCTTCAATAGCGGGACCAATAGCGTTCTGACTTTAGTCGGCAGCACTGTCACCAGCAACGCCACGAACAAGCGGGGTGGTGGCATCTACAACAACGGCGGACAAGTGACGATTACCAACTCCCACATCGACTTCAACTTTGCCGATCAGGACAGCGGCGGCGGCCTCTACAATAATGGCGGCAGCGTGATTGTCAACAGCTCAACCATTGACAGAAACAACAGCAATGTCGGCGGAGGATTGGTAAACGACAATGGTACCGTTACTCTGAATAACTCAACGCTGCTTAACAATACCTCATTCGATACGGTCAGCGGTGCGATCAACAACAAGGGCAATGTGCTGGGTCTGGGGTCTGTCGTCACGCTCAACGCCAGCACGGTTAGCGGTGGAGTCTTGGCTAACACGCTCAATAGCGGTTTGCTGGTGATCACAGGAACAAACAGTGGCGAAACGATCCAGGGCAGCAGTGGTGTCGATCAAATTTCCGGTTCAGGCGGCAATGACCTGCTGCAAGGCTACCAGGGCAACGACACCTTAATCGGCGGCGATGGCAACGATATTGTGAATGGTGGTGACAACAATGACCTACTGCAAGGGGGGGCAGGCAACGATCGATTAGGCGGTTTGGGCGGCACAGACCAGATGGAAGGCGGCACAGGCAATGACACCTACACGGTAAACAATGCAGCAGCAACGCTAATCGAAGCAGCGGGTGAAGGCACTGATACGGTAAGAAGTCAGATTAGCTGGGGCCTAGATGATAACTTTGAGAACCTGACGCTGTTAGGAGCAGGTAATTTAAATGGTACAGGTAATAACCTGACTAATAATCTAACGGGGAACAGTGGTGATAATGCCTTAGATGGACAAAGTGGGGACGATCGATTAATTGGCAACGGTGGCGATGATGTGCTGATCGGCGGTGCAGGAATCGATACGGTTACAGGTGGAAATGGCAACGATCGCTTTGTCTTCAATGCAGTGAATGAAGGAGTCGATCGACTCACAGATTTTGTCGCTGGTAGTGATGCAATTCAGGTGAGTGCTGCCGGGTTTGGTGCCGGGTTAAGTGTCGGTGCATTGTTGGCGAGCCAGTTTGCGATCGGCAGCCTGACGACCACGGATCAGCGATTCCTTTACGACCCTGCAACCGGGTCGCTGTTCTTTGACAGTAATGGCAGTGCCGCAGATGGTCGCACCAGGATCGCCACTTTAACAGCTCAACCCTCCATCAGTGCTAACGATATTGTGATTGTGGTGTGAATATCAGGAGGACTCACAAAATGACTGAAGTGAATGCCCGATCGCCCCAGCAGCCCAACATCAACCTGAGCTGGAAGGTGGCCTTTGGCTGCTCAAACAGAGGATGGGCTCGATTGAGAACCAATCAAGGCAACCATAGAGTTTCATCTATTATGAACAATTAACGAAGATGGTCATGAGACTACTTGTGGTCGTCCGTGAAAACTCGTATAGTTTCTCATGATATTTTGCCAAATTAACGAGGGAACTCATCTGAGTGAGGCTGTCGTTTAAGGGTTCGTTTCGATTGGGTTGCGTCTGGAACGGAGTAAGGCAGTCCCCTAAACCAGGAGATCTCATTGCTCAATAAATTATTTTCGTAGCACCACCAACCGCATCAAAGTCGCCGACATTACCATCACTGAGGATGGACAATGTCTCTCTCTTGTTTCCATCTTATTTTTGTTAACCACAATTCTTGATTCTTAGTTTAGTTCTGTCTGCAACCGGAGGTGCGTTAATCCTAGCTGTACGAATTCTGTCCGATCGCGCCAGCAGCCCGATAGTTAGACCAGGGCATCCCACCTTTGGTATTAAAAAACCTTTTTCACTCACCCTTGCTTCGTCAGTCACCCTTACTTGAGGACTTTATGCCCCTATTAACAGTTACAGCAACCAATCTAGAACACAGCAGCACCTCGACTGGCTCGCATCTCATGGCGGTGGCGTCCGAGTTGCCCAACCTCAATATCCTGCTGGCTGACCTGCCCGACGACCTGGAAGTTGTCAAAATCGATCGACATCAGGATGCCATTGAGGTAATTACTGCCGCTCTGGCAAAGCATCGTGCCCAGTCCTTGTCGATCGTGGCGCATGGGATGGCTGGACAGGTGTTGATTGGTCAAAGGGACATCGATCGATCGACTCTGAATGAGCAGGCAGCGAACATTCGCGCTTGGGGAGTCAAGACGATCAATTTGTTTAGCTGCCGCACAGGGGCAGATGCTGGATTCATCGAGGCGTTGAGTGACTTCAGTGGTGCGGATGTTTATGCCAGTACCGATGCGGTGGGGCATGAGGGACTGGGAGCCAGCTGGACTTTGAGGAATCAAGCGGGTTTGGAGGGCGTAGTGCCGTTTTCGCCGGAGGTCCAACAGCGTTGGCAAGGCAGATTAGCCGCCTTTGCAGTTGTCGCTGCTAGCAGTGCTGACTTGCCGCCGCTGCCGCCGGGATTCGACTCCTATGCAGTGACGATTCCGAACTCCGCCACCTCGATTGGAGCGTTTGCCTTTTTGGGGATTCCAGTCACGTCCGTCACCATTCCCAACTCTGTCACCTCGATTGGAGCGGCTGCCTTCCGACAGACTCAGCTGACGTCAGTGACGATTCCGAACTCCGTCACCTCGATTGGAGATAGAGCCTTCCAAGAGACTCAGCTGACGACGGTGACGATTCCGAACTCCGTCACCTCGATCGGATCGGGTGCCTTCTCGCGGACACCCTTGAGTTTTGTGACAATCGGTAACTCCGTCACCTCGATTGGATCGTTTGCCTTCGAACAGACTCAGCTGACGTCAGTGACGATTCCGAACTCCGTCACCTCGATCGGAGATAATGCCTTCTCGCGGACACTCTTGAGTTCTGTGACGATTCCGAACTCCGTCACCTCGATTGGATCGTTTGCCTTCTCGCAGACTCAGCTGCCGTCAGTGACGATTCCGAACTCCGTCACCTCGATTGGATCGTTTGCCTTCTCGCGAACGCCCCTCACCTCAGTGACGATCGGCAACTCTGTCACCTCGATTGGATCTTTTGCCTTCCAAGAGACTCAGCTGACGTCAGTGACGATTCCGAACTCCGTCACCTCGATTGGAGATGCTGTCTTCGCGCGGATACCCCTCAGGTCAGTGACGATCGGCAACTCAGTCACCTCGATTGGATCGGGTGCCTTCCAAGAGACTCTGCTGACGTCAGTGACGATTCCGAACTCTGTCACTTCGATCGGAAATAATGCCTTCTTGGGGACTCCCCTCACCTCAGTGACGATTCCGAACTCCGTCACCTCGATTGGATCGGGTGCCTTCGAAAATACTCAGCTGACGCTAGTTAGGTTACCCAAGTCACCCATCTCGATCGGGGCTAATGCCTTCCCGCCCGGTGCGATTCTCTCCAGGGATGATGCCCGCATCAGCGGCAATGCCAGCGGCGCAGTGATTGAAGATCGCTCTGTGGTCAATGACTTGCTCACCACCGCCAGGAAACTCGACATCGCCGATAATGATCCGGGTCAAGCGTCCTTCCGCTCTACCGTCACCTCTGCTCCCGGTAACCTGGGGAGCTTGACGATCGATGCGAGTGGTAACTGGACCTACAGCGTCAACAACAGCCTGAGTGCGGTGCAGGCGCTTGAGGCAGGGCAAAGCAAAATTGAGACCTTTACCGTCACCTCTTTCGATACGACTGATACGCAGGATATCATCATCACCATCACCGGGAGTCCGGATAATGCTCCACCCGCCGCCGTTAACTTCAGCAACACCACTACTGCGATCGCCGAAAACACCAGCACCACCAACCGCATCAAAGTTGCTGACATCACCATCACCGATGATGGGCTGGGCACCAACAATCTCTCCCTCCTGGGCACTGACGCCACCAGCTTTGAAATCGTGGGCACCTCCCTTTACCTCAAAGCGGGTACTATCCTCAACTTTGAGACCAAACCCAGCTACAACGTCACCGTTGCCGTTGATGACCCCACCGTGGGCACGACTCCAGATGCAACAAAGAACTTCACGCTGAATGTCATCACTCCCTTCCTGGTCACCAACACCAATGATAGCGGCGTCGGCTCTCTGCGCTGGGCGATCGACAATGCGAATACGACCTCAGGCAGTCAGACGATCAAGTTTGACCCGAGTTTGATTGGACAGACGATCAACATCAACGGGATATTCCAGATCACAGACAGCGGCAACATTGATGGAGATGTTGACAACAACGGCACAGCCGATATCAGAATTAATGCTGGGGGAGGTAGCCAACTCTTCAACATCAGCGCCAATCAAACCGTGACGATCGAGGGGATGGTGCTCAGTGCTGGACAGGGGCAGGGCTTTGGCGGCATCTCCAATAGTGGCAACCTGACGCTGTTCAACTCGACGGTGGTGGACAACAATGACTTCGGCAATGCCGGACTAGGCGGCGGCGGCATCTTCAACAGTGATCCCAATAGCATCCTGACTTTAGTCAGCAGCACCGTCACCAGCAACGCCACGAACAAGCGGGGTGGTGGCATCTACAACAACGGCGGGCAAGTGACAATCACCAACTCCCACATCGACTTCAACTTTGCCGATCAGGACAGCGGTGGTGGGCTCTACAACAATGGCGGCACTGTGATTTTCAACAACTCAACCATTGACAGAAACAGCAGCAATGTCGGTGGCGGACTGGTGAACGATAACGGCACCACCACCCTCAACAGTTCAACGCTGCTCAACAACACGGCAACCGATACTCTCAGCAACGCGATCAACAACCAGGGCACTGTGCTGGGTCTGGGGTCTGTCGTTACCCTCAACGCTAGCACCGTTAGCGGGGGAGTCTTGGCGAACACGCTCAACAGCGGCTTGTTGGTGATCCAAGGAACAAACAGTGGTGAAACGATCCAGGGCAGCCGTGGCGTGGACCAGATTTCCGGTTCAGGCGGCAATGACCTGCTGCAAGGCTACCAGGGCAACGACACCTTAATCGGCGGCGACGGCAACGACACCGTCAATGGGGGGGACAACAATGACCTGCTGCAAGGGGGGGNCAGGCAACGATCGCTTAGGGGGCTTGGGCGGCACAGACCAGATGGAAGGCGGCACGGGCAATGACACCTACACCGTGAACAATGCAGCAGCAACGCTAATCGAAGCAGTGGGTGAAGGCACTGATACAGTAAGAAGTCAGATTAGCTGGAGCTTAGATGATAACTTTGAGAACTTGACGCTGTTAGGAGCAGGTAATTTAAATGGTACAGGTAATGACATCATCAATACTTTGACAGGGAACAGAGGTAATAACGTTCTGGATGGGAAAAGCAGCAATGATCGATTGATTGGCAATGATGGGGATGATGTGCTGATCGGCGGTGCAGGAGCGGATACGGTTACAGGTGGAAATGGCAACGATCGCTTTGTTTTCAATGCAATTAGTGAAGGGGGCGATCGCATTACCGACTTCACGGCCAACAGTGACCAGATTGCAGTGAGTGCCGCCGGGTTTGGTGCAGGCTTAAGTGTGGGTACGTTGTTAGCGAGTCAGTTTGCGATCGGCACTATGACAACCACGGACCAGCGTTTCCTTTACGAAACCTCAACCGGGTCGCTGTTCTTTGACAGTAATGGCAGTGCCGCAGATGGGCGCACCAGGATCGCCACCTTAACGACAAAACCATCCATCAGTGCTAACGATATTGTCGTTGTGGCCTGAAATCAGAATGGCTATTCTGTACAATCGCGCCAGCAGCCCGATAGTTAAACCAGGACATCCCACCTTTGGTATTAAAAAACCTTTTTCAGTCACCCTTACTTGAGGACTTTATGCCCCTATCGACCGTTACAGCAACCAATCTAAAACACAGCAGCACCTCAACTGGCTCGCATCTCGTGGCAGTGGCTGCCGAGTTGCCCAACCTCAATATCCTGCTGGCTGACCTGCCCGACGACCTGATGGTGGTCAAAATCGATCGACATCAGGATGCCATTGAGGTAATTACTGCCGCTCTGGCAAAGCATCGTGCCCAGTCCTTGTCGATCGTGGCGCATGGGATGGCTGGACAGGTGTTGATTGGCCAAAGGGGCATCGATCGATCGAGCCTGATCGAGCAATCTGCGGACATTCGAGCTTGGGGAGTCAAGACGATCAACTTGTTTAGCTGTCAGACAGGCGCTGAGGGTGCCTTTACTGAGGAGTTGAGTGTTCTCAGCGGCGCGGATGTTTATGCCAGTACCGGTGCGGTGGGGCATGAGGGACTGGGAGCCAGCTGGACACTGAGGAATCAAGCGGGTTTGGAGGGAGCAGTGCCGTTTTCGCTGGAGGTCCAACAGCGATGGCAAGGCAGATTAGCCGCCTTTGCAGTTGTCGCTGCTAGCAGTGCTGAGTTGCCGCAGCTGCCGCCCGGATTCGACTCCTATGCGGTGACGATTCCGAACTCCGTCACCTCGATTGCAGATCGTGCCTTCTTTCCCTTCTTTGGGGTGCCAGTCACGTCCGTCACCATTCCCAACTCTGTCACCTCGATTGGAGTGGCTGCCTTCCAAGAGACCCTCCTCACCTCTGTGACGATTCCGAACTCCGTCACCTCGATTGGAGATGCTGCCTTCAGAGAGACCCCCCTCGCCTCTGTGACGATTCCGAACTCCGTCACCTCGATTGGAGTGGCTGCCTTCCAACAGACCCTCCTCGCCTCTGTGACGATTCCGAACTCCGTCACCTCGATTGGATCGGCTGCCTTCTTGCGGACGCCCCTCACCTCTGTGACGATCGGCAATTCTGTCACCTCGATTGGGATGTTTGCCTTCGAACAGACTCAACTGGCGACGGTGACGATTCCGAACTCTGTCACCTCGATTGGAGTGTCTGCCTTCGGGGGGACTCCGCTAACCCTAGTCAGGTTACCACAGTCACCCATCTCGATCGGGGCTGGTGCCTTCCCGCCCGGCGCGGTTCTCTCCAAGAATGACGCCAGCATCAGCGGCAATGCCAGCGGCGCAGTGACTGAAGATCTCGCTGTGGTGAACGGCTTGCTCACCGTCTCTGGGAAACTCAACATCACCGATAATGATGCGGGTCAAGCGTCTTTCCGCTCTACCGTCACTGCCGCCCCCGGTACTCTGGGTAGCTTGACGATCGATGCGAGTGGTAACTGGACCTACAGCGTCAACAATAGCCTGAGTGCGGTGCAGGCGCTTGGGGCAGGGCAAACCAAAATTGAGACCTTTACAGTCTCCTCCTTCGACACGAGTGATACGCAGGAGATCACCATCACCATCAACGGAGCTGCTGACACCCCGCCTACTAACCTTGCGCTCAGTGCGACCACTATCGATGAAAATGTTGCGGACAACAGCCTGGTTGGTACCTTCTCCACCACCGATGCTGAAGGCGGCAGCTTTACCTATGCGTTAATCTCTGGGACGGGTGACACCGACAATAGCGCCTTCACCATCACAGGCAACCAACTCAGAATCAACACCTCCCCTAACTTTGAAACTAAATCCTCCTACAACATTCGCGTCAAAACCACCGATGTAAACGGCTTATCCTTTGAGAAAGCGCTCACGATCGGTGTGAATAATATCAACGAAGCCCCCACTGCTGTCAACTTCAGCAACATCACCACTGCACTTGCTGAAAACAGCGACACCACCAACCGCATCAAGGTCGCCGACATCACCATCACCGACGATGCACTGGGCACGAATAATCTCTCCCTCTTGGGCACTGACGCTGCTAGCTTTGAAATTGTTGGCACTGCTCTCTACCTCAAAGCAGGCACCACGCTCGACTTTGAGACCCAACCCAGCTACAACGTCACCGTTGCCGTTGATGACCCCACCGTCGGCACCACCCCAGATGCCACAAAGGACTTCACGCTGAATGTCAACAACATCAACGAAGCACCCACTGCCGTCAACTTCGACAATGCCGTCACCCTGCTCAGCGAAAACGTCGACACCAATGGTCGCATCAAACTAGCCGACATTATCGTCGCCGATGACGGTCTAGGCACCAATAATCTCTCCCTCTCAGGCACTGATGCTGCCAGCTTTGAGATTATTGACACGCGCCTGTTTCTCCGCGCTGGCACCTTACTCGACTTTGAAACTAAGCCCGTCTATAACGTCACAGTGAATGTAGACGATCCCACCCTAGTCAGCAATCCCGATGCCAGCAACACCTTCATCCTCAACCTGCAAGATGCAGTCGATGCTTCTCCCTTCCTGGTGATTAACAACAATATTAGCGGCGTTGGCTCTCTGCGCTGGGCGATCGACAATGCCAACCGGACTGCTGGTACCCAGACGATCGAGTTTGACCCGAGCTTGATTGGACAGACGATCGACCTCAGCGGTGAGATATTGCAGATTACCGACAGTGTAAATATTGATGCAGATATTGATAATAACAGTACAGCAGATATCATAATTGATGCCGGATTGAACAGTTCCATCCTCAGCATCAGCGCCAATCAAACCGTGACGATCGAAGGGATGGTGTTGCAGAACGGATTGGTGATGGTGCCAATCGGGTCAGGAGCAGATGTTGGCGGCATCTACAATCGTGGCAACCTGACGCTGCTCAATACAACCGTCAGCAGCAATAACGGGCAAAGCGGCGGTGGCATCTACAACGATGGGGCTAATAGCGTCCTGACTTTAGTCGGCAGCACTGTCAGCAGCAATACCTCGACCGATCGAGGGGGTGGCATCTATAACAACGGCGGACAAGTCACGCTCACCAACTCCCGCATCGAGAACAACTTTGGCAGTCTGGGGGGCGGTGGCCTCTACAATAACGGCGGTAGTGTGATCGTCAACAACTCAACCTTTGCCAGCAACATCAGCAATCTGGGTGGCGGGTTGATGAATGACAACGGTACTGTCACCTTCAATAACTCAACGCTGAGCAACAATACGGCAACGGATACAGTCAGTGGTGCGATCAACAATAAGGGCAGTGTGTTAGGGGCGATCGTCACGCTCAACGCCAGTACGGTCAGCGGTGGAGTGTATGGCAACACGCTCAACAGCGGCTTGCTGGTGATCACAGGAACCAACAGTGGCGAGACGATCCAGGGCAGCAGTGGTGTCGATCAGATTTCCGGTTCAGGCGGCAATGACCTGCTGCAAGGCTACCAGGGCAACGACACCTTAATCGGCGGCGACGGCAACGATGTTGTAAATGGGGGCGACAACAATGACCTGCTGCAAGGGGGAGCAGGCAACGATCGATTAGGGGGCTTGGGCGGCACAGACCAGATGGAAGGCGGCACGGGCAATGACACCTACACCGTGAACAATGCAGCAGCAACGCTAATCGAAGCAGCGGGTGAAGGCACTGATACAGTAAGAAGTCAGATTAGTTGGAGTTTAGATGATAACTTTGAGAACTTGACGCTGTTAGGAGCAGGCAGTTTAAATGGTACAGGTAATGACATCATCAATGCTTTGACAGGGAACGGAGGTAATAACATTCTGGATGGAAAAAACAGCAATGATCGATTAGTTGGCAATGATGGGGATGATGTGCTGATCGGCGGTGCAGGAACCGATACGGTTACAGGTGGAAATGGCAACGATCGCTTTGTTTTCAATGCAGTGAATGAAGGGGGCGATCGAATCACGGACTTCACGGCCAACAGCGATCAGATTGGGGTGAGTGCTGCCGGGTTTGGTGCAGGCTTAAGTGTGGGTACGTTGTTAGCAAGTCAGTTTGCGATCGGCAGTCTGACGACCACGGACCAGCGTTTCCTTTACGACACTGCAACCGGGTCACTATTCTTTGACAGTAATGGCAGTGCCGCAGATGGTCGCACTAGGATCGCCACCTTAACAACAAAACCATCCATCAGTGCCAACGATATTGTCGTTGTGGCATGAGATTAATATGGCTCACAATGTATCTGCATTGTTTCAAGCTTCAAACCTCATTTAACTGGAGCGGATGTCCGATCGCACTCACCCCCCAGTCCTTCTACGATCGTGCAGGTATTCGTCACCAGCATTGTTTGATAAGTGGGAGCAGGGCTGCTGTCACCTCCTGGACCCTCAATAAACAGGGGTTGCTCTGAAATTTTGACATTCGCTTCTTTCGCCACCGTTTCGAGCTGTTTGGCACTGGTGGTATTTTCCACAAAAATAGTCGGCACTTGAGCCACTTTCAACTGATCGACCAATTGACCAATGCGGGCTGCTGAGGGCTTTTCGTCCGTGCTGACTCCTTCGATCGTGCCCTCTAGCTGCAACCCGTAGGCGTTAGCGTAGTAGCCGAGCGCTTCATGCGTGGTGACTAATTTACGATTGGCCGCAGGCACAGTGGCGATCTGTTTTTTGATCCAGTCATCGAGTTGAGTCAGTCCTTCCGTCAGAGCTGTGGCATGAGTTTGATAGAGGCTGGCCTGAGTTGGCACCAGTTTCGCCAAATTTTCTTGAATCACCGTCACAATTTGCGCTCCATTTTTGGCATCATGCCAGACATGCGGATCGGCCACTTCAGCTCCCTCCCCTTCTGCATGGTCTTCGGTATGCTCTTCAGTCTCGGCTGCTCCAGCTTCATGCTCATGCTCATGTCCCATTAATGGGGTGGGAACTGCCGCTTCATAGACCGCAACCTTGGGCACACTGGTCCCAGAGGCTTGAATAATTTTGATCAGCCCTGGTTCATACTGGTAACCGCCATATAAAACGAGATTGGCATCCTCAAGGGCTTTGCGATCGGACGGGGTAGGCGTGTAGACATGCGGGTCTTGGTCGGGCGGCATCAAACAGGTTAAAGCTACGGTTTCTTGAGCAATCTGGCGGGTCAGGTCGCATAAAACAGCAGTGGTGACAACGACTTGAGGCAACGCAGCCGTTTGAGGCAACGCAGTAGTGGCGCGATCGGTTGGTTCAGTAGAGTGATCAGGAGATTGGGTCGATCGAGTCGGCAAACAGCCCATCAGACTGACCAGCGCGATCAGGGCAGCGAACATTGTGCTTGACTTCGAGAATTGAATCATATCCCCCTCCTCGGTGATGCAGACCCCAAAATGGGCTGCTATGATGCAGTAAGAATTTTTGATAACGATTATCATTCAGCACAGTGATAACGATTATCATTCAGAAAAAGACCCCATCTGTCAATCCTGGAAGTCGATGCTAGAAGTTGAACGATTGTCGGTGCATTACCGTGACGCCTGGGCTTTAGAGAATATTAATTTTGCGGCAGCAAGCGGTGAAATGATTGGCTTGATCGGTCCAAATGGTGCTGGCAAAAGCACGCTCATCAAGGCACTGTTGGGGTTGCTGCCGATGCAGGGAGAAGCAACGCTGAACGGCATTTCTCTACGGCAACAGCGACATCGAATTGCCTATGTGCCTCAGCGATCGCAAATTGACTGGGACTATCCGGTAACGGCCTGGAACGTGGTGATGATGGCTCGCACGGCCTCTTTAGGATGGTTTCGCAAACCGAATTGTCAAGCAGAACAAATCGTTCAAGCGGCCTTAGAGCGAGTCGAGATGTTCGATCTGCGGCAACGCCAAATTGGTCAGCTCTCTGGCGGACAGCAGCAGCGCATTTTTTTGGCACGGGCCTTGGCTCAACAGGCCGACCTCTTCTTATTTGATGAACCCTTCACTGGCATCGACAAAAAAACAGAAGCAATCATGCTGGGCATCTTTGCGGAACTGCGGGCTCAGGGCAAAACCCTGTTGATCTGCAACCATGAGTGGGGAAAAGCACTGAATCGCTACGATCGCCTACTGTTGCTAAACCGGGTGTTGTTGGCCGATGATACGCCTAAGGCTGTGATGACGTTTGATAATATTCAGCGAGCTTACGGCGAAAATCTGCAACCTGTGGCTCAGCAGGCAGAACTTCCTTTCTTCTGCTAAGTCCTGCATTTCTATTTTTTGGGCGCTGCTGCTTCATGATGAACTGGCTGCTGGAACCGCTTACCTACGAATTCATGCAGAATGCTCTGGCAGCAGGCATTTTAGTCGGAATTCTCTGTCCGATCGTTGGCACCTATCTGGTGGTGCAGCGAATGGCTTTGTTGGGGGATGTGATCGCCCATGCTGTGTTGCCGGGATTGGCGATCGCTAACTTTCTGGGGATTGAGTTGCTGATCGGCGCATTTGCGTTTGGCATGCTCAGCACGTTTGTAATTACCTGGATTCGCACCCAATCTCGCGTCAAGGTTGATGCGGCCATGGCGCTAACTTTTGCTAGCTTTTTCGCTTTGGGTGTCACCCTACTCAAATTGCTTCACAGCCGTCTGGACCTGGAAGAACTGCTGTTTGGCGATATTTTGAGTGTGACGATCGCTGATGTTTGGCGCATTGGTTTGATTGGGCTGGCCGTGCTGGTAGCCATTAAGCTGTTCTATAAAGAGCTGCTGTTTTACACGTTCGATCGGACTGGCGCAGAAGCCGTTGGGCTACCTGTCCATAAGATTCATCTGGGCCTCATGACAGGCATTACGCTGACTCTGATTGTCGGCATGAAGATCGTGGGCGTGATTCTGGTGGTTTCCCTGATGGTTGGTCCGGCAATTACGGCTTATCTCCTGGTGAAAGAGCTGCATCAAATGATGATCGTGGGTGCAGGAGTTGGCACGCTGGCTAGCCTGGTTGGCATGTATCTCAGCTATTATCTCGATTTACCTTCTGGTCCAGCGATCGCCCTCACTGTTTTTGCTTTCTTTCTGCTGGCGCTCCTTTTTAGTCCCAGTCAGGGCATTGTCACTCGCCGTTGGTGGCGATCGGTTCCCTCTCGATCCCATCGCTAAAGGCTGGCAGGCCCAGCAAACCGATTTTCTCTTAAAAAAGACTGATTAAAAAAAGAAGTAAAGGCAGCCAATCAACATAGGATAATAGTTGCCACAGTACTCTGTTGATAGCACCCGTCATGCAAGCTCACGCCAGTCCTGCGATCGGTGGTACGATTCGGGAATTTTATTGGAATTGGAAGAAAAAACCGATCACGGTTGTCTATGAAGTGTTAGGTGAAGGGAGTCCTATCTTGCTTTTGCCTGCGTTTAGCAGCGTGTCAACTCGACGGGAAATGCGGACGTTAGCCACACGATTGGCAGATCAATTTCAGGTTGTCACTTTAGATTGGGTGGGGTTTGGAGAATCTTCCCATCCAGCCATCTCCTACAGTCCAGCCGTTTATCATGCCTTTTTGAAAGATTTTGTGCGGGGTGTTTTTTCGGAACCTGTAGTTGTGGTTGCGGCAGGTCATGCCGCAGGGTATGTGATGCAGTTGGCCCAAAAATCTCATGCAGCCTGGGCCTGGATAGTGTTAGTGGCTCCCACCTGGCGTGGACCTCTGCCAACTGCAATGGGCGAAAAACGCTGGCTTTACAATGCCCTACGGTTTTTAGTGAACCTGCCGATCCTGGGCCAATTTCTTTATCTGCTGAATACAACTCCCTGGTTTTTACGCTGGATGATGGGTCGTCATGTGTTTGCCGATCGATCGCATTTGAGCAAAGAATTAATGACTGAGAAATGGCGCACAACTCAACGACGAGGAGCCCGGTTTGCTTCAGCCGCCTTTGTCACCGGAGGCTTGGATCCCGTGCGAAAGCGCAGCCAATTTTTTGACTATTTTCAGCCGCCTCTGCCAGCGCCGGTGATGATGGTAATTGGCGAACAAACGCCTGTGAAATCGCTAGAAGAAATGGAAATCCTGGCTCACTTTTCGGGAGTGGGTATCCAGATTTTACGCATGCCTGGATCTTTAGGGCTGCATGAAGAATATGGCGATCAACTTGCGGATGGCATTATTCCTTTCCTCAGCAAATATTTATCCTAGAATCAGTCCGATCAATTCAGATACAAAATAACGCGGAGCATTCCTATCCCCGCGTTGCAATGTATTCTTTAAAACAAAACATGAATGAATCAAAGTCTCAGTTGCGGAATCTCTCTTCGGGGCGAAATGCTCTAAACCAGCAACGCTCGAGATGATCGATCTGATAATGCTGCCAGAAACGATGCGGATTCAGGATCAATGGAGACTGGGGGTTAAACACGGGCTGATTGAGGAATTTCCACAGGGGGAAACGAAGCTTATACTGTTTGTCGGCCATGGTCAGAATCGTTGAAATGAATAGTGTGAGAAGCACGCCGCGAAGGAAGCCAGGAGCATCGCTAGCACTTACAATCTTGACGCTTCTATGTACAAGTCTTCCCAAATTTTGCTCGGTTTTCCGCACAGTAATGCAGAAGTTTGTCAATATTTCTTTGGTTGAATAAGTTTCGATAATGAATTCAGAAGCGGTGGGAAATGAAGCGATCGGCCCTAAAAAAGGCAGTAGAAAATGTGTCTACTGCCCGGATCACTGAGTTTTTAATGAGATGAAATGAATTATCAGATCAGTAGAATTGCAGACAATTTGACTTTAATGCTTTTGCTAATGTCTGAAGCATTGCTGTTGTCGTTGAAAAATCAACACAACCATCTGTAATGCTCTGGCCATAAACTAGTTTGTCCAAATCGGTGGGAATCGATTGTTTACCCGCAACCAAATGGCTTTCCAGCATGACACCCATGATGTGTTTCGAACCAGCCTCCAGTTGCTCGGCCACATTTTGAAGCACCATCGGCTGTTGAGCGTAGTCCTTATTGGAATTGTCATGGCTGCAATCAATCATCAGTCGCGAGTTGAGGTTGAGGTTCGCTAACTGTCCGGCAGCGTGCTGTACATGGCTTGCATCATAGTTCGGTCCCTGTTTGCCACCCCGCAACACGAGGTGTCCATCCGGATTGCCTGTGGTCGTCACGATGCTAGCTAAACCGTCGAGGTTGATACCCAAAAAGCGGTGAGGTTGACTCGCGGCCAGCATTGCGTTTGCAGCGGCTAACAAACTGCCATCCGTATTATTTTTGAAGCCGATCGGCATCGACAAACCTGAGGCCATTTCTCGATGGGTTTGGCTTTCGGTAGTGCGTGCCCCAATTGCCGTCCAGGAAATCACATCCGCGATGTATTGGGGAATGATTGGATCGAGCAGTTCGGTGGCCGCAGGCAGGCCAAGCTGGGCCAAATCGAGCAGAATCTTGCGAGCCAGTCGCAGACCTGTATTAATGTCGTAGCTGTTATCGAGGTGAGGGTCATTGATCAAGCCTTTCCAGCCGATCGTCGTGCGAGGCTTCTCGAAATACACCCGCATGACAATTTCCAGCTCATCCTCTAGCTCTTTGCGCAGAACAGCCAGTTTCTCGCCATATTCATAGGCGGCGTTGATGTCGTGGATCGAACAGGGTCCAACAATGACGAGGAGGCGACGATCTTCATTTTGTAAAATGTTGCGAATTCGATCGCGCGTCTCGGTCACCAGGGTGGCCGCCGTTTCAGTAATGGGCAATTCTTGGTGAATCGTGGCTGGACTGATCAAGGGGCGAGTTTCAACAACATGTAAATCAGAGGTCTTTGGCATAGCTCTTTCGTAATAGAGGCGGTGAAGCTGGAAAAAACGGTTCTGAAGAGAGGTTCAGCGAGCCTCACTCCAAGCCACTCGGCAAAAAACTGTCAACCCAGAACACTTTGACAAAATTGTTAACCGAGAACATTCTATCCAACTTTGGGGGGAGTCCTGAACGGTAACTTCAGGGTAGAAGTGACCATTTCCTGATATTCGCCTGTCCCCAGCCAATTGTCTAGGTTGATGTCTGCCGATTCTTCTGATGTGGAAAGCCTTGTCTATCTTGCATCTTGAAGGAGAAAACCGAAAAAGGCAACCCCCCATGACTTCCGATTCTTTTCCACTTTCCGCCCTTTCCAACCAGCTCGCTGATGCGATCGAGCAAATCGGACCCTCGATCGTCACAATCCAGGCAGATGGCTGTCATCCAGCGAGCGGTCTGGTTTGGCAGCCCGATATTGTGGTCACGATCGATCATGCCGTAACGCAGGAAGAAGATTTACCGATCGTTTTGCCAGATGGTCGAGCCGTGACTGCATCTTTGATCGGTCGAGACAGCAGCACAGATTTAGCAGTATTGCGCTTACCTGAGGCCAATCTACCCCTGCCAACGCTGAGCGAAACCGCTTTGAGAGTAGGCCACCTGGTTTTGGCAGTCGGACGATCGGGCGAAGGCAGTTTAAGCGCGACGTTTGGCATGATCGGCAAATTGGGTGGCAGTTGGCGCAGTTGGCAGGGTGGCCAGATCGATCAATATATTCGACCCTACCTGATGGCAGTTCGCAGCATTGGCGGCAGTGCCTTACTAGACAGTGAGGGCAAGTTGATTGGCCTGAATACCCATGGTCCGCGTCACAGCATCCTGACCATTCCAGCTTCAACAATTCAGCGCGTTGTCGGTCAATTGGTTCAAACCGGACGCATTGCCCAGGGCTATTTAGGCGTGAGTATGCAAAATGTGCCAATTCCTGAGCGGCTCAGCCAAACCCTGAATCTGGCTCACTCAGTTGGAGTCATGCTTTTGAGCGTGGCCCCCGATAGTCCAGCCGATCGGGCCGGATTGCTGATTGGCGATGTTTTGATTGCCCTGGATGATCAACCCATCACAGATGTGGGTGATGTGCGGATGATGTTGAGCGGCGATCGCATTGGTCAGACTTTGGTGGCCAGAGTGCTGCGCGGTGGAGCAATCACAGAAGTGAGCGTTACGGTGGGAGAGAAAGGTGTCGAATCAGATCGCTGATCCCCCCTCTGCTGCTATGCCTCTGTCTGCTACCCCCATAATTCGAGTGTTTCTGATTGCCGATTTACCGATCGTCCAGGCTGGATTGGCTGCAATTCTGACAGCTACCCCGCATCTCACGGTAGTTGGTCAGGCCAATTGGCAAGAACTGAGGGAACTGGCGATCGAGGTGGCGGCAGCAGAGGTGATGCTGGTGTCTGCCGAAATTTCTGAAGCGACGTTGAATCAGGTGACGCCTTTGCTAGCGACTGAACCAACTGCGCCTGAGATGGTTTGGTTGATGCCTACGCTGCAGGAAATTTGGATCCAGGAAGCGTTGAAGCGAGGCGTTTTGGGATTGCTGCCTCAAGATGCCACGTCGAGTGAAATTGTGCAGGCGATCGAAACGGTGGCGGCAGGATTAGTGGTTCTGCATCCTGAGGTGGCTAACTTACTGTTAAATCCCAATTCCCGTTTACTGGTTCCGGCAACCCAAATGCTGACTCAACGAGAAATTGAGGTGTTGCAAATGCTGGCAGGCGGCATGGCAAATAAAACGATCGCCAAACAGCTCCAGATTTCAGAACATACCGTCAAATTTCACATCAGTTCGATTTTTAGCAAACTCAACGTATCCAGCCGCACGGAAGCTGTCACGATCGGGTTACGCCAAGGATTGATCGTTCTGTAACAAAAACAGCCAGAGGATATGGTTTTCAAGGCTGCGATTCAGGTCATGGGCTGGCCTTGATACAATAAACCATATTGGCCTGAGTCAATCGGGGGTACTTGTCATGACTGTCACCCTCTATAAATGGACCCTGGATCGCTATCATGCCGCGATCGATGCAGGGCTATTTGACAATCAGCCCGTGGAATTATTGCAGGGAGACATCGTCATTATGACGCCGGAACGGGAACCCCATGCTTGTTACAGCAGTGATGGGGCAGAATACCTACGGCGATTATTGGGCGATCGGGCCTCAATCCGTGAAACAAAACCCGTGACCCTGCCGGATGATTCGGAACCTGTGCCTGATATTGCAATCGTTCAATTTCCATTACGGCGCTATCTCGATCACCATCCCTATCCTGAAGATATTTTTTGGTTGATCGAATATTCTAATAGTACGTTAGCAAAAGATTTAGGTGCAAAGAAGCAGGTCTATGCGGCAGCAGGGATCCGAGAATATTGGGTTGTTGATTTAAAGAATGCTCAGCTAAAAGTTTTTCGAGATTTAGCAAACGGTGATTATCAAACCGAATTAACGTTGGTAGAAGGAGTGGTTGCGCCGCTGTCTTTTCAAGATATAGCAGTAGATGTACGACGATTGTTCAGCTAAATTATTCCTCAAGCGATTGTGGAGCAGCTTGTTTCACCTCTTCGATCGTCAGTTCGACAATTTCTGCAATTTCTTCAACGCTCAGGCCTTTGGTTAATAACTTAGCAACCATTTTGACTTTGGTTTCGCGCTCACCCTCTGCTTTGGCGTCCTGGTAAACTCTGGTTTCCTGCAAACTTAGACCTAACATGGTTTCTACCTCTTCTCGACTTAAATAGACGAATTTGTAAACTGCGATCGTTGTGACTACCTCTATTATCTCATTTTTGGAAAGGATGCCGCTCTCTTCCTGCTGAACTCGCTCAATTAACTGCCTTGCTTGTTCTGCCATTCGTTCTTCTGGAGCGATGGTAAGCTGCATCAGGTTGATGCCGATTGGCTGCTGATTGGGTTCACCTAACTCGTCCAGATAAATACGTTGGACTTGAGGTCCACTGAGTAGAGATCGATGAATTGTCGCATTTTTCGGCTCTAAATTACGTGAGTGAAAAATAAGAACACCATACCAGTCATCATAGAGAGTACGGTTGCGATAAAGGTAGAGGAGGGATTCTGAAAAAAAGCGATCGTAGAGCGATTCGTCTTTTTGAAACTGAACTTCTGCAAAAAACACAACTTTTGGTGAGGCTGTTTCTGGTGGCAGGAAGACTCCATCAATTCGGAATGTGGGTTCTTTCACCTCAACAGACTCAAAACGATAACCCTGAACTTGCTCTGGTGATTGGTCGAGAAGAGTGAAGAACAAGTTGGGAAAACGTTGGAAGATTTGGTAGAAAATAGCGTCGCGTCTCACCAATAGCAGTGGAAATCAGAACAAGGTTCATTCTACCTCCTAAGTACCAATCTGATTCAATCGCCAATCGTAAGGTAAATAGCGAATCGGAGTCGTGTTAGTTAACGCAAGACTCCCTGGCAAATAAGGCTGAACAAATTTAGGAATGGCTGTGGCGACGTGAATAAAATCTTGCTGATACCATTGAAAGATTTTGCTGCAATACAGCACAGGCGACTCATAGCGCACCTTTTCAGGATTGTTAATAAACCGATCGGCATCTTCTTCCAACTGGGCTTGAAGTAAATGCGGCTGATAAGCTTGATTCCGCAATAACGGACAGCCGATCGCCGCACAAACCAGGGCGAAATGAATGCGCGGATCTCGAAACTGAGGCCGAATGATGCCATGCTCAATGTCGTTGAGGCTGTAATCCTGCTGATCCAGGCGGTAGATTTTGTGCTGGAAAAATTGCAGAAATACCAGCCAATTGGGAATGCCCAAAACCGTCGGACGAATGGAATCGATCGGATAAACCGCCAGCACTTGATCAATCACCAGTGCATTATAAAGGTTTAACCACAGCGCCAACTGTTCATTGCGATCGAGACTTTGCACATCTATTTGGGAAATTTGCTGCAACCAATCCTTCAAAAGTTGCGCCGACTCGGTTTTCCAGATCGCGTAATTAACCTGTCCGCGATCGTTCACATATTGATGCAGCAACTGATCCCAAATTTCTAAATTGAGCATGGTTAATCATCCTAATGATGAGCTTTCAAAGTCTCCAGTCTCTCAAAGTCCCCCAATTTTGTGATCCTATGGTGGATAGTGTGGTGTTTAATCAAAGGCACTGCTCCCCCGTTATCTTGAAGTTACCAAGCCCAAGAATTAGGAGGACATCATGAAAAACACCACACCACTCCAATCTTATGACGGTGAGCAGATTTACGTCGGCATTGATGTTCACAAAAAGACGTATGTTGTCGTTGCCCGAGTTGGTCAAACCATTGTCAAAAAATGGAGCACCGCCGCTCGACCCGCAGACCTTGCCCAGCAGTTATTAAAATATTTCTCAGGAGGAACCATTCATACCATTTACGAAGCCGGATTTTCAGGATTTGTCTTGCATCGTGAACTATTCAAACAAGGCATTGACAGCAAAGTCGTTCATGCGGCGGCGGTGGAAGTGGCAGCTCACAACCGAGTCAAAACCGACAACCGAGATGCCGACAAGCTCTCAAGCCAGTTAGCGGCTGGACGACTACGGGGGATTTACGTACCGACTGTGGAACAAGAACAACGACGGATGTTAAGCCGCACCCGCGAACAACTGGTGGAACATCGCGCCGCCCTTAAAAATCAAATTCGGATGAAAGCGCATCAACTGGGTTTAATTGCCCCTGAAGAGCGCCGAGAAATGAGTCA
>LUGL01000147.1 GCA_002796835.1 Elainella saxicola E1 | reverse complement strand
AGATGCCAACTTCTGGCAAACTTGCCGCAGTTGAGTTGCCGCTTTTTCAATCGGTGTTTCCGCACTGGTAATGCGTTCATGCAGTAATGGTAATGCCCAGCTTCCTTGCTTTTCTGGAATCCAAGCGATCGTGCTATAGCCCTGTCCCAGTGTGATCGGCTTGGCTCCACTCATTGGGTTGGCTTGGTGTTCATAGGTACGTTCGCGTAAGGTTTCTGCCTGCAACCGAGACCAAGCAGTATGGTCTCCTGCCAAAACAGGCTGATGTCCTTGCTCGATCTGCTCTAGATAGAGTTCCATCAGTTTCAGTCGGGGTGGGTCACTATCTTGCAAAGACTCATACACACTCGACCACTGTCGGCGAAACAGTGGGGATAAAGAGAGTTCTGCAAGCGAGGAAACACTTCGACTGGTCAGCACGGCATCCATCAGGTCAAAGAGGGCATCTCGACCGTTCCCCATTAAACGATAGGCTTTGTGCCGGAATGTCTGAAGCTTGTCAAAATGGCTCATAGTCAAGGAATTTGAAACTCTCTTGACTATATAAGCGGTCACCTCGTTGTTTGTGCTGACCGCTTTTCTTCACCGATTAGTCTAAACTTCAGTAATAAGCTAACGACTTTATTAGAGGATCGTGTTCCGTGATATTAATGACGTTTTTTGAAATCGGCTTGGATTTTGGCAATATGAGTCCGTGTTTTCGCTAAAAACTGTAACGATTTCGATAAAAAGAGAAGAGTTTATCGAAAATGCAGCAGGTCGATCGATAAATGGAACTCCTGATATCGATCCAATTGCAAGATTTATAGAAAAGCTTCTCGTGTTTTCTATAAATGGAAGAATTGTTTCGATAAACACATTAAGCTTCTCTATGATCAAAAGAATCTGCATAGAAAAGCTTCTTGTCATTTCGAGAAAGACTGCAATCAATTCAATTCAGGGAGTTCTCATTTCAATATTGACTGCAACCCATCAAATCGATAGAGCAATCTGATTAATGATCAGACCAGTCATGGCACGAATGACTGAATTGCTTGCAATAAATGGAACGCTCGTTGTCTTGATCGGGGCGATCGATCTTTTGTCGACTGTTTTGATTGGGGCAATCGTTTGTTTAGAACTCAAAAACTTTATCTATTTGAATCAAAGCCAGTTTCCTAGCAAAATAAAAGGTGCCCAATTGCGAGGATGCTGAAAATTTGAATGAGTGAGTAGGGATAATTGGGCTTTTTGTAAAGCGATTGCTTTATTCTTCGTTGCAGTTCCACTAAATAACTGGCGGTAAAATTCGCTGATTAACTGTGCAGTTGCCTCATCATCAGCTTTCCATAGCGAGGCTAATGTGCTACGGGCTCCTGATCGAACAGCGATTCCGGCCATTCCTAGTGTTGCTCGATCATCTCCTTTAGCGGTGTCACAAGCACTAAGAACCAGTAACTCAATCGCCTCTAAATTTGTGGCACTTCGATTTTGGAGAATAGTTTGTAGCTCGTTGACATTGACTTTTGTATCGTAGGCTAAGATGAACGTGTCTGCTAAATTGGAACCGAACTGACCATGAGTTGCAAAATGAACGATTGATATTGGTTGAGATTGAATCGTTGTTCTAATCCGGTCTTTAGTAAATTCATCATTTAGCAGTTGAACACTTCTAGGAACAATCGCTTGAATAGCTGCAAGTTCATCTGGAACATTCACTAAATCTACAAAATCTTTTGCTAAATCAGGGTTTGGCTCTTCTAATCCACCTGCAAATAGGTTAGGTCGAATCTCCTGGATCGATCGAGGTTCAAGTAGTTGCAAACCTGGTGTGATTGCCACTGCATATTGTTCAATTAGATAGTGTTCCCCATCAAATAAGGCAGCAACCGGAATGTTCCTGAATTCCCCGTCCAAAACGAACACCAACGTTTGAATTTCAGCAGTTTTGAGATCTGCTACTAGGGGCTGTACCAGCCAGTGATAAACCTGGATGGCAGACTGTTTAAGCGTTTCTATAGTATAAGGAAGTTGAAGTTGTTCTCGTAATGTTCGCAAAGTGTCTACAATCGTTTGATCATTCTCCTGAGTAACATAGTGTTTTAATTGATCTTCTGCAGGAAGCTTCAGGATGATTTCTAGTCGATCGCTCAGTAGAATTGGATAGATAATAGCAGCCTTAGAGTCTTGTTCATCAGCAATTTTATCCAACAATTCTGGTTTAGCATCTGAGCAAGCGTCTCGGAAAAAATCGTCCAGTTCCGCAACCTGTAGGGCTTCAATCACAGTTCTGGATTGCCTTAAGTGGGTTTGATCAGGATTCTGTAACAGTAAATCAACGTATTCTCGATAAAAGGGTTCAACCGTTTCTCGAAATGAAAACTGCAGATCGGCGTCAAGGGCTGTCAGGTCACTCCGCAGGACTTGTAGAGAGTCAAAGGCAGTTTTGTAGTAACTCAGAGCTTTCTCAGTGTCCTGGTTTTGGAAGAGACGGGCCATCTGCCACTCCCATTGATAGGCAATATCGATCGCTTGAATTTGCTGAGCAACGGCTAAAGCTTGCTTGGTTTTTCCCTGAGCCTCATCAACCTTCCCTACACTTTCATCAATTTTTCCTAAGCTCCCAAGGGCATAGGCATAGGCGCGATCGTCTTTCAGCTCTTGAGCTTGTTGAATAGCAGATTCTAAAATTTCAGATGCGGTAAGATCGGCAGTATTTGCTTGTGAATAACAAAATAGGCTTTTTGCAAAATTAATTTTGGCATAGATTGTTGGACGACTAGCTGGCAACTGGTTGATTTGAGTGCGAATATCTTGGATTTCAGTTGCGGCAACTGGTTGATTAAGCTTTAGTTGCAAGTTGAAGGCATTGAGTTGAGCTTTGACTGCTAAAAGAGTTGCAGGTGCTTGGGCTGCGCTTTGCTGATAGTACTGGATAGCATGTTGATAGTGTGATGTCGCGTCTTCTGAAGCATTCCAAGTTGAACAATTTTCGTACTTTCTGAGAGATTGGGGCTTGAGTTGTCGGTCGCCAAAAGCTGCTTCGGTATTACCTAAACCCAATAAAATGGCGGCCTTGTGAACAACCGACTGATCAGCATCAGACAATAGGGGAACCAATTGCAAACTTTTTTCTAGAGCTGTTTTGGCCTCTTCTATCTGCCCAACAGTCCGTAGCAAGTTTCCCAGACTTCGCCAACCTAGTACTTGCAGTTCTGGATTAGAAGATTGGTCAAGCTGAGATTCTAAAGTTTTGATCTGTTCTTGCGCCCAACGATAGAAGCCGATCGATCGCAATGCCTGGATTTGATTGATTTGTGTTCCCAGTTCTCCAATTTGATCGTCCAGGGTTTGATAACTGGCTTGTGCCTGCTGCCAACTTTCCAAGGCTTGTTCTGGCTGACCAGTCGCGAGTTGGATTTGTCCTTGAGCTGTAAGAGCTTGGGCTCGAACTTGCTGCTGAGATCGACTGCCTCCAGTCACTGGCACAAGAGACAGACTTTGGGTAATCGTCATTTGGGCAAGCTGTAACTGTCCTTGCTGTTGATAACTCAGGGCTAGATAAGTGAGGGCAATCACTTGATTCAGAACGTCGTGCTGATTACTATAAGCTTGAACCGCTTGCTCCAGGTTGCGGATCGCATCTTGAAATTGACCTGCTTGGTAGGATTGCCGACCTAATGCAATAGATGAATCGGGAGAGGTTGGGGTAGCAACGGCTGGTTGAATCACAGATAGGGGAACCAAGTGCACCCAAAGTCCAAGCAAGACGCCTAGGCAGAGTAGTCCCAGAAGTTGCCACTGGCGAAAGAACTTTTTCATTGGGATATCTCTCCTGATTGGATTCGGGAAGGCTGGGCAGCAGTAGAGCAGGCTGGAGCCAGCAGTGTTGGATTAGGAGGATCAGAATTGGTGACTGCGGCTACGAGTTCGACTTGTCCTGCTGTATCACGAACCCAGCCTTGGGCTTCAATAATGGTTGGAGATTGAGCATTGGTGGGAGAGGCCGCAAAAGTTGGTTGAGTTCGACGGGTTTCAGTTGCAACCTCGGTGAGTCGCCAGTCTTGCCAAAGGTCTTCGCTACCTAAAATATCATAGGGAGAGGAAGGCAATCCTCCACGTCCGACAATGACAAAGGAACTGCGATCGCGATCAAGTTCAGTTGTAGGTGAGCATTCTTGAGCAACTTGAGGAGGCTCTGGAGGCGCATCTGAAAATTCTAGACTTCGAGTCGGATTCGTGTTGGGATTATTGATCTCAATGACGCCTTGAACACCGCTTTCAGAACTGGCGGTAATATCACTAATTCCTGGAATTGAGGCTTCTGCGGGTTGAAGTCCGAACAATCCTTGAGTTGTAATTTCAATTCTGCCTCCGTCCCCTGCGAGTGCATTGGCTCGGATATCACTATCCTCAAACGGATTAGCAAAGATGAAATAGGCATCAATGCCAACATTACCCCCATTAGCGGACTCCCTAGCGTTGGCAGAAATTTGGCTATTGTTTCGGAGTAAGAGTAAATCTAAACTATTTAAGTTGATGTTTGCTCCGGCGTTTCTGCCGCTTTCTGCCGTTTCAGCAGTAATTTGGCCCTGATTTAATCGGACAACGTCTGCATTAACCGTCAGATTTCCAGCTTGTCCTCGCTGACTGCTAACAGTGACAGCAGATCCGCTTTCCAACGCAAATTCGTCGGCAGTAAGATTTAAGTCACCCGCTATGCCTCCTCTGCCGATCGCCTCTACAGCCAATCGACCACCGTTGCGTAATTCGATCGATTCATTCGCATTGATGTTGACATTACCAGCGCGTCCTGTACGAGTAGAAGCAGTGACTTCTCCATCGTCAATTTCTAAGGTGTCTAATCCTTGCAGCGTAACGCCGCCCCCAGTACCTGAGCGAGTAGAAGCAGAAATAGCTGCATTTTGTCCCTGAAGCGATAGCTGTCTAGCATTGATCCTCAAGTTGCCAGCAGCACCTCGCCTGGTTGCCTCTGTTGTGATCCGGCTATTGTTAAGGGTCACTGAGTTGACTGGATCGCGATCGACATTCACTCTAAGCGTTCCGCCTCCGCCGTTTTCAGTAGAGGCTGAGATAATGCTGCCTTGATCAAGCTGTAAAGCATCAGTAACTTGTAAGGTAATATCACCGCCTTCACCTGATTCTGTTGTGGCAGTGATTTGAGACCGATCGTTCAATTGCACAGTTTGAGCAGTTATATCCAAGTTGCCCGATTGACCTGATGCAGTGCTGCTAACGCTAATCCGTGCACGATCTTGGAGATTTAATCGATCGGTGTTGATGCTTAAGTTTCCAGCCGTTCCTCCTCTTCTTGCCTCAGCAGATAAACGCCCCCTGTCTTCAATTTGTACTGACTCAGAAGCAAGGATATTAATGTCACCGCCTTGTCCTGTTGTCACTGAACCGGAAATCTGGGCACCGTCTTCAATGCTGAGATGCCTTGTTCTAACGGTTATATCTCCTGCGTTACCTCCATCGCCTGTTGCCCGCACCAGTAGACCACCCGGACGACCGTTCGGCAAGGTGCCACTTATCTCTACTACACCTGCTTGAGCATTTACACTAATGTCACCTGCTTCGCCAGTTCGTGTAGAAGCTGAGATTTCACTATCACTCACGCGCAGTCTGTCTAATCCACGTAGAACAATATCACCACCTTCACCTGATATTGTAGAAGCCGAAATTCCAGAGCCATCACTGACTGTAAGCTGTTCAACATGCAAGTTCAAACGCCCAGCATTTCCAGCACCAGATGCTTCAGTCTCAATCTGACTGCCATGCCCTAACTCAACTCGATTGGCTGGAGTACGATCTGCATTGAGGGTAAGGTTACCGCCTTTTCCATTGATCGTGGATGCCGAGATGCGGCTTCCTTGGTCAAGCTGCAACATATTAGAAATTTGTAGGTCAATGTTACCACCTCCACCCAACTCTGTTTCAGCAGTAACTTGAGCACCATTATTTAACTGTACAGTTTGAGCTGTAATGTCCAAGTTACCAGATTGTCCTGATTGTGTACTGCTAACACTAACCTGCGCCCCATTCTGGAGGTTTAATCGATCGGTGTTGATACTCAATGTTCCGGCGGTGCCTCTATCTCCTGCTTCACCAGTTAGGCGTCCTCCATTATTGATATTTATTGACTCAGTAGCATTGATACTGATGTCACCCCCTTGTCCTGTTGTGACTGAACCAGAAATCTCTCCACCGTCTTCCAAAATCAGTTGCCCTGTTCTAACAGTTAGCTCCCCTGCATTACCTCCATCACCTGTTGCCCGCACCAATAAACCACCTGGACGGCCATCTGGCAAAGCGCCACTGATCTCCACAATACCTCCTTGAGCATTAACATCGACATTACCTGCTTCGCCAGTTTGTGTAGAGGCTGAGATCGCACTATTGCGGATGTTCAATCTATCTAACTCTTGAAGAGTAACGTTACCACCTTGTCCTGAAATAGTAGAAGCGGATACAGTAGAACCATCGTTAAGTGTGAGTTGGCTAGTGTTGAGATTCAAGCGTCCAGCGTTGCCTGTTGTTTCAGCCTCAGTTTCAATACGGCTGCCACCAGCAAGGTCTACTGTATTGGTAGGAGTATGATCGAGATTAAGCGTCAGACTGCCTCCCTGTCCACTTTGAGTAGAGGCTGAGACGGTACTTTGATCGGCAAGACGTAGCGAATCGCCAACTTGCAAACTGAGATTGCCGCCTGCACCTGCTTGAGTTTCTGCGCTGATCGCAGATCGCTCGCTCAATTGTACATCTTGAGCGTTAATATCTAAATTGCCTGATTGTCCTGCTAGCGTACTGCTAACACTAACCTGCGCCCCATTCTGGAGGTTTAATTGATCGGTGTTAATGCTCAATGCTCCAGCCGTTCCACCCTTTTCTGCTTCAACGGCTAAACGTCCTCCGTTATTAATGTCTATTGACTCAGTAGCATTGACAAGTAGACTCCCTGCTTGCCCGGTTTGTGTAGAAGCCGAAATCTGGCTGTTCCTGATGTTCAACCTGTCTAACTCTCGTAGAGTGATGTTGCCACCTACACCTGATTCAGTTGTGGCTGTAATTTGAGCATCATTGTCTAACTGCACGTTTCGAGCCGTGATATCGAGACTGCCTGATTGCCCTAATCCTGTGCTACGGACACTAGCTTCTGCCCCATTCTGGAGGTTTAATTGATCGGTGTTAATGCTTAAGGTTCCAGATGTTCCCCCTTGCTCAGCTTCAACGGCTAAACGTCCACCGTTACTAATGTTTACTGACTCAGCAGCGTTGACTTGCAAACTCCCTGCTTGCCCAGTTTGTGTAGAAGCTGAGATTTGAGCACCGTCTAACTGCACAGTTTGAGCTGCAATATCCAGGCTGCCGCCTCGTCCTGAAGTGGTTGTTGCAGAAATATTAGACTGATCTTGTACAGTTAAAGCCCTAGTATTGAGACTGACACTACCTGCATTACCCGTTCCAGTTGCTTGAGCCGCAAGACTACTATTTCCCGAAACTTCTACTATATTGGTGGGAGATTGATCTACATTAAGCGTCAGGCTTCCACCTTGCCCCGTTGTTGTAGACGCGGAAATGGTGCTATCGTTGTCTAGACTGAGGCGATCGGCAATGCGTAAATTGATGTTTCCACCACTGCTTGATTCTGTTGCAGCCGTGAGTTGAGCCTGGTTATCTAAGGCAACAGAATTTGCATCAATATTTAAGGTTCCTGCTTGCCCTGTTCCTCGACTATTGACAGCAATCAATCCTTGATTTTGAACGGTCAAAGCACCAGTGGTAATGCGAATATTGCCTCCTCGACCAGTAGCACCGCCTTCAGCATCAGCATACAATCCACTAAAAGCTCCTTGCGCATCTACCCCTCCGACATTGTCTGGTCTAACTTTTCCATTATTTGCTTCTAAGCGCGCATCATATGTGGGATCTACTCCATCTAGAACAATTCTATCTGCAACATTAAGTGTAATATTTCCTGCATGACCACTACTCTGAGTACTGGTAACAACTTGTCCGCCTCTGTAGGCTTCAAACGCATCAGCGTTAATAACCACATTGCCGCCGCTTTCAGAACTGGATGTAAGAGCACTTACCAATCCACTATTACTGATTCGAAATGAAGATGTGTTAACTGTAATGTTCCCGCCTTGCCCAGTTGCCTCCGCTTCCGTAGTAGTTGAAAGAGAACTCGAACGCCCACTATAACTCCGGAATCCATCAATCAAAATATTATCTGAAGCATTGATAAAAATGTTACCTGATCTTCCTTGGCCATAAGTGCTAGCAAATAATTGTGCTCCATTAATTACGGAGAGGCTACGCGCACTGATTCTAATATCTCCACCTGAACCTCCTCTTCCACCTGTGTTAGTGTAAACACCTCCGTCCGAAAAAATAGCCTCATTACGTGCATTAACAGTTACATTTCCAGAATCACCTAGTCCTCCAAGATCAACACCAGACAATATTCCTGCTTTATCAGCAAAAAAGTTACCTGTATTAATCTCAATATCACCTCCATTACCTTCTCCGCTAGATCTTACTACTGTAGAAACAACAGCTCCAAGATAAACAGAATTACGAGTATTAATGAATATATTACCTGCATTACCATGCCCATTTGTATCGGTGGACAGGAAAGACAAAGCATTAGAAGGCAAAGATGGATTATTGACAGAAAGTGAATTGGCGTTGATTCTAATATCTCCACCATTCCCTACTGCATTCCTTCCAACCAAACTCAATGCACTACTTCGCCGAAAAGCAACAGAGTCACGAACGTCAATAATAATATCGCCTGCGTCACCTCGACCATATGTAATAGTACTTAAATTAGCTCCGTTCGTCAGCAAAAGGTCATCTGCAACAATTTTAATATTATTCGCATTACCAATTCCTAAAAAGTTCACTTCATTGCGAATATCAAAATTTTCAATTCGTATAGACTCTAGAGCATTAATGACTATTTCCCCAGAATTGCCTTGGCCACTAGTAGATGCATCTAGAGCAGGTTTTCGTCCATTATCAAGAGTGAGGGTATTCCCAAGTAAGAGAGAACCAACGTTAATTTCTATATTGCCACCACTACCATCTACGCCTAAAAAGTCGGTAAATACAGAAGAACTATCAAACTCAGCGGTGTCACGGACGTTGATAATAATATCTCCAGAACTTCCGCTATCAAAAGCAGTAGTTTCTATTAGTGTTTCATTAATTGCAGAGAAGGAGTTTGCATTAATTTCGATGTTGCCACCCCCATAATCACTGCTATTGCTAATATATGAGTTATCTAGTAAAATATTATCAGCATTAAATAATATATTTCCAGATTTGTAATTATCGAAACTTTCACTAGCTAGGTCTGATCCGATAATGGTGAGAAAGCCTGAATTGATAGTTATATTTCCAGAAGATTTTGAGTCAGCACTAGTATCTAGAAACGTATCTACAATGTTTATGCTACCTCTTTCGATTCCTCCAGAAACGCCGAAATTGAGTAGGCCATTTTCTAACATTAGGACAACTGTGCCATTCTTTATGGATCCAAGCTCAATTTGTCCTCCTGGAATCCATAGATCAGCTTCTTCTATTTGGATATCACCACCTAATAGTGCAAATGTTTTACCAGCATCTACTTCTAGTATGGAACCGTTTATAGTAATTGCACCCGGATTACTACCATACTGCAAACCCGTTGGAACATTTATTGTCAGAAGGGATGAGGCTTGAGGATCTACTGCACTAAACTCACTCCCATCGGCGAAGAGAAACTTATCTGCTGTACTTCCTAAAAAAGCACCTCGAATATCCAATCGGGCATTTGGGCCGAAGATAATACCATTGGGATTTAGCAAAAATAGGTTGGCGACTCCATTCACACCCAATGTTCCGAAAATCCTGGAAACATTTCCACCTGTAACGCGGCTGAAAATATTTTCCACCTCAGGTGGATTGGCAAAATAAATTCGCTCCCCGTTCCTCACATTGAAATCTCGAAAGCTATGAAATAAATTGCCACCCCGCCGTGCTCCCCCATCAATCCGATCGCCCCGACTACCTCTAACTAGCACATCCCGTGTGACCTGCGATCGTTCACCGCCTAAGGTATCATCGGGTTCAATTTGGGCGATCGCACTATCAATCCCACCAACGGAAAATGTACCAAAAATGATGATTCCCAACCAAACAAATTGATTCCTAGCTCTTACTAAACTACTTTGCATGAAACATTATCCTTCGGTTGATCGGTGAATGAATTCGCTTTAGTTCTTCTCAAGGATGGTTGGAGCTAAGCCCTCCTGTTTCTAACAATCTCGACCACTTCGATCGAACACCAGCATCATTGGGCGATCGCATTTGCAGTTCATAAAGTTCACTCACCGCTTCATACCAAGCATGATTTGCTATCAAGATATCAATTCTTTCTAGCGGCGAAGCGGTCCCCAACTTGGCAGCAATCTCCGGTGCAAGTTCAACACGCTGCACAAAGGCATCGACAAAATCATCACTGCCACCTTCCGGCATGCAATCTAACATAATATACCAGCGATAAAATTGGCCGATTTGCAGCGGGGGTGAAGACTGTGGCAACTGCACACTCACTAACCCAGGTGCTTGGCTCTCTATTGGCACGACAATTGGTTCGAATAATGGGATATCCTGCTCATTGTTTACGACAAGTTGTACTGAATGTAGATTCTCAGTTCCGTAGGGTAAATAAAACCAAAATGTTGGGTGAGCTTCTGTTGTTCTACCCATGACTGCTGTCACAGTCTGCCCATCCAATTGTCCTTGCACCACAGGAACGATCGCAGTCAAATCTGGTTTATCTGCTTCAACAGCAGGACAATCCCCTCGACTTCCCGCTCGACTACGTCCCGAAGTTCCCCCACGGCTGGCCAGCCTCCGAAGCTCCAGTTCAGAAATAGTTAAAGGATTAGGTTCGCTTGGTTGATTGGTTTCACTACCTGGGTCGAGTCCTGACTCTGGTGGTAGTTGAGTAAGTACTTCGTTCGCAATCACTGGAATTTCGTGCAGAAGGAGCGCTAAGCTTAACCCGATCGATAACCCAAATCTTAAAGGAACCCGGCAGAAGAAACGAAAGAGGTCTTGAAGTAACTTCATGGCAAATACTCTAGGGGCGTATTAAGAAAGTATCGACATAAGACAGCCGTTGACACTGATCCGATTGCCGCAGGAATCCAGGCTAGCCAGAGCCCAGACCCCTGAAACGCAAAAACACATACACCTGTCAGCAGCAAAACCAAACCAACATTCGCGATCCAAACCCAGCGAGGACGAGAACACCATACCGTTGTCAAAGCTCCCATTCCCGACCAAGCCAAGATCCAGGCTACATCCCCGCTCCAATGCCATGTCCACAGTAGCGATCGGCCATCCAAAACTGCACTCACCGTCTGGCTGACCATCTGGGCATGTAGCGCCAATCCCTGAATATTCTCACCGTAGGGCGTTCTAAATTCATCCTTGCGACTTTGAGCTGTAATCCCAATCAAAACAATGTGATTGGCGATCGCCGTCGGATCAATCTGGCCTGCAATCAACTCATCAAACGTTACTGACTGTGCCAGTTGGTTGATCGAATCACTATCACGACGATAATTCAGCAATATTTGATATGCGCCCAAGTCCGTTCTCTGATATCCCCCTGCTGGTGCATCCATCCCCTTGAGGATCACATCTCCAAACTGCAAGGCATCTGCTGCGCTACCTGACTCAGAGATACCCTCTGATTCCAAATACTTTCCTGCTACGAGAAGACTCAAAGCATAGGTTGTTTTGCAAGCGGTTCGATCGACAGGCTCCATCGAAAATAGATATCGTCGCACTACTCCATCTGAGTCAACCACCACATCGCTAAATCCCAATTGCTCTGGCGCAACTCCTGCTGGTGGAGGTGTCCCTGGATCAACCCCCGCTTCTGGGTGCTGGCAAATGATAAATGTGCGATCGCTTTGAAGCTGTTGGATCAACTCAGTTCGTCCTGGTTCCTGAGGAAGATCGCGAAAAATATCGATGCCGATTACTCTAGCACCTTGGCTTTCCAAGATCTGTAGCCCTCTAGCGAGCATCTGATCGGATAAGGTTGCTTCCCCATATTGGCGCAGGTTGTCTTCCGTCACCTCCACCAACAGCAAACGGGGATCAGGGGCTTCATGCGGCCTAAATCGCATAAACAGGTCAAAACCTCCCAGTTCCAAGGATTGCAGTCCACCCAACAACCGTATAGTGGTCACTCCTGCCGCCACCAGAGCTGGAACCAAAGCCAAACGTCGCCAGCCCACCAACTGTTTGCGTGCAGGGATTCTTTCATCCTCTGATGCTGGACTTTGCAGAGATACATCAACTGGCCAACTAAAGAGAGGTGCTGCCGGATGTTGCATCAACACTGGTAACCAGCTTGCACAAGGGAACTGGTCTTCCAGTCCTTCCAGTTGCTCTCGTCCCTGTCGAACTGCTAAATCCAAGCTCTTTCCCTCTGAAAAAGCTTGTAGAAAATACTTTAAAAAAGCTTGAGCAACAGGATCGGGCACAGGTTCCCGCATCACCACAATTTGAGGAATACCTAATGCCTTGAGTTCCTGCGCTAAACCCAATCCGTCACAAGAGTTGAAAATCGCTAACTGTAATCCCCGCTTAGCTGCTTGGCTGAGTGTCGCTTTTAGTTCCCGCAATGATAATCGATCGCTGGGATTTAAATAGATATGACCGCGATCGGCTTCAGTTGCGCTATGGCCTGCAAAGAACAAGACATCCCAATGCTGTTTCCACAAAGTCTCACCCAGATCTTGACGAGTGGGTTCCACTAGAAAAGTGACTTCTGCTCTGGGCAATTGTTCGAGCAGCGATCGGTCTTGCTCGACATCAATTCCTTTGGCATGGCCCAAAATTGCCAGAATTTTGATAGAGGAATGTGGAGTAGGAGTTGATGACAACGACGGATAGGTATACTCTAGGGCACTGAATCCAATCTCCAGAGAGCCCTGTCCTTCGAGTAGATCCCACTGCTGCCAGGGCAACTTAAAAATAGCCATTTCATCCGACTGGACAATCATCCGCACTGACCCAGAGACTTGCAACTCTCGCAGTAACGCTTCTCGGATTGACTGAAAAGATGTTACTCGTAACCATTGATTAAATGTAGATTGCAGCACCTCTGCCAAATCCATGCAGTTTTTACGCCGCGTTGTTAGCATTCCCTCAAGCGTGATGCCAATGGGTCGAATCACTCGATGCGACTGCCCCATCTGATAGTAAGCAGCTTGCCATCTTTGATAATTTTGCAGCAAGTCTTGCGGTCTGGGTAATTGCCCCTTTACCATTGTGTGAGGGCGGCTTCCCCCTTGACCGACTTCTAGAATGACCTGAAAGCCTTCATTATTTTGGTGTAGCTCTAGGATAGCTAGCTTTCCCATGATTTCAGGAAGTCTTAATAACGGGATATTTTAGCGTTTTGATCCTAAGAATATTCTATAAGACTTTCGGTATTTATACTAGAAAGTCTTCAATAATGGCTACGCTATCGAACAAGATTCTTAGACTAAAACGATCGTTAACCTCTGCTGTGAATTCCAACCGAATCCCATCTTGGGTTTCCCTCGCTTGAGCTCCCATCACTTCTTCTTGTTGATCATCTAGAATAGCTAACTGCAAGCCTACAGGCAAGAACACCTGTTCTCTGGTTGGCAAGACTTCTACTTGAATATGGACAGAGTGGTTGGCTTCATCCGGTTCTAGGGTGATCATGGCCAATATTGATTGCATTGGTTGACCAAGCTGGATCACCTTTGTTCGCGTGACCGAAGTAGATGACCGAGCCTCTTGATCTGGCTCTGACTCTGACTCTGGCTGGCTGCCGCGAAACTGTAGGGCAAGTTCTAGCGGTTCAATCGCGATCAACTCCTCAAAAGCCTGCCAACCTGCCGTAAAAACACCCCTGAGCCACTGGCTGAGACTGGCTGGCTGGCTTACATCTTTTATCTGATCTGGATGATAAGTCTCTAAATAATCAGCGAACTCATCTAGCGATTGCAGTTGACTTAACAGCACTTCTACTGTATTCATCTGCCGAAAAAAACCCAAAATTTCTGCTTGGTCTAGCGTTTCACTGAGAGAAACAGCCATATATCCCAGGCGATCGAACATTGCTTCTTCAGGGATATACAGGGCTTCTGCATCAGGGAAGATTCGCCGACATTCAAGTTTACCGTAATCTTTGATTATTAAATCTGCGACATCCAGCAATGCCTGATTGACGACATTATAACTATCGCTATTTTCCCAATCCGTCGTATATCCCAAACAGTTGAGATAGTGATCCACTGCATAAATCGTCAAGGTATTGAGATACACTTGCTCTGCTTTTTGCCAATTTTGATGGTACTGGCTGAATTGCCCTGCAACCTGATGGGCAGATTGCCCCAAGGAAACTGTAAATGTTGAGAAAGATTCAGAATGGAAAGTCATAACTCCTCGCTGCAGTTTACTGTTGGATAGCGGCACGAATTTTTGGGGCAAGTGAGACAAGCGATCGCTGGAAAAAGTTAGAGAGGGTCGGTATTTTAACCCCATGTCGTTGAGATAAAGATGTCCAGGAGGCCCCTTCTAAACGAGCCAAGATAATCACTTGGAGTGTGAGTTGAGGATGTCCTTTGATACTTTTTTGCAAGAGTTCGTCGGGATCTTCCTCGATATACTGTTTCAGGAGTTCAATCAGCGAAGGTTTCTCATCTTGGGCAATCTCCACAGCACTTAAGTCTTCGCTCTGGACTAATCGGGGAGGAAGATCAACCAGTTCCTGCGCTACCTCGTACAACAGATTGTCCTGCATTGAAGATTGCTGGATTGCAACCGCAAGGCTCAATAAAGTTACCAACGCTACAATTACAGGGAAACTTAAATCTGAAATGAGCTTTTTAACATACAATTCCAGCAAATTTAACAAGTCAGTAGATTTGAGTTGTTGAATAAGTCTGCTTAATTGATATTTAGTACGAATGATCTTCCCTTGTGTTGCTTGTGTATAAGAATCTTGTTGAATTTGCTGGGTCGATCGTCCAATCCGATCGAGGCGAAAGTTAACCCAGGCCATAAACTCTCCCCGGTTGGAATCGTAAGATCGAAGGTTCTGACAAACCCACAGCAAAGTTTGATTGACGGCATCCTGATAAACTTCTGGAGCTAGTTGAGGACGAGCTAACTTGCCTGATAGTCGAATAGCTTGAATCAGCTCACGAATTGCATACTGATGAATTGCTGTTTTGGGTTCGTGCTTTTGCGCCTCAACGGCAAGCTGCTGTAACCGCGATCGGCTTAAAACAACTTGAAACACTTCGTTTCTTAAATATTCCGCCCATTGGCGTATTGGAATTCGATGGGAGTGATAGTCGTCAAGCCTTTGCTCAAGCTGCTGCCTCAGCAGAATTTGGGCTTGTTCCACAATTTCCTGATAAATTCCGGGGAGCTGATTTTGGTAGGGACGAGCGACTTGACGACCTTTCAGGATTTGCTGGGCTAATTGATCGATCGCGTCCGATCGATCCTGGGAATGGGGCGGGGCTTGTTGGGCTTTTAGCACAAATTGTTCGAGTTGCTCGTTCATGGATATTAAGTTTGGAGAACCCTTACATTCACCTAATCTCTCAGATTCTCTGGATTTTATACAGGGTTGAAAATTTTTTCCAGGTTTGTATAAAAGCTGAAATCTTGGTGCGATTCATAGACAGAAGCTCCGCGAATAAACCAGCTAAAAAAACTGATGCAATTTGCGGTTTCCCTCTCAATGTCTACTTTATTGATTCAGGAGAAAAGAGTAATGGCAACCATTTACGGCACAAATAATAGTGAAACGCGCTTTGGCACTTCCTTCGCTGACTATATCTATGTTTTGGGCGGCAATGATTATGTTTATGCAGGGGCAGGCAACGATGTCGTTTTGGGAGGTACTGGAGATGACGTTCTTTATGGTGAAGATGGCAACGATCGCATGGAAGGAGAAGATGGCAACGATTATCTTTTTGCTGGCAATGGAGACGATCAACTCTATGGGGGCAATGGTAATGATTATCTAGATGGTTCATCCGGCAATGATTATCTCCAGGGTGGTTTATCTGGCAACGATACTCTCTTGGGAGGGGCAGGGAATGACTCTTTGCTTGGAAATACAGGGAATGATGTCCTGAATGGTGGTGAAGGTAGTGACAAAATCAATGGCTATGGGCTAACTGCCTATGAATATGACACGCTGACTGGTGGTACTGGAGCCGATTTATTTTTGATCGGTAGCCAGCATGGGGTTTCCTATCTCGGTGTAGGACATGCCGTTATCACTGACTTCAAGCGTTGGGAAGGAGACCAACTCCAGGTTAAAGGCAGTAGATACGATTTCACCTTAAATAAGAGCTATAACTTTTTAGGTAGCTCCGCTCGTGACACTGCGATCTATAGAGGGAGTGATCTGATTGCTATCGTGCAAGATACTACAGAGATCTATGCCAGCACAGATTTTGTAACGGTCTAATTCTACAGGCTGCTGAGCTTTTGCTCTAATTCAATCAATCCTTTTTGCGTAGGGTAGATCGACATCAAAGGTGATGGAATCTGCCCTCACATACCACACATCGAATATTTGTAAGGCATGCAATCAGGGACATCTAACTAAACTCATCTGTGTTCTCCTTCTTGCAATACTAACTTTTGATAAATCATTCACTCTGGAGAAAATCATGCACCGGAAATTATCTATCGGGATTGGAACGACAGTTGCCGCAGCCACTATTTTTTCTGTAACATTACTTGCATCTTCATCTGCGTTTGCGAGTGCTACATCAATTGGAAGACAGCTTATTGGTGCGGCGATCGCAATAGGTTTTTTGAACCGAACACCTACGCATGATCCCTATATCAACACGCTTCGCAATCAAGGTTCTCATTTGATCAACGTAAACCTGCGATCGGGCGTTGCATATAACCTATTAGGGGTTTGCGATGAGTATTGTGCCGACGTAGATCTAAAACTATACGATGGAAATTACAATCTGATTGATTCAGATACCCGCCCTGGCGATGTTCCCGTGATCAGTGTTATCCCCAGCCGGAGTGGTCGATTTTATGTCGAAGTAGACATGGCTGACTGCAATGCAAATTACTGCTATTACGGGGTCGGTGTTTTTGGCAGATAATTAGCAGATCGAGTATTCGATTGTATTGAATGAAATTGTAGTTTGCAACCCACTCAGTATTTTTTGATGTAGCACAAACGGAAATTCAGCTATGAACGTACTTAAGTCGATCGCATTTATCTCTTTGCTTTGTGGTACAGTCCTATTTCCATCAACCAAAGTATTATCAATATCAGCTTCTTCAACTTCAACGATTTAGTTACATCTAGCGCAAACACAGCCTCAAACTCGACTGCGTGTAGCAGTTTTGGACTTTGATTATGCCAGCATTGATGCAGATTTCTCGGTTCATGATCTGTTTAACGGATCAGGCCCAGCACAAGGCATTAGCAATCTCCTGACCAATAGACTAGTTCAAGATGGTCGTTATTCCGTAATCGAACGCAGCCGGATCGCAGAAATTTTGCGGGAACAGAATTTTGGTCAGACAGGACGGGTAGATGCCAGCACTGCTGCTGAAATTGGGCGAATTCTGGGAGTTGATGCTGTGCTGATTGGCTCGATCACGCAGTTCAACTTAGATGCGGAAGAATCTGGACTCAATCTTTTCGGTTTTGGTCAACGGACTAGAACCTATCAAGCTGAAGTGCAGTTAACGGCAAGGCTAGTGAACACCACAACGGCTGGGATTGTAATGGCAGCAGAAGGATCTGGCACTGCACGGAAACGGGATGAATCATTCTCGGTCGGTGGAATTGGAGGAATTGGAAATAGCAGTGCTAATCCAAACCAGCTTTTGAAGCAGGCCGCCGAAGCAGCAATACTGCAATTATAGCGGATTTCAACTTGGTTAAGTACAATAGCAGCGATAGGTGAACCAACCTCTGATGTCCTTTAATGTCACAGCATTAAGTGCATCAGTAATCGCTTGATCTAACGCTTCACGAGAACGAGCAGCCACTGACCGTAAAAACTCTTTCACTTTCGACCAACAGTTCTCAATTGGATTAAAGTCAGGAGAATAAGGAGACAAATATACCAGTTTCGCACCTGCTGCTTCAATCAACTCTCGAATCCCATCTACCCCATGAGAACTCAAGTTATCCATCACTACGCAAGCACCCATCCAGAGATTCGGAACTAAAATGTGCTCAACAAAGTACTTAAACACATCTCCGTTAATCCCACCCTCCAGGCTCAATGCTGCAACAATTCCCTTCAAGCTCATCGCACCAATCAGCGTTACATTGCTTCCTTGGTGGTAAGGACGCTCACCAGTTGCCCGTTCTCCTTTGAGTGCACGTGCATATAAGCGCACCATCATCAAATTGACACCTGCCTCATCAATGAAAACCAAGTCCTCTGCACGGATGTCTCGAATCTCTTCGCGATACTCCCGTCGT
>LUGL01000146.1 GCA_002796835.1 Elainella saxicola E1 | reverse complement strand
ACCCGTCCATGGTTTTCCCGCAAGTCTTCCACCACCCGCACACTACTCATCTCCGCATATTTGTGGGAAATTTGTTTAGCCAATCGGGGGGTTGAGGTCATGATGATGCGAGCATCGACTTCCAGGGGACAAAAGGTGGTTCCACCGGCACTTGTTTGGTACACATGCCGAGGCACTTCTACTGTTCCATAAGGGGTTTGATAGGTTTTGGGCAATTGTCCTTTACTCGTCCAATTCATCCTGCCCATTTCAATAGCACTGCCATCGGTATCAAACTGTTTGAGAGCTTCTCCACTGGCCAGTGTTCCTGCTTCATTCAGTACTGATTGGATGGTTTCTTCGGTGTCTAGAAAGGATTGACTCAGAGGAATGGTGATTTGAAGAGTGATTAACTCCGTTGTACTCTGGACAATGGTTGCAGTCATTCATCTCCCCTCCACAAGGCTTGAAAGAAAACCTATCTCCAGAGCATATCAGGTCTTATCGCTCACATCAAATTTTAGTCAAACCCGTTTAGGCTTGAGTTTCCGATCTACCGATCCTCATCATTAAAAGCAAAGCATTCAAATGCATACTTGTTAATGTATTTACTAAAGAACTATTTAAGCTGTGGATCAATGTAAGAATAATGTGCAGACTTATATCCTAAATCCTTCGTTCGATTGATAGTTTGTTCCGGAGTCAGTCCTTCTTGAATTGCCACACTGAGTAGGGCAATCACAGTTGTAGCGTTAGCAAACACAACCAATCGATTAGCAAATGGTTATCAAGTACCGATCGATCAACACCTAAATTTAAGCGACTGATTCACTCAATTAGAAATGAGATTAGCAAACTTATGTCTATAGTTTTACAACTGCTGCTGTAATGCCTCAGCATTGCTGACAGTCCAATAGTTGCTGCAATCACATACACCAGTGTTCCAGCTCCAACTCCCAAAATTGCGATCAGTCCGGCTCGCCATCCCCGTTCCAGGCTACAGGCAATGAGATACAGGACAACAGGCCCTGGTGTTGCAACCAAGATTGTCGTAGCCGCTAAAAAGACGCCGATCGTATTCCAGGTTGGTATCAAGGTGTTTTTGATAGTTCCAGTTTGTTGAAATTAGCGCTTGGCTTTGATGTTGATCGTGCCTGAGCAGCCTTGCGAGCCAATCATATCAGTTCTTGAGCTGTACAATGCTTTAGTCGTAGTCTGGAATCACAACAAATCGGTCATGAGAGAGAGCCTGGGAATCAAATTAATGCACACCATTGTATTAAAGCATCTCAGGTTCGCAACATTGATTTCTAGGAGCAACGACGATGGCACGTCTGATTTCGGCTACACTCTCAGTTCTGATTTTGAGCACTATTACAACTGCTACAACTGCTGCATTCGCACTCAACAATCGTTCTGAAACACCGCGCGATCACAAGAGAGATGAAGAAACTGAAAGGATTCTTCAACAAGATCAGCAAAATACGCTCAATAAACTGAATACTCATTTCAAGCAGCAACAATAGAATGCTCTCTCAAGGTAGATTCCTCATTGTACTCTAGTGAGAGCATTAGGATGTAAATCCCCTAACGTAAACTAATAAGCTGGGAGAGTATATCTACATCTATCCCTAAAAATTATGGCAACATGTCTTTACTTTAACTCTTTGTGTTTCCTTTTTGCTTCCATTATCGATCGCCCGCTTTGCCCGATCGCATAATTGTCACAATCAACCATAATCCTAAAAAACTGGCAACAGCAAATAGAACATTGCTGATAATTTGCAGATGAGGTGATTGTTGACTGGCCGAAATAATGGCAGCTCCAATAATCAGCGATCCAACTACCGTGCTAAACGATCGACGATTAGCCCCTTCATCCAGGGTTTTGCGCATCGCCTGTAAATCTTGGATTGCCAAATTCAGGGTGAGTGTTTCTGAGGTGAGGCGATTGAGTAAGAAACCAACCTGTCGAGGCGATTCTAACGAGAGCTGCTTGAATTCTAGAGCGGTACGCAGGGCAGATTGCGCTAAATCGTTGCCGACTAATTGCTGCCGGAATAGATCGAACATTAATGGACGCACTTCATCCATGATGTTGACGGATGGATCAAATTCTCGACCGGCTCCTTCTAAATTCGCGAGTGATTTTGTCAACAAACCAATATTGCTAGGCCAACGTAAATTGTTGTGCCGTGCGGCTTCCAGAATCTGACTAAAGGCTTCGCTGACATTGAGATTGGATAAACTGAGGCTGTGATACCGTCTGAGGAGACGATCGTAATCGGCCTGAAGCTGGGCGAGATTGATCGGCTGGGTGATGTCCATGGGCTCTGCTAATTGCAGTGTGAGTTGAGCACAGCGATCGGGGTCAAAATCCACGATGGCCAGCACCAGTTCCACCATGATCGACTGCATTCGTGGATTCAATGTGCCCATCATGCCGCAGTCTAAAATGCCGAGTTTGCCATCCTGTAAGTAAAACAGATTGCCGGGATGCGGATCGGCATGGAAGAAACCATCGCTGAGATATTGCTGCAAAAAGACGCGGAAAGCTAACGAGGTTAATGCATGCCGAGTCTCTGATGAAATACTCTGTCCTACAAACGGAGCCTTGAGAATAGGCACGCCATCGATCCATTCCAGAACCAAAATTTTGCGGCTAGACAGATCGCGATAAACTTGTGGAATTACAACCTGTCCTGGATCAAACCAGCGGCTAACGGAAAGATTTTGCCGCAGCCTTTCAGTGTAGTTGGCTTCCTGGGTGAAATCGAGTTCGCTGCGTAGCGAGGCGCTAAATTCATCGGCTAGCTCTACAACGTTATAGCGTCTGCCAAAATCGGTGCCAGAGAGCAGGGCCGCTACCTGCCGAAACAGGGCAATGTCTTGAGCGACGATCGATTCAATCCCAGGACGTTGGATTTTGACGGCAACGGGTTGACCATTTTGCAGGACGGCCCGATGGATTTGGGCGATCGACCCTGCGGCAATGGCAATCCGATCGATCGAGGCAAAGATGGTTTCTGGAGGTTGGCCCCATTCCTGCCGCAGGGTAACTTCCAAATCTTCCCAACTTACAGGTGGCACATTGGCCTGTAAATGGCTGAGGGCTTGAATATAAGCGGGCGGCAGCAGATCGGGACGGGTGCTGAGCAGTTGCCCTAATTTGACATAGACGGGACCTAAATCCGCCAGAATTTTGCAGAGAATTTCCGGCGCAGGCAGGTCAGGCTCATCTCCTTTTCCCAGAGTGAGCAGTTGCCGCATATAGTCCCAGCCATAGCGAATGAAAACTTCAATAATCTCTCGCTGACGGGCCGCAGAGGTGACAAGGGCAAGAACGGGCGATTTCATGAGAGGCAAGGAAGATGCGTGGAGGTAGGTCTACGCTAACAAATTTGCGCTGTCAATGCTGATCGCCTTCAATCTTAGAAAAACAGCCATATAAAAAACCCAGCCGCCGATCGAGGGACTGGGCTACTTTTCATCAATTAATGGACTGATTCCAATCCACGCAATGATTCAATGGATTGATCGAAACAGGCTTAGTCTAAAAAGCCCATCAGCGTTTCGCTATCATCAATGGCATTCGAAGCGATCGGACGGCCTCCCATCAGTAAGCTGGCCTGCAACAAAGCTGGATCGCTAGCCACGATCGGACGGCCACCGGGCAGGGTCAAATCATCCCGCACGACCAATTCGCTAGCAAATACGGGACGGTTGCCTGGAATCGCATATTCAACCACCTGCAAATGGCTGGCCATAATGGGGCGATTGTTTAAGATGGTGCCGAACACATCAAGATGACTGGCTGCGATCGGACGTAGCCCCGCTGAGGTAAAGCTCTCGGCAACCTCAATTTCTCCAGAGCCATCTCGAACTGCAAGACCTACTTCTTCTGGGGCTTTGGTTTCAGCTTGCGGCTTCTTGGTCGCTAGTTCCAACTTGCCAGATTTAGAGGATTGATTCGCATCCCCGTTGCTGATTACTTTCTCTTGTTCGGCCATGGTTCCCTCCACTTCAACTGCGGTATTGTTGGTCTTCTCAACTGCGGCTTTTGCCGATCGGTTTTTGCGGCTGCTCCGTGCCCCATTCGTTGTAGCCATCTATTAGTCTCGGTCGCGTGCTTTTTTAGACAAAAGCGCTTTTATTAAGCTCAGTATCTGATCGCTTCTAATTTCTGAAAAATCAGAACGTTGCTTAACATTATATGGGAAAAGCTACCTCTCTCCTGGAACTGGAATCACCCAGAAGCGATAGAGATTTCTTAACCGAGTTATCAGGATTGCATTTGGTAGAAATAATAGGTCACCATTGGAATCACCGTGGCCAGAACCAGTAAAACAACCACAATGATCGTAGCGCTGCGATCGTCCGTTTCTTCTGCGCGAGCAAAGGTGCCTTCAGTTTGGACCGTGTCATTCACGACGGGTGGGCCAGGGTCGGGCTGACCGGAGAGGACGGCAACCAAGCGATCGCTAGCATCGATGAACGCCTGATTATACTTGTTGCCATTCCGCACGGGCACGAGGATGGTTTCTTGAGCCACACTCTCGGCAATGTCGTCCGTTAGCGTTGTTTTCACCTCTGCGCCTGTTTGAATGGCGATCGTGTTGGTGACGTTATCCAAAACAAGCAGGACTTGATTGGCCTGTGCTTCAGGCGTGGGAAACCATTTTTGAAACAGCTTTTTGGTAAAGTCATCGATCGACTCCCCATAATCCAGTCGGTGGATCGTGACGAAACGCACTTCAGTGCCTGTGGTTTGCGCTAATTGCTCCAGCTCACCATTAATTTCATTGCGGGTGATGCGGCTTAGAGTCGTTGCTTGGTCGATCACCCAGGTCGGATCGCCAGCAGCAAGGTTGGGCATACTATAAACACCGGTTGCTTCAGCCTCCGGTACACCTGTGAGCCAAAGAGGGACTGCACATAATAGGGCAATACTGAAACCGATTAAGGTTTGGGCAAAAGTACGGCCAGGGGGGTTCCAATTCCAGTGCAGGGGCAAACGCTTAACCATTGCTGACATTCCACTTCCTTCTCCTTCAAAATACAACAACTCCGGTAGCCTCACAAAAGATAGTTGCTCAGATTCACCGGATTTCGATACAAAGGAGAAACTCAATTTCTATTGCGACCGTCTGGTTTTCTTGACTGCTTGGTTTTCATCACTGCCTAATTCACAAAACCTGACTGTTTCTAAAGCCATTGCTGGTTTCCAAAGCCGTAACAGGCTGATCGATCCTTTTTGAATTGCGTATTCTGAGATCTATGCCCTCCACTGTGAAGCCTTCCACCGATGAATCTTCTGCCTGGGCAGAGTTACCGCTCACTCAGCAGCCCAATCCAGAGCAGCTAGACAACATCAAAGCGCAGCTCGATCTCGTGCTGTTAGCCCTGGAGGCATTGGCTCAAATTAGCTCAGAGGCAGTGTTGCAAGCAGCAGCCGATTTGAATCTGACGCATTTGGTGGCCGATCGGGTGGCGTTGTGGCGGTTGCGGCAGTCGAGTCCCTTGCGGCGCGGTCAGGGCAGAAAACGCATGGATGTTGAGGAGGCGCGCGCGTTAGTGCTGATTATCTGCCATCTGGCCAAACAGCATCAAGAGTTGATTCGGCGGGCGGTGGCCTTGCTGGAGCAGTTGACTGAGCAGCAACGAGAACCTTATCAAGTGGCCTTGTTGGGCGACTATCTCGATAACTTCAGCAATGCCTATCAAGAACGGATGGAAGCTGATCTCGCCACTCCTACCGATCAGTTGAGCCATCTGGCTCTGAAGCTTTTGATCGATTTGCTGTTTTATAGCGCTCCCACTGGCAATCGACGGCTGTGGATGGCGTTGCTCGATCGCAGTCTGCCGTCAAGTTCTAGGAGTGAGTGAGGCTTGAAATTTCAGTTGGTGTTTAGCTAAACCCTGATTTGATTGAGCAACTTTATTTAATATTTCTGAAATATTTCTGGGTCATCTGTCGTTTTGCTTCTTCATTGCTTCTCCCTAACTTGTTATGCCTACTGCTGTGCTCCGTCGCTATACGCCCCCAACCTGCACGCTGGAAATTGCAGCGAACCGATCGGCACTTTCCCGCTGGACCGATCGGACTGTGCTGAAAGACATTCAGTTCCAGCTCAGCTTTGACGATCCAAAACTGCCGCCCGAACAACAAATCACGGTCAGTGGCGATCGCAATCAGCTAGAAGCGCTTTGTGAAACGGTGCAAACCTATGTGCAGAATTTTCTGGTAGCAGCCCCAACCGATCTGAGCTGGGAGGAATCGCTGCGGCAAGGTAATGTTGGATTGCGATCGGCAGAACCCATGACGCTATCTGGTTCAGCGGATGCACCAGCCCCTGCAGAACAGGCCCGTAGTATTTCGCTTCAACCCCAAGGACTCCTCTCTCATCATTTGCATTTGGGCAGTTTAGCGACGGCAGAGTCAGGGGAATCAGTCCAATTGACCGCGCTGCAACTCTTTGATTTGGCCAATGCCCTGGAATCCTATCAGGCAGAAGCATTGAGCTTGCCTATTTCTACCCATCCAGCTTGGCTGTCGAGGTTGCCCAAGCGATGGCCGAGCATTGCTGCGATCGCCCTATTGGCCTTGGGAGCGACAGGCGGCATTGCCAAATTTGTGCTGGATGTGGCGAATCCAACCATACAGACTGCTTCAGCTCCCCAACAGCGAGAGGTCAATTCTGAACTCAATTCAGATCTCTTTCCCAAAATGTCGCCTCCTCCTGTGGAAGTTTCTCCTTCTGTAAGCTTGCAGCCACTCCCACCGCCGCCGCCTACGACAGCCACAGGCAACAGTCCTGGTTTACCACCTGTGGGCGTGACTCAGGCTCCGCCTCAACCTGTTCAACCTGCTCAACCGGCAGCCCCCACCGCAACACTTCCGGGAAGCAGCAGTGAGGGAGGGCAAGTTATGGTGATTCCAGATCCAACTGGCGGCACAGCAGTTCCCTCGGAGTCCTTGGCAGGGGCAAGCCGCAGTGCTGAACCTCCTCGCTTAGCGGAGGCAGTGCCTGAAAGTGCAGGTTTGACGGCATCTAATGCAACCCGCGACCAGGTTGCGACAAATAGCACAACTGCTTTTGATGCAATTCCGCAAGTGGCTGAAGTGAGAAGCTATTTTCAAGAGCGATGGCAGCCGCCCCAGGGATTGTCCCAGATTCTTGAATATCGACTTTTGTTGACGGCAAATGGTTCTCTGCAGCGAATTGTGCCATTAGGCCAAGCTTCTGAGCAGTATATCGATCGCACCAACATGCCGCTGATGGGCGAACCATTTGTCGCCCCGACTCAAGATGGATCGACCCCACAAATTCGCTTGGTGCTGAAACCAGATGGCAAAGTGCAAACCTTTTTGGAATATGCCAACTGATCAGACTTTCGTAAAGCCAGATTCGGTATTAGCATCAAAGAAGCTGGAGTTAACAGGTTCAAGCAGGGCAGATAGCAGCATATGGTGATATTGGATCAGGCAAATCGCAGCAATTCCATCAACTGGCAGGCGATCGCCCAGGCGTTTGAACGAGTCGTTGGCCAAGCAAATGTGGTGCAGCGCAAAGAGGAATTGCTGGTTTATGAATGTGATGGGTTAACCAGCTATCGCCAGCGGCCTGCCTTGGTGGTTTTGCCGCGTACAACCGAGCAGGTGGCCGAAGTGGTTAAAATCTGCAACCGCTATCAGGTGCCGTTTATTGCCAGAGGTGCAGGCACAGGACTTTCTGGGGGAGCGTTGCCAATCGAAAATTGCGTCTTGATTGGCACGGCTTTGATGAAGCAGATTCTGGAAGTGGATCTGGACAACCAGCGAGTAGTGGTGCAGCCCGGAGTGATCAACAATTGGGTGACGCAGGCGGTGAGCGGAGCAGGGTTCTACTACGCGCCGGATCCTTCTAGTCAAATTATTTGTTCGATCGGCGGCAACGTGGCTGAAAATTCGGGGGGTGTGCATTGCCTCAAGTATGGCGTGACGACCAACCATGTGTTGGGATTAAAATTGGTGCTGCCGGATGGATCGATCGTTGATGTCGGCAGCAAAGTATCTGAAATGCCGGGATATGATTTGACGGGATTATTTGTCGGATCTGAGGGAACGTTAGGCATTGCCACTGAAATTACGCTACGCATTCTCAAAACGGCAGAATCGATCCATGTGTTGCTGGCTGACTTTACCAGCGTGGAAGCGGCAGGACAGGCAGTTTCCGACATCATTAGTGCAGGCATTATTCCAGGCGGCATGGAAATGATGGATAACTTTAGTATTAACGCTGTCGAGAATGTTGTGGCTACTAATTGTTATCCACGCGATGCAGATGCAATCCTGTTAATCGAATTAGACGGTCTATCGGTTGAAGTGGAGGCCAATAGCGATCGGGTGGCAGCCATTTGTCGGCAAAATGGGGCACGTAACGTGACGGTGGCGATCGATCCACAAGAGCGATTCACCCTCTGGAAGGGAAGGAAAGCGGCGTTTGCGGCGATGGGAAAAATCAGTCCAGATTACTATGTGCAGGATGGCGTGATTCCCCGCACCAAGTTGCAGTATGTGCTGCGCGAGATTGAAGTGCTGAGCCAGAAGCATGGTTACCGTGTCGCTAATGTGTTTCATGCCGGAGACGGCAATTTGCATCCGCTGATTTTGTTCGATAACGCGATTCCCGGCCAGCTAGAGCAGGTGGAGGCGCTAGGCGGCGATATTCTCAAGCTCTGTGTTGAGGTGGGAGGCAGCATCTCTGGTGAGCATGGCATTGGAGCAGATAAACGCTGTTACATGTCAGAGATGTTCAATGAAACGGATCTGGAAACAATGCTGTGGGTTCGGCAAGTATTTAATCCGGATGGTTTGGCCAATCCTGAAAAGATTTTCCCGACGCCCCGCACTTGTGGAGAGTCAGCCCATGCGCATCAGAAGTTTCCAGAGGCAGAAGTTTTTTAATGACCCTTGCAGTGTTGGCATGTTGACGTAGCCTCTCCAATAGGAGAAAGTAAGGACGATCATACTGAGATTTGATCTTCAATTCAGCGGATTTGATACAAGTATTGATTAAGTGTCTATTCACTGATTTGACAACGGCCTGCCTCACAGCGCTGCGCCACAATTGTTTCTAAATTGGGTCTGCCTGTAACGGCTAACCGTTTGTCAGCCCAAATGCCATACAGCCAATCTGCGATCGCACCAACGATCGGCAGTTTAGTAATGGCGTAAACCCAGCCCAGCCCCAGAATCTCGTAAATTTGCCGAAACACTTCAATGTTGCGAATCACGGTTCCATCGGGTAAGACTGCATGAATTCTTCCCATTGCTGTTGCATAATCAACCCCGCCATTCTCAGCCGCATCATAGTTTGGATCGGCAATATCCACAAAAGCCACTAAGCCACGATCGGCATCCCGTCGCTTCAAAAAGTTGACTTCCCGCATACAAAGCGGACATTCACTATCATAGAGCAGCTTGATTTTCCAAGTTGGTGCATTAAGGAGAGACTTTGCGGCAACGACGGCAAGATCTGAGGACATGGTTGATTCTTATAGAATGTTCGATCGAGCAGAGCTGCTCTATCTATATTGTAAAGGAATATAAAGCTATCTGTAGACGCGAGCGGTAAAAGCCTTATATCAACAGAAAAGGCAATTGGATCTCGGATGATTCAATCAAACAAAAAGCCTATGCAACAGAGAATATCAATAGAAAACGGGTTAACCCGTTTTGAGTAAGGTTAACCCGCCAATTTGGGAACGCTGAGAGGGACTACTTTTGCAGAACCAGCTTAACGTTAGCGTTTTGCAAGCCAGGACGCTTCACTTCTGCCATGGTCTTGGTAACAGCGTATTTTTGGTTGATCGAGTTGATCAGTTCAGTTTGATTGTGCTTCTTAGCGACACCCCAAAGGTCAGCAATCAGATCAAAGGAACCGTCTGCATTGCGAGACCAACCTAGATCATACTCACCTTCGAGAACTGCAACGATGTCAGCGCGAACACGCTGTCCATTGTAGCCACGTACGTCAGCTTCGGTTTTGACGTTGATGCCCAAGTCGCGAAGAGAAGTCTTCAGGATTTCAGCATCGGTGATTTTGGTGCGCAGAGTGCTAAAGTGAGACATTTCGGATTTCCTCCTGTAGAGAAGTTGAGAGAAACGACAACGTTTAGATCAGTTAGCGCCGCGCAGCCTGACGGTTGGAACGCAGACTAAAGACGGCTCGGTGGATACTGCTAGCTAGGGAAGCTAGCCTTTCCTCCTGTTGGGAGCAGGAGTGAAAGCCTGTTAGAACTCCAACCGCTGATATTCAGCGATCGAAGCAGCGGCAGGTCTAGCGCGCTGTCTAGCCCAATCTCTCAGGGCTGTGACCTGCTCACTCATGGTCTTCGAAAGCGGTAGCGTTGACTTGATCGCGGCAATAATATCGAGTTGCGTGAACTCGCGATCCTGAGCGAACGCTTCATACATAGCGGCTACCAGAGCCTGCTCAATTTCCGCTCCTGAAAAACCATCACAAATACTGACAAGTTGATCTAAATCGAAACGGGTAATATCACGCCGCCGCTTCGAAAGATGGATCGTAAAGATCTCTTTGCGCTCTTCTGCATTAGGCAGATCGACGAAGAAGATCTCGTCAAATCGGCCTTTTCTAAGAAACTCTCCTGGCAATCGCTCAACTCGGTTTGCAGTTGCCATCACGAACACAGGCGAAGTTTTCTCTTGCATCCAGGTGAGGAATGAACCAAAGATGCGACTGGAAGTTCCTCCATCAGAATCGGCAGAACCCGTGCTGCCAGCAAACGCCTTGTCAATTTCATCAATAAAGAGGATTGCAGGCGAGATCGATTCAGCCGTTTTCAAGGCGTTGCGTAGGTTTGCTTCCGATCGTCCCACCATTGAACCATCATATACCCGACCCATATCAAGACGCATTAAAGGCAGGCCCCNAGAGACGTGCCGTTGTCTTAGCAATTAAAGACTTACCGCATCCTGGAACTCCCAAAATTAACATTCCCTTGGGCTGGGGCAATCCATATTCTCTGGCTCGTTCAGTGAATGCATTAGAGCGTTGTCTCAACCAGTGCTTCAGTTCTTCCAAACCACCGACTGAATCCAGTGTCTCATCCTCTTCAATATACTCTAGAATACCATTTCGGCGTATCAGTTGCTTTTTCTCAGACAGAACAATTTCGACTTCTGCCTCTGTGAGACGGCCCGCCATCACCTGAGCTTTGCGATACACTTTTTCTGCCTCATCACGGGTTAAACCCAATGCGGCTTTCAGTAGCTTTTCGCGAGTTTCAGTCGAAGGACGACGCATGCGATTCTGCTCGATTTGCTGAGTTAAAACCTGATTTAGCTCTGTCATATCAGGTAACGCATAATCGATGACCGCAACCTCCTTCTCTAGTTCGATTNGGTACCTCTAGCACCGGAGACATCAAAACGATTGTCTTATGTGTATCTTTAAAGCTAGCAATTGCATCACGCAGCCAGCGAATGACATCCGGAGCCATGAGCGGATGCAAATCCTTGAAGATAAAAATCCCAGGTTCGCGCTGCCGAATTACCCATTCGATCGCTGGTTGGGGAGAAACAGTATTATGCTGGGTAACACTGCGAGGCTGACCATATTCTACAACCCCATGAGTAACGGTCCAAATGAAGACACGACGCTGAGGTTTATTTTGAGCAATTGTTGCGATTGCCTGTTCTGCCCGCTCTTCCTCAGAAGTGACGAGATAGATCAAGGGGTATTGAGCCTGAACTAAAATACTAAGCTCTTCTTTCATGATCGTTAAATCCAATTCGAGACGGTGCGGTCACTAACAAAAGCTCAACAAACAATTAATATTCAGCTAAGCGTTACCTTTAACCCCATTGACCAAAATTCGTTAACCAAACCTAGAACGGTTAGCAGGGAACTAGCTTCCCTTCATCATGCTGGTCAGAATCCGAGCAATTTTCCTGGACTCGGGAAACGGCGTCTTCATCACCTAGAATGGCTGATTGCTCCTGGACGGGAACTGCTTCTCCATCTCTCAAGACCAACGAAGTGGTGCAGCTGGGACAGCTATATACACGGTGCATCTGACCATGGGTGGCTTCTACTTCATCAATCACTTCCGGGTGTTGTAGGTAGAAGACAATGGCTCGCTCAGCGATGGCAGACATGGGTTCCAGATCAACAGCAGAGCGAACTTTTAACTGGCGGTGAAGTTCCGGAGGAAGGTATAAGGTAACTTTGTGCTTGTCTTGCATAACAACTACATCAATTAATACCCGGGTATGAATGTCAGGATAATCGCTTTAGACAAGGGCTGTCAAGGCAGCAAAACGGCATGACAGCATTATCGTTACATTTATTTATAATTGCTCTGTAGATCAGCCCAAAGCGCAGCAATAATCGGTCTTTTGGAGGAAGCTTTTCTTTGATTTTTTGCTGCTTTTTGGATTGAAGTCTAGAATTTCTGGACTTAAGAGTTGAGCAAAGGGTGGATATAGAAAAAGAGCCGTTTCCCAAATAGAAAACAGCAGAGGGAGTAATTCCGATCGTTTAAAACAGGTTAGACAGGGGTGCTGGAATAAAGATGATGCTGCTGGAGAACCTGAGCATAGAGCTGCTCCAATCGCGTAATGTTGCGGCTCAGGGTATAGCGATCGAGCACCCGCTGGCGAGCTTTGCGTCCTAGCAGTGTTGTCATCTCAGGATGGTCCTGGAAAATGGGCAGCAAGGTTTGCAGTTGGGTTGCGACGCGCTGAGTGCCTAAGACAATTCCTGCGCCATCTTGCAGCACTTCTCCATCTGCCCCTGCATCAGTGGCAATGCAGGCCAAGCCGCAGGCCATCGCCTCCAGCAGGGAGAGAGACAAACCTTCCACTAAAGACGGCAGAATAAATACGTCTGAGCCCCGCAGGATCTGAATCCGCTCTTGTTCATCCGCAACAAAGCCCGTCCAAATTACCCCTAAATCCTCGTTGTAGGTGCTCATCAGTGAAGGGGTGAGGGGACCGCTACCTACAATCAAAAGCTTGCTTTGAGGACCCATATCTGCCTGTTTCCAGGCTCTGAGCAAGGACTCAACATTTTTCTCGATCGCTACTCTGCCTTGATACACGAACACTCGTTGAGCATCAAGCTGCGTTTTCAGCTTCGAGAGACCTGGCGAATACTTATCCGGTTCAACTCCATTAGGAATTACGGCAATTCTGGTTTCTGGAACCCCAAAGCGAATCAAGAGATCCTGCTGAATTTTTGAAAAGACGATCACCCGATCGTAATTTGCCAGAAACGGGGCATAAAACTGATAGGTGAGCTGTTGAGTCCCTGAAGTAAAATTGCGCGGCTTGCGGGCAAACGGCGGATGAAAGGTAGCCACCAGGGGGATATCTAACTCCTCACAAATCTCTGGCAGCAAAAAATCTAGTGGAGAAAGGGTGAGCGATGCATGAACAATATCTGGTTTGAGCTGCCGCAACGCATCAGTCAGCACTTTGCTCGATCGCAAAGATGGAATCGTATAAATTTGCGATTTATAGAGAAATGGGATCGGCACTTCCTGACAGTCTCGCCAAGCTTCAGTCGAAGACTCTTCCTGGGCGAAGTGGAGAAAACTAACCTGATACCCTCGATCTAGAAGAGCATTGGTCACTTCCCGACCATAAGTGACGTTGCCGCAAAAAGGAGATTTCTTTCCAAGCCAAGCAATGTGCATTCAGATATTTGAGGACGAGAGTTAACGGAATATTAAGGATTGAATCGGATTATGGCGTTATTTTACTGGATTGTGTCCTCGTGAAACTGACCAAGTTAGAATCCCACCTGCGATCGCCAGCATCGAAAGCCCTAAAAACACGGCCTGTAGGCCAAACCAGGTTTCAGCAATGCCCGCAACAGCGAGCGGTAGACTGAGAGCAATGTTAATCGCGTTATTTTGCAAACCAAACACCTTGCCTCGCATTGCTTCGGGCGTTTCTTCTTGAATGGCAGTCTGCATTGGTACGCCTGCGATCGCCGCAAAAGCCCCTAGCAGCACCAAGAGCGGCAGAGTTGGAAACAGATGTTGAGTAAAGAAAGAAACGGCAGCCAGAGAGGCCGCAATGCCGATCGAACCATAGAGACTGAGCTGAGCCCGCGAAAAGCGCTGACCAAATTGCCCAACTAAGACTGCGCCGATCGCCATACCGACGCCCCCTGCCGCCAGCAGAAAGCCAAATTGAGAAGACTTGATTTCGGGCATCACTTCTGCCAGCCGCACCGCCAGAACCGCCAACGCCGCAAAGATAGAAAACAAAATGACCTGGCAAATCAGCGCCGCCCGCACCCGGCCTTGTTGTCCCAGATAACGCACCCCTTCTTGGATGTTTTTCCAGACATCGGGCAGTTCCTCATGAGGGTTGACGGTTTTTTCTTGCGTTTGCAGCGAGATCAGCAGCAATCCGGCAATCACGTAACTGCCGCCTACGACCAGTTCTTTGCCCATGTCAGATGCAATGTGGAGTTTCTGAACCAGGGGCGCGAAGATCTGATCGGCAATGGCCAGCAGTGGTTCCCCCAAGGCAAAGCCAACGATCACCGAGGCCATCATCGTCATTGTGTAGAGTGAGTTGGCTGACAGCAGATGTTTGCGTTCGACGATCAGGGGAATGACAGCTTGCTCAGCAGGGGCAAAAAATTGCGTCAAGGTGGAAACTAAAAATGTGACGCTCAAAACAATCAAAAAGCCGATCGGCATACCAGCGATGGGTTGCCAGCTATGAAACAGCCAGAGCAAGACGGGTAGGCCCAGCACCAAGCCACCCCGCAACAGGTTTGTCACCACAAGAACGGCTCGTTTCCGCCAATGATCAACGAAAACTCCAGCAACTGAGCCAAACAGTACGGCTGGAATGGTAAAGGCGATCATCAGGGAAGAGACCCAACCGCTAATTGTCTGTCCTTCGGTTTGAAAGCGGCTGGCAATCAAGGCGATCATCAACACCAGATACACCTTGTCGGCAAGCTGGGAAAAAACCTGTCCGCCCCAGAGCGTTAAAAAGTTGCGATTCCGAAGAACAGGCAACAGCCCCCGTTCGGGTTCTTCCTCTGCTAATCCCTCTTCTGGCTGAGGTTCTCCATTGCCGCCCAGATTGCTGTCCAGATTGCCGTTATTCCTGGAATCCCCATTTCCAGTTGAGTTGCCCCCATCTCTATGAAGTGCCTCTAAACTGGGTTGCGTTACAACTTCCTGCCCATTAGCAGTTTGACTCTGAGGTTGTCCCTGAGGCAGCACGCCCTTACCATTTTCGGTTTGCAGGGGCCGATCGCCAGGTGAATTATTGGGAACTTCCCATTTAGCCGCAGTACCTTGTTGGGTTCCTCCTTCGCTGCAATCAGTCTGGGTATGCAGCACGGTTGGAGCCAAGGCTGACGGTTGAGGCTGCCAGCTCGTTGGTGGGAATGGCGTTTCTCCTGTTCTGCCCCTGTCCGTTGCCAGATGGCTAGCGGATGGTCGATTTTTTGAAGTAGACAGGTCTGAATCAAACGATCGCATCATGGTTCACGCGGGGGAAAGGGGCATCAACAGATGGGAAACAGGCATCAATCAGAGTGGCAGAGCGAATGGGCCGATCAAAATGATACTGGGCATAGTGGCGCAAGGCTCTTTCGATCGTTAACCAATGCTTCTGATGATGGGGAGCTAGCAAATCAGCTCTCGTTTCGATTAAGTTCTCGATTAAATGGGGCTGCGTCAATTGTTGCAGCAAAGTGAGATCGATCGCATCGAGCGGCACCAACAGATCGGGAGATTTCGGCAGCCGTTCACGAGGTGATGGTTCAGTTTGGTATTGGGTTGCGGCAGTTGCAACTCTTGCACGGGCAGGAATGGGCGGAGCAGGCTTAAAGCGATCGAGCTGGTTCAACCGAATGGTGCCGCCTGCTGCCACACTAAAGCCAACAGGTTCTTGGTCAAGGGTTTCGGCTGTAATGGGCCGCTGAGTGATTCCGCAAACATAGAGTTGAGGGGTTAAGCCTGCCAGAGCCAGCAGATGGAAGGTGGCATGGGTCAAACTGGGCAACGTATAGTCCGCAGAAAATTGTTCGATCCGGCCGAGGTGCTCTCTGAGCAAACAAAACAGCTCTTTTTGATTGTGCTCGCTCAGGGCTTGAAAGAGCGTTAACTCAGCCAAATATTGAGCGGCTGTCAATTTGCAAAGGTTTTGGCTAATTCCAGGAAATGATTCCAGAGTTTCAGCCTGCACAATTTTGTCGAGCGTGCGACCTTTGGCAATTAAAAGCTGGTTCACCACAAACAAGCTGCTGCGTCCGCCCAAACTTGATTTATGCTTGCGCGAACCTGGAGCCACAGCCCGGAGCAGACCATACTCTTCCGTGAGAACGGTCAATAGACGATCGGCCTCGCCTATCGGCGAACTTTTGAGGTTAATGCCAACTGCCTTGTACGTTCCACTCATAAAAGCTCTAAAAATTTAATCCACCTGCAACACCTAATTCAGGGTTGCGCCGCGCCAATCCTAATTACCCTTTCAGAACAACAAGGAATCTGCCAATCCTCAATAACTTTGCTTCACGTAGCTTTACTTAGCTTTACTTACTTTTGACTCCTTCTTCCAGAGTATCGCGTTGGCGAAGCATCGTTGGTCCCTGGGAGGTCCCTAAGCGATTTGCTCCAGCCAGGATTAAATCGATCGCCTGCTCAAAGGTCAAAATGCCACCTGCTGCTTTAATGCCGATTCGGTCTTTTGTGACTGCCTTTAATAGGCGGACATCTTCTGCCGTAGCAGCACCATACCAGCCTGTGTTGGTCTGTAAAAAACTCACTCCTGCATCCATACAGATTTCCGCAGCTAGCGTCTTCTCGGCATCGATCAAAAGGTGAGTTTCTAGAATGGCTTTCACCGATTGGCCTGTAGTACTGACGATCGTTGCTAGTTCCTGGTGCAATGAGTCGACGAGGCCTGCCTTCAACCAACCGTGATTAATCACCACCTCTAGCTCTGTTGCCCCATTTTCGACGGCCTCCTCAGCTTCATAGATCTTGACGGCAGAAGTGGTACAACCTGAGGGAAAGCCGATCACAGCAGCGATTTGGGTTTGTTTGCGATGCAATGCTTCAACAGCCTGCTGTACCTGGGTTGGATAGAAACAAACCGTGGGAAATCCAAATCTTTCTGCTTCATCACACCACTGTCTCACCTGCTCTGGCGTTGCGACAGGATTGAGAAGCGTGTGATCGATAAAACTGGCAATGTCAATCTCGGCGTAGGACTCGACCATGCTTTTGTCCGGTGCTCCATACTCACTTGTATCAGAAAAGGCTAGACAAATGGCACTGCTGCCGATAGGTTTGCAAAAAGGTTATTTCTATCTGTGGGTTACGATCGGTCCAACACTCATGAAACTGACCCATTAGGTGGAGGGCAAAAGCGGTTTAATTTGCCATGATTAGGGGCGACAGAAATTGAATTCTGATTCCAAACAGTCGTTCGATCGCGAGTCGCTAGCTTGTATAGATAAAAAGCCTGATGCTAGCTCTGTCTGAATCGATCGGTTTTAATGGGATTAAGGCAGAGATGGAGCAGGTTCTAATGGGTTTTTATTTAGTAATTCGTGCTTTGTAACACATCTCTTTCTAGGGGTTTCGATATGCTGAAAGGATAGCACCATTAACTTTTATTGCAGCCCACCACTCTCAAAATTGCACCACTACAGAGGTTTCTATGGCTTCGATTTCCTTATCACACAGCCAATTTTCGGAAGATGCTATCTGGGACGGCCTAAAGCAGGCAATTTCTCATAGCTCCGGGTTTCAGCGCTGGCTAGCAGAACGGGCTTTAACCCATAATCCAGAAGGACTGAACTTAGAGCAATTAGTGAGCCGCTATCTCCGTGAAACATTAGAGACGCTGGCTTATTAATTGAATTCATTTTTTCAACAGGTCGGGCGATCGGTCTGATAGATCTGACAAGCCGATAGAAGATCTGATATCTGAAAGAGGTTCCGAGTGGAGATGCTGCCCGGAACCTTGTGTTTTGGCAATTGTTTTAGGAGTTCGCTTGAACGATTGGCTGAAGGCGAACTCAATGCAGATCTAAAGATGTAGACCTTAAAACAGGTTGATCTGATGCAGAATCTCATCAAAACGGCCTCCGAGAATACCTTCAACCCGCGATTGAACGGCAATAACCTGCTGATAGGTTGAAATGGCGCGCCGCACGTTAATGTGGGCTTCTTTGGCCGGATAATCTTGCAGCACTTCTAGAAAGCTAATTTTCTGATCGTCCTCAACCGCTGTTTTCAAGGCAGTGCGTAATGCTTCTCGATCGTCCTGATGAGGCGTGTACAAATATTTGCTGAACTCATCCAGCAACACATCCCCTGCCGGACTGTCGAGCAGACGATCGAGGTTTCTAGATTCTACGGGAGCCTCTGCCGTCAGGAATTGCCGAAATTGCTCTGGGTCTTCTTTGGCCAACCGCAGATAACGCCGCAAACTGCGTGAGGTTTCGCCTGTCTCAGCAAACTCGTTCAAATCTGCCACGGGGACAGAGCCGCGAAAAATGCCGTAGCGCAACACCAATTCCTCAGCCGCCTGAACTGGAATGGCGATTGCCAGCCATCCTGAGAGTACGATGGTCCCAATTCCCAGCAGTCTTCCAGAGTTGCGTTTCAGCGATCGCATGGGGTTGCACTCAACACTTATTCGATAATGGGTCTATCCTAGCAATTTCAAACATGCTGCTCGTCCATCGCTAGACCTGCCTAAGGCGATCGGACTGCTCCACCCTGCAAAAAGTTCCAGCCCAGCCTAGAGATACTTGTTCAGTAGCAGCGCCAATTTTTCTTTCGTAGCCGCAGGTGCTTTATCCAGGGGCGTGATGATCGCGTATTTCAAAGCGGCATGGGCATCAGAGGCAGGCGGATTTTCACTCAAACGCCGCACGGTTTCCCGGATGACCCGCTGAGCGTTAACCGCATTTTTGGTCAGGTTGGCGATCACCAAATCTACCGTGACGTTATCGTGATCGGGATGCCAGCAATCATAGTCGGTCACCAGGGCCAGCGTCGCGTAGGCAATCTCAGCCTCTCTGGCTAACTTCGCTTCCGGCAAATTGGTCATGCCAATAATCGTTGCGCCCCAGCTGCGATAGAGATGGGATTCGGCCTTGGTGGAAAAAGCGGGGCCTTCCATGCAGACATAGGTGCCACCTCGATGCAGCGTCACTTCAGGCAGCTCCAAACTTTCGATCGCATCAGCGACCACGCCAGCCAGATTGGGACAAATCGGATCACCAAAGGCAATGTGGGCCACCAGTCCTTCCCCGAAGAAAGTGGAAACCCGGTTGCGTGTGCGATCGATAAACTGATCTGGAATCACCATATCCAGCGGCTTGGCTTCGGTCTTCAGGGAGCCCACAGCAGAAGCAGAAATCAGATATTCTACGCCTAGACTTTTCATCGCATAAATGTTGGCCCGGAAGGGCAACTCCGTCGGCATCAGGGTATGGTTGCGGCCATGGCGAGCCAGAAACGCCACGCGCGTCCCGTCTAACGTGCCCACGATCAAAGCATCGGAGGGCGATCCAAAGGGAGTATCGATCTGCACCTCTTCCACATCCTTGAGCGCCTCCATTTTGTAGAGTCCGCTGCCGCCAATAATGCCAATTTTGACCTGCTCCGTCATGGGGATATCCTCTGCTGCAATGCGTGGATATTGTATCAGCAGGAGGTAAGCAGACGTTATTCAATCATCTGCAGCAACCAGAAGCCCGTATAGGTCATGCCGGAATCATCGGGTTGCACCAGCAAAAAATGGAGTCCCTGCGCGGCCTGCTGCCGATCGCGAAAGGTCCGAGCAGCAGCAGCCACTTCTGGATCGGTAAAAGTCGTCAGCACCCACCGATCGATCAGTCCGGCTTCTAAAATCAGCCCATCTGGATCGCCCGGAATGTAGCGCAACCCATAGGGCTGCACCTGCTGCAACCAGCGCACTAACGGCATCGATCGCCGCCCCGCCTCGATCACAACACCTGGAATCGGAGCTGTAGAAGGAATTTTGAGCGCAGTAGGCAACCGATCGGCAGGCATCTCGCGCACCGGAATCGATCGCGGTTGGAAAGCAGGCACCAAATCCAGAGCTGAAATAGCAGCAAATTGCCAGCGATCGCCCCACAAATTTTCCGGCAAGGGCAACGGCGGCGGCTTATCTAGTTCGATCGGCTGATAGGGCTGGCCTGTATGGTTCGGCAAGCTAGAATAGAAGGGAACCCGCTCTTGCAAGAGCTGCTTCAGAGCTGGAGTGTGGCGTGTTGCTTCTACCTCAATGCCCAGCGGTTCACAGGCTGTTTGTAAAAGACTGAGGCACTGGGGACGAAAAACCTGAAGTCGATCAGGGGGCTCTAGAGCGCTGTCAAGAAATGTTTGCAGTTGTTTGGTAACCCAAGCGGCGCTGGCTTCCGGCTGGCTGCAAAAGGCTTGCTGGCTGAACGATCGCGTCGAATTGCAAACCACCAATTCCCAGAGCGGATTTCCGGCTTCATCCTGCAAGGGACGGCGATAGAAATCAGCCTGCCAGGTTTCCATATTGCTTCCTCAATCCTGCTTTCTAGGCTAGCAGGTTTAAGAGAATACCCAGAACAGCAAAAGCGGGATTGCCTGCTGTTATGCGGTTAGAACACTCAGCGTCATGAATCCCTGACTTGACAGAATGAACTGTCGTAGGGTTGGTCTTGATCGCGTAATACAATAAGAGATTGTCTTTTCTATGCTGACCAAGATTCCCTTGAGTGAAATTGATGGAACGTTGAGTGAAATTGATGGAACGCTGAAGTTCCAGTTGGGTTTTTCGTGAAGGCTACCCCCACAAACCTTTGTTTTTGCTGTCTAAATTAGTCATCTAGCCAATTATGAGTACAGGTTCTATTCGGTTTCTAATGTGTCCTCCAGATCACTATGACGTTGATTACGTCATTAATCCTTGGATGGAGGGTAATGTTCACAAGTCTTCGCGCGATCGGGCAGTGGAACAGTGGCAGAATTTGTTCCATATCATGAAAGAGCATGCCACGGTGGATTTGGTCACTCCCCAAATTGGGGTTCCCGATATGGTGTTCACCGCTAATGCGGGATTAGTGCTCGAAACCACTGTGGTGCTCAGCCGCTTCTATCACAAAGAGCGCCAGGGCGAAGAACCCTTCTTCCAAGAATGGTTTGAACAGAACGGCTTCACGGTGCATGTTCTACCGAAAGATCTGCCGTTTGAGGGGGCAGGTGATGCCTTGCTCGATCGCGAAGGGCGCTGGCTGTGGGCAGGCTATGGTTTCCGGTCTGAGCTGGATTCTCACCCCTATTTGGCAAAGTGGCTTGATATTGAAGTGCTGTCGCTGCGGCTGATGGATGAGCGGTTCTACCATTTAGACACCTGCTTCTGTCCCCTGATTGACGGCTATTTGCTGTACTATCCACCGGCCTTTGATTCTTACTCGAATCGGCTGATCGAAATGCGGGTGCCTGCCCATAAGCGGATTGTGGTGGACGAACCCGATGCCGTTAAGTTTGCCTGCAATGCGGTAAATATCGATCGCATTATTATGATGAACCAGGCCAGCGATGATCTGAAGCGTCGGCTTGAGGCGGTGGGCTTCCAGGTGATTGAAACCTCGCTGAATGAATTCTTGAAAGCGGGTGGAGCGGCAAAATGTTTGACGCTGCGAGTGACGGAATCGGTGCAGCCCTTACACCATGCTGCCGCCACGATCGAAAGTCGCACGATTCAACTGCAAGGTCACCTGCTAGATTCTGGCTTAATTAACCAAGCCCTGGATTTGATCACCGAGGGGGGTGGCAGCTTCCAGGTACTTAACTTCAGTTTGGGTGAGCAAAAGCAGAGCACCTCTTCTGCAGAAATTCGGGTAACGGCTCCCTCCCACGACGTGATGGAATCCCTGATGTCGCAACTGATCGACTTGGGTGCGGTGGCTCGGCCTCAAGAAGTCTGTGACAATCCGCTGGAAACTGTGACGCTAGATGGTGTAGCTCCCGACGACTTCTATGTCACCACGATCTATCCCACCGAAGTGCGCGTCAACTGCGAATGGGTGCGGGTACAAAATCAGCGGATGGATGGGGCGATCGTCGTTTCCCAAACTGCGAATGGTCCAGTGGCGGAATGTAAGCTGCTGCGGGATTTGTGCAAGGGCGATCGCGTCGTCGTGGGTGTGGAAGGCATTCGGACCGTTCGGAAGACCGAGTCGCGGGAACAGCGCAAAACCAATGACCATGAATTCAGCTTTATGGGATCGGGCGTTTCTAGCGAGCGGCGGGTCGAACTGCTGGTGGAACAGATTGCCTGGGAACTGCGCCAAATTCGCGATCGGGCTGGCAAAGTTGTCGTGGTTGGTGGTCCGGTGGTGATTCATACCGGCGGCGCGGAGCACCTGTCGCAGTTAATCCGCGAAGGCTACGTGCAGGCTTTACTGGGTGGTAATGCGATTGCCGTTCATGACATCGAGCAGGCGATGCTGGGCACTTCACTCGGTATGGACATGAAGCGAGGCGTCTCAGTCCGGGGCGGCCACCGCCACCATTTGAAGGCAATCAACACAATTCGGCGCTGCGGCAGCATTGCTCAGGCCGTAGAACAGGGCGTTTTGACCAGCGGCATTTTCTATGAGTGCGTCAAGCACAACGTGCCGTTCTCGCTGGCGGGTTCGATTCGTGATGATGGTCCGTTGCCCGACACCAAGATGGATCTGCTGGCGGCTCAGGCCGAATATTCTGAGCTAATTCGCGGCGCAGATATGATTTTGATGCTGTCCTCGATGCTGCATTCGATTGGCGTCGGCAATATGACCCCGGCAGGTGTCAAGCTGGTTTGTGTGGATATCAACCCGGCAGTGGTGACGAAGTTGAGCGATCGTGGATCGGTGGAATCGGTGGGCATCGTCACTGATGTTGGCCTCTTCCTTAGCTTGCTGATTCAGCAGTTGGGTAAATTGACCAGTCCTTATTCGATCGCTCAAATGTCTGCAACTCGATAAGTTCTCAGGTCATTTGACTTGTATGAGGGGGGCAGCAATGTCCCCTTTTAACGTTTGTTTAAGATGATCGGCCAATCGTAACGACAAAGCGACGATCGTCAAAGTTGGATTGGCATAGCCGCTGGATGGGAACACAGAACTGCTGGCCATAAATAAATTCGAGAGTTCATGCACCCGGCAATTCTCATCCACCACGCCCTGTTTCGGATCCACATGCATCCGAGTGGTGCCAATGTGATGCGCCACCCCTGCCGGACGACATAAATCGGGCTGTCCGTCGCGATCGCGCTTGAGTTGAAATTCCCCTAAGCCAGAGCGAGTAATTTCCTCGGCCATCAGCTCTTGCGTCCGCAGCACACTTCTGCTGTTAATTTCATTCCAGCGCCAGTGCAGCTCCAATTTTTGGCAACCCAGATGATCGCGTTCAGAACTGAGTCGAATCCGGTTGTCCGGGTCGGGAGCCTGCTCAGTTTGGAAGAACATTTGGAAGGAGCTAAATCGCCGCTGATTATTGGGTAATTCTGCCCAGCCGCCTCGGCCAAATCCATGCAGCAGAGATTGATGCCGCATTGCTGCCAGAAAACCAGCCAGAAAGACATAATCAACGCCACCGATAATTTTGAAGATGCGCTTAATCGTATCAGCCGGAATATCACCTGCCAATAGCGATTCCGCTAATGACTTGAAGGAAGCGATCGCTTCGAGCTGCCGCAGGCGAGGTCTGGGGAACAGCAATACGGCATTATTCAATAATCCTTCGCGCCGCATTAGATCTTGGGAAAGGCCCAGTTTACCTAGAATGGGAGTATTGTTGATACGACGCAGATCATACAAGGCCATGTGGTTAAACAAATCGGGATCGGACGGCACAAACATACCTGCATCGACGAGTGGGTGATCCATAAAGAATCGTCCCACCAAATCATGCTGATTCCCTAAACCAACGTTCTGTTGCCGATTCGATAACAGCAGTAGCCGCGCGTTCTCCATGCCGCCTTGAGCCAGCACAAATAGCTTGGCTTCCACCCAAAAATATCTACCCGCAGAACTTGCCACCTTGACTCGCGTGACTGTTTTTACAACATCATTGGTTTCAATCTCAATAACGGTTGCATTGACATAAGTTTTTATATTCTCGGATTGCTTGACTTTGTCGCGGTATTCCTGACAGAAGACATCGCGTGCGCCAAACTGGAACATCCCGGTTACCATCTGATCCGGATTGAAGGGCAACCGAGCAATCCCTTCACTTTCCCAGGCTTCAGCATCATACGCATATGGACCCGCCTGACAAACGACTTGTGCCTTTGCATAAAACGGATCGAGGTGTGCTTTGGGAAAAGGCCAACCGCTATAGTGGGGAATTTCGGGGCGATGCTCGAAATCAATGTCATCAAGCGGGGCGTACCTCACCCCCATTTTCTGGTTACCAATCTTGATCGCCCAAATATTAGAATTTCCGCCAAATTGCCGGTGACGGGTGAGCTGAGGCGAGAGAAAGGGATCGCCGATCGTCTTGCCTTCACTCAGGTTTTGCGCCTGCTGGTTGACATCCAGCCCCCCGCTTTCTAGCAAGCAAACTTGCGTATTTTGTCCAGCAAATTCGAGGGCTAATGAAATGCCTGCGGGACCCGATCCAACAATGCAGACATCTGTAGAAATCACTTGATCTGGGGATAATTCGCGAGCATCAATCAACATAGCAATCCTCTTTCAATTTCAGCGTATTCAACAGGAGTTGTTGGACAAGTCCAGCCACTTTTCGCCCACCTACTCATCTTTCGTAGCGCATCAACAGGATAGGCTAATCAAGATGTAATTTCTGACTTGGCATCGGTGATTACTATGAATATTTGATTAAGCTTAGCGGGTGCTCAATTGGTAAACTTCTTTAAATCAAAATTAGTATTTCCCGTTGAATTAAGCACTAATCAAAGAATGATGAGCATTTATATGCTCTTTGGAAGTAAAGTGAATTTCTGTAAAGATTCTCAGTTTCATCGATCGCTACTGCATACTGCCCTGGATAGCCTGATGTCAGTAAAGCATCATCTCTCGATCGCTAAATAAACCATTGCCGCTGAGCCAAGGCATAATAGAGCCAAAAACCTTCTCCAGTAGAGGTCAGCGCGATGGTTGAGCAGCAGCGTCGAATTGGATTAGAGCAGGAATTCTTTTTGGTTGATCGATCGGGCGAACTGAGCCATCGAGCCGATGAGTTTTTAGCGGCCTGCCAAGAGATAGCGATTCAGCAAAACCTCAACCCGGCTTATTTCGTGCCGGAATTTGTCAAAAGCATGGTGGAAATCAACACGCCGCCTGCCAACAATGCTGCTGATTTAGCCAAAATTTATGTAGCCCATCTCAAGCTCGCGATGCAAGCGGCCCGATCGCTCAATCTCCAGCTCTATCCGCTTTCCAGCTATCCGCTACACATTATGCCGATCATGCGAGATAGGCCCGCTTATCACATGCAGGCTCGTGTTCTGGGGAGCGATCGCTATTTACATGCCGGAAAATGTACAGGAACGCATTTCCATCTGGAAGCACCTCCAGGCAGTCTGGATACTCACGTCGGAGTGGCTTATCGATCTACCCTACAGGACCAAGCTGAACTGCTCAATACCTACAATCTGGCGACAGCGCTGGATGCAGCATTGATTGCCCTGTCGCGGGCTTGCCCATTTTATGAAGGAGAGACGATCGGGCTAGCTTCCCACACGATTCGCTATCGGGGGAGTGAGGGATTTGGCTGGGAAGGCGTGTTTACGCAACTGCAAATTTTGGGTGGCTTGCGACCCTATGTAGAGACGGTTGAAGAGCTGGTCGAGTTGCAGTTTGAGCGGCATTATCACTGGTTAGCTGCCCTGGATCGAGCCGGAGTCGATCGTCAGCTTTTCTTGGCGGCAGGGGGCAATTTACTCAAATCAGCCTGGAATCCCGTGCGGCTGAACCCGGTTGGCACCGTGGAAATTCGCAGCATTGACAGTAATTATCCAATGGTGATTCTGGCAATTTTATCGCTCGTGTACCATACTGCTCATCGAGTCTGGCAACAACAGCTCACCGTCCGCCCTGCTTCAGATGCCACCCGCTTTGAACTGGATGGCGATCGCCTATGGGTTCCCAGTTTCGATTATTTGAATGGAAAATTATTGTATGCCGCCGCAACTGAAGGCATCAAACATCCAGCTGTGAACGATTATGTGGATTCCATCCTGAATTTTGCGCTAGCTGACAGCGGTACAGGAGTCCGGTACTTAGCCAACTTGCGATCGGATCTGGATCACTATCAGACGATCGAAGCTGGAATTTTACAAGCGTTTGTCCCTGCCACCGCCGAACTGTCTAGAGAATCAGGGCTGCGGCTCGTGCAGAATTGCTGCGCAACATTGGAGCAGCAGATCGCTATTCTTGATGTGGCAGAGCCATTGCAAGTTTTAGACAACTCATCCCTAGGATCGGTTGCCTGCCATTAGGGGCTATCCATTACGCAAAAGTTGCTGAAGTGATGATGCAGCTTAGGTTTTGGCTGCAAGTTGCACCCCTTCAAGCAAATCATATAACTTACTAATTCCTCTCCAGATCGTTTTCAGTCCAGGTTCATCACTCTGACTGCCCATAAAACCGCCCAGCCTTGCAATCCAACGAATTGCTTGTGCAAACGTCGGTGGCTTCTGACTGCGATTTTTCGGCTCGAATTTGCGCCGCAACAGTCGCCACTCTGCCCGACTGAGGATGCACTCACAAGATTGCTCAGGCTGCAATCGTGCCTGGTAGGTCAGCCACAAAATTCGAGTGGCAACAATCGAGTAGGTTGCTAAGGCATTGGTCAATCGAGTCCCACTCGATAACTGCAACGCTTGAATCTGACAACCTTGTTTGAGGGTGAAATGAAACCGTTCTATCAACCACCGGTAACTATACCACCTCACACATTGCCAAGCCGCTTCCACCGACTCAATCGCC
>LUGL01000145.1 GCA_002796835.1 Elainella saxicola E1 | reverse complement strand
TATACGCGCCCCTCCTCCCATAGATTCTGTATATTCATCAAGTATCTGATCGATCAAGTCTGTGATCCTATGAACTAATCTTGATAGATCACTTGAGGAAACTTCAAAGCGTCGCTGCCTCTCCCTCCATTCATTAAAAGATCGTCGAATGTCGAGTGCTTCTCCTCTTCTATTCTTATAGCGCCCAAAATTGGTTGCAAAATCCATCAATTTTTTCGTGGCTAAGTCAAGCTGATTATCTGCTACAAGAGTCAAAATTTCTTGAGCAATAAAATTTGGATTCTCTGGATTTCGTGCTTCAGCAGCATACATAACTTGATCTTAGATGCTTGCTATTAGAGTAAAATTCAGCAATCTGACATCATTCTTTAGAGATCGCCAACTTGATCCCGGAAGGGAATTCGAAAAGCTTATATGAGTACACAATTTGATAGTATAGTCTTATCAGGTTGAGCACTTTACAGCTCTTAGAAAGAGTGGCTTGAGAATTTATTCTTAGCATACATGTAGAACTGCTGCCCGATTTTATAATACTTACTAAATATTGGCAAAAAATGAACAAGAGAGGTTGTGTTCTGGATGTGTGGAAGAAGTGCTAGATAGTGCAGGATGAAGTAAACGTTGATAACCCTCCTAATCGTCACTGTAGAACTATCTCTATAATTTGCTGTTGGACTACTAGAAGATAGTCATAGTAGGTGTAGTTCCAAACAAAGTGCTGTGCTGGTACTGCTGATTATGTCATTTGTAGCAGAGTTTTCTAGCACTGGAGCAAACGTGTTTGACGATATCATAACTGCCACAATCTGGACAAAGGACGGATTCTAAAACCATGAATCAATCTCGGCAAAACCTCTGCTTTGATTATCCCCCGTGTTCACATGTCTAGAACACTACCAACTAAGCTCAGCTCTGCTTTGCAGTTAATTAACTGGTTGCCCAATTCAATATCGGTTCTGCCAACTACGTTTAATGCAGAGTAGAGCTGGCTCAGTGAGATCTCACTACTGACTCCGATATAGTAAAGCCCATCCTGGTAGTTCAACACTCGATGAACACCACTGCCGGTGAGCTGGCTAATCACAAGCGGAAGGGTTCCTGCTGGAGTCACCTGATCGACTGCAAACCATCCGGAAACTTGAGGATTCAAGATAAAAGAGGTATCCAGGTCTGTCTCATAATCGATCACTTCAGAGAGGTGATGGTTTCTAACTAAGTCTCTCGTGATGCTGGAAGAAGGCGGGGCCTGTAAAAAGTAGGATCGGATGGGGTAGAAGGGAATGCCTGCTTGCGCGGTATTTCGCTCTCCTTCCACCAGCTTGAATAAAATCGTATTGAGCGCCTCGCTGATGATGTCTACAGGCTGCTGCTCTTTGAGCGTAGGACCAATGGATATCTTTTTCTTAGAGGCAATCGTAAAGGCATTTACAATGAGCAGGATACTTCTCTTACCCTGAAAAGAATCAAAGTTGAGGTAGTAGAATTGCCCTGGCTTCGATTGCAGAAGCAATGTCCTATCTAAAATGGAATTGCCAAAGATGCCATCATGATTGGAGACTCGATACAGAAGCTGCCCATCCGTGTTATAGACCGAATAGGGAAGTTCAAAAATAATTGAACCCGATGCCGCCAGGTCGTCTCTCGTTTCGTAGAGTTTGAAAGAAAGGTTGGTCGGAGTAATCACTGCGATCGAATCGGGGTGGCTCAGCAACACATTAAGCTTGACATCCAACTCATAGGCATACGAGATGTCGTTGGCCAGGATCTCGATGAAGTTATCGACGCCTCCAAACTCATCAGGAGGTATGGGACAGATTTAAACGCTGCTAAAGCGGTCTCCGGAGCATAGAGATCGATGTTTCCCAGCAACTGATGATAGAAGGCAACCAGATAAGCTTTGGTCTGGGTGGCTACTCCGATCGACCATTCATCATCAGACATCAGATTGCTTAACTCAGTCCTGAGTGCGATTTGGCTGGGGACATCTCCCCAGGGAGCTTCACCACCTGGCGGGTTGTATTTGTATCGCAAAATTAGGTCGCGGTTGGCATAGAGAAAATCTCGAATAAGCTTGACGTTAGTATTGGGGAGATCAAAAAAACCCGTAACATGCTCCACGTCTGGGCCTTCTGAAGAGTGGATGGTCACGTTACCGGAAAAATGCCACTTCATAGAAGCGCTCCCTGGATTTCTGCGGATTGAGTTGCTAGCCATTTCTGATAGGCTTGTTCATCGCCGCCGAAAGAATCCAGAGAGGGGGCAATTCGATGAGCTTTTTTGGTCCAAGCGTCTTCTGGAGCTAAAGGTTTGTAGGCACAGTAACAGAGGCAAATTGAATCGAACTCCGCTCCATAAGGGGGAGGGATCTCCGGAGTATAGTCCTCGACTCGAACAACCTCCCATCCATTATCTCGAAATGAATTTCGATCCTCTGGATCGGTTTCGGTCAGTCGATACCCAATTTCAGGGATGGGTTTACCGCTGGCATCATAATGTTCAGCAATCGTAGTGGTTAAAGAAGGGACGGATCCTGCATTCGCAACTCGATAGAACGATTCTCCTATCTTGGTTTCAGTCTGCTGACGATATTTTTTGATCTCGCCCTTATCTGCCTTGAACAGAATCAGCCTACGCATCTTTGTCGTCCTCTTTTGTAACATCACCTTGCGTTAAATCTATGCGAGAAGGTGGGAACTCACAGTAACCCTCAAAAACACAATCGACACTCAAAACTTCGTTTGGGAGTGGGTCTACTTGTTTCAGATTCCATCCTTGATTGTCCGCCATGTCTTCACAGCATTCTTCATCTGCGGCTGCATGACGAGTTTCGTCTTTTTCCTCGTCATACCGAGGGGTTGGCATGATTAATATAGAGTCCTCTGTCGTCTTAGACAACACTGAAGAAGCCATCCTGATGCAGAGCTGACAACTGCATCAAGGGTATCTTTAGTACATAGGTATTCTATTACACCTGACGATTGATAACTACTAATTTACTGACGATCCTTGAGGTCAAACCTATCTCTTTGGATCGCTAATTACTTTCAACAAATAAAAATTAAATAAGAAAATGAGCAAGACAACTTTAGAATGCGAATTCGTATCTCCGACTAAGCTCAGTCAGATGATTGGCCTCTCAAGAAGCACCCTTAAAAGAAGAAGATTATCGGGAGTTTGGAAAGAGGGGATCCATTGGATCCGAGTCAGTCAAACTCACACCATCTACAACGCGACTCTGATTAAAGACTGGCTCGTGAATCAGTACCATCCAGAAGTTCACCAAAGGGCGATCAACTCCTATGTTGAGTCTCTGGCATCCAATACTAAACAGTCTCCGAAACCCAGAAATAAAAATTAAGGAATATCTACGGGCCTAATGTGACTCATCTGCAAGTAGTCCGCATAGTGAGTTTCAATCATTTTGATCGAAGTATCACACCAGATTGAAATGAAATAGGAGGACACTCCTTCCAGGAGCTGCAAAGTGATAAAGGTATCTCGACAAGAGTAAGGGGTCGTGTCTTTTTTAATCGGATCTACTAATTTCGTCCAGGCTCTACGACAGAAGTTGTTATAGTTGACCGGCCCATCTCCTCTAGTCGAAGGAAAGACTAATGCTTCTGGATCAAACTCTGATGGCTTGATTGACTTTAAAAGTTCGGTCAATCTAGCGCCACAAGGGAAGGTTCTCGACTTATTATTTTTTGAGTAGGCAACCCTGACCGGAGCTTTCCCTCCGACCTGGGTGATCGATCCTTTAAAGAAAACTTGGGTACAGTCTTCGCTGACATTTTTCCACTGCAGGCCAATGCCTTCACTGGGACGGCATCCCGTTAGAAACCAGAATTCTACTAGCGGCGCATACTTGGAAAAGCTGATTCCCTTTCTCTGATCGTTCTGGAAAGCAGCAATCACTGCGGCCCGTTGCTCCGCACTAAATGCATTGGGCTTGGCGTCTAACTGATACCGAAACTTTGGCAGCTCGGATGCCATGCCGTCGTAGTAGTCTCGCTCAAGAATTTCTTTTTTGACGCCCCACTTACAGGCCGCACTTAATTTAGCGAGCGCTCTCTTGGTTTGGCTCACGGTCGTAATTCTTAAAAGAGCCGCTTTGACCTCTTCAGATTTTTGAATCGGAATGTCTCCGACTTTGTCAAAGAGCGCCATGAACCCTTCGTTATAGGTCTGGGTGGTCACTTTCGTTTGAAAGGCCAACTGCTCGATAAATTGTCTCCACAACTTCGAAGGCGTTATGATTTCTTGTTTCTTCTCTTGCTTAACCAGGGCTTCCGAAGTTCGATACTTATTCAGCGTTTCATCAAAATTTCCCGAAAACAGATCGAGTGCAATCTGTCTCATTTTGATCTGGGCATTTGTGACGTTGATCGGAGTGTAGGCTCCGCCCCCTAAATACTTTCTTTTGCCCTTATAAGTAAACGAGATTTCGATGCTCCCATTCTTTTCCCTCATCTTGATCTTGTTGAGGTAGGAGTCAAAGGAATCACTGGGAATAGTCATAAGTCAGATGAGGAGGAAGTCTTGGGCTATCTCTATTGTATTGATCGCACCTCAGCAGGTGTCCTACCAAAGTTAAGCAGGTGGTCTACTTAGCTAAGCAGGTGGTCTACCTCAAGATTTACCGCAGAAAGTGATCCAAACCAAGTGAAAAAGACCCAATTCTTACGGATTGTGAAGCGGCTAAAAGGCATTAAAAAGCCGAGATTCTTTAGAAGAAATCTCGGAAACCCTTGTGTGATGCGTGTTTCAGCTTTCGTTTTATAATCGGGATGACAGGATTTGAACCTGCGACATCCTGCTCCCAAAGCAGGCGCGCTACCAAGCTGCGCTACATCCCGTTGGCTAAGTGATAACCTGTTTCCTATAGTAACTGGAACGTGGCTATTTCGTCACTGTAAATTAGGAGTAATTTTGAATACGCTACTCATCGCTGGGACAGAGGCTCAAGTTGGTAAAACAGTTGTTATGTCGGCATTTATTGCCTACTGGCAGCGCTATTGCAATTCTCGATCGTTAGGCGTGATGAAGCCGATCGATTGTTATGCTCCTGGCCGCAACCCAGACCACGAGTTGTTGATGCGGTTATTTCAACTCAACCAGGCTCCTGAAGAAATTACCCCTTTCTCTTGCCAGTCCAATACACTGCTGCCTTTGCTCACCGAACGATCGGACCAGCCTCTTGACCTGGAGCAAATCTGGCAACAGTTTCAACAGCTTCAACAGCAGCGAGATTTTGTTGTCTTAGAAGCGTGGGGTGGTTTAGGTTCACCCCTGACAGCCCGAACAACGGTTGCCGATCTGGCTTGGGACTGGCAAATTCCGACTATTTTAGTGGTACCCGTTCGACCGGAAGCAGTGGCCCAAACGGTTGCGAATGTGGCTCTGGCTCGTCAAGCGCGGGTGCACTTAAAAGGAATTGTGCTGAATGCTGTTCAGCCTTGCCGTCCGGAAGATTGGGAAACATGGGCTCCGATCGATCTGATCCAATCGCTCACTCAAAAGCCTGTGTTGGGCTGCGTACCCTACCTTGATGATCCACAGTCGATCGATCGGTTGGTTGAAGTTGCGGGAGATTGGGAATTAGAACGGCTCATTCCAGAACTTGCCAATCTGGTTGTTTATTAAGGGTATGCCGCACTCAGTCAGATTCTTCTGGTTCTCTAGACTGCCTCCAGAATCGGGAATTCAGGCTAACCCCTGCGAAGGCCCCATACAAAAACTATTTTTTGGTCGGAAATGGTTGCATTTTTAGAAACAGTGATACAATAAACGAAGTGTGAGGAGTAAAGTAAGAAGAAGCCTTTGGAGTCGAAACACGGTCAGACGCCCGAAGGCTTTTTCATTTTTAGCTTTTTTGAAAGTGCTGATTTGAATGCTGCTTAGCAAACCTTTGGCTGTCTTGACCTTCGCTTCAGTTCATTTGCACCATTGGCAGCAGCTTCGAATTGATTGTGAGGCCAAGTTCGCGCCTTAAATAGAGATTGAGCGATCGCGGCTCAACTTTAATGAATCCCAACCGGTGGTAAAAAGACAACCGATCCGCTGTGCAGGCTAAATAAAGCGGCAGCGTGGTTCTTTCAGCGATCGAACTTACGAGGAAAGAGCCAATCCCCTGTTGGCGGTATTTGGGGGTAACGACGACATTGCAGAGTACAACATAATTGGCGTGAGAGATAACCTTACCGCAGGCAACGGCATACCCCTGATACTCCACAATCCAGTAGTGTTGCCAGTCTACAAAAAGCCAGAGGTTGAGCCAGCAGGCCAGGACCAATGTTGTGAGCCCCAACATGCCGTACAGCATTAAGGATATCCCGCCTATCAGCATGAGGCTATGCAAGGTGACTGCTATCAATAGTCCTAAACCAAAATAGCGTTTCCACCAGGGTTGTCTCGTTAAGGAAGGCATTGGCCGATCGTAGCTGCGCAGTAAGAGACGAATTTGGCGGCGGTCGCGAGGCAGAGCGAATCGAAAGTGATAAGGGATTTCGCGGGATAAAGGCTGAGGCATGGAACAGCAGCAGACGATTGTGATGCAGTATACTCCACACCTGGGTTAGACCCAAGACTGTTTGGCGCGATCGCCTGACAATCCGTTACTTTAGTTAAAGTTACTCTAGCCAAGTTGGCCAAGGTTCAAGTTGGTCAAGATAGCTGGTTTGCATGGTCAGCGACAAGTGACTGTTGCTTGCAAATTATCCTCATCTGCGAAGCATTAATCATCATGGTTTCTACTCCTTTGGCTCCGTTTACATTAAATCGCGATCGCATCCGAGCTGAGATTCAGGCTTTGCAATCAGAACTGGTCGAATGGCGACGACAGCTCCATCAATATCCAGAATTGGGGTTTCAGGAGCACCAAACGGCAGCTTTTGTAGCTCAGAAATTAGCAGCATGGGGGATTGAGCACCAAACCGGCGTTGCTCAAACGGGCATCGTTGCCACGATCGCTGGACAGCAGCCCGGTCCGGTTCTGGCGATTCGAGCCGATATGGATGCCCTGCCAATTCAAGAAGAAAATTCAGTGGACTACCGATCGCGTCATCCGGGCAAGATGCATGCCTGTGGCCATGATGGTCATACTGCGATCGCCCTAGGCACTGCCTTTTACTTGAGTCGTCATCCCGATCGGTTTCACGGCACAGTGAAGCTCATCTTTCAGCCTGCGGAAGAGGGACCAGGAGGGGCGCAGCCAATGGTGCAAGCTGGCGTGTTACAGCATCCCGCAGTTGATGTAATTATTGGGCTACACCTCTGGAATAACCTGCCGCTTGGCACAGTTGGGGTGCGAGAAGGAGCCCTGATGGCAGCTGTTGAAGTCTTTGACCTGCTGATTCAAGGCAAAGGGGGCCATGGAGCCATGCCTCACCAAACGGTAGATTCGATCGTGGTTGGAGCCCAAATTGTCAACGCAATTCAGTCGATTGTCGGGCGCAATGTCGATCCGCTAAAGTCAGCCGTGGTGACCGTGGGCGAATTCCACGCAGGTCGGGCACATAACGTGATTGCCGATACGGCTAAACTCACGGGCACAGTGCGCTATTTCGATCCGGCCCTGAAAGGCTTCTTTCGACAGCGACTCGAACAAATTGTCGGCGGCATTTGCCAAAGCCATGATGCCACTTACCAATTGGACTACCAGGAGCTTTATCCGCCGGTAATTAACGATCGAACTATGGCTCAACTGGTGCGATCGGTTGCCGAAACCGTCATCGAAACGCCTTTAGGGATAGTGCCCGATTGTCAAACTATGGGCGGTGAAGATATGTCTTTCTTTTTACAAGAAGTGCCGGGATGTTACTTTTTCTTAGGATCGGCAAATCTCAATTGTGGCTTAAGCTATCCTCATCACCATCCCCGCTTTGACTTTGATGAAACTGCCTTAGGGATTGGCGTCGAACTGTTTGTTCGCTGTGTTGAGCGGTTTTGTTCCCTAGAATCCTGCAACTAGTCCATGGATGTTGGAGTTGAGATAAGCCGCTTGATTGAGCTGATGCCTGCATCTGGGCGGATGTACTGTAAGTTGGTCAGTGGACCTCAACAATCATCTGTGATTGTGGCAAAATTACCGCGCCCAGGGCAGGATATTCGGCCAATTTCCATCAATTTCACCCAGTGGCAGCATCTGTCCCAACCCCAACGCGATTTGCTGCTACTACAGTCGGTGGTTTGGCTGACTGGAATTCGCTGGTTCAAGCTAAATCTCTATCAGGGGCTGGTTGGGGTTGGGGGTGTTGCAACTTTGTTGGAGATGTTCCAAACCAATGCGGCAGGTATGTTGGTGATGGGTGGCTTAACAACGGCAGCCGCAGCTCAAATTTGGCGAAAAAATCGTAGCCATGAAATGGTGCAAATTGCTGATGAGCAGGCCGTTCGAGTGGCCCAACGTCGAGGCTATACCCAGTCTGAAGCAATTCAAGCCTTGATTAGCGCGATCGAAACTGTGGCTCAACTGGAAGGACGATCGCTCAGCTTAAATGAGACCTTACGTTGTCAGCATCTCCGCTCAATCAATCCAATTTTGACAAACCCGTAACAAACCTCTCATAAAAATTGGCCTACTGGTTGCGTTGCCAGGGGCTGCCTCGATACTTGCCTGTCAGGACCGATGGAGCGTGGGACGCAGAGGAATGCTCGACTTTATATTTTGCCCCTCGGTAGAGCATAACGGGTTCAGAAGAGGTTGCCTGGGATGGGGTTTGAGCGGCAGTCGGTGGAGGTTCAGTGGGGGTATCTGATTCAGACAGTATCTCCAGGGCAACTTGGCGATCAGTCATGGTTGTAACGCGGCGCAATGCTACAAGTAATCCAATCAGGACCAATCCGATCAGCCAAGGCATCCAAATGAAGCCAGCAAACAGCAGACTTAAAGCTGCCATGAATAGCAAAGCCAGGGTTAGCAAAACTACGAGATCTATCATTGATCTATAACCTGAACCTTCTTGAGCATTAACAGGGATTTTCTGCATCCTACCGGGGTTTTACGGAGATAGCAGTTCTTTTTACAGATTGTTTTGTTATTTGTAATTTACTTTTAATGGTAGGGAACGAATTGGATCTAACACTAATGTAACTAATGATTCAGATCGTTGCCGTGGAAACCGTGGAATATATTGAAGAATGAGGGATTTGAAGGTCCCTTTTGTGAATTTGAGTTGCACCTAATGTCTCAAAAAATACCACGTATATTGAGTAAGATTGCATCTTTCCCTTGGAAGATTGACGCCTCAAAAACGGCAGTGTTAGATTAGCGAATGTGATAAAACCTTAACCGTTGAACATAATCCATCATATCGGTCAGCCTAATTCGATCGCATTTTTTGAGCGATCGAAACGGAGGAACCAAATCTTGGGGCGTGTTTTGGAAGGGGCAGGTGGTTTGTAAGTTCAGCAACCGAACGTCTTTTCCAAAAAGGGTACCTCTCAGCCCTAGCCCGTCAGCTAACTCCGTCGGCAGTGAGGGGAGACTGAAGAGACAGCATTTCAATTCTCTGATCTCGTCAGTATCTCCGGCTTGTGTAGTTTACTTTTGATTACTTCTTTGCTTTTTAAGGAGATAAGTGACATGCCAGCTTTGCCAAACTCCCCATTCAGCGGCAGCAGTTGTAGCCGAACACTCTACCAGTTTCCTTCCCGTTAAAGAGGCCGAACAGAGACCGATCAGCCTCAGCTTGTATTCTTTATAGAAATCAAGTTTTATTGCATTCATCACTCGGTTTGATGACTTTGACTACTGTGTCAGTTGTTTGAGTCGAGTCTCGCTTCTCATCAAAACCAAGGCTCACATTCTGCAAGTCCAAGTATCGTCTGGTGCATCTCGGTCAAGAATGGGCAATCTGGTTAAGGGTTAGAGGCTAGCACTTCCTGAACAGCTTCATTTAGCGGAATCGTCAACCATCAAATGCCGAATTTTGGGGCTTAGATCCCTTCTCAATCTCAACGTTTTGATCTGCCTTAACTTTTATTCTGGGCGATCGCATAACGATTAAGTTTTGCTCAACACCTCTTAACCAAACTTATAGCAGTACTCTTGCTAGACGCTGTTAGTGCCTAATTTGCTTGGTTACATTCCTCACTCAAACCTGTAAGCGTATGAACATTAAACCCATGCTGACGCGCCTGCAAAGCGCATTAGGGCAGGATAACCTCAGTGAGCAAATGCTGTTGTATCCAGGTTCTAACAGCACTTCATCTGAAATTACCGGAAACTTTGTGATTGGCTATAACGGTTCTCCAAACAGCCAAACCGCACTGGATTTTATTCTTTGGATGGCTCATCAAACTCGATTGGCAACTCAGAAACAGGTCATGGTGCATGTTGTTTATGTGATTGATTGCTATAACTCCCTGAGTGGACATTCATCCTCCGATCGGCTTGAGCAACCTGCCGCGAGCTGTAATCGATCGTCAACCGAGCAATTTGGGTTTCAGTGCAGTACAGAAACCTTGAGTCGCCCAAGTTCAGGAAATGTGCAGGTCGTTGAACGCCAGCCTGCGAAGTCTTCGCTGTCGGACATGCTGGAACAGGTCGATCGCGTGCTTTGGCAAGCGCGGTGCCTATCAGATGAATGGCGTGGCTCTCTTGAAGCTCACCTGCGATTTGGTGGAGTTGCGACAGAATTGCAACAAGTTGTTACAGCTCAATCGGCGGATTTGCTGTTTGTTGGCTGTACCGATGTAGAACATGCCCTGGTGCAGCAATTAATCCCCTGCACTACCTGCCCAATTCTGGGTATTCCAACTGAACTGGAAGCCATGTAGCTCAAGTCGCTGGTTGAATAGTTCTGGTTGAATAGCATAGAAGTTGAACCCCTTTGCCGCGTGGACAAGGGGACTATTTTTTGCAGCGCTTTGGCGATCGCCAGGACGAGCCAATTTATGCTTGTTTGCCCAATAGCCGTTGCCGCACTCCTTCTGCAATTTTTTGACCCAAATATTCAGGAATGAGGCTCTCATTCGGACCCAGCAAGTAAAGAATGAGGCGAGTCCTGCCGCGCCAGACTAACAGATTGGCATTGACAATCAGGAGATCTTCCTGCCAGATCGCATACATCACTTTATAGAACAAGCCAGGTTGGTTATCGGCCTCAATTAAGAGGGCAGGCAGGTGGAAAACCGGATCGACATAGAATTCTGTTTCAACTTGCTCCAGTCCTGCATCTAGATTAAACTCAACCGCGAGCATCTCTTCCACTTCAAATCGGCCTGCTAAAGCCTCCCGAATGGCGCGACAAACATTTTCCGAGGTTTTATCGCTGAGGGCCTTGCCGCCACGTGAAACCACCAGTTTCACAAAAACCAGCATGGGCGGATAGATCTGACCATAGAGGCTGAGGCTGTGGATAGTCAGGCCATAGGCTGCTAAGACGCCAAAAATATCGCTTAACAAAAAAGATTGGTTGCGATAGGCAAAATGCAGGGCGCTCTTGCTGCCCTCTGAGCTAAGTTCAATTACAGCTTGCCGAGTTTTGTAAAGCTGGTATGCAAGTCTGAGATTTTGTAACTGAATTTCACTGCTGACAAATTGCTCATAGAATTGGGGAAACGCCCGGTTAAAGCGTTTGAGCAAATCTAAAGTAGACGATTTCAGCCCTGAAGCCATAAGCTGGATGGAACTCACAAACCCAATCAACAGTCAAATTAACGAACAATCAATCTTACACAGCAACCCTCGATCGATTTGAGCGGGTGATACTTCTTTGCTTGAGACATCCGGAGTTCACCTCGCCCCAAAGACGCTGTACCTCTATAGAACCCGAATGAGTCAGGAATCTTTCATAACTTTGTCTTGCTCTGATCAAACATAAAGATTTCCTGTAGGTTGGTAATCGCCTCGCTCAGAGTAAATTAGCGATGTAAGAATCATACGAGAGATCCGCTCTATACTAATCATTACTGTCATCTAACTCTGTACTATCTGAGCTACGCCTGCATGGGTTTTTGGAAGAGCTTATTCAGTACCTCTGATGCTACTGCGGCACCAAAGCCCGCAGAGGCCGATCGCTATACCACTCCACCTGTAACCGTTGGCAGCACTCGCATTTTCTTTAGTACCGATCGGGATATCGATCTGTACGAGCTTGAAGAACTCTGCGATGCGGTCGGTTGGTCACGCCGCCCCTTGAGAAAAGTCAAAAAAGCAATCCAGCATAGTTTTTTAGTGGTTTCCATGTGGGAACAACGAGGAACTCAGCGGCGATTGGTCGGGTTTTCGCGGGCCACCTCTGACCATGCGTTTAATGCCACGATCTGGGATGTTGTGGTTCATCCTGATTTTCAGGGCCAAGGTTTGGGAAAGGCATTGATGCGGCAGATGATCAAGCGGCTGCGCAGCGAAGATATCAGCAACATCACCTTATTTGCCGATCCCCATGTCGTGGATTTCTACCGTGGGTTAGGGTTTATGGCTGATCCAGAGGGAATTAAAGGCATGTTTTGGTATCCCGATTAAAAACAAGTCCACCGGGCTTGCGCTGGCCTCATTCGGATGGCAGGTTATTTTAGCTGAGCTTAGCGTAAAATTCTGTAACAAACGATCGGTTTCCCAGTTGTGGAAGTGGAAAAAACTGCCTAAGGTGAATCAAGGAGAGGTTTCTCTGGTTCAGGAAAATAGTGTGACTTTCGTCGCTGGACAGCGTTTATGCTGCGCAGTGGACTGCAACACCCTGCTACAATCCTGTATTTGCATCAGAAGTTTATTTGCAAATAGGCTGTTGTCTCTATGCCCACCTCCGTTGCTGATGTTATGACCCGTGATCCAATCACGGTGAAACCTGAAACTTTGCTCAATGAGGCGATCAAAATCCTGGCGGAGCACCGCATTAGCGGGTTACCTGTCGTCGATGCAGATGGCAAACTCAGGGGCGTGATTTCTGAAACTGACCTGATGTGGCAGGAGACTGGCGTGACGCCGCCTGCGTACATCATGATCTTGGATAGCGTCATCTTTCTGGAAAATCCTGCGAAATATGAGCGTGACCTCCATAAGGCATTGGGGCAAACCGTCGGAGAAGTCATGACCAAGAAAGATCTGGTCACCATTGCTGCCGATTATCCATTGCGCAAAGCGGCTCAACTGATGCATGAGCGCAAGGTCCACCGATTGCTCATTACTGATGATAATGGGCATCTGATTGGTGTGTTGACAAGGGGAGATATTGTGCGTTTCATGGCCTCTCATCCTGACGACGCAACAACCTGATGCAAAGCTCACGCTGACTTTGCGTCTATCCATGCAACAGTAGGGTTGGCGATCGAATCTCTCGCTTTTGCATGGTTCTTTTTCTTTAACAAACAAAATCACAAATGAGCGTTACTCCTGACTCTGTCCAGTCTCTTTTAAAATCTGAGAATTTTGGCGATCGCCTCAGTGCGATCAATCAACTGCGCCAAATCGAGCCATCCGTTGCGTTTGAGTTAATTCAACCTGCAATTGCCGACAATAATGTGCGGGTTCGCTACGCGGCAGTGAGCCAGCTTGCCTCATTAGGGCAACAAAACCGATCACGCAGTTTAGATATTTTGCGGCGTTGCTTGGTCGAAGATCCAGAACCCGATGTTCAAGCTGCTGCGGCTGACTCTTTAGGTGCTCTCAAGCTGGTAGAAGCCTATGACGATTTACAGGCGCTTTACGATCGCAGTTCAGAATGGTTGGTGAAATTCAGCATTGTGGCCGCTTTAGGCGAGTTGGGAAATCCTCAAGCCTTTGACCTCTTGAAACGGGCACTGGAATCGGACAACGAGTTAGTCAAGACGGCTGCTATTGGTTCTTTAGGTGAATTAGGGGACGATCGAGCCGTTGAATTACTACTGCCCTATGTGGCGGATCCAGACTGGCAGATTCGACATCGAGTTGTGCAAGCCCTCGGTTATTTCAACCATCCAGAAGCGCGGGCTGCTCTAGAACGCCTGAGCCGGGACGAGTACGAACCCATTGCTCAGGAAGCCAAACTCCACCTGGGTTCATAGTTCCTTGACATCTGAAGCGGCGGGATGAAGGAGTTGTGAACTTAGATTTAACAGGACTAGCGATCCTCTGTATGTAAAGGTAAATTTAATTACATTAGACCTAAGTATCTTTTTTCTTGTCGTATCACGAGACTTGAGATCTTTAAACTTAGATCTTGAGGATGAAAGTAGCATTTATAACTGGGGACGGTCAATCAACTGATTTGCGGGACTGTACCGATCGCCAGTTGTTGCTATTCTTCCGATGACACCTTCTTTGAAGTCCGAATACATCAAAGTTCTCCTACGAGCCAGCCTTCCATTCAGGAGGGCCTTTTTTTGGCTCATTTTTGCTCAAATTCTCTAAGCGGGGAACGAGAGACGCTACACTGAGGCCATTTGCAAGGTGGTTCTGTCGAACCAACAGGTCGAGCAGCTATGAAGAAAAAGTCGCGTCGTGCCATCACCAAGGCCGGGTTTCAACCTCACCAAACCCAATCTCGTGCTGCTCAGTCTCCTAGCGTGCCATCTCCAGCTTTACAGGATCAATTGCAGCAAATTACCCATCTGGGCCAATCCGGCCATCTTGCTGTGGCAACCACTCAATGTCAGCAATTCTTGCAGCAGCATCCTCAAAACGCCCAGGCATGGTATCTGCTCAGCGTCATTTGCATTCAGCAAGGTCAGCCCCAACTCGCCCTGGAACCGATTCAAAAAGCGTTGCAGCTATCACCCCACCAAGCTGAATTTCTCAGCCATGCGGGCATCGTTCAATGTGGCCTGGGAGAATTTCAGACGGGAATTGACTATTACCAGCAGGCCCTTCATCTGCAACCTGAGTTGGAGCATACGCGATTTAATCTAGGTCTGGCCCTGGAAAAAACAGGACAGTTAGCCGCCGCTGAGCAAACCTATCAAGCGCTGATTGCCCAACAGCCGCAATATGCACCTGCCTATTTGCACTTAGGTAATCTCTACCAACAGCAAAAGCGGTTTACGACTGCCATTGCCGCCTATCGTCAAGCGATCCAGCATCAACCCCAACTCGCCGCAGCCTGGTGTAATTTAGGGGTGGCTTTACAAGCGATCGCTGAAACTGCGTCAGCCCAAACGGCATTTCAGCAAGCGCTAGGGCTTAAACCCAACTATGTTGAGGCGTTGAACGGGTTAGGCGCAACCTATGAACAACAGGAACAGGCCAGTCAGGCGTTACAGTCCTATCAGCAATCGTTAATTCATCAACCCAACTATTTACCGGCATTGATCAATCTGGGCAGCATTCAGATACGGCTAGAACAGTTTGCAGCAGCAGAGGCCACCTTGCAACAAATTTTGCGAGTTCAGCCTGATCATTTACAAACCTTAGATCAGTTAATCAAATTACAATTCATCACCTGCCAGTGGTCTGATTTGGCCGATCGCATTCAGGTTTTGAAGCAGGCACTTGCAACAGCCTCTGTGGAAAATGGGTTGTTGCTTTCCCCGCTCAACAGCTTATATTTACCCCTCTCAGCTGCAGAGCAGAAAAGGATTGCTGAACACCATGCTGGAGCGATCGCCCAACGGATGGCAGAAGTGAAGCAGCAACTTGAAGGAGAATGGCAGCATGAATCAAAACCTGAACTTAAAAAAAACTCAAAGATTCGGTTGGGATATGTGTCTGGCGATTTTCGATATCATCCAGTGGGACAGCTAATTTTGCGATTGTTTGAATTGCACGATCGCCAGAAATTTGAGGTATTTGCTTACTCACTCGGTCCAGAAGACGATAGTTTAGAACAGCAGAAACTTCAGCAAGATTGCGATCGATTTCGGCAGGTTTGGGGAGCAAATCCGGCTCAAATTTCGCAACAAATTCGACAAGATCAAATTGATATTTTGATTGACTTGGCTGGATATACGAACTACGCTTGTCCAGAGCTATTTGCACTGCGATCTGCACCGCTACAAGTCAATTACTTGGGCTATCCTGGCACCCTGGGGGCCTCCTACATGGATTACATCATTACCGATGCGGTAATTACGCCACCTGAGTTAGCACCTCATCTCACAGAACAATGCCTTTATTTACCAGATAATTATCAACTCAATTGTTATCCCTACCCCGGCGAAGCAACCGATCCATCATACTCACGATCGCAATTGCGACAAGCCAACCATTTGCCGATCGACGCCTTTGTGTTTTGCTGTTTCAATAAATGTCACAAAATTGAGCCGACGATTTTCACGGCCTGGATGGAAATTCTGAATCAAGTCCCCCACGGCATTTTGTGGTTGTTGAGCGATCGGCCTGAGGTGGAAGCCAATTTGTGCAGTGCAGCAGCAGCCCATGGGATTCAGCCCGATCGGCTAATTTTTGCAGAACGGGTTTCCAAGGCCAACCATTTGCAGCGACAGGCCGCCGCCGATCTGTTTTTAGATACGCGCTATTACAATGCTCATGTGACGGCAAGTGATGCTTTATGGGCTGGTGTGCCGATCATCACGGTGTTGGGCCAGACTTTTGCATCGCGGGTGGCTGCCAGTCTACTCACGGCTGCTGGCATTCCAGAATTAATTACTCAATCTTTAGATGATTATGTTCATCTTGCTGTTCGACTGTCCACTCACACCAATGATCTGAAATTAATTCGGACAAGATTATCGGAGAATCGATCGCATGCTCCTCTGTTCAATACGGCCCAAAGGATTAGAGATTTAGAAACAGGCTATCAGTTGATCTGGCAACGGCATCAGGTTGGACTGGCTGCTGCAACCGTTACTGTAGCGAGAACTGAATCTAGATCTGAGTCTAGATCTGAATCTAACCCTGAATTACGATCGCATCCTCTCACCTCTCCGCCGCGTTTGCCCCAATCCCCAACGGTCCAATCGTCCCAAGTATCACAATTAGCAGCCGCAGAACAAACTATTACCTGCATTGCCGACGACGGTTTTGCAAACTGGCTGAGTCAGGCCAAGGGGAGTTTGCTGATCTCCACGTATCAGGCCGGAAAGGTGCTGCTCGTGGGTTGGGATGGTCAGCAAGTCACGCTTTTGCCGCGAGAATTCCAGAAGCCCATGGGTATGGCTGTCTCTGGCGATCGGTTAGCGTTGGCAACCCGACAGGCCATCTTATTTTTCAGCAATGCCCGATCGCTGGCTCCGAGCTACCTGCCGCAACACCCCAATCGCTATGATGCCTTGTACCTGCCCCGATCGACCTATTTGACTGGAGATCTGTATACTCATGAGCTGGGCTTTGGCCAAGATGGGCTATGGGTTGTGAATACGCGATTTAGCTGTCTTGCCAGTTTAAGTCTCGACTATAGCTTTGTGCCACGCTGGTATCCCGCCTTTATTTCGCAGATGACTCCAGAGGATCGCTGCCACTTGAATGGCTTGGCAATGGTGCAGGGCAAACCGAAATATGTGACGGCGTTGGGCGAAGCGGATTGTGCAGGTGGCTGGCGGGCAAACAAAGCCGCAGGAGGGATTTTGATTGAAGTCGAAACTGATGAAATTTTGCGACGGGGTTTGTCGATGCCCCATTCACCACGTTGGTATCAGGAAAAACTCTGGTTGCTTAATTCTGGGACGGGAGAGTTGTGGCAGTTTGATCCGGTCACCTGGAATTATGAAGTGGTTTGTGCGCTGCCGGGATTCGGACGAGGGCTATCGCTGGTGGGTCATTACGCCCTGGTGGGCCTGTCCCAAATTCGAGAAACGCAGCTCTTCGGCGGCTTGCCCTTACAGGAACGGGGCGATCGCTTGCAGTGTGGGGTCGCGATCGTCAATTTGATCACCGGGCAGATGGCCGGACTGCTAGAATTCCCCACGGGGTGTCAGGAACTGTTTGACATTCAATTCTTGCCAAACCTGCAACGTCCTAATTTGTTGGCTCTGGAGCAGGAGGTTGGATTGAATGCATTCACTGCTCCAGAGTTTGCCTACTGGTTGCGAACCAGCGATCGGTCAGTTTAAGGCGTTGGCTTCAACACCCCATTCGCATCTCGTCGCAAAGGATAGGGCTGTTTGGGGAGTGGCGCTCCAGGAGCTTCTAAAACTGAGACGCCATATTGCCAGTCGGGCGGACAAATGGCAATGTAACGCGCATACCCGCCCGTACCCCCTTCCGGTTTGGCAAATCCGATCGCCACTAAAGCGCCTGCCTCAGGCACCTGATCGAGGTTAGTGACGCCCTCTGCCTGAGTAAAGTGATTGTGCAGCAGCCATGCTTCTCCTTCTAGGGTTGGCGTTGTATCTGTATCAAGCGGTTCGTGACCATGGAACAGAATTTTGCGTTCTAGATGCAGAAATTGCAAAGCATCTAACTTGACGCCGGGAAAGGGTTTCTCGTTAAACCGATTGGGCTCAGCAGTCCATTTTTTAGACCAGTCCGATCGAATCATCACAACAGAGCCTTCAGGAATTTGACCATGTTTTGCTTCCCAGGCTTTGATGTCGTCAATCGTGGCGTGATAGCCCGGATCTTGCAGTACTTTTGTGTGAATATCGATCACCACTAGCGGTCGGACGGCAAAGGTCGCAGGCAAATCGCTAATTGTGGCCCCATATTCATCCCAATGAGCAGGCGGATCGAGTTGAGTGCCATACTGATCGGTCGGCAAGTTATAGGAAGTAGCAATAAAGCCATGCTGGGCGTAAGTGAATTCTTCTCCTGGCTTGACATAACCCGGAATTTCTCGACCTGCCACCGTTGGTTTAAATTGGGCATTGCCAAATCCTGGCCAGACTGGAATGGTAGGGCTGAAAGCATGGGTTAAATCGACATATTTGGCTGGTTTGAAGTGGGTTTCATAAATTTCCCAGAAGCTCATACTCTGGCTCTTGGCTGGAGTCAGCACAGCAGAAACCAGTAAAACTAACGCAGTGATGCCTGTGACGATCGCGAAAAACCGGCGTTTCATGGACCTCTCTTCAGGTGAATGATAGTAATGAAATTTGGATAAAAGCATTCTCTAACATACATGACCCTGCCATTTTGTTTGCAGCGATGTATTTTTGTGGCGTGGCTGATGTGGGTATTGATGTGGCTTTTGAAACAGCAGGTCTGAACTTAACCAATCTTGCGAATGCCGATAAGATATCAGAGAGCAATTATCGGTTATCTCTCATGTTGGAGTCTTCTACGCGCGATCGTTCTACCCAGAACTGCTCTGTTGGACCGATTCGGCTGTTGGTCCTTGACTTAGATGGCACAACGGTTGGCCAGTCAAACCAGATTCAGCCCGAAGTGCAACAAGCCATTCAAGCAGCCCAAGCGCAAGGGGTTCAGGTGGCCATTGCAACGGGGCGTATGTTCCGCTCCGCTTTGCGGTTTTATCAGACGATCGGTTCCACCCTGCCACTGATGGCTTATCAAGGAGCACTGATCAAAGATCCCAGCAATCAGCAAATTTATCGCCATTGGACGGTGCCCAAACTTGCTGCCCAAAAGTTGCTGGATTATCTCGAGCAGCCTCCATTGCGCGATCGGCTTTCCATTCACTTCTACATCAATGATTTGCTCTATGTTCGCGAACTTTCGGCTGAATCAAAAGCCTATGGAGAACGGACGGGCGTGGAGCCGATCGCAGTTGGAGACTTACGGCAGGTGCTAACTCCAGAATTTCCGATGGAGCCGACGAAAGTATTGGCCTTAAGCGATGATCCAGAAGTGATTGATCACTTGCTTACTTCCCTGCGGCAACAATATAGTCCAGCTGAGCTGTATTTCACCAAGTCAGTCGCGACTTTTTTTGAAGCCACCCATCCGCAGGTGAACAAAGGCACGGCAGTTCGCTACCTTGCCGAAGAAATTTTGGGTCTGCAGCCAGAAAATGTGATGGCGATCGGCGATAACTTCAACGATTTAGAAATGATCCAATATGCCGGGATTGGGATTGCCATGGACAATGCCCCGGCAGGCGTCAAAGCTAGCGCCGATTGGATTGCACCGGATGTCGAAGTGCATGGTGTGGCAGCTGCGATCGAACAGTTTATTCTAAGCGCATGAGCCGATTTAGCCAGATCAATCAACCACAAAAGCAAAAATCATCTAAGGTAATTTGTCCGTTCATACTGTGAAATGTGATGCGGTGAATGTTAGCGGCTTGAACACTCAATTTGAGATTTGCAGCCTGGTTGCCGTTCTGTTTTAAATTACCAGTTGGGCTTTCAGTTTGGGCCACGAGCTGATTCTGTCGATCGAAAGCCATCATCACCGTCCGGCGTGAGCTAGTAATAAAGCTGCTAACATATCGCACGGGAGAAGCAAAGGTTGCCTCAACCCAGCCGCTCTCAGGCGATCCCATCATCACTTTAGATCCCGAATGGGGAGGATAGGCAGGGTTGGAAGGCTTGATGGCCATCGCGTTTTTGAACTCAACGCCCCAGGCTTCATAATGTTGATCAACTTGGGAGAAGCAGGGCAAATCTTCTAAATCGAGCCGCACACAAAAAGTCTCTCCGATGGTCAAATCACTCCGTTCCACCTGCAAATCGATGGGAGCGGTAACGGACGGCTCAGCAAATTCAGCGATCAAAAAATCGTTTGTAATAGGTGAATCGTAAAACGAGGTCTGTTCGACAGCCCTCTCAAAGTAATCGGACATACAACCCCTTGAGTCAAAGTCACAGATCAACATGGGCAACACACAATAGACGATCGAAAGCGGCCACGAAATCGATCAATCACACTTGGCGAAGGGAATATAAAGAATTGTAACAGATGCAGCCCTGACTCTCAGCATTGAATCCTCTCCAGAGTGCCCAACTAGCAGGATGAACTAACACAATGATTGAAAATCCAATACATCTCGCTAGAAAAAGATGCATTCGATCGGCAAACTCTGGCTGATGCGCGCTCTTGAAACGTAAATTTTTAAATAGTACGGAACTGAAACGAGACCCTAACTGCCTCTGTTTACCTAACTGCTTCTATTTATAAGAGATCTGTTGATAAAGATCTGTTTAAGAGAGATCTTTTTGTAAAAAATCTGATGAAGTTTTCTGGAAGACCATCCGACAACAGGTGATTCAAAATTCCCAAATCTCAATGTAAATTGAGGACTTAAACGTTCTTTACTGTTTAGGAGGTTTCCGAGAAAAAAGATACCAGTCAAGCTGGGCGGATGAGAATATCTCATTTGGGCAATGATGGATTGCGTTCCAACCTTTTCTCTACGACTTGCATCGCTGCTTTAGAGAGGGAGATGCCTTTTTGATAGCGCTTCTGATTCAGATGAACAATCGGATGGGAGACTGATCAGACTTTTGTGTAAGCGATCTAGAATTCTGAAGAATGAGGAGATCGCAAAATGGCCCGCAAGAAACCCGAACCTAACCGAGTCGATGAACTGCTGGATGAATTGTTAGCTGATTGCCAAAGCCCCGAAGAAATTCTGGGAGAATCAGGGATACTCAAACAGCTCAGCAAACGACTGATAGAGCGAGCCCTGGTGGGAGAATTGAACCACCATCTCAAGCAGGAGGAGTCCGACTCGGAGGAAGAGATTGTCACAGCGATTGCCCGACGTAACAGCCGCAATGGCTACTCGAAAAAGACGATTCAATCGGAACAAGGGGAGATAGAACTGGCCATTCCCCGAGACCGCAACGGAGAATTTGAACCTGTGTTGGTGCCCAAACATCAACGTCGTTTGTCAGGACTCGATGAGAAGATACTGGCCCTCTATGCGAGGGGTCTGAGTATTCGAGATATCAGTGCCCAGTTGGAAGACCTCTATGGAGCCCATGTTTCAGCAGCCCTCATCAGTGAGGTAACCGATACGGTGAGTGAGGAGGTGAGAGTCTGGCAGTCCCGTCCGCTTAGTGAGGTTTATCCTATCCTTTATCTTGATGCCCTTTATGTCAATATCAAGGTTGCAGGACGGGTAAGCAAACGGGCTGTATATGTGGTGTTAGGCATCAATTTAGAAGGGGACAAAGAACTAATCGGTTTGTGGATTGGCGAAGCAGAAACAGAAGGGGCGAAATTCTGGCTGAGGGTGTTGACAG
>LUGL01000144.1 GCA_002796835.1 Elainella saxicola E1 | reverse complement strand
TTATATAGCGTTTCCGCTTGGTTGTAACGATCGCCCTTCTCGCGATAAATTCCCAACACCTGCTGATAATAGTCGATCGCTTGGTCATAATCCGATCGTTCTAAATAAATCGCGCCAATTTCTGCGATCGCATCAGCTTGAGAAGATCGATTGCCTGTTTGTTCTGCCAGAGTTTGCGCCTGCTGATAGGCTGCAATTGCTTCGTCCCATTTTTCTTGATTGGTCAAGAGTGCTCCTAAAACAAATTGGCTCAGGATCTCCACCGATCGATTTTCGATCGATCGACTCAGAGTTAACGCTTCTTGTACATACTGGTTTGCCTTCTCATACTCTTCTTGCTGTCGATAGGCATTCCCTAGCCATGCTAAAATAACGCCTCGACGATATTGCTGCTGCAATTGCTCACCCGGTTCAACTCCTGCGTTGAGAATTTCCAGCGATTGCTGCAATGTTTCCAGGCTAACCGTTAGTTCCCCCTGCCGCAATTGCCCAATGCCTAGCAGTCCCAGTGTCCAGCCCTCTCCCTGCCGATCGCCCACCTCACGTCGAATTACCAGTGCTTTTTGCAAACTTTCCATCCCCGAATCAACTTGATCAAGGCTCACGTAAGCATCACCCATCAAATGCAATGCGGCTGCTTCTCCAGATCGATCGCCTAGCAACTGATAAATTGATAAGGCTTGCTGTGTGAGTTCTAGTTCCTGATCATATTGTCCCAGCCAAAGGTAGGTTTCTGCCTGTCCCAGCAATGCAGTCGCCTCTCCTGCTCGGTCGCCAACCTGCCGATACTGCTCCATGGCCTGCTGAAATGAGCTAAGTGCCTCCTGAAGCTGGCTTTTGTAGAGCTGCTGAAACCCTTGTTGCAGAAGAACACTTGGCTCCGATAATGGTCGATCGTTTTCCTCTAGCGTTTCTTCAACTTGTAAGGGTGGCTCAGGTTGAACCATCGTATCTCGTGCTGAGGCTAATGCAAAAGGAAATAGGGGAATTAGCAGGAAAGTAAATGTCAACAGGGAAGAGCGCAACAGCATAGGGGATTCTGTAACGATAGGGCGATCGAGGACTGTTTCTACATATCGCACAAGCATTAGAGCCTATGCAAGCAGTTTGACTATCCAGCATTCTCTTTTTTCTTTCCATAGACTAGAATGCAGAAATCACTAACCTCAGCAATCAGCAGCTCAATCGCCCAAATCCCCAAACCGCTCGCGATATTGAGCCAGCAGCGCCTCTGCTTCAGATGCTCGTTGTTGCGCTTCGATCGCCTGTTGTTCTGCAATTAACCGCTGCTGTTGTTCTTGTTGTGCAGTTTCTTCGGGTGTTGAGATAAGCTGACCTGCGGCTGTGAAAAAGCGGAGTTGCTGATCCTGAATGCCCAGAAATAGCTGAAGCTGCTGACTCCAATACCAACCTCGCTCGTCTAACTGCATCTCCTGATACGTTCCTTGGATGAGCGCAAAGCCCTGAAACTCCAGGCTGCTGGGGTCAAACCAGAAGTATTCAGGCGTGCGAAAGGTGTCTTGATAGATCTGCTTTTTCAGACCCCGATCGGTCTTTGCGGTCGAATCAGAAAGTAGTTCAACTATCACATTTGGATATTTGCCGTCTTCTTCCCAAACCACCCAGCTTTTACGCGGTTTGCGATCGGTTCCGAGCACCACAAAGAAGTCTGGACCTCGAAAATCTTCAGACTTGCGCTGATTTGGACTGTAGTAGATGGTGATATTGCCAGAAGCATAGAAATCACTGCGATCGCGCCAAAACCATTCCAAGCACTGAAGCAGCAGTGTCATTTGCAGACGGTGAAAATCGGTTTCCAAAGGTGGCTCGTCACTATAGAGATCGCTGGGTGGAAAAACAGGTGCTTCTGCATCCTGCGGTGCCCCAGCCAGGAGAGGAACAATCGCTTCTTGGTTTGCGATAGACATAGCAAGCAATGCAGAAACAGTACAACTATTCTACTAAAACTTTGAATCGAGGTTACAACCCATCTCCAATGATCGTAAACGCTGACCAGTAATAGGGATGGGCATAGCGATTTGCAGCAGCGCGAGTTGGAGAAACAACAGCACCGATGTCTGATCGAGTTGCAAGTGTGCTCCCTCCAGCCTGTTCATGCAGCAGACTTAACTGGGCCTGTTGCATAGCTTGGGCGATCGTCACGGGCCTTTCAGGATTATTTGCTGCAAGGTTCGCATAGAACTGGCGCATTAGTGCAGCCGTTGCCGGATCGTTGACTTGCCAGAGAGAAGCGACGATCGTATCGGCTCCGGCAGTGATAAAAGTATGGGCAATGCTGGTGACTTCTTTGCCATCGGGAATAAGACCATCCCGGTAACGTTCGGCTTCACCCAAGGCGGTTTCGCAGGCTGAGAGCACCACCAAACTCAGGTTGCCAAAGGTTGGAAGGCCATAGCCTCGAATCTCAGAGATGGGAAGGGCTTCCTTTGTTCCCAACACCAAAAATGAGTTGAAATCGTTGATTGGATCGAACGAACCATGGGTGGCGATATGCAAAATCTGATATTGGGTTGCTGTCCGCAATGCAGATCGATCGAAGGCTGGATCTAACAAGGTTGTGCCACGAAATACGCCTTGGCTGCCCCGCCCGTTTCCTGCATCAGTTTGAACGATCGCACTTAATTCACCTGGAACGTTGCTGAGTGCATTAAAAGATTGAGCGATGCCTTTGCTGGGGTCAACGGGCACGGATTCTGAAAGTCCCAAACCCAGCACTGAAACCTGATTTGCAGTCGGAAGCGGATTATTCGCATTGACTGTATTGCTGGCAGCAACAGTCGAGATGCTGTAGTTCTCGATCAGGTATTGCTGGCCATCGTAGAGAGCCGCCATGGGAATGTAGCGCAAAAAGCGATCGAGAGCAAACACCAGATTCTTGATCTGATTTTTCTCAAGTTCAGCTCTGAGCTGGGGTGGCATCAACCAGTTATAAAGCCGCTGTGAAACCGCCTGAATGGCTTGAATATCAGAGGCTTGAGTACAGCCTGAGACTTCACAGGCTTTCATCAATTCGCGAAATTGGCTGACCGCAATCGCAATTTCTTTTTGATCCACTTCGACCTGCACTGCATTAGAAATGCCACCTGTCGTCACCCAAAGAATCGAAAGGCGATCGTTTTGCACAACTGGATAAATCATCACCGTATCAGGCTGAGCAGCGACAATTTGGCTACCAATGCTGGGGAGTTGCCGCAATCTCAACGCTGTCTCATCATCATTCCAATGTTCACGATCGGCTGTTTCGGCTTCGAGTTCAGCGATCACGGCTTCCCATTCCTGATTGAGCTGAAACTGCTGTTGATAGAGTTCTTCGCTACAATTGCCCTGAGCATTGCAATCATTGAACGTTTTAGCAAAGATAATTAGGCTTTCTTCATGCTGCTCCATTACCGCTTTTTCGGCTGGAGTAAACGTTATTTCTCCGGTTGAGGAAACACTACTGCGATTATATTCGTAAACCTCCTGAAGACGCAGTAGTTCAATTACCTGTTCTGCTTCGAGGAGTCGATTTTGAGCAATCAACAGATCGGCCAACGTACGATAGCGATCGGTTATCGTACTCGTGTAGGATTCTTGCTGATCGCGAGAAAGTGTACGCAAGCCTTGGCGAATTTGCTCAGTCAGGTTGATTGACTGTTTATAAAAAACGATCGCAACTTCCGGCTGATTTTGCTGGGTGTAGACTTGTCCCAGATTAGCTAATGCCTCAGCTTCTGTCGCGCGATCGCCAATGTCACGATGGATGACGATCGCCTGTTGAAGTGCTTCGATCGCTTCTGTCATTTTACCTTGAGCAGAATAGGCTAAACCAAGTCGAGTGAGAGTCTTACCTGCTTCTGGACGAATGCCGACAGACCGTTGTGTCTTCAGCCCCTCTTCTAATATCTCAATTGCCTCAGCAGTTTTTCCTTGCTGTTGATAAAGTGAGCCAATTTCTTGTTGTAATCTGCTTGTATATGCAATATCTCCCATATCCTGGGACAACTTGAGTGCCTGTTGATAAAGCTCCAATGCTTTTGAATATTGTTGTTGCTCTCGATAAACCTTAGCTGAACCAGCCAGTGCTTCCGCCATTTCAGGACGACTACCAATTTCCTGGCTGAGAGATAAAGCTTGCTCGAAGTGAGACAGCGCTTTATCATACTGTCCAATATTCGCATTGAGCCAACCGAGACCCATTAAATCATTAATTTCACCTGGCCGATTCCCAATTTGTCGCCGTATTTCTAAGCCTATTTGCTGTAATTCTATTGCTCTAGCATAATCTGATTGATTCATATAAGTATCAGCAAGATTAGCTAATACAGTTGATTCTCCCTCTCGATCACCCGTAGAACGGAAGGATTCAAGTGCTTGTTGATATGTCTCTATCGCTTCGACATACTTTCCTTGATTTGCATAGACTGTACCAATGTTATTAAGATTAGTTGCACTACTGACACCCAAGTCTTGAAGTATACTCACTGCTCGGTGGTGATAATTCAACGCGGTTGTCAAGTCGCCTTGAGAAGCATAAACAGAACCAATCCCTCCAAGAACGAAAGCCTCAGAGCGTTGATCATTAATTTCTTGCGCTATTTCTAGGCTTTGCTCATATAGTTCTAAAGCTCTAGGATATTGCCCTTGCATAGAATATGTATAACCAAGATTGCCCAAAACAACAATTTTTTGTGAACGATCCTTAGCCGCTGTGGCAATTTTCAAAGCCTGCTGCAATAAATCATCTGCCTTTACATAATCTCCAGTGCTCAAATATACTGTACTCATGTTAGTCAGATAGTTTGCTTGGTCGTCCAAATCATTTCTTTTTTGGGCATTAGCTAGTGCGTGCTGATAAGCGTCCAATGCTTCCGCATAGCGTCCTAAGTTGTCATATACTGAGCCCAAATTATTGAGAAGTTGAGCTTTTCCTGTTTGGTAAATTTCTTGACAATCTTGATAGCCATCAATGCCTAAGCTTGTGAAAGACTCTCCACATAGCTCCTCAATCACTAATAGTTCATTGGTTTGCAACCGTTCAACCGCAGCTTGGTTAATGTTCCATGCTTGTTGAAACCATTCAAGTGCCTGTAAATACTGCCCTTGATAATTGTGAACTAAACCAATGTTGCCAAGTAAGCTGGCTTCCATATAAGTAGCATGGAGTTCTCGCGCAATTACAAGTGCCTGCTCATAGGTTTTCAGTTCAATATCATATTGATTTAGATCGCCATAATTTTTTGCAAGTAATGTTAAAGTATACATCTCTGCTTCTTGATCTTTTGGCAGCTTTTCTCGAACAAGCACAAGTATTTGCTGATTGATCTCTAAAGCTTGACTATACTCGCTCATATCTTCATATGCTACTGCTGCAAATCTAAGCTGTTCCACTTGTTTTGCAATATTACCGATTTGGCCAGCAATTTGAGCTGACTTTTGATATGCAGCTAGGGCTTGTGCATATTGAGTGCTTCTGGAATAAGCTAATCCTAACTGCCCTAATGTTGTCATTTGCCACTCTAAAAATTCAGCTTCTGGAAAACGCCCCTGATATGCTTGAAGTACATTGAGTGTTCGTTGATAAGCAGCAATAGCTTCAGTGTACTGGTACTGATCGTCAAAAGAGAACCCTATGTTCAATGGCGCAAGCCATAGCCGCTTAATAATAGTATGTTCAAGTTGACTATTATTAAGCTTTTGAGCTATCCTCTGCGCTTGTTGAAGAGGCTCGATCGATTGCTCAAAAACTGGAATACTTTCTGCATACAAGCCGTTTTGCCTTAGACTTTGCCCTTCAGAAATGTACGTTCCGCCAAGACTGGATAGTGCCAAAGCTTCTTGAAGAGTATCTTGATTTTGTCGCGCTATCGCCAATGCCTGCTGACGTAACTTTACGGCTTGGTCAAACTGCTCTAATCCTTCATAGACTGAGCCAAGATACCAAAGAGTTTCTCCTATTTGATGGCGATCGTCCACTTGTTGAAATGCTGTCAATGCCTGCTGATATGCATCTAAAGCTTCTGAATATTGCTCTAACTTAAGATAGACATTCCCTATTTTTGATAAAGCAAACGCCGCATCAGAAGTTTTGTTCATTGATCGGTAGATCTCAAGCGCCTGTTTATGACTCTCTAGAGCTTGGGTATATTGTTCTAAATCTCGATAAACTTCACCCAATTTGTATAGCGTTTCTGCTTGGTTGTAACGATCGCCCTCCTCTCGATAAATTGCCAACACTTGCTGATAATAGTCGATCGCCTCAGTATAACTTTCTTGCTCGTTATATGCTCTTGCAATATTATTCAATACCTGCAACTCACCCGCACCATTCTTCACCTCTCGATGAATCGCTAATGCTTGTTGGTAATAGTTTAATGCAGTTGCGTAATCTTCTTGGCGATCGTAAGCAACCCCAATTCTGTTCAGGGTTTCACCTTCCTTAGAACTGCTCTCATCTGTTTGATAAAGCTTTAATGCCTGCTGGTAGTGGGCAATTGCTTGAGCATAATCCGATCGTTCTAAATAAATCGCGCCAATTTCTGCGATCGCATCAGCTTGAGAAGATCGATTGCCTGTTTGCTCTGCCAGAGCTTGCGCTTGCTGGTAGACTGCAATTGCTTCGTCCCATTTTTCTTGATTGGTCAAGAGTGCTCCTAAAATAAATTGGCCCAGCATCTCCACCGATCGGTTTTCGATCGATCGACTCAGAGTTAACGCTTCTTGCACATACTGGTTTGCCTTCTCATACTCTTCTTGCTGTCGATAGGCATTCCCTAGCCATGCTAAAATCACACCTCGACGATATTGCTGCTGCAATTGCTCACCCGGTTCAACTCCTGCGTTGAGAATTTCCAGCGATTGCTGCAATGTTTCCAGGCTAACCATTAGTTCCCCCTGCCGCAATTGCCCAATGCCTAACAATCCCAATGTCCAGCCTTCCCCCTGCCGATCGCCCACCTCACGTCGAATCACCAGTGCTTTTTGCAGACTTTCCATCCCCGCATCAACTTGATCAAGGCTCAGATAAGCATCACCCATCAAATGCAATGCGGCTGCTTCTCCAGATCGATCGCCTAGCAACTGATAAATTGACAAGGCTTGCTGGGCGAAATCGAGTTCCTTTGTGTATTGTCCCAGCCAGAGGTAGGTTTCTGCCTGTCCCAGCAATGCATCCGCCTCTCCTGCTCGATCGCCAGTCTGCCGATACTGCTCCATGGCCTGCTGAAATGAGCTAAGTGCTGCTTGAAGTTGGCTTTTATAGAGCTGCTGAAACCCTTGTTGCAGAAGAACGTTTGGCTCCGATAATGGTCGATCGCTCTCTTCCAAGGTTCCTTCAACTTGCAGTAATGGTTCTGTCGAAGATGCTTCAGCAAAGGCAAAAGGGATAGGCAGAAGTGGAAGCAGCAGAACGAGACTCAGCAGAGAAAAACGGGGCAGCATAAAGAATTCTCCAAAAGGAGCCCAAGACTGCTCTTACATATCGCACAACCATCCGAGGTTATGCAAGCCGATCGCCCACACAACACTCACCGGTTCAAAATCCAAAATCACCAATCTAAAATCCAAAATGGCATGAGGAAGATTGCATAGGTCTGAGCATCCCTGTATATGTAGGACTAGACGCAAGGAATAAACCCGGCTTGATATCAATGTTGATCTCATTTAGTCCCCATTTAGAACAACAGTGGCTTTCCCCCAGCCGATCGATCGCTTGGCTAATTTCAGCCTGGTGTTTCCGGTTGCCCGATCGCAGCTTCAGCAATCGCATGTTAGTCAATCACAACCTTGCTGCCAGCAACTGGCAAAACGAACAAAGACAACTCACCCCCTTGCAAAGCAGGAGTAAGCAAAGATGAGTGCGGTTTTCCGGTACTGGCGTTGGATTCGGATCAACGCACAAGGTATGCGATCGATCGAAGAAATTGCTGAAGCAAAAGCATTCATGCACCAACAGTTCCCAACGTTACAGGGTATACACAGCGATGCTATCAAAGTGGATGATGTTGAAATTCAACAACAGTTAGTTGAGCAAATGCAGACCGGTAGTACTGGGAATGCTCAAGAAGCCGAGTGTTGTCTCCGTTGTTTTATCTCCCATCAAATTGATTGGGTCTGTCAAGATCTGACTTCAAAGTTTGGGAGACAGGGTCAATTTAAATCGATTGATTTATTGCAACTGGTGCTGACAGATGTGGCAGTTCTAAAGTCGAATCTTGATCCATCCAATTCATCTTCCTATCAATCCCTGGCCAGTAAAATCCTGCAAACCTTCGATCCAAATCGCAGCCAGTTGAGCACCTGGGTGAAACGGTTGGTCGCTTCCGATCGGGAAATCAACGCATTTCTCGTAGAACGCGGCATTTATTTAGAGAGTAGTTGGGCAGTGCTGAACAGCAAAAGTCCCCAATATTTGCAGCGACGGCTCTCCTTAAGCCCTGCTGAACTCAAAGTAGCTTGTGCCCTGTTAGAAAGCTACCATGCTGTTTATCTGCGCGATCGGCTTCAGGTTCAACAAACCAGCCGTCGGTGCAGCCCCCCAACCACAGAACAGCTCATCGAAATGGCAAAAATCCTTCAGGTGAAACTTGGCACAATCTATTCCCCTGAAGAGGTTCTGGAGTCTCTCCATCGCTTGGCCGACCGAATTCGGGCCAACCGTCGTCCCAAAATAGAGTCCATTGATGATGGACAGTACCGATCTTGGGTCGAAGAGCAGCCAGTGGCTGAGCCAGATGATTTAGAGGAGCAAAATGAATTCTTAAGGACATACCGCCGGGAATTCCAGGCCGCCCTCATGCAAGCGATCGAACAGACCGTTTTCAATTACTTTTGCCGCTATCAAAAACGCAATGAGGCTGAAGCTCAAAAGTTTCTGAAAGGGCTTTGCCTGTTCCACTGCCATGCGATCGCGATGACAAAGCTCAATACTTATCTTCAGAAGGAACAATACCAGGTCTCACGCCTTTTGCAGTTGCTTAAACTCCGAGAGGATGTCAAGCGCAACACTCAAATTAAGCTACGGGCTCAAGTGCAAGAACTTGCGGCCCGGTATATCACGCTCTCTCAGCTTGAGCAATTGATGGAGAAAATTGATGTCGCACTAGAAGAAGAAATCGACCGCGTTATGAAAGAGGCGCAAGCTGAAGCTTCTACCGGTAAACGAGATAAGCAAAAACCCCGCAGCCTATTTTCGTCTTTACTCTGTCGTTATCTTGACCAATGTTCATATTTTGATTGCCGGAGTCTACAACCATGACAGTTTATTCGCTTGATCAGTTTGAACCCGACTATGGGATGATGCTGCCCATTGATACGATCGTTCTCACTGATGATGAGGTGAGTTGGGCGAAGGTCCAGGGCCAATCTGCTCCAGGAACAGCCAACCCCTGGCAAATCTACATCAACGCTCTCGCCAGAATTGGTTTACAGCATTGGTTGGAGCAACGATCGCCTGATTTATTGGCAGGATCAAACCAATTGATAGCAGTTGAACACCTTTGTGAGATCACGCTGGGTGAATATCGGCTTTATTTAATTGCAACTGATACCATCGATGATACAGAAGTTCCCATCGCTGCCAATATTATTTCAACTCGCTTCAATCCTCATTTTTATGTATTGGTTGAGGTGTATGAGGAACTCCAGCAAGTGCGAGTTTGTGGACATCTGTCCCAAGCTCAGCTGATCGAGTCGCTACAGTCTGCAACGGATCAATCTACAACTCAATCTCCGGATATGGAGCAATCATTATCCTGGTTGGCGATCGATACTTTTGATTTCAATCTCGATCGGCTATTGCTCTGCTTAAACTGTGTAGAACCAGAGGCGATCGAGGTCACCATACCTACTCAAGCTGCCAGTTCCAGCATCTCAACCCTTGCGGCAGCAGCAATCAATGTTGGACGATGGCTCCAAGATCAAGTCGATCAAGTTGCTCAGGAGCTGGCCTGGATTTTGCTGCCGCCCATTCCCAGCTTTCGAACAGGAACACCGTTAACGGAATTATTTTTATCCACAAGTGGAGAACTGCAGCCACTCCCATCTCCAACTGAAGAGTTTAACCGTTTGATTAGCGATCTCATCCGTGACGCTAGATTGGCAATTCCACCTGAAGCACGAGGCGCTTATCGAGACTGGCAGTGGGAAACGCTAAACTTACGGCTCTACGTTGCAACCTGGGAATTACCGCTTGCAGGTTCACCCTCTGACTGGGCGCTATTGTTAGTTCTGGGTGCTCAACCTGGCTCTATCTTGCCTTTAGGACTGCAATTGCAAGTCCGTGATGAAACCCAGATTTTAGAGGAGCCTATCTTAGCAGATAGCAGCAGTGTTTATCTCTATGCCCAGGTCACGGGTGCTCGCGATGAACGCTTTTGGGTAACCCTTTCGCTGCCGAATGGAGCCGCCATGACACTTCCTCCCTTCACGTTCAGCGTCAATTAGCCAATCCTCACTCTCTGACACCTCCTTTTTGAGTTTGCTTTCATGTTAGAACTGCGCATCCAATGTATCGAACAGGTTTGCCTATTTGATTTGTCCTGGGGACAGGGGCAACGAATCTCTAGAATGCTTAGCTTTCCGGACTCATTAATGTCGCTACACCAACAGTGGCAACAAGCCTATTTTCACTATTACCGTACTGCCAAAATTCCAGTTGTCGTAGCAGACCAGTCCAGCCCAGGTTCGTCTCTCAGGGGACAAAAGGGTAGTAGTGGCGCGATCGCGCCTTCTCAGCAGGTTGATTGGCATGGGATGTTGGTTGAAGCAGAAATCCGATTATTGCGCGAGTTCCATCGCTGGCTACGTCACGAAGATCTGTATGATATTCGCAAACAAATTGTCGAGACGAGTCAAAGTACAGACCAAGCTGCGATCGATCTTTTCTTATCCTGTTCGCCTGTGCTAGCCCGACTGCCCTGGGAAACCTGGGAGATCGGCGCTGAATTTGGGGCAAGCAAGCGGATCCGGATCACTCGATCTTCAGTCAATGTCAGATTAGAGCCTACTTCATCTGTGGTCCAAAAAAAACGAACTCGTCCTCGCATCTTGGCAATTCTGGGCGATGACACTGGATTGAATTTTAAGACAGACAAAGAGGCGGTGCGATCGCTTGAGAAGGTTGCAGATGTGGCGTTTGTTGGCTGGCAGCCTGGTAAGGAGATCAGTGCTTTGAGAGCTGAGATTGGCAAAGCCATTGCCGATCCACAAGGGTGGGATGTGTTGTTTTTTGCTGGACATAGCAACGAAACTCAGTTGACGGGCGGAGAGTTGGGCATTGCCCCCAATGCGACAATGCGAATTAGCGAACTGGAACCCAAGCTATTAATCGCCAAAGAACGCGGCTTACAATTTGCCTTATTTAATTCCTGCAACGGTCTGAGTTTAGCAGAATCATTGATTGATTTAGGGTTAAGTCAAGTTGCTGTCATGCGTGAACCGATTCACGATCGGGTTGCCCATGAGTTTTTGATGCAGTTTATGCAAGCTTTAGCAGCACATCAAGATGTCCATGAAGCCTTGATTGCAGCCTGTCAGTTTCTGAAAGTAGAAGCCAATCTCACCTATCCTTCCGCGTATCTCATTCCTTCTCTGTTTCGGCACTCTCAAATTCCCTTATTTTGCATTCCCCTACCCGCACGCCAGCGCTGGATAAAGCATTGGATTCCCAAACGCTATGAAGCGGCTGCTCTAGCGGGATTAGTGGCGCTGAGTTTGCTGCCTCCCGTGCAGGATTGGTTGCTCGATCGACGAATTCTAGGCCAAGCTTATTATCGACAGGCAATGCCGTCTAGCCGTTTAGTAAAGCCAACTTCTCCTCACCCTCCAACTTTGCTAGTTCGAATTGATGATGAATCAATTAATCGCGGTGAGATTGAGAAAATTCAGTATATTGATCGCACATACTTGGCGAGCCTAATTTCTCGATTATCTGCTCTTGATGCCAAAATCATTGGACTGGACTATGTTCTCGATCGATCACAAGGTACTGCTGATTCAGTATTAGCAGATGCAATCCGCGAGGCAAAAAACACTAAATTTGTTTTTGCAACAGCTTATGGCAATCAAACTTGGCTCACGCCAAAGCCTGAATTTATCAATAACAACTGGGCTGTATTGGGTAATATTAAAGGCGTCCCTTATTATACGACTCTGATCAACCAAAATGATGGCTCCTATATTCCGTTTCCATACTGGTTAGTATGGCTTTATCAAAGCCTGATTCAGCGTTCACCAGTTTCTTTAGAACAGATTGAGCAAGTGAAAGCTGGCAAGCTTGATCCGGCTAGTGGTGGGCTAATCACATCGAAGATGGAAGTTTCCTGGTTGACTCGGTTGAGTTACTATGGGTTGCAATTGTGGTTTCATCCAATTTTGGACTATTCGATCCCACCTCAGCAGGTTTATACTGATATGCCAGCCTGGAAGGTTTTGCAGCAACCTGATGCATCTGAATTGGCAAACGTCGCTCAGCAAATTGTCGTTATTGCACCTGGGGGTTATGGAGAGGCAGGTGTTCACGAACCGGGACAAGATACACTGAGAGCACCTTTGGCAATGAAGCATTGGTATTTTCAACAAAACCCAGCCGATTTTGCCCGCCAAATTACAGGTGGAGAAAATCATGCTTATGTGATGCATCACCTGCTTAATCGCCATTTTATTGTGCCGATTCCTGATACTTGGATGGTTTTACTGGCGGCATTGTCGGGTAAAGGCACGATCGTGCTCCTCCAAAACCATCGACAGAAAAATTGGATGCAGCCACTACAGCTATCTCAGTTATCTTTTCGACGGTTCATACCGCTTTTGTTTTTAGCTGGTGGTACATTACTGTACAGTCTTTTGAGCTTGCAGATTTATGTTTCATCGGCTGCATTGCTTGTGCCAATTGTGCTGCCTGTGGCAATCTATTGGAGCTATGTTGCACCTGCATTGATTCGGCCCAAATTCTAATTCAAACATAAGGTGAGTGATATGAAGTGTGTTGATTCCCTATATCGGCGATCCTGGCTGTTCAGTACAGCATTGTTTACTGTTATTTCTACATCTCTGCTGCCACTATCTCTTGTGACTGCCCAGCCTTCTGCGACTGCTCAGCCTTCCGGCATGGGGTTGTCTCGTTGGGAACAGATGCTGATTAGCATGGAACCAAGAGGCGGCGTACCTGGCGGTGGACGAACAGTAGGATCGTGCGTCATCATCGGTTTTGCTGCGTTTCCATCTAATCAAAACCCAGGCATCATTTGGGGCGATCGCCCGATGTTTGTGTGGCAGGGAACTCTAGAGGCGGTTGAGGTTCGCTCAGCCGATGGGCAGCAGCTTGTGGAGTCGCTTGATTTATCCCAGGTTGATGCCAATGAGTCGATCCATGCCATTCAGTTAGAGCAAGCCTTAACGCCAGGAGAAACCTATGGTCTTGTCTTTAAGGCACCTTATACGCAAGCAACGTTACCTATTCCATTTCAAGTCATGGCGGCCTCTGAAAGAGCACAAATTAGCGCAGATTTAAACGCATTGGCGGCGCAGGGAGGAACGGCAGAGGAAATTGCGGTGCGGCAGGCCGACTATTTTGGCGATCGCCAGCTCTGGGGTGATTTTTGGCAAACTGTCCTGGCGGTGGAAAACCCTTCGGCTGAGCTGAAAGATGCTTTGGGGGAAGCAGCAGCATCGGTTTGTGAATCAACAAATTCCTGATGCACAAACCTTGAGGTTGTCCGTTGTCTTAGAGGGTAGGCATCTCGCCTGCCAAGTTCGTAGGTGATGCATGCCGATCGTTAAATTTATTTAGTACAGGTTTTTCATCGTCCAAAATCCGATCGATTCTCACGATTTATTGACGAACTTGCGACTACGCTTGTGTGCGATCGAACTTTCCCCTATGCTAATGAATGCTGGTTTTCCAAAAGAATCACCAGTGAATATGGCTGAAGGCTTGGTCGCTGATTAAGAGTGCTACCAACACTCCTAACCAGCTCGCCTACACCCCCTGGTTCTCGCAGAGGGCATTGGTTGTTGATCATGATAATCGATCAACGGCCTCGCTAATGCTGAAAAAGTGGTATAGGAACCGAGCCTTTAGCTTTTCTTCTCAACCTAAAGATTAGCGAGGCTATCAATATGACTACGGAGTTCAATGAACTGCTGCCCCCTTTTGGTGACAAATCATCTACCGACAAATCACAAATTTGGATTATCGGCACCCGCGATCAGGTGATTCATACAATCAACGAGTTTTACGTGAAGCGAATTGCGACCGATCGCATCAAATTTACCCCGATCGTTCCAGCTCCCTTTGCAGCAGGCAAATACATGACGGTTCTAGAACGTTAGATAGCTTGCAAAACTAAATATCATGTACGGGCACAGCATGCTGTGCCCCAACGATGCCTCAACGCATCCGTTAATTTATTTCTGAGATAGACCGATCGACTGATCAAAAAGCCTCCACACAACTGAAATCCCCTGTCAGGGCAAAGCATTTGGATCCAGATCTCTATCATTTAAGCTCATGGATTCAATAGATCCGCAAATTGTACGGGCGGGTTTAGCAGATCAATCTGCACCCTGCAATCAATTTGCCAGCAAAACCCGCCCCTATCCAATATCGAACTTATTTAATTCCCTTTCCTTACAATGCATATCTGCCAAAGGCTTTGCCCCTACCGCTATGCAACGAACAAAAAATTGGTAGGTGAAATAAACCGCGATCGCAGATCCCGATCGTCCACTAGATCTTGCATAACTTGACCAATCCAGAGAATATGAGATAAGTACGCCAGCATCAGCAGAGGTACTGTTGGCTCAATATCGCGATCGCTCAGATCTTGCATCTCTTGCTATAACTCGCTCGCAGCTAAATCGCGAGCTAATGGATTAACCTCACCAAAGTGGGCTGAAAGGCTTGCTTAGTCTGCTACCCTGCGGGAAGGCTTACGCCTATAGCAGAGTTTCGCGATTAGTCCGTAGTTGACTTGCGGACGGGACATAAGGTTAACAATTAGAACAGGTGCAAGATCTGAGATCGGTTGGGTAAGCTGCTGGAAGGGTAGCGCTTTGCTAAAATTAAGATGCTGTAAATTTCTTGAGCCATGCACCGTTCAATCTCTCCTGCCTCATCAGAAACTACACCGGAACTGACTTACTCAGTCTTGTTACAGCAACATGAGGCTGAAAAGTGGTCTGCACAGGTGTTGGGATGGGAAGAGAGCCGAGTTCAGGGAGAATCTCGTGAAGCTGCACTTTCACAACTGATGCAACGGCTAACCGACTATCTTGCAAGGGCTGAAATTGTGCAAATCAAGGTTCCTAATCCTGGCTATGAGAATCCCTGGCTAAAGTTGGCTGGGAAATATAAAGACGATCCACCGTTTGAGGAAATGATCGCTGAGATTGAGGCCGATCGCCAAAAGCTAGATACAAACCTGTCGGATGACGAGGCCATTTAGCTTTGTGGATTCTAGACACTGATCATCTCTCGCTCCTGTTGCGAGGACATCCTCAAGTTGTACGGCAGATTGGAAGATGCAATCCTGAAGATGTTGTTGTCACGATCGTCACTGTGGAAGAGCAGTTGCGAGGACGGTTGAGTATTATCCAAAAGGCATCCCAGCCTGCTCAACATGAACGATTGGCCACAGCTTATAGAGCATTACAGCAAACATTAGAAGACATCGAGAATTTTAGGATCGTTGATTTTAATGAAGCCGCATTGGCTTGCTATCTCGACCTCTTGCAGCAAAAGATTCGGATCGGCACCAGAGATCTGCGAATTGCGGCGATCGCCCTTTCTGTTCATGCAATTTTAGTCACCCGCAATCAAAAAGACTTCTCTAAAGTTCCAGGTTTGTCGATCGAAGATTGGACCTTGTTGGCATAACCTGCGATCTTGCCCACCCGAGCAAAAATACTCAACCACGAGTCTTCAGATCTCAATGCCCAGGCTCAACCACTCAATCACGAGTTTCCATGATAGGGCAGCCAGGTTCTGCGAGAGGATGACGAGTCTCAAACACTCAACAACGAGTCTCTGAGATAGGATGACGAGACTCAAACACCCAACAACGAGTCTCAAACACTCAACGACGACTCTCTGAGATAGGATGACGAGACAAAAAGACTCAACGACGACATGCTGAACTCGATCGCACATAAAAACTCAATGCAACTGAAATCTCCTGTAAGGGCAAAGCATTTGGATCCAGATCTCTATGATTTACAAAGTCTATCTGCCAAATGCTTCGCCCCTAACGCTATGCAACAAACGAAAAATCGATCGGTACAAGAAACCCCTATTACGACTGACCGATCGTCCACCAGATCTTGCATAACTTGACCCATCCAGAGAATATGAGGTAAGCGATCCCCTCTATCTGGTGCCCCACTATGCGATCGATCTACTCGACTCTATTCACGGTCTGTTTCTTAACAGCAGTGCCCGTGGTGCTGGTTGAAAGCCAACAGGTGGTTTTGGCACAAGCAACGGTCGAGGCACGCAAGGCTGAGGCCGATCGGCTTTATCAACAAGGTTTGCAGCAGTTTCGAGCCAATCAATTCTCGGATGCTTTTCAAACTTTGCAAGCGGCATTGCAAATTTACCGGGAGATTCAGGATCGATCAAATGAAGCACTTGTTCTACTTGGCTTAGGACGGATTTCTGAGGATTTGAGCCAATACCCACAGGCACTTGAGTTTTATCAACAGGCATTGACTGCTTACCAAGATGTGGGCGATCGACGTGGGGAAGGCACCACCCTCAACAACATTGGGTTAGTTTACAAATCACGGGGAGAATATCCCCAGGCACTAGAGCAGTATCAACTAGCCTTGGCGATTCTTCGCGATGTGGGCGATTGCAACTGTGAAAGCAGCACTCTCAACGGCATTGGGTCAGTTTATCGTGCACTCGGACAATATCCAGAGGCATTAGAGCAGTATCAACAGGCCTTGGCAATTAATCGCGATGTGGGCGATCGCTCTGGAGAAGGGGCTACCCTCAACAACATTGGGTTAGTTTACAAATCACTCGGACAATATCCGCAGGCGCTAGAGCAGTTTCAACAAGCCTTGGCAATTAGTCGGGAAGTGGGCGATCGACGCGGAGAAGGTGCCACCCTCAACAGCATTGGGTCAGTTTACGATTTACAGGAACAATATCCACAAGCGTTAGAGCAGTATCAGCAAGCCTTGGCGATTAGTCGGGAAGTAGACAATCGCTCCGGAGAAGGTGCCATCCTCAACAACATTGGAGCGGTTTACAATTACCTCGGACAGTATCCGCAGGCGTTAGAGCAGTTGCAACAGGCTTTGGTGATTGCTCGTGAAGTAGGTAATCGCTCTGGAGAAGGCATTATCCTCCACAACATTGGGTTTGCTTACGATGCACTGGGACAATATGCGCAGGCGCTTGAGCAGTTGCAACAAGCCTTGGCAATTAGTCGAGACATTGGCGAACGAGAAGGAGCAGCAATTACATTCAGTAACATAGGCGAACTCTTAGAAAAGCAAAACCAGCCAGAGTTAGCGATCGTTTTCCTCAAGCAATCGGTCAACACTTTTGAGCTCATTCGGCAAGATCTAAAGGTACTTTCAAACAAACAGCAGCAGTCTTACACTGAAACGGTTGCTGATACTTACCGTAAGCTAGCCGATCTACTCCTCTCCCAAGATCGCATTCTAGAGGCCCAGCGCGTCCTCGATCTGCTAAAAGTCCAAGAGCTAGAAGACTACTTCAAAGATGTGCGCGGCAACGTAGAAACCGCTCAGGGTATTCCCAGCCGAGATGCAGAAACCCAAATTGAAACACCGCTGAATCAAATTCTCGACAACGCGATCCAGCTTGGCAAAGAACTCACCCAGCTCAGCCAAATTCCAATTGATCAACGCAGTCCTCAACAGCAAGAGCGAATCAAACAATTGCGGCAACAGCAGCAGCGTTTAACGCAAGATTATCTCAACTTTTTGAATAGCGATCGCGTAAAAAACATCATCGCTCAGTTGCGCCAAAATACCGGAGGGCAAAGCATCGATCTGGAAAACATCACCGCGCTGCAAGATAACTTGCGGAATTTGCAGCAGGGCGCAGTCTTACTCTATCCGTTTGTGTTAGACGATCGGCTCGAACTGGTCCTCGTCACCCCCGATGCTCCGCCGATCCGCCGCACGGTAACTATTCAACGAGCTGACCTCAACCGTCAGATCATTGCCCTCCGCGATGCCCTCAAAAATCCCCATAGCGATGCCGTCACACCTGCCAAAGCGCTCTATGAATCGCTGATTAAACCGATCGAGAATGATTTGAAGCAAGCCAATGCGAAAACGATCATCTATGCACCGGATGGGGCGTTGCGCTACATTCCCTTAGCAGCTCTGCATGATGGGAGTGGCTGGTTGGCTCAGCGGTTTCGCGTCAACAATATCACTGCCGTTAGCCTCACCGATCTGAATACCCAACCCCAACGGAATCCGGCAGTATTCATCGGCGCATTCACCGAAGGCAGCTATCCGGTCACAGTGAACGATCGGCAACAAACCTTTGCTGGACTGGAATTTGCCGGACGGGAAGCTGAGAACCTGGCCGATTTAATTCCCAACCATATTCAACATCTGAATCAAGCCTTTGCCCCCGATACCGTACTAGAAATGAATGACTATACGATCGTGCATTTGGCGACTCATGCGGCGTTTGTGCCCACTAGTCCGGATGAGTCGTTTATTTTGTTCGGCAACGGCAAACCCGTGACGCTGCGTGATGTCAAAACCTGGACCTTATCTAACGTTGATTTAGTGGTGCTGAGTGCCTGCGAAACTGGGTTGGGCGATGAGCTGGGCGACGGACGCGAAATTCTGGGCCTGGGTTTTCAAATTCAGCGGACTGGGGCCAGGGCTGCATTGGCTTCACTGTGGCAGGTGAGCGATGGCGGCACGCAAGCCCTGATGGATGCTTTCTATGCGGCACTCAAAAGCGGCATGACCAAAGCCGAAGCGCTGCAAGCGGCTCAAACGGCGCTAATTACGGGCAATTTCTCTACAATTCCCGGCACCAGAAGTGACATTCTGGTCACGAGCACCGAAACTGGACGATCGATCGACAATAACCCATTAGATCATCCCTATTACTGGGCACCATTTATTTTGATCGGCAACGGACTCTAAACATTGCATAACTGAATTCTCCTCACAATATGTGACTGTACAAGCCAAGCTTACAGACCCCTTACAGCTTTTGAGGAAATTCATCATGTTTCAAACCATCAAATCCTGGGCCACCTTAAGTACACTTATGCTGCTTCTCGCTGCCTGTGGCGAGAAAAATCAAACCAAAGACCTGTCTCCCAAACAACTTGCCGAACAAAATAAACCGGCTACTGTCTTAATTCAAGCGACTCATCAAGCAAAAATCGCCGTTCCAGACTACGAGCTGCCCAAAGAGACGTTCGGAAAAATTCTCGGTAAATTGAAACAGCAGATCCAGCAGGGTCGAATTCAGATTCAAACTGACGAACAATTGCTGGTCAAAGTGATTGAGGAACTTTTTAAGAATCCGCTGGAGTACATGCAGCCAACTGACGAAATCATTCGTGATAATCCAAAAGTAGTCAGCCAAGGAACGGGATTTATCATTACGGAAGATGGATACATTGTTACTAATGCTCATGTTGTCACTAGTGAAGGCGATCAGCTTAAGCAAGAACTCGCTGGAACTTCTCTGAAGGAAATCGTTATCAGCAATTGCGAGAAAGCTTGGAAGGATCTGGGTGACTATCAGGATGCAATCGGGCAAATTATGGGCACCCGCGAATTTAACCAGCTCTGCCAGGAGGGTAGTCTGGAATACTATGCAAACCACATGAAGATTAGTGATATCGACACAAAGATTTATACGGCAATTGGTCCAACCAGTGCAGATGCAGATTTCTCTAAAGTAGGCTACGTTAGCACCATCAAGAAAATTGGCGAACCTGCTCCCGGTAAAGATGTCGCAATCCTCAAAATTGAAGCCGATAATCTACCAACTGCTAAATTGGGCCAAGATGATGATCTGGAAACTGGGGATGCGCTCTATGTTTTAGGGTATCCAGGCGGAGCTATTCTCAGTGCTGACAAGGCGATCGAACCTTCTTTAACCTCTGGATTAGTAAGCGCTCGTCAAACCATGCCAGATGGATGGAATGCACTGCAAACGAACACAGATATGAACCCCGGCAACAGTGGTGGACCTGTGCTAAACCAGCATGGTGAGGTAATTGGCATTGCCACCTTTAGCAAAATCGATCCAAGGACCGGAGATACTGTTCAAGGTGTTAACTTTGCAATTCCCATTGGTGTTGCAACTGAATTTCTCAAAGAAGCAAATATTCAGCCGATGGAGAGCAACCTCTCTCAGCAATATACCGAGGGAATTGAACAGTTTGAGCAAGAGAAGTTTCGGCTAGCGCTGCAAACATTCCAAAAAATCCGCGACATCAATTCAAAGTTCCCCTATGTTGAGTCTTACATTTCTAAAACCCAATCTAAGCTGGACGAAAAGGGCGATCGATCCATCTCAATCTGGATGTATGGTGCAGGCGCTCTAGGAATTTTGGTTGTAGGGGGAGCTGGCGGATATAAGCTAATGCGCCGATCGAGCCAGATCAAATCTACCCCAATCCAATCTGAAAGCCTACAAAATCTCGGAAGCAAGTAGAGCACTCATCTCAGTGGTGAGTCATCCCTGAAGCTTACTTTCAGCCTTACGGCGCTGTAGCTTTGAGGCTGTCTCCCTCTTCATTCGTGCGTTTCTTTTTCATTCTCCAATCTATTTTCGATTGCAATAGAAATCTCAAAGATCAATCCTTCGAGCAGTAACAGAGATTAACTATGCTGAGCGTATTTCTTGAAATCCTACCAGTCTTTCTGTTAATCACCACAGGCTACCTTCTCAAAAAGTGGTTTATCCAAAGTGAAAATTCTTGGAAATTCGCCGAAGCTTTAACCTACAACTTGCTTGCTCCTTTACTATTTGCAATTATCGTCAACGGAGCTGACTTCTCGATTTCTGGTTTATCAGTTGCGCTGATTGCAACAACTAGTGCCACTTTTGCAATTGCTACCGTTCTCTTTCTGACTCAATTGGTCTTTAAGGTAGATGCTAGAATCTTCGCTTCAATTTTTCAGGGAGGCTTACGCGCCAACTCATATATTTTTCTCGCCTTAGCTGGCTTACTGTATGACAAGACGGGAGTAGCTGTAGCCGGAGTATTCGTTGCTTGTACTCTTGTGCTTTCTAATATCATTCTTTTCCTGGTTATGAATCACTATGGTAGTAAACCACAAAAGAAGATTATTCCAATTGCAAAAGCATTCCTGCAAAATCCGCTCATCTTAGGTACTACTGTAGGCATGACCTTCAGCTTACTGAATGTTCACTTCTCTGACTTTGCAGCAGTAGAGCAATATCTGCATTATCTTGGCAATGCTGCCACACCACTTAATCTGCTATCTGTCGGCGCAAGTTTAGACCCAACTATTCAGTGGCAAAAACTGAAGTGGCAAAAACTTACCGCTACAGCTTATGCAAGCGGTCTAAAACTAGTGATTATGCCGATCTGCACCTTTCTGTTGCTACAACTGTTTAGCGTCACCGGTATAGTAGCAAATATCGCTATCCTATATTCAGCAGTCCCCTGTGCAGGAAATGCCTACGCGATATCTCGTAAAGTAGGGTGTGATTCAGAAACGGCAATCTCCATTACCACTTGGACAACTTTGATCTCCGCCATAACAATTACTCTGCTTATCAGCAGGCTTGCTTAAACCCACCAATAGGTGCCATAGCGTGTCCCTTATTTCCTACCAAAGATTCTTCGCAGTGCTTCAACCATAGCCGATACACTTGGTTGGGGGTGAAGCGGAGCGCAACCGAAGGGATCAATCAATATCGAGCAAAATGACTTGAACTTGAGCGATCGAAACACTCAACCATGAACCTCCATGATCGATCGAGCCAAACCATTCACCCATGAGGTTCTGAGATAGGACGACAAAGTTCAAACACTCAACCACGAATCTCTGAGATAGGATGACGAGGTTCAAACATTCAACGACGAGGTTCAAATACTCGACGACGAGGTTCTGAGATAGGATGACGAGGTTCAAACATTCAACGACGAGGTTCTGAGATAGGATGATGAGCCTCTGAAATAGGACGATGAGGTTCTGAGATAGGACGGCTCAGTTCAAATACTCAATGACGAACCTCTGAAATAGGACGATCGGGCAAGAATACTCAATGACGAGTATCTGGGGCAAGGCGATCGCCCCAAATCCCTGAATGCCGATTCCCTCAACCCAATCGATCGCTGCTGAAGCTTGCATAACTGGATCAAGTCTAGGAATATAAGGTAAGTGATCCCTCCTATCGATGTTTGATTATGCGATCGATCTACTCGGCTCTATTTACGGTTTGTTTGGTGGCAATTGTTCCGGTCATGCTGACTGAGGGCGATCGCCCTGCTCTAGCTCAAACTGCTAACAGCACTGAACCGCTCACGGTCGAAGGTCAGCTCGATCGCAACAGTGAGGTGATGGAGGACGGCAGTTATTTTGCAGCCCATCCATTTGAGGGAACCGCAGGACAAAGGGTAGTCATCGATCTGGCGAGTCAGGCGTTTGATGCCTATTTGCTTTTGCTTGACTCCAGCGGAAATAAGATTGCTGAGAATGACAATGCTGATAACAGCAGAAATGCTCAGATTTCGATCGTATTACCTGCAACGGGTAATTATATAATCATTGCAAATTCCCGGAATGCTGGAGAAACGGGCAGCTATACGCTGAGTTTACGATCAACGACAGCAGAAGCGATTGGACAGCGAGGAAGTTCGGGTGCTGAGAGCGCTGAAAAGGAAGAGGCCAATCGATTATTGGAAGGGTTTGACTAAAATTTGATGTGAGCGATAAGACCTGATATGCTCTGGAGATAGGTTTTCTTTCAAGTCTTGTGGAGGGGAGATGAATGACTGCAACCATTGTCCAGAGTACAACGGAGTTAATCACTCTTCAAATCACCATTCCTCTGAGTCAATCCTTTCTAGACACCGAAGAAACCATCCAATCAGTACTGAATGAAGCAGGAACACTGGCCAGTGGAGAAGCTCTCAAACAGTTTGATACCGATGGCAGTGCTATTGAAATGGGCAGGATGAATTGGACGAGTAAAGGACAATTGCCCAAAACCTATCAAACCCCTTATGGAACAGTAGAAGTGCCTCGGCATGTGTACCAAACAAGTGCCGGTGGAACCACCTTTTGTCCCCTGGAAGTCGATGCTCGCATCATCATGACCTCAACCCCCCGATTGGCTAAACAAATTTCCCA
>LUGL01000143.1 GCA_002796835.1 Elainella saxicola E1 | reverse complement strand
GAGGCAATCCATAAAGAGAAGCTCCAAATGCTGTGGTGGGTCAAAAGCGGGCAGGTGAAGCAGCAACAAGAGATCGCACAGCGCTTGGGTCGCGATACCTCAACTGTGACCCGATGGCTCCAACAATACCGCCATGACGGACTCAAAGGGCTGTTAGAAATCCGCAAAGCCCCTGGAGCAGTGCGCAAGCTCAGTGATGAGGTATTGGCAGATTTGCAGCAGCAACTCAACAGGCCAGAAGGGTTCAGCAGTTATGGTGAAATCGTGGAATGGTTGGAGATCAAACACGGGGTAACGGTGAAATACGCAACGGTTTACCAATGGGTGAGGTATCGTCTAGGAGCCAAGCTGAAAGTGGCTCGTCCTATGAGTTATCGGCAAGACCCGCAAGCGGTAGAGAACTTTAAAAAAACCTTGGAGCAGCCCTAGTGCTGTTAGAGAGTCTGCTGGCTCAGGGCAAGGTCATCCATTATTTGTGTCAAGATGAAACCCGTGTTGGACTCAAGACCCAGCAGGGCAAGGTGATTACCGCTAAAGGCATCAAGCCCAAAGTGAAAGTGCAATGGGGACGTGAGAATTTCTGGATTTATGGGGCAATTGCTCCATTGAGTGGGGATTGTTGGTTGCACGAGTATGAAAAGCTGAATGGGGCGTGTTTTCAGACGTTTCTAGACTGGCTATCCGAGGAATTAGGGGAAGAGTGGGCGATTTTACAGTTGGATCAAGCACCAGCCCATATGGCATCGACGATTCGCTGGCCGGAGAACATCATTCCTTTAGTGCAACCAGCGCATTGTCCTGAGTTGAACCCGATTGAACGATTCTGGCAACTGCTCAAACAACCACTGAAGAATGAGATATTCCCATCGTTACAAGCATTACGTCAACGGGTTCAAGCGTTGTTTGACCAAGTCACAGAGGAACAAGTCATCTCGGTATCATCGTACAATTTTATTCTAGAAGCACTATTCTATGCAGCTTCAAATTAAATTGGTATAAAATACTCAATCAACCATAACAGTACAAACGCTCACCTTAACAGGGGTAGCTCTCAAGACTCAAGTAATAAATATCCAGTAACCCAAATAGGGCAAAAGCGATGAATGCCAGAATAAATAAAGCAGGATTCTTATTTTGGAAGCCAAAACCGACGATCGCAGACCAAACTGTCAATCCAACCTGCTTCACCATCAGTGAGTTGCTGGCCATCCGGTTAATGACATCCTGCAACATCTCGCTTTGCTTAGTCAGATACTCCTGATGCTCTTTCACCCAGCCTGAATAGTCAGTTGTCATAATCTTCAACAGTTGCTGCTCAGCTCTAGAATTAGATTAGCTTGTTTTTCAGAGGATTTTTTGCAGCTTCAAAAACCCGATTTGACAAGCCGAATAATCACAATCTGCCAGGTATTCCAACGGATGCCACTCATTATGAGCGATCGACTCCAGATAAGTGCCATCTAGCTGGGGCTCATCAGGTTCCATGCCTGTAACATCTGCATAGTATAGATAGCAAATCTCATTGACTTGAGTGCCCACGATATATCGGCCCAAGGGTAAAACCTCAACTGCATAGCCCGTTTCCTCATAAGCCTCTCGTTGAGCGGCCACTTCTGGTGATTCTCCTGCTTCCAATGCACCTGTCACAGGACAGGCAAACAACCTGAATTTTCCATCCACTTCTTGATTATCTACACAGAGATGTTGCTGTCGAATCAACACCTCGTACTGCCCCAAAAACTCAACAGAACATTTTAGTAAAAAGACCGCAACTGAATCCTTGCCCTTTCGCTCCAAATATTGGAAGCCTCTGAGTGATTCCTTAACCGTAATCCATGGCGTCGTAAAAATGGCTCTATCGAGGTTCATGGGCGATCGGCCTATACTTGGTGCATTTTGTTTCCAATATTATGGCAGCTCATGAAGCAGCATAAATCTGACAAGGCTACAAAACTGGTTGCCCAATATAGTTGCCTGAAGGACTATAGCGACACACCAAAATATCATTGCCGCCTACCGTCACTCTAGAACAGCCTAAATGCAGCGTCTTTCGCCAAATCATTTGGGTATAGTGCCCCACATCTGTCCAATCTCCAGTCGTACTGACATCGGGAAATGTGCCTAGGCGGAAAAATCGCTTCTCAGAACCCCATAGATTTACAGCATCAATAACAGTGAAAGCTCCGGCACTGCCTGCCCACAAATTCTCTCCCTGATCGCCTGAATTACTATCATGCTCTAGCGTGTTACCACCCAAAGCAGCCAGATGATTTGCCCATTTTCGGGCAGCATCCTCTAATTCATTGGACCAGGTTAGAAGCGGCACACCCACCTCTCGGCGATATCGATTATGCGTATCGAGAATTTGTTGTTCTTCAGCACTGAGTGAAGTGACTTCAGAACCAGAACCTAGAATTTTCAAGCGATATGACGTTTGACCGCTCTCATGAAAAATCCTGACGTAGTATGTCCCTGAATCTAGATTTGCTTTAATTTTTTCGTTACGTCTAGCACCTCGTTTAGATATCGCAATCTGTTGTCCACTTTTATCAATTAATTCTAAATCTACATTTGCTTGAAGTTGTTTCAGAACCAAGCTTACAGTATCACTTGCACGTAAGGAGAAACGATAGAGGTCTTGCCGGTTCTTGAAATTAAGGGAATCATTGAACTCCAGTGTGTTGCGCAGTACACCGAGATTCTTTGCTTTAGCCAACTTACTTTTGAGCTGACTCATCGCTTGCTCCTGCTTAAACTCAAACCAACAGACCTCTCAAACCGTTCGATCGTCCAGGCAGCCCTTTGCAACCCCTACTTGAATTAGGGCAACGATTGAATAGGATCAGGACACTGCATCACCTTGGATAGGATCAGCCCAGATATTGATTCAGCGCAGCGTCGTAGTCTTCATATTTTTTCGCGCCAATCAGGGTTTCAGCCACTTCGCCTTTGACGAAAAACATCACCGCCGGAATGCTGCGAATGCCATATCGCTTCGCCACTTCCTTATTAGCATCCAGGTCCAATTTCAAGACTTTGACGCGATCGTTATATTGATCGGCAAGCTGATCGATCAAGGGCGCAATCAGTTTGCAGGGGCCACACCAAGCCGCAGTACAATCTACCACCAACAAGGACTCTGCGCTCAGGAGCGCATCAAACTCGGCTTCATCTTGGATATAAGCTGCGGGCATAAATTAATCTCATGAAAACTTCATTCTCTCATACCAGGAGCCTGCCGCTCTCGCCTTTTTACAGTAGGCTCCTACGCACCTAACGATCGCCGATAAAAAGCCGCCATCTCTGCGAACCATTGCTGCCGCGAATCATCCCAGCTATAAAACATATGGCCTCCCCGATAATGCTTCAGCGTCAAGTTCGATCGAATTTCAGGCTGCAACTTCATCAAATCGGCCAAATGATTCGAGGCAAAATAAGGCGTGACCAGATCGAAAAAGCCATGCGTAATGTAAACCTGCATATAGGGGTTCAACGTCATACCCACCCGCAGATCATCCACCGCACCAATGAAGCCCTGCTTTAATTCACCCTTCGGATCAAACTTCCAGGCCTTGAAGGTTTCAAAATTCAGCAGCTCGTAGGTGAAGTCGGTTTCTACCTTCAGCGTATCGCGTAAATGGCTGTTGATAGCCCCTGTAAATAACCGATCGATTCCTTCTAATGTCGGATCTGCCCCTTCATAAAACAACCGATCGGGGAATGGATCGATAGCCACCAACGAGGCATCATACAGTCCGACAATTCGCTGCCGATCGCGCAACAGTTCTCTGGCAAATAAGCCAATATCAATTCGTCCGGCATGACGTTCCACCAATGAAACCGGCAGACCAATCAACCCGGCTAACTGGGCATAGATCGCCTGACGTTCTGCTAACGGTAATGCATCTCCCATCACCAGAGCTGGAATTAGCGTTTTGCGGGCGAACTGTTCTGCTGCCGCTCTATGAGCCGCGATATCGCCTGTTGCTCCTGCCCACTGTACCCGATCGTGATAGGCCGCAGCCGCAGCGAATGAGGGCAACAAGACTGCCCAGGCCGTCAAATTATAATCATTGCCACCATCCAGCAAACTAAATTCCAGCGCAGGCGAAATCAGGATTGCTCCCGATAGGCCAATGCCAAAATCTTGCTGCAACTTACGGGCCAGACGCGCCACTCGAAAACCGCCATAGCTTTCTCCTGCAATAAAAATGGGTGACAACCAGCGTTGATGCCGCGACAAAAAGCGCTGCATAAATTCACCCAGCGCATTCAAATCCCGCTCTACTTCCCAAAACTTGGTCTCCTTGGGTGGTGCATTTTCATCCTGATTCTTCTCTGACTTCTCCGCCTTCTCATCCGACTCTTTTTTGTCCTTCTCGGCCTCTGAGCTACGGCTAAACCCTGTGCCGATCGGATCAATAAACACTAGGTCTGTAAAACTCAGCCAGCTCTCCAAATTATCCACCAGCCTGACGGGCGGTCTGGGCAAACTGCCATTCGGATCAAAATAAATGCGTTGCGGTCCCAATGCGCCCATATGCAAATAGGCAGAAGCAGCTCCCGGTCCACCATTAAACACAAACGTCAAAGGTCGTGCCTTCCCCTGATCCGCTTGAGCCAGATAGGCAACATGAAACATATCAGCTACAGGCTTTTCACGTTCAAACAACGTCTGCCAACCTGCCAGGGCCACATAGGGGATGGTGCGATCGGCCAACTGAAGCGTATGTTCGGTGCGGCTTGTAGAATGGGTTGTGACGGGAGTTTCAGTCATAGGGAAAAAAGGCCAGATTGACAGGAAATTTTGAGTTTATCAAAACTATTATGGCTTGATTTTTCGATCGAGAATGTAAACTCAGCCCATTGGGGCTCGAATGCCTCCCGACCCTTTCCATCAATCAGCTACTGTGTACACACCGCTATTTTATTGAGTTGCTTAGCTTTTCAAGCCCCCTTTATGAGATGGACAGCATTCGACATCCTCAAGTGATCATCTCGTGGCTGAATGGTTGATGAAGAGTAAAAAGATCATAAAAACTGCACTTAGCCCGAATGCCGTAAAAATTGCATGTTCGACTCGCCGACTGAAGACACCCACCAATGCCGCAATTCCGGCAATCAATAAAAATGCGCCAATATAAACCGTGACTTCTCCCCCTTTGTCCACCAGGGGATCTGCTTGCGCATCTGAAGCAGCCTGACCCAGACGTTGCGGATCGGGAAAGGGACCATCTGCCAATAACTGATAAAGTTTTATCCACATATTGAAGTTTCAGAGTTAAGTTTCAGAATTAGTTCTCAGAGCTAAGTTTCAGAGTGATGATCATTCCCTAATGCGTTCAGCACTTTCTGAGCAACGATCGCCCCTGCAACCACACCACCCACAATTCCAGCAGCTTTTGCCACCTGTTTCAACCCACTGCCAGCATGACGTTCGAACAGCTCTTGTTTGATCCATTCTGTGGTAGCTTTGAAGTCATGTAAAGGAGTGGGCAGTAGCTCTAAATAGGTTCCTTGCCGAATCAGATGGCCGAGTTCTCCGGTTACCTCCACTTGATTGAAAATATTGGCGATACTTTCCTCTAAACCCACTTTCAACAATGTGCCACGAATGCTGACTCTGGCTGGTTTCATCGCATAACCTAATGCCAAGGCGCGCAAATTGTAGGCGATCGCATATCCCTGCTGATAGGCGACTTGAGCCGTGGGTGGCAATGGCTGTAGCTCTGGGTGCTGTTCATCGCTGCTCGTTCTCTGGTCAGCCTGATGTTCTGGCGGCTCATAGCTATCGTGATGCGGTGGCGCGGGCTGCAAGTCCACAGCGCAATCCCCGCCCGCAAATACTTCTGGAAAATCGGGAAGCTGCAGCGTCGGCGTCACGTTCAAACGACCATGTTTGTCTCGATGCTCATCCGGAATTGGCAGCGTTTTAATCAGCGGATGCGTATTTGTTCCTGTTGTCCAGATAATTGTTGCAGCATCAACGATATGAGTTTGCTGATTATGTTTATACTCCAATCGGTTTGGTCGAATAGCCGTTACTTCCGCACCCAGAAGAAATTCAACGGGAACATTCCGACGTTTCAAGGCCGCTTCAGCCGTTTCTCGTAACTCGCTATTAATGTCTCCTTTGAGAATTTCAACCCCATGATTGACCAGCAGAACTCTGACCTCTGCCGGATTGCCCCCTAAGGCCTGATACCACTGAGGCAGCAAATCTGCCAGCGTGGCCGCCATCTCAACTCCAGAAGGACCCGCTCCAATCACCGCTGCCGTGAGAAGTTGACGGCGCTGTGCCGCATCCTCTAAGTGAATCGCCTGCTGTAAACAGTCTCGCAAATGACGATCGATCGCAATTGCATCTTCCTGCGTTCGAAACGGCAATGCATGCTCCTGCGCACCTTCTACCCCAAAATATCCCGTAACGCTTCCCAAAGCAAGGACTAAATTGCTGTAGACGTAGCGGTCTCCTCCGATCAACTGCACCTGTTTTTGCTGTAAATCGATCGACTGGACTGTATCTTGTACAAAAACAACGCCGCTATGCTTCAGCAGTTCTTCATAGCTTGGCACCACCTGATCAGCGCTCATTTCACCACTAAAATACTCATAGAGCAGAGGCTTGAAACAAAAGCGATCGTTCTGATCGATCAGGACAATGGAGCGAGGATAATGCTGATGGCTAAGATGGAGTGCTGTAAACAATCCGGTGAATCCGCCACCCACAATCACGGTTTGATAGACAGGGTTTGCCATCTGCTTGCCTCTGGGGAGTCCATTCAATCAGAATAATGAAAATGGCTGCAAATGCTCTATCTCTGTTGGTAGATTCAAAGCTGGTACGATTCAGAGTTAATAGATTCAAATTGCTCAAGCAGTTATTTCAAGACCTGATTGGGGTCTTGCCCTTGACGCACCAGATTCGCTGCCGTAACATGCACCCCAAATTCATCGCCCAATTGAGCACCCAATGTGCCCTGGACATACAAAAGACCTAGCATCAGCACCCCAACGGCAAGATAAATCCACTGCACCTTCCTTGCCTGATCTTTGCGCCAGCGGTACTGTTGAAGCCCTCGCCATATCGTCATGGTCAGGATCACGCCAAATAGCAAAATTCCACTCAAGCCGTGCAGCAACAGGATCGTGTTTGCATCCATGCCCCACGCACTGAGTTGATCCTTGGGTGGGTCTGCCAGCATCAACTCAAAAAAACCAGCCGCTACCGTGAAGAGAGTGACGATCGCCGCTGCCAGTAAGTTATACCACCCCACCTCAAAGAAGCCCTGCCGCAAGGCCGGTAGCGCCAGAAATTTGAAAATGGGACGCTCCAACGGAAAAAGCGCCCCGGCAATATCAAAAAGAATGGCAATGATAAATAGTCCTAATGTGAAATGAACCAGATTCGGATGGAGCGGTATCTCATAGGGGAGCTGATTCACACCCACTGGAACTCCGGCATCAACCAGCAGCACAACCATGCCCCACCTCTCCTACTTCATTGCCTGAACAACTGGCTCAACATGCAACCCATAGACCCAAACTAATCTCGTGCCCAAATAGGTCTGAAACAGCACTAAACAGGCTAGAAGGGTTGTAAATCCTAAATAGGCAACTGGAATTTTAATGGGATTGCGTCTGCGCATGATAAACCGCCATGCAGTAATGGCAACCAGAAAGGCAGACAGTGACCAGCCTGTCAGCGTATGCAGACTCAGGGTTGATTGGGCAGCCTCATAGGGTTGGGCTAATCCTGCTTCAAATTGTCCAAATAAGATAGCAACAAAAATAGCGATCGCAGCGACAAACAAATTCCAGAAACTCACTTCAAATAGACGGTGATTCCGAGTTATGTACCCAATCACATCCAGCAAAAACGAGAAAACCACCATCGCAATGACAAAGTGAACCACGATGGGATGGATCGGATCAGGATAGGGCAGATTCCCGGCATTCAATCGCAGTCCAAACATCCGATCCTCCCAATGTCGAACGGGTGTTCATCAATCACATAAAGCCCATAGAAGCATATTCAACGTAAATTTTTTTATTCCTTCCGAAGGATCATGCAATTTTTATGCAGACTTTTGAGCAGTGAGATGCTGCTGCAATTTAGAGACAATATCTGCCCAACTTACGTTTGCAAACCCTGACAGTACAACATGGGCATTCCCCACCCGCTCCACGGGGCCCAACCCTACCGTCCACATCCCTGCAGCCAAACCTGCTTCAATTCCAGCCGTTGCATCTTCAAACACGACACAGGCAGCAGGCGGTAGGTTGAGCTGGTTAGCCGCATAGAGAAACAGATCTGGGGCAGGTTTAGGCCGATCGACACTATAACCATCTGTGATCGCATCCGTCCATTGAGCAATCCCCAATTTTTCAACGACAGTACGGGCATTTTTACTGGCTGAGGCAATCGCCACCTTCAAACCCAGCTGACGCAGTTCCTTCAGCAAGGGCAATGCTCCAGGCAGCAAATCAGCAGCGGTGATCGACTGAATCAATTCCTGATAGTAGCGATTTTTGCGAGCCATCATTTCTTCAATCTGCGCTTCTGAATAGGGGCGATCGCCAATAATCTTCAGCAAGGATTCGCGGCGAGAAATGCCTCGTAACGCCTCGTTAGCCTGACGATCGAATGGGATACCCTCTTCATCGGCTAGACGTTGCCAGCCACGATAGTGATATTCGGCAGTATCAGTGAGTACACCATCCAAATCGAAAATTGCGCCTTGTAGAGTGAGCATCATGGTAGAGGAATGGGATTTTTGATTGTTTTCTAGATGAGACGGCAAAATGTTCGGGTTAGAATGATTAGATTGAAGTGATGGGTTGGTCAATGATTGAGTCGATTGATTAGTAAACTCAAAAGGATACCAGTTACCACACCAACGTAATTTAAAGGCAAGTTTTGTCCAATGGGCAGGCAGGTGCGGCGATGCCACCAGTTGACCATCCTGAATGTGAATTCCAGCAAATCCAAACACGATCGCCTGCCACACCCCACCCGCACAGGCTCCGTGAATCCCCTCTGCCGCATTGCCTCTCGTATTTTCTAAATCCACCCATGCCGCCTGTCTAAAATGCCGATAGGCCGCAGTGGCATCCCCCACGTCCGCCGCCAAGATGGCATGAATGGCCGGACCAAGCGATGAACCAAAGGTGATATCCGTCCTAGGCGCGTAATAGTCCCAGTTGGTTTTTAAGCGATCGGCACTATAGGGAAACTCCTGCCATTGCCGCATCAGGTAGAGCAACATCAAAACATCGGGCTGTTTCAACACTTGCCGTTTGTTGGTCCCGTCAATTCCCAGAATGGTTTGCATCGACTGAGTGCGCGATTCATAATCTGACAATTGAATATCTTCTAGGGCACAAAACCCTTCAAACTGCTCAATAAATCCTGTCTCTGAAGAGTAAGGGATCCAGAGATGCGTTGCGATATGCTGCCAGCGTTGGCGATATTCAGACGTGAGCCCTAATTTTTGCTCTAGTGCAGCAGCCTGATCAGGCAAGGTGTTTTTTAGCCACTGATCGATAACGATCGCCTTTTCTAAATGCCATTGGATCATACGATTCGTGAAAGCATTATTGTTCACATGCTCATGGTATTCATCGGCTCCAATCACTTCTCGTATTTCGTAGCGTTCTAGCTGACTATTCCACTCAACGCGACTCATCCAAAAAACGGCGGTATCTAGAATAATCTCTGCGCCATAATCCCGCATCCACTCATCATCATGGGTTGCCTGCCAATATTGCCAGATGGCATAGACCACATCAGACGTGATATGAATTTCGCGATCGCGACACCAGATGCGAATATCGCTGCCGTAAGGATCGGAGGGCAAGGCCCAGCGTGGTGTAACTTCGTCGCCCGTAGCAGCACTTTCCCATGCGAACATGGCTCCCTGATAGCCATAACTGCGAGCTTTACGACGGGCTCCTGCCAGCGTGTGATAGCGGTAGGTGAGTAGATGACGCGCTACTTCAGGTTGGGTGAAGATAAACAGAGGCAGCATGAAGATTTCCGTATCCCAGAAAACATGACCTCGATAGGCAAAGCCTGATAAGGTTTTAGCGGGAATACTGACTTGCTGATCCTGAAAAGGCGCACTAATCAGCAGTTGAAACAGGTTATATCGAACGGCAAGCTGTGCTTCAATATCCCCTTCAATCTGCACGTCGCTATTCTGCCAAACGGCATCCCAAGCGGGTTGATGCTGTTGCCAACAGGTTGAATAAGTCGGCAAAGTCAATTTGCTGCGAGCGACTTCCAGAGGATTGTCTACCTCACGGGAAGTGTAAATAGTCGCGATCTTCTCTGCTAAGACCGTTTGTCCGATCGCAGCCTGATAAGTTGCCGTCAGCGTGGGATAACCCGGTGCACTTTCCAGTTGAAAAGTCGCCTCTGTTCCCGTCAGGATTAACTTAGCTGCAATGCCTAACTCGATTTGAGATTGGCGGGTCCGGGCGGATAACCAGATGGCCGGTCTGGACTGAGCATCATCCGTACTGTCGGTTTCGGTTTGAACTTGATTCAGCAATTCCCAGTGATTGAAGCCCTGATTTTCGGCATAGCCATTAATACTCGCCTGTATCTTAATTTCGCCATTCCAGTCGATCGGGGTAATCTGGCAGCGCATGGCGACAATATGCGGATCAGCCAAACTGGCAAATCGTTCAAACTGAAAATCGATCGTCCTGCCACTGGGGCTCCGCCAGCGGATCGATCGTTGCAGTAATCCATAGCGTAAATCGAGCCGCCGTTCATAGGATAATATTTCTCCCTGATCTAAACGAAATCGTTCTACGCTTCTCGATGAATTATCTCCATTTAACGTAATGGTGAATGGCAGCCAATCTGGACAATTGACCAGCTCAGTGTACACAACAGGAACTGCATCATATACACCATGAATCAGCGTCATAGACATGGCATGAGGATAGCCTTCCTCAAAACTGCCTCTGGTGCCTAAATAACCATTGCCGATCGTAAAGACCGTTTCTCTCGCCTGGAGCAACTGTGGATCAAAGCCCTGCTCAATTAACACCCAATCCGTGTAGGTCAGGCTCTGGGCAGATTTTGACACTGACACAGCGGACTCTTCTAGAGGTTCTAGGAAATGACTTGTGGGCTGACTCATGTTGACGCTTTCCCCTCATTTTCCCCTTATTGTTGCCAATGTTGCTCTAAAATAGCTGCGGCTCTAGGTTTATAGAGTAGATGGAACAAGGCATTGAGATATTCTTGCAACGATTCCTGGCTATTGCGAGTAATGTAATCCCAAAAGCCATAAACTCTGGCAAATAGTAATACTTGTTTGACATGGGTCTGCCAGTTGCAATGTCGATCGATCTGTTGAATTGCCTGTTCAGAAAACCTTTGCCAAACCTGCGGCTCTGTTTCACAATCCTGCAGAAATGCCGCAATCTTTTGAGTCGTCTCCTCAAAATGGGTCGGGTTGATATAAAAACCGTTCTCGCCATCCTGAATAATTTCAGCAAGGCCACCAAATTCAGTGGCAAAGACTGGTAAGCCCGACGCCATTGCCTCTAAAACGCTGCGCCCAAATGACTCTAAGCGAGCAAAGTTGATAAAGATGCCTTGACGATCGGCCACAGTCCGGTAAACTTCACCCATTTCATGACTCTGGAGCTGCTTTCCAATCCAGCGAATTTGCCCCTGGAGCTGATATTGGTGAATTTGCGTCTGTAATTTTTCTAGCTCCTGTTTTTCTTCAGAGGTGCTTGCTTCCGAGGCATGCCGTTTATTAGTAATCAGGATCAAATTACAGCGCTCTCGGACAGCCTGGGCCTGAGCAAACCAAGCCACTAATCCCGTTTGATTATTGCTTTGGCTGATGGATCCCACCGATAAAATCGAGCGTTTTCCCGGATCAGCTAACCTGCCGAAAGTCGCATCATCCTGGCGATCGAAAAGCAGCGCATGCACCTGTTGACCCAGGCTGGCCGAACCTGATTCGTGGGGCTGCTGGTTACGCTGCTTCTGTTGGGAATATGGGAAATAGCGCGATGGATTAATTCCCGGTGGCACAACATTAAATCGAGGGCTGAATAGATTGATGCCATCTACCACATGATAGAGCTGTGGCATCGTGAAACACTTATAGGACTCATACTGGCCGATCGCATCCGGTGTACCCATGATTTCCTGATAGGAGGAGGCAATAATGAAATCTGCCGCATTCATACTGATCAAATCGGCAGTATATTGGGCTGAAAAATGATGGCGAGGTTCCAATTCTTGCCAGTAGAGATCGCTGAATAGATATTTGGACTTTTCTAAAGAATGCGCAATATTACATTGAATCGCATTGAATCGTCGCGACAAGAGAAACGCCACCAAATTACCGTCGCTATAATTGCCGATTACGAGATGGGGATTGCCACCCAGATGCTTCACAAGTTTGGGGACCGCATCCAGGGCAAAGGATTCTAGATAAGGCCAAATTTCGGATTTTGCAATCCAGTTCTGGGTAACAGTTGGGTTGAACTCTCGGAAGGGAACCCGCATAATCCAGCCGTTCTCAGTTCCTTCCAATCGCTCAATGCGTTGGCTGCATAGCGTTCCTTCGCAGTTGGGAATCAATCGAGTCAGGATTGTCACATTCGGACGAATGCCCAGCCAGGTCAGCCCTGCTTGTTTGACATCTGCCTGCAACTGATTTTCTAACTGACGCGCCTGCTCCAACACATAGATCACTTGCCCCATGGTTTCCGGTCGCCCCAACACTTCTTCCTGTCCGACCCAGCCATGAATAGAAACCAGAACAACGCGCAAAAAGGCCGGAATCCGCGACACAAAGGCTTCCAGTAAGGCCGGTGAAGGCGTCGTCAGCAGACGATCGAGCAATTCTAACGTTTCGTAAGTCCGCCCAGCCGTATTGCCCCACCCAGGCTCAAAGCCCAAGTCTTGAAGGGCAGAATGGAGGGTAACATAGGGAGTCTCAGCGGGATATTGACTGACTTTTTGCAGGGCTTGCAGGACAGAAGCATGAAGCAGAGTTGCAGATGGAATGCGATCGCTGATCAGCAAAGGAATCCCGTCAAATTCCTGGCGCTGCAAAACCTTAAACAGCGCTTCTACCCAATAGTCTGGATTCGTCGAGAGTTGATCGCAAAGGTAATGATTGAGAAATGCCAACCCCTGCCCAATATTACGCGGATCGTCAATGTTGGGAGTGTCTCGGTGGAATGGCGCGAAGTTGATTTCCAGAATCGAGGCCGGATCGAACTGATTTGCCTGACCTGCTGAGGCAACGCCACTGATGCGTTCCCGCGCCTCTAAGAGCATTCGCATCGGCACGGCTTTGAACTCAGATAGATCCGCACTCAACCACCAGCTTTCCTGATAGGCAATCCGAGTCCGAATCACCAACCAGATGGCATCCTCTGCCAAAATCATTTCGTGAATGGCATGAATCAATTGCCCCAAAGCGGACGATCGCAAGAAATAGCCCGGTTTTTCCTGATCCTGGCAATAGTGAATAAATGCGTACAGGATTTGATTTCTCAACAGATAGCGTCGATTAATGGGAGAACCATCCGCACCAAGTGCTTCGGTCAATTGGTGTATAAACTGCCGAAAATCAGTTTTTTCGTCGCTTTCTAAAACGGCACGCAGTAGGGTTTCCATAGTCAGCTCCTGGCAAAACTTGCCTGTCGCTCAGTGGAGTGCTGTTATGGTAGCCCAGATGACACTTTGAAACGTCTGCCTTTTGAAGGGGAATCACAGGATATCGCTTAATGTAACGATCCTACCGATCGCGCGGATCACAGGTAAAGAACGCATCAGGACAGTAATAAAACTGCTTCTGATAGTTGACTTTGGCATTACTGAAGAAGAAACGACAGTCGGAGGCGTCACCCAAATGATTATCGGTTAAGCTGACCGACAGCTAGAGTGCATAATAAGAATTGGAACCATATCTCCAAGCTTGTGATGCCTGTTTCACCATATTTGAGTCCAACCCAAAAAGAAAATCTCCAAACCGTCGTGCGAGAGGGGAACGACCCGCATCAACGCCAACGGGCACTCATGTTGCTATTGAGAAATGATGGGAAAACCTATGAGGAAATCAGTGCGTTCATCGGATGTTCCTACMGCAGTGTGGCCCATTGGTGTGTGCAGGGCAACCCAGAGGATTTGGAGAGTTTGAAAGATCAACGACGGCATGGGAATTATCGAAAAGCAACACCTGAGTA
>LUGL01000142.1 GCA_002796835.1 Elainella saxicola E1 | reverse complement strand
AATTACCTGGCTGTTATTAACCACCTTGGCGATTGAGTTGGTGGAAGCGGCTTGGCAATGTGTGAGGTGGTATAGTCACCGGTGGTTGATAGAACGGTTTCATTTCACCCTCAAACAAGGTTGTCAGATTCAAGCGTTGCAGTTATCGAGTGGGACTCGATTGACCAATGCCTTAGCAACCTACTCGATTGTTGCCACTCGAATTTTGTGGCTGACCTACCAGGCACGATTGCAGCCTGAGCAATCTTGTGAGTGCATCCTCAGTCGGGCAGAGTGGCGACTGTTGCGGCGCAAATTCGAGCCGAAAAATCGGAGTCAGAAGCCACCGACGTTTGCACAAGCAATTCGTTGGATTGCAAGGCTGGGCGGTTTTATGGGCAGTCAGAGTGATGAACCTGGACTGAAAACGATCTGGAGAGGAATTAGTAAGTTATATGATTTGCTTGAAGGGGTGCAACTTGCAGCCAAAACCTAAGCTGCATCATCACTTCAGCAACTTTTGCGTAATGGATAGCCTTAATGTACTGGTCAAGAACAAAGTCGAGAAATTCTTGCTGTTTGTCGAGATACCGAGAAAAGATGAGTGCCTGGTGAGACATCACTCGTTCCCGGCGGCTGATGGGTTCAGCAGCATAGGCAATGTAGGCCAGTACATCGTATAATCGCTTTTTTCAGCATCGATCAAGCGGCTAATCTCGGTGAGTTGTTCGTTGCCATAGCCTTTCTCAGCCAAACCATCTAGCAGAGCTTTGCGGGTATCGGGACGACTCCAGAGGGCTCGCAGCTCGTCTTCATCTCGAAATAGATCAGGAATGTCTCCAAAGAGGCGTTCTACAAATTCGGCTGCCGTCATGGGTTTACCATCAGGGCTCCAGAATTGGGTAGAGATGCGATGTTGAAGGGTACGTTCTTTGCCATCTGCCAGCTTAATTTTGATGCGCTGAGGGCGAGGGCGAGCTTCTATTTCTGGATTGTCCTGAGCCTCTGTACTTCCAGGAACTGGGCTCTTATTGTAGGTGCCTTCCGCTTCACGGGTGCGTGCAGTGGTGATCCGGACCGGCTCTTGAGGTTCTCCATCCCATTCTGGATCGTTGAAGTGCTCGTAGGCTTTTACAAAATCATAGATAGTGAAGTAATCCTTACCATCAAATAATCGAGTGCCACGCCCAATAATTTGCTTGAACTCGATCATGGAATTGATGGGACGCATCAGCACAATGTTGCGTACGTTCCGGGCATCGACGCCCGTTGATAGCTTTTGGGAAGTGGTGAGAATGGTAGGAATATTTTTCTCGTTGTCCTGGAAGTTGCTGAGGTGCTGTTCGCCTAGTTTGCCATCATCGGCTGTGACTCGTACACAGTAATTGGGATGGGTGTTGATCTTCATCTGATTGATTAAGTTGCGTACAGCGAGCGCATGATCCTGGGTGGCACAAAACACCAGGGTCTTTTGGTTTTGGTCAATTGCTTCCATAAAAAGCTGCACCCGGTAGCGTTCACGCTCAGCAATCTCAATGATGCGATTGAAGTCAGCTTCGGTGTAAATTCTGGTTTCGTCTACTACCCCTTCGAGCAACTCATCTTCGCTGCTGTAGATATATTCATCTAGGGTGGTGTCGATTTGCCGAACTTTGAAGGGGGTGAGATAGCCATCATTGATGCCGTCTTTGAGTGCGTAGGTATAGACTGGCTCGCCAAAATAGGCATAGGTGTCGGCGTTATTGGCCCGTCGGGGAGTGGCAGTGAGTCCCAGATGCACAGCAGGCGAGAAGTATTCTAAGATGCTGCGCCAGGTACTTTCGTCGCTTGCTCCACCTCGGTGGCATTCGTCAATGATGATGAAGTCGAAGAAGTCGGGCGGGTAGTCACCAAAGTTGGGAACTGGGTTGCCTGCTTCATCCTTTCCGGCCATGAAGGTCTGAAAAATGGTGAAGAAGACGCTGCCGTTTTTGGGCACTCTGCCCCGTTTTTTGATGACTTCGGGATCAATGCGGACCAAAGCATCATCGGGGAAGGCTGAGAAAGCGTTATAGGCTTGGTTGGCGAGAATGTTGCGATCGGCCAAAAACAGAATTCGGGGGCGACGGGTGGGTTGGCGGCTGAGGTTCCAACGGCTTTGAAACAGTTTCCAGGTGAGCTGAAAAGCAACGAGCGTTTTGCCGGTTCCGGTTGCCATCGTGAGCAGAATTCGATCGCGCCCTGCGGCAATGGCTTCCAGCACATGTTTGATGGCATTGTGTTGGTAGTAGCGAGCTTCCCAGGTGCCGCTTTTATCTTCAAAGGGAATATCAGCAAAGCGATCGCGCCATTCGTTCTGTTGGTTGAAGGTGGCATTCCACAATTGGTCAGGGCTGGGATATTGGCTGATGTAGCCTTCTGCACCGGTACGCCTGTCAATCTGATAGATGCCATCACCGTTGGTGGAATAGGCAAATCGAATTTCTAGCTTTTCGGCATATTTTTTGGCTTGTCCCACTCCTGCGGTATCGGGTAAGCTGCGCTTTTTGGCTTCAATCACCGCCAGCTTTTCGCCCCGATAGACCAGCACATAGTCGGCAATATCAGGCTGGGCACGGTTTTGACCGCCAACTAAACGACCTGGCGCAATTACTTCTCGCCGAATACGGCTGCCTTCAACAACGCCCCAACCCGCAGCCCGCAGGGCAGGATCAATCAGTTCAGCACGGGTTTCAGCTTCATTCATCATGGCTCATCCTGTGAGGCCTTCGAGGCCAATGATGAGCTTGAAATGCGACCAGCTCAATTTGGCACACACTGTATGCAGAATCTGCCGATCGGGGAAAACCTCGGCCAGCAGAATGCAATAGCGCAGTTGGCGTTCGCTCCAGCCTTTGCCATAGGTTTGGGTCAGTTGCTGAGAGAGGACGGCAATCACCTGTTTGCCATATTCTGCTCGTTGACCTTGCAGCACTTCGGTTTGAATGCGTTTACCCACTTGCCAATAGAGCAGGGTGATCTCTGTGTTGATGCTGATGGCAGTACGCTGTTTGGCTTCGTCAATCAACTGACGAACTTCTTGAAACAGAGCATTGTGGGCAAGGAAATCGCTCATGCAGCAGCAATTCCCTCCTTGGTAGTTTTTATGGTCTGGTTAGCATTCTCGGCGGTGAGTTCCCCTGTGAAGGCTTTTTGCAGGATCGATTGTTTGAGTTCGTTGAGGGCAGCGAGTTTTTGTTGGTAGATAGCTTCGAGATTTCGTATATCTTGAGAAAGGGAATTAATTTTTTCAACTATAATTTGTTGATTTGAGATAGATGGCAGCCGAAGCGGCAATCTTTTAATGATGTCCATATTCAATCCAGACATGATTGAACCTTTAGCTTTTTCTGTCAAGAATTTCTGTGCTAGTGGATGATAGAGAAAATATGCATGCAGGAAACCAGGTAAGCATTTTGCTTGGTCTAACGTAATACAGCAAAGATGCTTTGTATTAATTGCTAGAGGGATATCATCAGGAACAATTACACAACGGCCACAAGTACCCATAATGGTGATCAAAACATCACCAGGATTGACTTGATAACGAGAAAGTTGACGAAATTTCTCAGGGGTAATAAACCTTTTTTTGCCCCACTTAAATTCATTTTCGACAGCGTTATCAATCCCCAGAACAGCAATTCCTTCATCCACAAACTCGCTGTGTAATAGCTGGCTTCCAAAAGGACCTGTTCGTATAGAGCCCTTTTTAGCTAGAGCAACATCCGCAACAGTTGTCAGAGGCCAATTCCCTTGATCAGAATCGCCAAAAATAGTAGTACAAAGAATAGATACAAACAGTTCGCGGGCATTAGCGAGGTTCTTTTCGGTGTTGGCGATCGCGCGATCGATCCCTTCAAATGCCTCATCTAGGATCGCTACGATCCTTTTTTGTTCGACAAGAGGTGGAAGAGGAATTGGATAGCCTTTCAGTTTTGTGCCATTTATATTCGCTTGATTGACACTACGGCTCATTATGGATTTCCCATACTCTCTTGCCGTATAACTTGTCTTTTATCCCAGAGGGTAAGCCACTGGTTTGACCAGTGTGACTTGAACAGCTTTGAGCGTCCCTGGAATGCCCGTTAAAGTAACTCCCACGGTGGCTTGAGCAAACCGTAGGAGGAAAAGACATGTCGGAATTGTATCAAAGCCTTTCCCACAGCAAGTGGGATTGCAAGTATCACGTGGTGTTTGTGCCAAAGTATCGTCGCAAGACAATGTTTTTGGAAATCCGGCAATATTTAGGACCGATTTTTCATGAATTGGCCCGACAGAAGGAGTGTCGGATTATTGAAGGTCATTTGTCGGTAGACCATGTTCACATGTGTATCGAGATTCCACCGAAACATGCCGTGTCCTCGGTGATTGGGTTTCTCAAAGGAAAAAGTGCGATTGCGATTGCCCGACGGTTCAAGGGGAATCAGCGCAATTTTGCGGGAGAGAATTTCTGGGCACGTGGATATGCTGTGTCAACCGTTGGATTTGAAGAGGAGGTGGTCCGTCGTTATATCCGAGAGCAGGAAGCGGCTGATCGAAGTGGTCAGTTTTAGGTAACAACAGACAACCTCAGCAAAGTTCGCCCACCCTTGGGGTGGTCACACTCATCAAGCCACCAGCTTTGCTGGGGGTGTCTGACTATTTAGATAATAGTTTAGGAAATCAGCATCTATTAAATCTTTCTTCCGATGTATCCTGATTAAATACCCAGCAAAAATAGCAGGCATTTCGCTCTTATAAATTGCTGTTTTTCCTACATGCTCTGCACTGTTTGTCCTATTAAATAGAACATCATTATGCTGAAGCAAGTACTTGTCGATCTCCTCCTGATTCGTTGTATACGCAAGATCTTTCCAATCAATTGAGCCATTCTGAATGTTTCCCATTCTCAGAACAGGAATTTTTCCTTCTGGTTGTGATTTGGCGGACGAGCCATATTCTACTTTTTCACAAACATCTCCCAATTTTTTCTCAACCCAACCTTCTGGCAATTGCCCATTAGTAATTCTCAACGACATACCATTCCCCCAATCCCAGCCAAAATTTCAGCACTCTCTGCATCCAAGGCTGTAATCTCATCTATAATCTCTTGCGGATCAAGCAGTGGCGACTCTTCTGCTTTATTTGGATTCCTCACCGACAGGTCAAAGGTCTCCTGATCAATATCCGCTATATCCACCAGCCAAGATTTTTCTGTTTCAGCAAATGTAGCCTGAAGTTCAACAAACTCACGTAGATCATCGTCATTCAGTGCAGTCGTTTTGCCCAAATTGCGACCTGGATCAAGCTGGTAATACCAGATCTTTTGGGTTGGCATTCCCTTCTCAAAAAACAGTACCACCGTTTTAACTCCGGCTCCAATAAACGTGCCGCTCGGACAATCCAGAATCGTATGCAGGTTACAGGTGGTCAGCAACTCCTGACGTAATGCACGAGAGGCGTTATCAGAATTCGACAGAAACGTGTTTTTGATCACCACACCGGCTCTGCCGCCAACTTTGAGGATTTTGATGAAATGCTGCAAAAACAGAAACGCCGTTTCTCCAGTTTTAATCGTGAAGCTCTGCTGGATTTCCTTGCGCTCTTTGCCGCCGAACGGTGGATTCGCCAAAATCACATCAAAGCGGTTTTTGTCTTGAATGTTGCTGAGGTTCTCCGTCAGCGTATTCGTGTGAATAATATTAGGTGCATCAATACCATGCAAAATCATATTCATGATCGCAATCACATAGGCCAGGCTTTTCTTCTCCTTGCCTGTAAAAGTCTCAGTTTGGAGCTGCTGGAGCTGTTTCGTCGTCAGCTTACCCTGGCGTAAATAGTCATAGCTTTCACACAAAAATCCGGCAGATCCGCAGGCTCCATCATAGATCCGCTCTCCAATCTGCGGCTTCACCACCTGAATCATGGCCCGAATCAGCGGACGCGGCGTATAATATTCGCCCCCATTGCGCCCTGCATTACCCATGTTTTTGATTTTCGCCTCATAGAGATGGGAGAGTTCATGCTTCTCCTGCTGAGAGCAAAACCGCAGTTCATCTACATATTCCAGCGCATCTCGCAAACTGTAACCACTCTGAAACTTGTTTTTGATCTCACTAAAAATCTCGCCAATCTTATATTCAATCGTATTTGGGCTGCTGGCCCGCTGCTTAAACCCTTGCAGGTAAGGAAAGAGCTTGCGGTTGACATAGTCAATCAGGTCATCTCCGACCAGCGGATTGTCATGATCGAGTGTGCCATCCTGCTTTTTGGGTGCAGCCCAAGCCGACCAGCGATACTCCTGATCCAGAATGAAACTATAGGACTTGCCCAACAGCCCAGCTTCCAGCGCCTTTTCGTGCTCCAGGTCATCCAGATACTTAAGAAACAGCAACCAGGAAGTTTGCTCGGTATAATCCAGCTCTGTGGTGCAACCGGCTTCCTTCCAAAGCACATCATCAATATTTTTAAAGGTTTGCTCGAACATGGATCTGCTACTAGGAACCTCAATCAGGGTGGAAAAGACTGAGCTGAATTATACCCTTGTCTAGTCGATGCAAGCCTATTCCATATTGGCATCCACCGATCCTGGTTGAAAAGAACAGATGACAAACTTTGCAATTTCTTACTATTCCGGGAGTATCAGGATGTGCGATCTCCCTTGACTGCCAGCCTGACATTGGTTAACCGTTCAGCGGCTCACTTCGATCTGGGGCAATCTAGAGTATCCAATGCTGCGATCGCTTGGCTTGAGGTCCAAGAAGTTGATGGGTTGCGTCTCAACGGCAGTGGTTCTTCCCTCCTCTGCTGCTCCTCAGTTTGCTCCACCCACTGTTTCACCAACCCACATCATGCCTGCTCAAGAAGCCCTCAATTCCGATTATGGTTGGCGTTGGGGCTTGCCGGGGCGATCGGCTCTCCAGCTCAGGCGGCAGCGGCAGAAATGATCGAGTTTACAGTTTGGGCAAATAGTGGCCATGGCAATTTAAGCGATATCTGCTATGTAGACGGCAGTATGGCTCGCTATGCTTATCTCGATCAGGTATTAGTGCAACAGACAGATTATGTTGGATAGGGGCAGGCAATTGAGGAGGTGGGATCGACGGGGCTTCATTTGGTAAGACAGAGGGTGGTGGATCCAGCCAGCTTATTTACTGACATTGTCCCCAGTCGTTCGACGATAAGCATCAAGCTACATTTATGGCTCAAATCTTTGGCAATTTTGGTAGGATACCGGAGCAAGAGTAGTGAACTCTGATTTGCTCGATTCAATTCCTTCTCCTGGAGGTTCTCTGTGTTCAGTCGCTGCCAGAAGCTTACTGCAAAATACTGCCTTATTCTACTATTTGTATTAGGGCTTCTGTTAGGGTTGGCATCAGGGATAGGAGTCCCTCTGCCTCAAACTCGATTTCAAACCGCAATGGCCCAGGTTGCCAATGCAGATCAGCAAATGCAACAGGGAGCCAATTCCTATCAGGTGGGTGATTTTCAGGCAGCAGTGGATGCTTGGCAGAGTGCATTAGTACTCTATGAGGCTGAGAATAATCCTGAGAAAACTGCCCTGACACTAGAAAATCTGGCTAGAGCTTATCAAGCTTTAGGACAGACAAGCGAGGAACTACAGGCTTGGCAACAAGCAGAATCTACTTATCGGCAAACGGGAAATCTGCGCCGGGTTGGGCGCATGTTGAGTGAGCGGGCACAGGCATATAGTCGCCTGGGACAATATAGCAAGGCTGTCCAACTTCTTTGCGGCGCATCGAGCCAGCCAGATTGTGCATCAACTAGTGCATTGGGAATTTTGCGATCGCTCCCACAGCCCGATGTGATCGGAGAGTTGAGTGCATTCGGCAGTTTAGGCGATGCTTATCGGCTACAGGGTAAAGCGGACCGAGCCGTTGTCTATCTTGAGCAAGGATTGCAGTTGGCCGATCAACCTCAGACAGCACCGTCACTTCAGGGATCATCGTATCTCACGGCAATTCACAGTAGCTTGGGAAATGCGTATCTGAGTCTAGCCCAAGGTGCCTATCGGCGAGCCATTTCAGCAGAGCAGATTGAGGAGACTCAGGATGCTCAAGCCTTTCGCGCAGCGGCAGCAAACTTTGATCAAAAAGCGCTAGAACATTTGAATGCCAGCTTAGAACTGGCTCAAGCTCAAGCCGATCGATCAGGGGAGTTGCGAGCGATTCTAAGCAATTTGCTCATTTACCAACGAGGGAATGACCCCAATCCCTTTAACCGAGATTTTCAGCAGGCAGTCTCGCTTCTGGAAAGCGTACCGGACGATTCAGAAAAAGTTTATGCTGCGATCGATCTGGCCAAATTACGCCAGCAGCCTTTTGGCACCCCGTCGGTTGCTAATCGAGACTGTGAGGGTCAAATTGCCAATTCTCAATCCGAGGCGCTGTTGAACCAAGCGGTTACCGTTGCTCAGCAGATTCACGACAGTCGGGCTGAGTCTTTTGCCTTAGGGGAATTGGGATACTTATATGAATGTCAGCCTAATTTTGAAAAAGCGCTAGAGCTAACCCATCAGGCCCAGTTGGCCGCCGATCAGCAGCTTGGCTCTAGAGATAGTCTATATCTTTGGCAGTGGCAAACTGGACGAATTCTCAAGCAGACTGAGCAGCCTCAAAAGGCAATTCAAGCCTACGAAGACTCGCTCGCTACCCTCGAAGCCATTCGGCAAGATATTCTAACCACCAGTCGGGATGTACAATTTGATTTCCGGGAAAACGTTGAGCCAGTCTACCGTCAGCTGGTGGAATTAAGACTTCAGCAAGAGCAGCCTGCGATCGTGACGGAAGTGAAGATGCCAACGAAAGGCGATGCTACCGACAACCTCTCCTCAACGTTGCGAACGCTCGATAACCTCAAACTGGCAGAGTTACAGAATTATTTTGGGAATGACTGTGTAGTCGCTGCCTTGGGGGCGATCGATCGCAATTTTGCTGAGAATTCGCCTCAAACAGCGGTGTTCAGTACGGCGGTATTGGACGATCGAGTCGCTGTGATTGCCAACATTTTCACAGCCCAATCGAACGAGCGCAAAATTCTTCAGCAGTTTGAGTGGATTAAAGATCAAAACGGCAACTATATCGACAAGTCTACGTTGGAATCAATTATCAATGATTATCGTAAAGGGTTAGAGCGAATTCGCGATGCCGTGCCAGGAGCACCCTTGGGCGGATATGATCCAACCCTGGCCACACAAATTTACGATTGGCTGATCCGTCCCTTTCAACCCCTGCTCGATCAACAAGCCATTCAAACGCTGGTGTTTGTGCAGGATGGAATTTTTCGCAGCGTTCCGATGGCGGCTCTGTATGATGGTCGTCATTTCCTGGTAGAGCAATATGCAATTGCGATCACTCCCAGCATCAATCTAACAGACTTCAAACGGCCTAGTCATGGACATTTGCGAGCCATCATCGCTGGAGTCACCGAGAAAACGAAAGTCAAAGATATTGCTTTTGAGGCATTGAGCCATGTTGATTCAGAGTTAGAGGCTGTTCAGACCGCGCTGCCGCGCAGTTTAGAGTTAAAAGATGAAACATTCACCCTGAATCGGTTTGAGCAGGCGCTTGAAACGGGGGATTATCCGATCGTTCACATTGCAACCCATGGCAAGTTTAGCGCTGAGGCAGAAGATGCGTTTTTGGTGACGGGCGATAACCTGACCCAGGATCAACCCAAGCTGACGATCACGGTTCTGGATAATCTGATCCGCAAGCTGAGCGCTCAAAATCCAGTGGAGTTGCTGGTGTTAAGCGCTTGTCAAACGGCAACGGGAGATGATCGGGCTGCATTAGGATTAGCAGGGATTGCCGCGCAAGCGGGGGCGAAACGGGTGTTAGCCTCACTGTGGTCTGTGAATGATCAGGCGACGACTGCCCTATTGCAGCAGTTTTATCAGGAACTGGAGAATCCGCACCTCACCAAGGCACAAATTTTGCAATCTGCCCAGAAAAGCTTAATTCAATCAAGCGATCGATCGGCTCATCCCGGCTATTGGTCTGCATTTGTGCTGATCGGCAATTGGCTATAGCTGGTGTTCTGCTGCGACAATTTGATTGAGCTGGTTGCTAAGGTCTATGATCTCTTGTCCGAATTGCTGTGGATTCTTAGTTTGATGCGCTAACGCAGGAGCTTCAGATTTTTGCATATTCTCACCTGCCGTTCGCTCTGAGCTAGCCAACTGCTGCAATAAATCGGTGGCTGAGGCTGGATTATCATCAAGAGCCGCCTGGAATAAGTCATACCAACGCTCTGATTCAGGCGATGTATCGGGCACAACCTCAAGATCAGCCCCCACAATCAAATCTTCGGATCCGTGGTTGGAGTCACAAATTAAGGCAGCTTGCCAAAAATAGCGTTGCCCAACGGTTAGTTCAGGTTCGCTCGCGGGCAGCGTCACCGGCATGATTCCAGGCTGACTTGGTAATTCAGTTTTGTAGAGCGGCTGGGGCTGTAGCTTTCCGGCAGAATCGTACTGGTAGATCCGAAATTCGATGGACCTGGGCTGGCGATCGGGCACATAGAGGGCAACCGTTGGCCGAGTTGCAGCAGTTTGACCCATATAGCTGATGGGAGCCAGCGCAGTAAAGGGGGCATTGTTTCCTTCTGTACAACTGCCAGTTCTAGAGCCTCCCATGCTATATGAGGCAGGGGCTGATCCACCACGGGGGGGAACATAGCGACGAGATTGGGCAAATGCAGGACTGGGGCCGATCGCCGTTGTCAGGATCAAACTACCGATCAGCAAGTTGGGAACCCATTGAGATAAGTGACGGGACATGATTCACTCCTGAAGGTCTATGTTGAGGGTAAGGGGTTTGCCTTCAATCATCAAGATATGCGAACGCGTCATGGTTAACATTCACTGTTTCCGCTAATTCAGTTGCAGGTTTCAGAAGCAGAGGATGCTTGGATTTTCTAGGGCGCTTGAGCAGAACAGTCTTGACTGAGGAACAGCTCTCCATTCGGTAGCTGATAAACTCCCTGCGGCTCAATGATCGGATCTCCGGGCTGCCAGGTTGCATCATCCGGTTCAGTGCGGACTGTATCAGTCGGATAGGTAGAAAGCGGAATCGCATCGGGTCGATCGGTCAACAAGCCACCAGTGCCAGTAATCAGAAATGTGCCGCCTTCTCTCGTTCGAGTAATGCAGCTATTAGCCAGCAGGGTATCAGGATCGATCGTCGTATCAGACAGATCGGCTAGACTGTTTTGGATCGCGCTAGTGTCTGGTGTAACTAATCCAATTATTCCGGGACTAACATCACCTGATGCATCAATGTCAATACGATCGTTTTGATCTAATTGATTTTGCTGATTGCGATTGAGTCGATTTTGCCCAACACGAACATCGCCTTCGCTAAAGAATGAGGGGAGAGTAATATCGCCGCCTGTGCCACCACGAGAAAAGGCCAGAACATCACTACCATTTGTCGCTAAGACATAGTTTGCATCAACGTGAATGTTGCCACCACCACCTTCAACATTTCCTGGACGGCGATCGTCGGTGCGAATGGCACTATTGTTGAATAGACGTAATCCATTGGCAGTAATTTCGATATCGCCGCTTGGCCGAGTTGCAGTGGATTCTGCGGTAGCAAAGATGTAGCTTCGATCAAGTTGAACATGATTGTCAGCTTCAATTACAACGTTGCCTGCTTTGCCACTGCCAAAAGTGCTGGCATCCAGTTGTGCCCCATCTGAGAGGAAAAGGCTGCCAGTGCTGATGCGCACATCTCCTCCTTGACCACTGGCTCGAATCACTTCTCCATTGAAGATTCCTCCCGCACGGCTGAAGATATCAGTTCCACTGCCCTGCAACTGCACTTGGTCTTGTGCATCAATGATTACATTGCCTGCTCTGCCTCTGCCATTAGTGCTGGCATCCAGTTTTGCCCCATCCGAGAGGAAGAGGTCATCAGTTCTAATATGCACATCCCCTCCTCTGCCACCAGCTTGAATCACTTCTTCATTAGGAGATATACCCCCTGAACGGCTGAAGATAGCAGTTCCACTACCCTGTACCTGAACTTGGTTTTGCGCATTGATAATCACACTGCCTGCCCTACCACGTCCAACGGTGCTGGCATTAAGTTGTGTTCCATTCGAGAGGAAAAGGTCGCTAGTGTTGATGCGTATATCTCCACCCCTACCACTGGCTCGAATCACTTCTGCTTTAAAGTCTTCTCCATCAAAGAATCCTCCCGCACTGCTGAAGATATTAGTTCCACTACCATACACTTGGCCTCGCGCATCAATGATTACACTACCTGCCCTACCAATACCGTTAGTACTAGCATCCAGTTGTGTCCCATCCGAGAGGAAAAGGTCGTTAGTGTTGATGCGTATATCTCCACCCCTGCCACTGGCTCGAATCAATCTTCTATTAAATAATCCTCCTGCGCCACTAAGGATAATAGTCCGACGACCCTGCATCTGCATCTGGTCTTGTGCATTGATAATCACATTGCCCGCTCTGCTTCGTCCAAGGGTGCTAGCAATAAGTTCTGCTCTACCTGAGAGGAAGAGGTTGTCAGTGCTGATTTGTATATCTCCACCTCTGCCACTGGCTCGAATCAATTCTCCATTAAATGTTGCTCCTGAGCTATTGAGGATAAAAGCTTCACTGTCCAACTGCACTTGGTCTTGCGCATTAATAATTACACTACCTGCGCTGCCACTTCCTGTGATACTAGCATCCAGTTTTGCACCATCTGAGAGAAAGAGGCTGTCAGTATTGATTTGTATATCTCCACCTCTGCCACTGGCTCGAATCAATTCTCTATTGAACAATCCTCCTGCACCACTTAAGATATCAGTTCCATTACCCTGCAACTGCACCTGGTTTCGTGCATTGATAATCACATTGCCCGCTCTGCTTCGTCCAAAGGTGCTAGCAATAAGCTTTGCACCATCTGAGAGGAAGAGGTCACTGGTGTTGATACGCACATCTCCACCTTGACCGCTAGCTCGGATTACTCCTTCACGGGTTGATCCCCCTGAGCTACTGGTAATACCAGTTCCATTGCCCTGCAACTGCACTTGGTTCTGTGCATTGATGATTACAATGCCTGCTCTGCCTCGTCCAAAAGTGCTGGCAGTAAGTTGTGATCCATTCGAGAGGAAGAGTGAATCAGCAGTGAGAACGATATTCCCCGCTCGTCCTCGTCCTCCTTCTGTTACGGTGCTGAAAGCATCACTATCATCAAAGCTGACTTGACCTGCATCAATCACTACATTGCCTGCATTGCCATGTCCTAAAGTGCTAGTAGTAAGTTGTGATCCATTCGAGAGGAAGAGTGAATCAGCAGTGAGAACGATATTCCCCGCTCGTCCTCGTCCTCCTTCTGTTACGGTGCTGAAAGCATCACTATCATCAAAGCTGACTTGACCTGCATCAATCACTACATTGCCTGCATTGCCATGTCCTAAAGTGCTAGTAGTAAGTTGTGATCCTCCTCTGACTACAAGAGAATTACTGTGAATCCTAACATCTCCAGCATTACCAGAATAGTTTCTATTTACATCATTCTTAACCAAACTTCTCTGCACAACTCGAATCAAGTTGCCATCCAATTGAATATCTCCTGCCCGACTATTTGTTGTGCCGAGGTCAGCAGCGATCCCAGCGTTGATCAGGCTATGGTTCTCGATACCAATTAGATTGCCTACAACATCAACATCACCTGATTCGTCTAATGAGACATCTACAAAAGCGTTATTAAACAGCACATCGGATCGTGACAGCTCATCTGGAAACAGCAGTCTACCCTCCTCAGTCAACTCCACGGTTCCTTTATCGGCCACTGCCCCCACTTCAACCCGTCCACCCCAAGCATTCAACGCTCCACCTCGGATCGCCACATCCCCACCCAGCAACGTCAGCGTTTCCCCATTTTCCACCTGCAAACCTGAATCTCCTGCGGCTCGACTGACAATATTGCCTGAGGAAAGCTGATTGAAAAAGAACGCTGAAGGATCGACCCGCAGGAGTCCAGACGGTGTTTCAGGATTAGTGGCGCTAAAACTCTCCTCCCCAAAGCGAATTGCGCTAGCAGTGGTGGCAGTGAACGATCCACCCAGATCTAAACTGGCATGGGGACCAAACAAAATGCCGTTGGGGTTGATGAAATATAGATCGGCATCGCCCAGCACGCCTAATGTTCCGTTGATCTCCGATCGATCATGGCCAGTCACGCGGCTGAAAATACGACTAACGCCATTGGGATCGCTGAAATAAGCGCCTCGTTCTGCGGGTACATCAAACTGTCGAAAGCTGTGAAACAGATTATGACCCCGTCTTGCTCCGCCCTCGATCACATCGCTGTCTCGCGTCACGCCATCTCTGCCAGGAATACGATCGACCCGAACTCGTGAGCTTTCCGATCCCAACGTTCGATCGGGCCTAACTTGGGCATTGGCAGCATCCACCATCATTGTGGTGAACATTAGACCGATCGCCCCCAGCCAGATAATTTTCATGACGCTAACCCTCTCCCCAAATAGCCCAGTCAAAGACAACAGCCTAGAAAGGATCTACCATACAATTCAAGAAAAACGGTAAAAGAATTAATCTTCTCTAGAAATCCCCTTAGAAACTTCGGGGAAATTGGCATTAATGTCAATGAGTTGCAACCTGAGGAAGATGAGAGGATTTCAACTCAGTCTTAGAAAGATGTTTGTCTTATGTTACAGAAGATACGATCGTGTTAATTGCTGATGTCGCTCTCTTTCAAGGCTGGCTGGCATAACCTGATTTGAAAAACTGCCGCAATTGGTCCAGCCAAAAGCGAGACACCGGATAACTTAACTCACAGATCGTTCCTTTGGGTGAATTTGCAACACGACGAAACTCACCGCCTAACTGATGTGCTAACTGCTCTGCCTGCTTAGTGCCGTAACGGGACTGGTTTGAGCCTGCCGCGTCTATTCCGCAGCCATTATCCGCAATCCGAATCCAATTTTTACCATCTGCTGTTTTGCAGCTCACTTCTAAGCGCGTCATTCTCTCAGCGTGTTTACCAGCATTACAGATCGCTTCCTCCATAAATCGACAAATCGCTTCCCTTTGTTGAACCGTCAACCGGCGATTCTCGATTGCTTCAAAGTTGGGAATCTTAACCAGCGTTGCAAAACCAGGGTAATCTTGAGTGCGAGATAATGTATTGCGGTAAACCTCATGCAAAAGTTCATGGATAGGACGATGCAGATCTAGCTTCTTACCGTCATGGAGCGTTAACTGATCATCCATCAGAGTAACCTTTTGCCGCACCGATTCTTCGATCGATCGTAACTGCTGCTCTAACCTCTCCAGATCTGCATAAAAAGATTGTGGGGAAAGATTACCTTCACGAACACGCTGAAGAATTCTGGCTAACGTTTGAACCGGATGATTGTGAATTTCAGTGTAGGTTGTATCGATCAACAGTTGTCGATCGGACAGGCGAGCTTGCAAATCCTGTTGATGGCGATAAAATAAGGCCGCCGTCAAACCAGTGCCATTGAACACCAGAACCAGGAATGCAGGTACAACAGCCAGCCACACCCCTGCTGTAATTGCGGTAAAACTGACTCCAATCAGCATGACACTTGCCAATCCCAGCCCCAAAAGTACCTTCCAGGGCACAACCAAAAATCTTCCCAGACTAATTCCCAGAATACCCCAACCGATAATCCAGAGGTACTCCCATGGATCTGACCAGACCGTCAACCAAGGGCGATGATGCAACACAGCATTAATCATCTGACTGGCAACATGGGCATGGACCTCCACTCCATAGATCGGTTTAGCATAATCCACGCCCCTCACTTGTTCGGTATCACCCGCACTCACTGCCCTGATCCCAATTAGAACTAGGCGATCGCGAATCCAATCCGGTGGCACCTTGCCCTGCATGACATCGCTAAGCGTTACCGTATGAAACGGGTGTTGGCCACTCCGATAGTTAATCAGAAATTGATTGCCTCGATCATCAGCATTAACATATCCACCGTCATTACGATGAAATCGAGTCAATTCAGTTGACCCAAATCGGAACGCTTCAGCATCCGCAATACCGTTTTCCATCACGATCGCTGGATCTTCGGAATTGAGATAACGCTCGGTTAAGAGCATGGGCAGTGAAAACTTGTAGTCTGACTCAGTTGGAGCACCGACTAAAGCGCGTCTGATGATTCCATCCTGATCTGGAATCAAATCAACGAATCCAACTCGTTCGGGTGGCAGTGCAGCAGGTGGATTGACAAGATTGCCATCCGCGTCAGGTAACGCTTTTTCGATGCCAAACAAATTATCGTATTTCTGCAAAACCTGCGTAAACTGGTCATGCCCTGGCGGTACAGCCCGATCGCGGACATTATCAATCCCAATTGCCCTCGGCTGATAGGACTGTAGTTTTTCAACCAATGCAGCCAAATTGGCATCTGGGATGGGATAAGTTCCCACTGCTTGAATATCTTTCTCGTCGATCCCAACAATTAGAATTTGCTCATCTGGTGCTTCGGATGGACGCAGTCGCAGGAAGTAATCCAACGCCCACCACTCCAAGGGTTGAAGGAATCCTAGCAACCGCAAAAACACGATAAGCCCAATCACCATCAGTCCAGGAATGGCTCCGATCTGCCAAACGGCCAGCTCCTGTTGTAACTTTCGCCATCTCGTATTTGTGCGTTTCATGGTTCAATATCAGTCAATTAAACCGATTTCTCTGGCCTTATTGCCCGTTTGAATCCGCAGATTTTGGCCTTCTTCAGGATAAACTTCTAACACATCCTGAACCTTATGAAAGTAATTCTGCACCGTCTTCTCAGAGACGCTCATCCGTTTAGCGATCATCTTATCCGTCAAACCTTCCTGAAAGGCCAGCCGCAGCAGTTCCAACCATTCAGATTTGAACTCTAGTCCCAGCTTCATGTCTTTGGGCAAATATCTGCCGCCCTCTAAAGCCATATTGACCTTTTTGACAATCTCTTCACTGGCCCAACCCTTGTCAGAAACCGTAAAGCCCCCCTCATGGTTGTCAATTTGGGGCTTGAGCCGGATGAGGGGATTGGTATTCGCACTTAAGACCGCAATATTCAAAGTGGGATATTGTCGAATTAACGTCTCAACCAGTGCTACTCCAATCTCAGCTGAAGCTTTTTCACCCGATCGATCGGGAATGGCCAGATCTAGCACCACCAAATCCGGATGAAAGCGGGCGATCAGTTCCAGTCCAGCTTGCCGGGTTTGAGCAACTTGCACTTCTGCCTCTGCATATTTTTGTTGGAGCAGGTTGGCTACACCATTCAGAATCATCGTATGGTCATCGATCGCAATAATTCTTTGCTTAGGGGTTGATTCAGCAAGTTTCATCTATCGAGTCTCCAGAGTTCAATTTGTTCGTGGGCTTAGACCACTTTTTCCAGCCAAACTGCCAGGTTGTCTCTAGCGCCCGGACTTGATGATGGCACCATCCCGGCACCAAGCACCGAAAGCAGCGGCGCAGATACTTTAGATCTTTAGCATGGGTTGCCATCATCTGGGTTGGAGTCTCAACATAAATCAGGTTGATGCTGAGTTGAGCTTGATTGTTCTGCTGAACCAGATGTACTTTGATGAGGGCAATCGGTACTGTTGAAGCAGTGAGTTCAAGCAACCGCTGCAGGAGAACCAGAATCAGGTAACTCTGCTCTAACGGTTCTGGAGACCAATCAGTGGGTAAGTCAAACTGCAAATGCTGGATCGGATGGTGGGCCTGCCACTGCTGAAACAAAGCGCGAATTGCCAGCGTTGGACTATCGGGTAGATAAGGAGATAGAAACGCGGTACTGAGATCATTCAGGATAGTGTGTAGTTTTTCTGCTTCGGCCAGCCAGGATTGTTGGGGCAATGATTCAGATGGATCGATTGAGGCTGATTGTAAGCTTAAACGTAGCGCAAACAGATCTTGAATCAATCCATTTTGAATGCGATCGGCATAGGTTGCTCGATCGATCACTTCTTGCTTTATCCACCAGCGTAAAGCTCGCTGCATCTCCCAATGAGACACAACCAATTTCACTCCAAGCCCTAATCCAAGCACCAGGCAAATTACTAGCAGCACAAACTAACTTCTAAATATACGTTCGATAGAACCAGATGAAACTACTGATTAATCTAGCCAAATTGAGCCCATCCTGCATTCCGCTTTTGCCGCTATCGTCTTAGAGATCCCTGCACTTGAGGCTGCTAAAACTCGCAGTGGATTTTACGTCTTTTCCCCTTTACTTTCGGAGAGGTTTGTGCGTGGCCGGAATTGCAGGTTTCTGTAAGGTCGTGTTTGTTGATCTGAATCCAGCTCTACTGAAAGGTGTTGGACAAGTTGCAGCGAACCAGAATGATTTAGCAGGTGAAAATCTCTATGCTGTGAATCAAGGCAAAGGAAAATGGAACAGTGAACAACAAATCAGTCATTTCTTCCTTGCTTTATCCATGTTTAATTCAACTCATCAAGGATAGGAAAATGAACAAGATTATTACAGGTGTTACGCTGGGTTGCTTGACGATCGGTTCTTTGGCAGTTGGGTTATCTTCTAAAGTAGAAGCCTTTGTCTCGCATACCGCACTGCCGATCGAGAATTCGACCACTTCTCCTCAATCAGTTGAACAGGCTGAACAGCAACCTGAGGTAGAACAACAAATTGCCGATGCCCTCTGTGAGGTGGACTATGTCAATGGCATACCTGTGAGCTGCTGCATGGATGAAGACGGCAATTGGGCCTGCGTATGGTAAAGGTATCGACGGCTAATTGACTAAGATTGCCCGTTTATTAAGACCTTGAATCAGTTGATCAGCCGTTGGCTTACAGCTCCAGTTTTACCGTTAAAGTTACAACTCAGGATCATTTTGTTCATCTCTAGCAGAAGAATTTCCATGCCTAAATACGTTACTTTTTCCATTCAACGCTCTGTAGCTTCGCTGTTTCTAAGCATATCATTGGGAAGTTTATTGGCGTTTACTCATAGTAAAGCAGCTAATGCCCAAGTCACAGAAGAACAACTCAGTGCTGCCACTCTAGAACAGCTCTATGCTTACAGGCAGCAATTAGAGATCCAAAAACAAACTTATCAACAGGCTATCTGTCCTAATGTTACGCAAGAAATTGCCTATGCTTCTTGTCAATTCCCACTAGAACTCATCGATCTCAATTTAAGATTGGTCAACATGGAGATTGGTCAACGGGAAGTTCTGCGTCAAAATGGCATCTCTACTCCATAAACTAAGTAATTTGCGATCGTGCAGTTCAAAATACTGATGCGATCGCATCTTTTCATAGAGAAATCGCACCACCATTTTAAGCATTATTGACATTCACGGCTCAAAATCAGCTCACCATCAGGTAATTGATAAACGGCCTGCGGTTCCATGATCGGATCTCCAGGCTGCCAGTTTGAATCATCTGGTTCGGTGCGGACTGTATCAGTGGGATAGGAAGAAAGGGGAATCGCATCGGGTCGATCGGTCAGCAATCCCCCGGTGCCAGTAATCAGAAAGGTACCGCCATCTCTCGTTCGAGCAATGCAACTATTGGCTAATAAAGTGTCAGGATCGATCGCATTTGCAGGCAAATCAGAGAGGCTGTTTTGGATAAAACTGGTATCAGGAGTTTGAATTGTGCCTGATGCCGTGCTGCCACTAGCGTTGACATCAACTCGGTTGTTACCATCCAGCTCATCTGTAGCAGTCTGGTTTGGGACATAACCAGAGCCGAAAAAGGCAGGTGTATCGAGGGTAATGTTGCCCCCTTTTGCGTTGCTGGAGTTAGCCAAAATATCACTGTCATCAAAGGCGATGATGCTGGCTGCGGTCAGATCGATGTTACCCCCATTGCCGCCACTGCTAGTGGTGATGTCGCTGTCACCTCGCAAGCGGATCTGTTCAGCTCCTAAGCTAACGTTGCCACCTTGATCCTGACTATTGGTGGTGATGTTGCTGTTGGTGAGACTGACTCTGCCTGTGCGATCGTTGGGATTGACTTGGATAGTACCGCCAGAAGAACGGGTTGCTGCTGTTTCTAGGGTACTGTCATTAGCATTCAGGTTTTCGGTGTTGATTTGAATATCTCCAGCTGTACCTCTGCCAGCACTACGAGCCGAGATGCGAGCACGATCGTTGAGGTTGAGCGTGTCGGTATTGAGGATGACGCTGCCACCAGTACCATTAGCGGTTGTGTTGGCAAAAATACCGCTGCCGTTATCGCTGATATCGGTTACATCTTGAATGTTCAAAGCAATATTGCCAGCCGATCGGTCGCTGCTGGTAGAAGTTGTGAGTTGTCCCTTATTACGAGCTTCTAGGCGATCGGCTTTTAGTGTGATGTTACCAGCGCTGCCCCGCCCACGAGTTTGAGCATTGATTTGGGCATCGTGATCAAGGCTAAGGAATTCAGTTTGAAGTTGGATGTTGCCACCTCTGCCTCGTCCCTGACGACCCACTGCGGTAGAAATAGCACTTTCATCATCGATTGCGATATGGTCAGCATTGCGAACAATGATATTCCCTGCTCTGCCCCGTCCGTTGGTGCCCGACGTAATATCCGCACCATTATTGAGTGTCAGCGATCGAGTATTGAGTGTAATATTGCCTTGACGGTCAGACTGGTGATCGGCCTGTTGTCGATGCGATTGGGTATTAGTATTAGCAGGAACAGTAGCGTAGCGTCCGACTTGCGTAGAAATGGTGCTGTTGGAGAGGGCAATGCGATCGGCTTCTATTTGCACATCGCCTGCGCGACCGTTACCATTCGTTGCGGCTGAGATTTGAGACTCACCACTCAATGAAAGGTTGGGTGTATTTAGGGTGATGCGTTGCGAGTCTCCTGTTGCACCTCGATTGACGGTACTGCTGATACTGCTATTGTCTCGGAGCGCAATTCGATCGGTTGCTTGAATATCGATCGAGCCTGTATTTCCTTGGCCTGATGTGCTGGAGGTGATGTTGGAGCGATCGAGATTGAGAGTTTCTGTATCAATGTCAATGTTGCCGCCGTTGCCGAGCGCACCTTGATTAACGGTTGTAGAGATGCTGCTGTTACGATCGAGTGTGATTTTCTCAGCATCACGCACTCTGATGTTTCCGGCGGTGCCTGTACCAGAGGTGCTGGCAGTGATTTCTGCACCGTTAGTTAAGGAGAGTGATCGAGTCTGGATATCGATGTTACCTTGATTTGCGTTGGGATTGCTCAGGACTGCACCAGAATTAACGGCTGTGGAGATGGTGCTGCTGTCGAGGTTAATCGTGTCCGTATCGTGAATCAGGATATTGCCAGGATTGCCTGTGCCAGCCGTGAAAGCTACGACTTGAGCACCGTCCAGCAGATTGAGTACGTTAGTACCAAGTGTAATGGTGCCGCCGTTGCCTGTAGAGTTGGGGCGCGTGTTAGCGAACAGTCCGCTTTCACCGTTGCCTTCGTTAGCAGTATCATCACGACCAAAAGTGTCGAGGCGATTGTTAAAAGTAATATCACGGCCAGATAATATTATATTAGTGAGAACCTCTAAGATGATATTACCTGCTTGCCCATTGTCAGTTGTTGTAGTGATGATTTGTCCACCGCTAGTCGCTTTAAGTGTGTTGGCGTCGATTGTGATATTGCCACCAAGTTGGTCGTTGGCAGTGCCAGCGTTGATTACAGCACCGTTGCTAAGACGAAGAGTGGGAGTATCGATGCGAATCGAATTGCCACGCCCGGTCGCGGTTGCGCTTGTATCAGTAAAAATTCCGCTGGAGAAACCATTGCTACTCACACCATCCAGAGATACAGAATCAGTAGCATTGACCGTAACACTGCCGGCATTGCCCTGTCCACGGGTACTGGCTATAAGTTGAGCGCCATCGGTCAGAGAGAGCGTGCGAGTGTTGACATTAATGTCGCCCCCTGTTCCTACACCACTCCGCTCAACGGTGCTGAAAACGCCACTAACAAATTCACCCCTACCGCCATCGAGAAAAATGGAGTCTGTGGCATTGACCGTGACATTGCCCGCATTGCCTTGTCCACGAGTACTGGCTATAAATTGAGCGCCATCGGTCAGAGAGAGGATACGAGCCGAAAGGTCGATGTTACCGCCTGCTCCTATTCCACTCTGCTCAACCGCGCTGAAAATGCCACTAACAAATTCACCCCTACCGCTATCGAGAGAGATAGAGTCTGTGGCACTGACTTTCACATTTCCTGCATCCCCTTTACCAAGTGATGTTGCACTCACTCTTCCTCCATTGGTGAGGGATAGTTCATCGGTTGAGATAGTGATATTGCCTCCACGTCCACTTCCTGTTCGTTCAATATTACTGAACATTCCGCTGAATCTTCCTGAAGGGCTAGTTCCATCAATAAAGATATGATTATCTACATCGATATCAATTTGACCTGCATTTCCCTCTCCCAAAGTCCTTGCTAAGAGTTGAGCACCTTGGGTAAGCGATAGTGAGTTTGACTGAATAGTGATATTTCCACCTGTACCTACTGCGCCTGCGCCCACTTCGGTCAAAAGACTACTTGGAAAATCGCTGTTGTCTGCCCCAGTAGCAGTGAACGCATCAGAGAGTGTTATGCGAATATTTCCTGAATTTCCTTGTGCGCCTGCCAGTCCGGTTGCTGAGTCAGCCTCTCTCAAAATTGCCTGAATTTGACCGCCGTTGGTTAAGTTCAAATCATCAGCCGTGATATTGATATTACCACCTGTTCCTATTGCACCTGCTTCCAAATTGCTAGCAATAGTAGCACCATTTGAGACTATCAAAGAGCCCGCATCGATCGTGATATCTCCTGCAACACGATTACCTGTAAAACCTGAAGCATTATTAACAGAACCAAAGATGCCACTGAGCCAACCACTAGCCTCATTCTTCCCATCAAACACTACGGCACCATCGGCACGGATATTAACCCTCCCTGCATTTCCCCACCCGTAAGTTGCTGATTCGATTTGAGCACCATTGGTAAAAGAGAGAGAATCAGCCTGAATATCAACGTTGCCACCTGATCCCACTGCACCAGGAGCAACCCCTGAAATAATAATACTAGGAAAACCACTGCTATCAACTCCCCTTGCGGTGAAAGCACCGGAGAGAATAATCTGAATATTTCCTGCCCTGTTCTGTGACCCTACTAGTTCGTTGACTGAATTGGATTCTTGAAGACTTGCTTGAATTTGGCTGCCATTGATTAAGTTCAAAGAATCTGCTGTGATAATAATATCGCCACCTTCTCCCACTGCGCCTGTTTCTACATTACTGACAATACCAGCGCCATTTGTCAGAGCAATCCTGTCACTATCGATCGTAATATCTCCTGCAATACGATTCTCTGCAACCCCTGAAGCAGCATAAACAGAGCTAAAGATGCCACTGCGACTGCTATTTATACCGATTCCATCGAATACTATTGTATTATCGGCACGGATGCTAATCCTGCCTGCATTCCCTTGCCCATAGGTATCTGCCAATATCTGAGCACCATTGGTGAAAGAGAGAGAATTTACCTTAATATTAATCTCACCTCCATCTCCAACCGCTCCATCACCCACATAACCAAAAACACCAGCGGAATCACCACCTGTACTTGTTCCATCAAATACCATCGTGTCATTAGCACGGATGCCAATCCTACCTGCATTTCCCTGCCCAAAGGTAGCTGCCAATATTTGAGCACCATTGGTGAAAGAGAGAGAATTTGCTTGAATGTCAATGCTACCTCCGGCTCCAATTGCTCCGTCACCGACACCCGTAAAAACTACACTAGGCAACCCATCACTACCGCTCCCTGTAGCAATGAAAGCATCAGAGAGTTTGATCTGGATATTTCCCGCTTTGCCCTGTGCTCCTATTAACCCATTGTCTGGATCAGCAGATCCAAGTGCCACCCGAATTTGCCCTCCATCTATGAGATTTAAGGAGTCTGCTGTGATGATAATATTGCCACTCTCTCCAATGGCACCAGGATTCACATCATTTGTAATACGGCTACCTTGGCGAACTTGAACATCACCTGTTGCATTTAAATTCAAATCACCTGCCTGACTCCCGACTATACCAGAATTAGTGTCAATACCAGCCTTCAGTAAACTATTGCCTAATATATTGATGTTTCGTGCTGTTACTCCAATACTGCCATTTTGACTAAGCGCAACATTAACCTGTGATTGGTCAGAGAATGACACATCTTCTCGCGCTAACATTGCTGGAAAGCTTAGACTTCCATCCGCATTCAATTTCACTGCACCAACTCCAGCGACCGCACCAATGTCGACCCGCCCCTCAAACGCACTTAGCCGCCCACCAGTGTTCTCGACACTACCACCCAGTAGTAGCAAATTCTCACCATTGCTAACTTGCAAGCCAAAACCAACATTTGCTTGATTCGTGATGCTGGGTATATTCTGCGTCGCAATCTGATTAAACAAAAACACACTCGGATCCACGGTTAGCAAGCCAGGAGCAATCCCATCATCTGCAGCAAAAAATCCCTGCTCTCCAAATCCGATCGAATTAGCCGTTGTCCCCACAAACGATCCACCCACATCCAAACTCGAATTTGGTCCAAACAGAATGCCATTCGGATTCATGAAAAACAGATTGGCATCCCCAAATACGCCCAACGTCCCGTTGATCTCCGATCGATCGTTTCCAGTCACCCGACTAAAGATATTCCGCACATCTGCCGGATTCGCAAAATATGCACCCCGTCCTTCCGGCACATCAAACTGTTCAAAACTATGAAATAGATTACCGCCGCGTTGTGCCCCGCCCTCAATTACATCACTATCTCGTGTCACGCCATCTCTGCCCGTTACCCGATCAGCCCGGACCCGCGAACTCTCAGCCCCCAATGTGGCATCTGGCCTCACCTGTGCAACGGTTGCATCAGTCGTTAGAGCCGCGATTCCTATCACTGCTCCTACCCAGCCAGCCTGGAATGCTTTTTGCATAACTATATCCTCATCCTCACGTCACTGTACTGAGTCACTGCACAGAAACCAACAACCTTCGCTTAAAGCCGTATACCACATACGCTCAGCTTAAATCAACAAAACTCAATTTTTGTTTGAAAACCAACTATCAAACGTCAGCATAGAACAATCTGTGCAATCCTAATTGCAGGTTTCTGTAACATACTCTGCCGATAGTCTCATTCAACCAGGAATATCACAGAATTCTTTTTCCTAAAGTGCCTCGCTATTCTGGATGTATGAACTACAGAGAACAAAAACACTCAACCTCTGAATTCTAAACCAGCTGTCTGATCACACCTACCAGGCACAAGCTCAGTTTTCAGCTTTCGCTTTCACTTTTTGTTTAACTGCACCAACAGCACGTTCAGTTCCGAACGATCGCTCAACCTGCATTGAAAACTCAGGAGTAATTTGCCATGTTTAGCCCCACAAATTCAGATTGTTCTTCTAAACTGAGTGCCCAATCCCCCCATACGCATGATCTATCTCAACCGTTCGAAACAAACATCAATCCTCTGACAACCAGCAAATTAGCTCACAGCAATGTTTTAAGCTCTCGCGATCAGCTTGATTTGCATCCTCTTAGCCTAACTGAGCAAACGGACATTGACATAAAACCGATCGTTAGTCGATCAATCAACTGGTCAAATAGCGCCACTTACCAAACAGCACCAACCAGTCATGTTCAAGCTGATTCGCTTGGAGCAACAGGTGTAAATGTTCCTGAATCAATCACTGTGAACCGTCTTGCATTACGACAAAAACGATGGATTCAAAACACCATTGACGATCAAGGCTTGAGAACTACCATTGCCAAACGCTCAACGGATGGAACGCTCGATCGCACCGATCTGCTCAAGATCTTTGATATTGCAAAAGATGGAAATCAGGTGGATGGTCAAGAATTTCACGATCTCAAGGCTCTGGTGAATGGAACTACCCGATCGCTGATGCCGGAATCTGTTCAAAACTTAGCAGGCAAAGTCATCAATGGCGATCGAGCAAACCGCAATTATCAAGACGTTGCTCTAGGAAACTTAAAAGCTGGTAGTTCAGATTCTGAGCTAACAATGCTGGTAAGCAAGTGGTTTTTAGGCACTGATCATCCGTTTGCGTGGTGGAGCAAGTATCACCAAACCGACCTTCCCTTATTCTCGGATGGTGCAAGTTATCAAGATATCAAACAAGGGGACACTGGAGATTGCTACCTGCTCGCTAGCCTTGCAGCCGTCGCCAAGCAAGATCCTCAGCAGATTCAAGATATGTTTACTGATAATGGGGATGGTACATATACGGTACGTTTCTTTCGTAAGGGACAAGCAGAGTATGTGACAGTTGACAGCTACCTACCTGAATATCAGGGCAATTCAATCTATGCAGACTATAGCCAGGAAACCTGGGTCGCCTTGGCGGAAAAAGCCTATGCTCAACTCAATGAATCGGGTTGGCTTGACAACTGGAATGATAATGGAAAACACATCGATATGCGATATTCCATCAATTCCTATGATGATATTGGGGGTGGATGGTCATTTATTTCAACAGAGCAGATCACTGGAAAAACTGTTCAGCCAACTTGGTCACTCGATGATGAACAAGCAATGATTCAAGCTTTCCAAACTGGTAGCTTAGTCACCCTGGGGTCTAAATCGGACATTGGTCTTTCAGACAAGATTATCCATAATCATGCTTATGCGTTGATAGACTACAACGCTCAAACCCAGACATTTACACTCTACAATCCCTGGGGAGTAGACAACCCATATACCTCAGACCAGGATGCCAATCCAGATGATGGACAAGTTGAGTTGACCTGGACCGAGATGCAGACCTATTTTAGGGAGTGGGACGCCCTGCAACAAACTTAAGCTCAGTCCTTTGCCCGTACACACAGACTAAATTCATCTTTGCGATATTGTTACTTCCCTCAGTTATGTTGCTAAGACAACATAATTGGGGGATATACCAGTATTACTATTCATTGACAATGCACTCAATACAAAACATAAAGAGAGAACCTACTGACACTCACGACCCAGAATCAGCTCACCATCAGGTAACTGATACACCCCTTGAGGTTCAACGATCGGATCTCCAGGCTGCCAGTTTGAATCATCTGGTTCAGTGCGGACTGTATCAGTGGGATAGGAAGAAAGCGGAATCGCATCCGGTCGATCGGTCAACAATCCTCCGGTGCCAGTAATCAGAAAGGTACCGCCTTCTCTCGTTCGAGCAATGCAGCTATTGGCCAGTAGGGTATCAGGATCGATCGCATTTGCAGGCAAATCAGAGAGGCTGTTTTGAATGAAGCTAGTATCGGGGGTTTGAACTGTTCCTGCACTAACAGCACCTGATGCGTCTAGGTCTACTCGATCGTTACCGTCTGAATTTCCTTCTGTAGATGCTTCCGCCTGATAGTTTTCGCCAAAGAATGCTGGAGTATTGAGACGAATGTCACCACCTTGATTTGGTGCTTCGGTAATAATGTCGCTGTCATCAAAAGCTAATATCGAATCTGCAGTGATTGAAATATCACCGCCATTGCCTCTACCCCGATTAACTCTAGTGCGGATGTCACTGTCTCCTCGCAGACGTATATCATCAGCTGTAATCGCAATATTACCGCCATTGTCTGATCTGGTTTCACCGTTGATTCCGGCTCGATCGATCAATTCAATAGAATTAGCATCGATCGACAAATCGCCTGCTCTGGCTGAGCCTTCATTACTGACTGAAATTTGGGCACGATCGCTGACTCTGAGCTGATTGGTTTGAATTGTCAAATTGCCGCCCGGTCTTCTTCCAGCGCGATCGACTTGGGCAGATAAGCTTGCGGGTTGCGCTGGCAAAACAATTCGTCCGTCTACAGCGTTAGTTTGCACTCTTCTTGAACTAATACCACTCAAATCTATAGAATCAGGGGCGCGAACAATCAAACTGCCTGCTCGCCCTGTCCCAGAAGAAGAGACTGAGACTTGTCCACCTCTAATCACTAGTTGCGGTGTGTCAATAATTAAATTTCCTGCATTACCTGTGGCACCTTCAAGTACTCTCGCACTCAAAAAGCTACGTCGTCCACTTGCGGCAGCTGGATCTATCACTTCTATTAAATCATGTGAACGGATTCGCGCAGTGCCAGCATCTCCTGCTCCACGTGTATCAGAAGAAACTTCGCCACCACGAATACTCAATCGATTCGCATCAATAATTAACCGTCCTCCATTACCGCTCGCCTCTACTTCACGATTGACAACGGGATCATGTCCGACTCCAGCGATGATTGCCGTAGAGTAGAGATTTGGTCTGGATGTATCGAATACGTCAATTTCATCAGCATGAATTCGTAAAACTCCTGCGTTGCCTGGGCCAAATGTAGCAACCTGAACCTTACCACCATCACTAACTCGCAGGTGTCTAGTATCGATGGTTAGGTTACCACCATGTCCAGTTGCTGTTAAGGCATCCACTTGGGCAAACAGACCACCCGGAGAACCAGTTCCATTTCTTGCTTTGGGAAGTTCTCCACTTAATTCAATAGAGTTAGAAGCTCGGATTGTCATATTTCCTGCATTGCCTTCTCCATCCGTGGAGGTTGAGACTTGACTGCCTCTTATATTCACATTTCTTGCTCGGATTGTTAAATCACCTGCGTTTCCGCTTCCATAGGTATCTAAACTGATGACTGCGCCACGTCTTACAATCACATTTCTTGCTCGAATAGTTAGATCTCCACCAGCTCCGGTTGCTCCTGGATCTGTTTCAGTGACTAATCCTGCAAAAGTACCTGCATTCGAACCATGTAGATTGATATTCCCAGAAGCCCGAATCGTCATGTCTCCTGCATCTCCTACACCAAAAGCAGCAGTTGAGACTTGTCCTCCATTGATCACATTCAGGTTACGAGTTTCGATCGATAAATCTCCTCCAGAACCTGTTTCTCCTTCTCTAGTCTCCGTAAGCAACCCAGTTCGGAAAGAGTTCGCTCCCAAACCGTTTACATTAACGGAATCTGAAGCCCGAATTGTTAAATCTCCTCCATCACCTTTCCCAGATGTAGAAGTTGAAACTTGAGCACCATGAACTAATGATAACTGTCTAGTCGCAATGAATAAATTACCACCACCTGCTCCAGCTGCCCTTGAATTGACAGTGGTAAACAAGCCTGTTGGAGAATTACTTGCTCCTAATCCATCTAGATCAATAGCATCTGAAGCGCGAATGGTTAGATCTCCTGCATCACCCCCCCCNAAGTGTAGAAGTTGAAATCCGAGCATCATTATTCACATGCAAATTGCGAGTTTCAATTGATAGATTTCCTCCATCGCCAGTCGCTCCTGGTTCAACTTGGCTGAATAAACCTACTGTGCTTCCTCCTGAACCATTCAAATTAACAGACTCAGCAGCATGAACAGTTAAATTTCCTCCATGTCCTGATCCAAATGTAGAATCAAGTATTTGACCTCCAGTCATATGTATCTGATTGGCATCAATTGTGATATCTCCTGCTCTGCCATTTCCAGACGTGGAGGCATTGATTCTAGAATTTTCTCCTGTGAGGTTCAGCTTGTTTGTTTCAATAAGCAGATTTCCACCATTTCCAGTTGCCTGACTATTAGCCTCAGTTCCTAAACCTGTTATAAGACTATTTGCTCCAGAACCGTCCAAATTAACTGATTCAGAGGCATGAATAGTTAGATCTCCTGCATCACCTGCACCATATGTAGAAGCTGAAACTCGAGCACCATTATTGATATTTAAGTTACGAGTTTCGATCGATAGATTTCCTCCATCGCCAGTCGCTCCTGGTTCAACTTGGCTGAATAAACCTACTGTGCTTGCTGTTCCTAAACCAGTGAAATCAACAGAATCAGCAGCATGAACAGTTAAATCTCCTCCATGTCCTGTGCTGAAGGTAGAAGCATATATCTGACCTCCAGTCATATGTATGCGACTAGCATCAATTCTGATGTTACCTGCTCCGCCATTACCATAGGTAGAGGTGCTGACTCCTACACCCTCTCCTGCAAGACTCAAAGCATTCGTTTCAATTGATAGATTTCCTCCATCGCCAGTTGCTCCTGCTCTAACATCAGCAAACAAACCTGTTTCGTTAGTCGCGTCTGATCCTGTGACATTTATAGAATCAGAAGCACGAATGACTAAATTTCCACCGTGTCCTGCACCGTTGGTGGAAGTTGAAGCTACTCCACCATCAGCTATATTAAGGTTGTCAGTTGCAATAAATAAGTTACCAGCGTTTCCCGAACTGTTGGTAGCAGTAGAAACCAAGCCGTTATTAGTAATGTTGAGGTTATCAGCTTTAAGAGATACGTTGCCTCCAACTCCTAAACCTAAATTGAATGTAGAAATCTGGGCTGAATTGGTAATATTTAAATTCCTGGTTGTCACAAAGATGCTTCCTCCTAATCCACCTGCTGCGTCTGGAGAGGGAATAGCAAGTATTCCTGAATTGTTTAAGTTAATTGAATTAGAGGCTCGAATATTTACGTTTCCAGCATTGCCAACACCATTAGCAACTGTTCCAACAACACTTCTACCTGCAAGACTCAAGTTTTTAGTCTCAACCAAAAGGCCGTCTCCTGAATCATGTGCCCCTGCTATTACCCTAGAAAGTATGTGCGTTGCGAAGGGATTTGCCTCTGAACCATCTAACATCACAGACTCAGAACCAATAACTTCTAAACCTCCTCCTGATTCAGTTCCTAAGGCCTGCGTCTCAATTTGGGAACCATTTGTCAATTCAATCCGCCGACCGTAAACTCGAATATTTCCTCCTCCTAAACCACTAGCATCCACTGTTGACTGTTGCGAGAGTTGAACATCCCCAAAATTTTGCACCCCTGCATAATTGAAAAACCAACCATCTGCAATAGGATTCAAGGCTACAGATGTAGGAAATGCAACACTACCTAACTCAATTCGTCCTCCTGCAGTTTTCAATGTGGCACCTTCTAGAAATAAATTTCCACCGATCAACGCTAAGGTGCGACCGTTAGGCACATGCAAACCAGTTTGAGTGTCGATTAAGTCTGTCGTTGTCCTTGTGCCTTGACCATCTCCTTGTACAAGAATTTGACCTGAATTTGCAGCATGAGAGCTAAAAATGAGAGCAGAGGGAGCAACTATAAGTAATGGTGAAGGAACTTCCGGATTCGTCGCACTAAAAAATCCCAAGTCTCCAAAGCCGATCGAATTAGCAGTCGTTCCCACGAATGATCCACTTAAATCTAGACTCGCTTTGGGTCCAAAAAGAATACCATTTGGATTAATCAAATAAAGATTCGCATCAGAGGCAAAAAACTGATTATTTTCAAATCTGCGTGTACCTAATGTTCCTAAAATCTGAGAAGGATTGCGACCTGTTACCCGCGAAAAGATATTCTGCACACCTGCATCAGGAGTAAAGAAGTAAGCTCCTCTATCTTGATCCACATTAAATTCTCGAAAACTGTGGAATAGATTACGTCCTCGCCTTGCTCCCCCCTCGATCACCTCACTCCGAGTGCCTCCAAAATTTTGAATGACGACCGATCGCTCATTTCCCAGCGTCTCATCAGGCTCAATTCGACTTTGGGCGAAAGCAAGATGCGGAAACGCGATTCCTTCACTCACTAGCCAGGTTGTCAACCCGATCCAAAGCAACTTTTGCATTGTTTCACTCCTGCTCTCAACCTTACCATCCCAAAACATGATTGAGGTTAGAAGGAGGTATATCATAAAAATGTTTCAATAGCAGCAAAGCAAGAGAATTCTTTAAAGATAGAAGCACTCCTCTGCTACATCCACGGACTCAGGATAGAATTGTCGATCGCATATCTTTGCATACCTTAGAGCTGACTTATGCGATAGAATTGCAGGTTTCTGTAAAGGCTGTTTCAGATAGACCTATACAAATCAGCCAATCTCAGAATTCATTCATCAAGGCCATTACACTATTTTAGGTTTATCGACAGAACGGACAGAAGTTAGTAAGCACTGCTAGAGCTAGCTTGTCCAATCGTTCAACAGGTCTCTTGCTTGAAGTCGAAATAACCAACAGCCAATAAAATGACATTCATGAAGATTAGTCTAACGATGACTTCGTTCATTAGCAAGCTAAAAATCGCGCTTGGTTTTCAGTCCTCAGTTAAATCTGAACTCGCTCAGGTCATTTTCAAGCAAAACAAATTGCTGCTAGACGCCAATGAACGAGAATATATTGTATTCTATGTTACATTTCAATTCTACGATGGCAACATTAGAAGGTATCAAGTCAGTTCTCGGCAATACCAAAACCTGAGATTAGGCACAAACGGAATTTTAAGATCTCAAGGCAACTTTTACAAGGGCTTTAACAAAACGAAGTAGCATTCATCCTGATCGAAATCAGTGAACTCTTGTACTCTAAAATGGCTCATATCTCAACGAGAAATAGAAACCATGATCCTGCAAAGAATTGCCATCATTCTTCACATCGATCAACGGAATGCCATAATCTAAACGTACCGACAAATCAGGAGTGATTAACCAACGCAACCCTAAACCCACACTGGCCAGCGTAGAGGGATTGGGATCAGGGGTTCGATTATTCCAGCCCGTTCCAGCATCGACAAACGGAATTAATTGCAAATGATTTGAGTTGGGCAGCAGCGAAAACCGAGCTTCTACAGAACCCAAAACACCGTTGTCAGTCACCAATTGGTTTTGCCGATAGCCTCTTAGCGTATCGACTCCACCATAGCCAAACCGTTCCAACGGTAGCAGTGAATCTGGGGTAAGCTGCGCATTCAGTCGTGATACCAACACCCATCGAGGTGAAAGTCCTTGCACCCACTGAAACTGCCCTAACCAAGCAAAGAAGGTTCCGTCTGTCCCTGTATCGTTTACAGTGGCATCAAACGCTTCGATCCCTAAGCTAAATTGCGATCGAGCTGCCAATACGGTATCAATATCCCGATCCAGCCAATCCTGGGAAAGTCGAACGACCGTCACATTTGACTGACCATCTTCTGGTCCCTCAGAGAACGAAAATGGCTCTCCATCCAAAAAACTAGTGCTGCGCCGCAAATCCAAGCTGATACCTAGACCTACTTCATTCTCTGGAGTTTTAACCACAGGTTGGCGAAAGCTTAGAGAGATTGTTTCTGATTCGCTGCGAATCTTGAAATCCTCAAAATCAGAGTCAATGATCAACGAATCGTCAGTATTGTAGCTGACACCGAGCGTTCCATCCATCGCATTTAGCGGGATTGAGTATCCCACATTAAAGCTGCCGAGACCCTGTGTAACCCCATAACCCGCACTGACTCGATCGCCTAAACCGAGTAGATTGGCATAGCTCGCCTGAATACTAAATTGCTCAGACCCAATGCTGGGAGATTGATAATTGTCGCCACCTACACTTAAACCCAATGCAGAGGCTTCACGCACTTCAACCTGTAAAATACTACGCCCTGTCATACTTCCTGCGGTTAGTTCAGCATTAACTTGCTGAATGACAGGATTAAGCTGCAACAACTGGAGCGCTTCTTCAATTCGCTGCTGATTCACCGGACCGTCCATCAGCCGAGCTAAACGACTATAAATGTAGCTCTCCCGTAACCGAGCTGAACCACACTCCCGTTCAGAGGATTGGTTTTCGGTAGAGCCTTCTGGTGATTGAGCGGGGTCACTAGGAACTGGCAATGTACTAGATGATGCTTCCGGCTCTGAATTTGATTCCTGAACAGGGGGTTGCGCATTGAGAGCCTGTGCTTCTGCCTTGCGCCTATCTGCTCTCCGACCTGCACCAGGAGAGAGCAAGCAAAGCTCGATCGATTCTAACCGGCCCTCCACTACCTGAATTTTGATATCCCCATCACTGAGGGATTGACCACTCGGCAAAAACGCCCCAGAAGTAATATATCCATGCTCAATGTAGAGCTGAGTAATACGCGATCGTAACTCTAGCAACTCATCAAATGTCAGTTCTGCTTTACTTTCATATTCATGGACTAGTTCTTCAATCTCTGGCTGAAGGACAGTACTCCCTACCACTTCAATATGTTGTACCGGAAATCGTAAATCTAGATTGGGTACAGTGGGTGCAAGCGGAGCCACAGGTGTTTCCAAGGCTGGAGCTGGAGGTTGTGGGGCGATCGGGATGGGTGCAATATTATCAGAGGGTCGCGGAACCGTTTGCTGCACCGCATCAGATGCACCCGCAGGTGGAGCTGACTGTGTCACTAGCTGCGCTGCGGCTGATCTGGTCGAGCTAGTCAGTAGAAAAAAACCGATACCTAAACACAAATTTTGAACTTGGGTAAAGTGCGCAGCCATAATTGATTATTGTGAAGTCAATGTAATGTCGGTTATGTCAAAAAACTGCTTGTAGAATATCGGTTTAAGGGAAAAATCACCAGCTTTTGACAAAAATTAATTTTCTTATTAGCGGAATTACGTTTTTCTGTAACGTAACAGTGAGCAATTCCGCTCTGGAACTACTGCTTTGGAGCAATAGCTTTGCACAAATGAGAAATGACTACAGATGCAAGCTGATATATTCTGTAATTCAAGATCTCTAAAGACTTCAAATACGTAGTGAATATACAACCCATCAAAAACAATGAAATGATTACACATGCCAAAAATCGAAAATATGTTTCTTTATGAGTCGAGAAACACAAAGTTTTTATCTAATCAATCGAACTCCCCACACAAAATTTCAATCAACGGGTGAATAAATGACTGTCAATGCTTCAAATTACAACTCTTCCAAAGGAACAGGTGAAAACAGCTGTCCTCTTCCTCAATCCACGCTTTGCAAGTTACAGATTCTTAGTGATTGGGAAATTTTGAATAGCACAAATGCGGAAAGGCTACGCCATCGTCTCCAAGGTATCAATACCTTTACCGCACAGCAGATTGCGCAGGCATGTAGCCTTTTAGAAAGCTATCACTTAGTCTACCGCTGTGAATTAATGCAGCTGCGCTACCAAGGATACTTTGGCAGATGTCCACAACCCAATCTAGAACAGCTATATCGAATCGCTGAGAACTTTAACAAGAGAGAAAATCAAAACTTCTCTGCACTCGGTGTTTTAATTAGATTGAAAGAATTAGCATGGCGACTGCGGCAACTTTCAACTCCACAAGGCTAAGTATGATTAGATTGATACATTGACCCAGGAAGTAAACAATGTAATTCTAGTAATGTCTAGTATTTGTCCTTGGTATAGGCTTTCCTGCCAACCTTAGCACTCCCCCTAGATCGATCTTTGGGTCGATCACCACTAGCAATCTTCTCGGTATAGGCTTCATCGAATAGGGTCGGATTCCACCAACCACCCTTAGAAGAGCCGATCGCTTCAATACCCGTGGTGAAGCGAATGCCATCGAGCGAGGCTAGGACGATTGATCGGCAATCCAGCCCTGCTGACCGTTTGTTTTGACCCGCTAGAAGCAGAACCCTCCACCTTGCCACACCTGTTGCCTTAGCAAAACAATCGTTATTGCCGCGTCGTTAACTCATTCCTGGCCCAGCGTTCAATCAACTCGCTAATCGAACAGTGCTCGGCTGCCGCTAAACTTTCTAGCTGTGCGCGGGCAGTGGGTGTCACCATCACGTTCAGCCGATGTTTGAGTTCATCGTAGTAGACCGGCCTTCCCCGCCGACAAGCCGTTCCCTTCTTGGCCACTTTGCGTCGGATCGGGCTGGGTTGTCCAGATTCTTTTGATGGCTTCAGGTGATGCTCAACCACGGCACGAGTCCTTTTTCATCGACTGCCTTTTATTTTATTGATTTAGATGGAAAGTCACTTTCTTGAACAAGCTCTGATTCAGCGCGAGTGCTGGAGCCGATTTGCTGTAGCCCGACTGTTTGTTGTAGACCTTCGCCTGCATCTCCCTGGAATGGTGCATTTCCCACCGAGCAGCTTCCAGGATCGCCTCACTTGCTCCTGATTCTTTCAGGTGAGTGACATACATTCTCCGAATATCTTTGGTAGTCACTCCGACTCCTGTAAAGCGATAAGTAATATGCTGAATCGCACTTCTGATGCTGTGGGAAGTCAATGGCTTTCCTCTAAACTGTTGATTGTTGGAAGCACTGGTGAAAAATCGGTTGTGGTTGGGGGTTAGCGTTGCTCTGTACTGATTTAACCAACGATCAATGTAATCGTACAGTTTCTGGCCATCTCTAAATTCCACATTCTTAATCACCGAGTAAAACTCACCATAAATTTTCCCGGTTTTGTAATCTTCCGGTTTCAGCCTCAAAATCCACTCGGCCTCAGCCGGATCTGCCAGCTTTTCCACTGGCGTAAACACGCCATCATACTTGCCTCTCAACAAGGTTTTCCCCATTTCCAGCTCATACAAGGTTCTGGAGCGATCGGGCGGGCGAATCGAGAGGAACGCCAAGATCAGGAAGGTTTGTAGACTGTGAGCGATCGCATGGGCTGGGCGAGGGGAATATGAGACACTTCCTGTTCGAGAGTCAACCTGACAGGTCACTGTCATCTCCGCTTCTAATCGGGCTTTCTCAACCACTTCTAGAAATCGTTCCCATGGGATGCTTTTTGCGCCAAACGGAATCAGCTCAGCGGTCTGGGCACGGTCTGCATAGGCCTGGTTCTGATAGACCCGTAGTCGGGTGATAATTGGAATGTCATTATAGGTGTCGCCATAGGAGGTGCGATCGGTAATATTTCGATGTAAGAATTTGGCAACGCGGATCAAGTTTGTAATGTGGCTGGCCCTCCGACTGGGTGACGCCTGCCTGAAAGCGAAAAAGTCTTGGATGCGTCTAATCGTTTCGGCAGCTTGTTGCTTGGCCTGTTCTTTCACCTGTAACTGTGCTGTGACATACTGCTGGTGAGCCTCTTCACCAGAGAAACGGCTCATTTGAGGTCGGATAGAATGAACGCCGGTACAAAGCGCTAAGTTCAACTTCTGAGCAGGAATCGCTTGAATCCGGTGATACCAGCCAAGCAACTCCAGGATAGAATCGATCGTCCTTTCGATGGTTTTTGGCGCAAACCCTTGCCGTTTCATCCAGGTTGCCAACGCGGCCAATTCAGTCTTTAACGGCTGTAATGAGTCTTCAGCGAGTTCTTGAGCTGATAATTTCACGACTTGGCCTACCCTACGTTTTGGGCGATCGTGTTTGCCATACAAAACACCATAGGTAGCCAGAACGGTGCGAAAGCGATAGGGTGCAATCGGATTCTTGATTCGTTGTCGTTTACGCTTGGGTTGAACTGCTGTTTTTGTCCACTCAATCAACCGCTTCAAATAGGAACGGTTGGTGCGGCTGATGCTGCCGCTAATCCCCATCTGAGCAAACCAGGTTTTCTGTGCTTCGAGTGCTGTTTCCAGTTGGGCGATCGGGATGGTCTTCAAAAACGCAATCCCATCTGCAATTTCTGCATGAGTCATCCGTTTGCCCAAGGGTGTATAGCCCCAGATCGGAGCAGTGTAGCGCAAGATTGCCGTGCGAATTTGAGCTGCATCTGGGCGATCGCGAATGTATTGTTCTAAAGCATCACCTACTGTATTAAAATTCATAACGATTCCATCCACCTATCTAATTTCTGAAGGACGCTGCGTTGTATTCCAATACTGGTAGAGACTTGTCAAATCTATTCTGCTGGTCGTAGACCTTGGCCTGCATCAGCCTGGAATGGTGCATTTCATAGCAAGCGGACTCCAGTAGCGCTTCATCAGCACCAATATCTCTGAGATAAGAGACATACATGCGGCGCAAATCCTTGGTAGTCACCGCAGTGCCCGTAAAGCGATAGGTTGTATGTTGCACCGCACTGCGAATCGAGCCGCTGGTGAGTGGTTTGCCGATCGCCTTGCTAGAAGTAGCGGTAAAGAAACGATTGTGTTGCGGCTGTAATGTGGCGCGATATTGCTTCAACCAATGGTCAATGTAGTCATATAGCAACTTCCCATCGGCAAACTCGACGTTCGGGATAATCGTGTAGAACTCGCCATAGGCTTTTCCAGTTTTGTAGTCTTTGGCGTTCAAATAGAGAATCCACTCAGCGGTTGTGGGATCTGATAACTGATTAAGGGGCGTAAAGATGCCGTTGTATCTACCTTGCAGCAGTGTTTTTCCCACTTCCAATTCGTAAAGGGTTCTGGCTCGATCCGGAGGTCGAACTGCCAAAAATGCCAGGATTAGGAAAGTCTGTAAGCTGTGAGCAATCGCGGTGTCACTCCGTCGCTCCCGCAAAATTGAACCATCCTGGCGGAAGTAACAGCAATGGGGCATCTCTGCCTCCAATCGGACCTGCTCAACGACTCCAATAAACTGTTCCCAGCTAATCGATTTATTTCGGAAGGGAATCAGTTCACTTTGCTTGGCATAAGCCTGCTCAGCTTGCTTACGATGCAGACGTAGTTGCACAATGATTGGGATATCGTTGTAGGTATCTCGATATTCAATCCGATCGGTAATCTCACGATGAATGTATTTTGCAACTCGAACCAGACAGTCTAAGACCCATCTGAGGTTGCTGGGTTTATTGTCCTTGAAGGCAAAGAATTCTTCTAGAAGCTGGATCTGATGAGCCGCATCGACTTTTGCTTGGTCGATCGCTTTGAGTTGAGCCAAACAATAAGCAGGATAGTTACCACCAAAGCTGGCAAGATCCACATTGACCTGATTGACACCCGTACAAAGTGCGAGGTGGAGATCTGCTACTGCAACATTCTTCACTCGGTAAAACCAGCCTAAAAGTTGGCACACGAGCACATGAGTTGTTTTAATCGTTCCGGCTGAATAACCAGTTTGGTGCATCCAAACAGTCAAGCTTTGCAACTCACTCACCAAATGCGGGAGATCAGACAACTCCTGCTCGCTCAAGGCAATGGCGATCCCATGCTGGCGTTTGGGCCGATCGCGATCTTTGCATTGCGCACCTCGTTGTTTCATCACTGTGCGAAAACGGTAAATTGAAGGGGAATTAAGTAATTTTTGGTCAGTGACCCAGGTGACAAATCCCTTGAGATAAGAACGATTGACCGTTCGCACGGCATCAGAGCTGTTGAGTTGTTCAAAGAGTTGGGCTTGCTCATCCAGGGCATCTTTCAATCTTGCGATCGGCACAGTTTGCAAAAATTCCATCCCCTCAGCAATGTCCTGGGCACTCATCCGGTAGGACGGTGGAGAATATCCCCAAGACGGAGCTGTATAGCGCAGAATTGCAGTGCGAATCTGTGCGGCATCTGTGCGATCGCAAATGTATTGCATTAGAGCTTCTGCAACGCTTTTCATAGCTTATATAGAGATTTGGTTTGATGATTTATAGATTGACGATCGCTTTATATGCGCATGAACTAGCATCGCAAAGTCGATAGATCGTGTTATTTAGTATCTAATATTATATATTGACTTTCATCAGTTTTCGATTCATTCATGTGGGACCGCTTGAAGTCCAAGAGCCGCTTCATTAGCCAGTTGTTCAGACGAGACTTCAGCATCCGACGCTTCCAGGAAAACTCAGAAGAAGATCCAGCCTTCAGCGCTGCTGAGTTGACGGCGCTCGCCACCGGGGACGATCGGATTATGGCCTATGTGGACCTGGAAGCAGAATGGGTTCAGAACAAGAACCTACTAGCAGGATACCGCAAAGAGATTGACACAATCAAGCTGCGACGATCTGCGACCAGCATCGATACTAACATCCCATATCTAGAGGAATGGCTGAAGCAGGAAGAACATGCCAGCATGTGCCGGGTTCAAGATGCCAGGACAGCTGCGCAGAATAGTCCTAACTGTACCGGCGACAACTTCCAAATCCAGATTGGGGACCAAGTGTTCACCGATCGCAAGCAGGCCGTTGAAATCCTGCACGAGATTGCAGACGAACTGGCTAAAGGGCTAGCAGATGACAGACCGATGCTGTCTAGAAGTGTCGGCTTCTATGGTGGCTTCGAGCTGCGGCTTGAGGTAGAACGGACCCAAGATTGGTTGGTGATGATTGGTTCCAAGCCCAAATGCACCCACTATGATTGCCGACTCTGGAAGAACGCGGATACTGCAACGACTCGATTAGAGGAACGCTTGCAAAAGATTGTGAGAGATGCCGATGAATTCACCTGGCGGATTGAGAAAGCTCGACAGCAGATTGTAGACCTTCGTAATCGATTAGCTGAGCTTGTGCAGAAAGCTGAAGATCTGGCAGTGGTTGTTGCGATTCAGGAGGCCAACAAGCTGGCCTTGGAACAAGAGTTGGGGCTCAACGAAGAATCTGATGGAGCTGTAATTGAAGTTGATTGTTGAGATGGCCGTTGTGGAGTTTAGTGAAACCGCCGCCGAATTTTATATAACACTTGCAAGACAGAGATTATATAACTTCAAAAGCGTTATATAACGTCATAGTGTCTGTCATTTGCCTGACGACTTTCATGCTTTTTCAGAGGTAAAAGAGGCGTCAGCTGCCCAGAAAACCATTGCTTACTCCTGAATCAGACCATAGTGATTGCATAAAGCTTGCAGTTTCCGTTGAAGTTTCATCTGCACGATTTCTGGGACAACAATGATGCAATCCTCGCCGTAGCGTAACACCTCAAAAGAACCAAAAAGTGTTCGAGATTCTCCGCACAACCCGTCGAACGGGTGAATTGTGATCGTCCATCCATTCATTGCTGAAATCATTATCCTTGGAGCCAAAGTAAAGGCCGATCCTTTCAGCAAATGCATCTCACCATCAGGTCTTCCTAATTGTTGTTTAATACACGATCGATCCAGAGGACCCGCATGATTGACCAGTGGCTGGAATTTGTGCGATCGCTCACCTCTCGATAGGTGGGAATTATTGCGCTGCTGTCGTTGCTGGCGGCTCCAGGGTATGTGTTGTGGTGGAGCAGCAAGCATCCAGAGATCGTCACGGATATGGTATCGGGTGAGCGTTATTTGGGTTCTGTGGATGATTGTTTGCTGCTGTCGTTTCGGCAGCGGGGCAAGATCCGCTATCGGTTGGTGTTGAATTTGCGGCGGGAACCGGATGCAGAAATTGCCCTATCGGCAGGAGCGTTTGAACGCTGGGGAGACGATCGGGCGATCGAGTTGTGTCAGCAGTTGGAGGGGTTGAAGGGGGAGTTGAAGTGAGGCAAGTAATGATTACAGGATTGTGTGATCCGTTTCAGTTCCGTATTTGAATACTTTAATTCTTTAACAATAGGTTTCAGTCCCGTAGACCGGGATTTAGCTTTCGCAACGAGAACCCTCTATACAGACGCCGCAGCTGTTAGCATGTTTCAGTCCCGTAGACCGGGATTTAGCTTTCGCGACCCGACCCGGCACTCAAAAATTTGTTTCAACATACGAGTGTTTCAGTCCCGTAGACCGGGATTTAGCTTTCGCGACCAAATTAAGCTTAACTCGCAGTCAGTTTCACCGGAGTGTTTCAGTCCCGTAGACCGGGATTTAGCTTTCGCGACATGTACTGTGTGAGGCATAACACCAGAAATTAGGGGTTTCAGTCCCGTAGACCGGGATTTAGCTTTCGCGACTTTGCGACGGTGAGATCTTGCTCAATAACGACAATGGTTTCAGTCCCGTAGACCGGGATTTAGCTTTCGCGACGGACAGAAAAAGCCCTTCATAGGCAATTCCGGCATGTTTCAGTCCCGTAGACC
>LUGL01000141.1 GCA_002796835.1 Elainella saxicola E1 | reverse complement strand
GTCGGGCAGAGTGGCGACTGTTGCGGCGCAAATTCGAGCCGAAAAATCGGAGTCAGAAGCCACCGACGTTTGCACAAGCAATTCGTTGGATTGCAAGGCTGGGCGGTTTTATGGGCAGTCAGAGTGATGAACCTGGACTGAAAACGATCTGGAGAGGAATTAGTAAGTTATATGATTTGCTTGAAGGGGTGCAACTTGCAGCCAAAACCTAAGCTGCATCATCACTTCAGCAACTTTTGCGTAATGGATAGGATTCATCTGCGGGCGGCTCAGCAACTGAGTTAGGCTTACAGCGATTTTCGAATTGGTAAGCCACAAGGAAGTGTCAGGCAGAGCTTTTCAGGATGGCAGATCGTGTGGCTTATTCAAGCAACAACCGCTGTAAATTTGCGATCTCAATAGAATCTGTGATCTATTGATTCTTCATCACTAAATCCAGTATTTTTTGGAGCAGCAAATCTGGTACAGTCAAAGTCTCTCCAGCATTCCATGGCCCAACGATCGTCTCTAACCAGGGTTCAGTTTGTTTAATGACCTGCTGTGTTTCGCGAACGCTGTGAACGACAAATAGTGGATCAAGCAGGGGTTGACAGAAATCATGCCAAGCTTGAACTTTAGCCGGATCGCGACTGATAATAATATAGTGGGTACATTGCTGCATCAGGGGTAGCTTTTCAAGTTGAATTTTCCCTCCAACATCAACTAACACCAGATCGGCTAAACGACGCAGATTAGCTACGGCCTTTGTTTGATAGCTGAAATAGGGCTGTAATAGCTCATCTGCCTGGGGAAGCTCATGAATGCGGCGCTCATGTTCTCGGATCAATCGATGCATCAAATCACGATTATGAGCTTCGTGGCTCCAGTTGCCTTCCCCATCCCAGTTGGCCCGATGCAGATAGATTTGTCGCTGAGGCAACGCTTGTGTGAGACTCTGTCGCAGCGCATTAGACAAGACGCTTTTACCGCTATTTGGGGGGCCGCCAATTAAAATGGCTGGACAAGGAGATTGCTTTAGCGCGATCGGCACTACATCCCCAGGGGAATGCTCTGGAACACGGCTTTGAATCACCACGGCTTCCCCTTCTAGAGCCGCATAGCAGCCAATCCAGGGACCTGTTTTGCAGCGATCGATCAACGCACCATAGACCCACATGGGAACTTGGCCAAACAGGATGACTTCTCTGGTCAGGTCCAGATCGATCGGTAAATCGATCGCTGCAATCTCATGGGGCTTAATCGGCTGTCTTGGTGGATCAGAGGCAATCGCTAAGATTTGATAATCAGCGGGCAATCGCTTCAGGGTAATCATGGGGCTGCTTTGCGAAAAATGGGCTCAGGCAGATGAACAACCAGCACTTCACCGACTGCAACTTGCCGACAGTGTGTGGCCACAACAACTGCGCCACCGGATTGAGGAGTATTGTCACCTAAGCGAGGATCAAAGCAGCTGACCCAAGCGGCAGCATAACAGGCATGGACCAAATAACCATAGAGCCAGACAGGGGCGCGCCCTTCAATCACCACGCCTTGACTCCAAATCATTCCATCGGGAAGGGTTAAACTTTTAAGATCGATCGGTTCAATCAAACCGTCCGGTGTGGCAATGTGAATATGCAGGTGTTGATAAGGCAAACCAGCTGCGGTTTGGTGGGCAATTTGTTGGAGTTCGATCGGTGGCATAAGGCAAGAAGAATAGGGAAGGCATTTAGATCCTGATCAGTCAATACTCAAATCGGCAGTCTAGAGCAGTTGCCATCACGTTATAAGAGTATTCTACTCAGCCTTGGAAGACGGGGTTTCCAGAATAAGAGATACTGATCACAGTCATACTCAATGAACGATCGCATTGATAGTGCCTCTTACGATGGTAGATATTCTCTGGCAAGACCCACCCAGTGTTCCGCTGTTTCAATGGTTAGCCCGTGGCTCGTTGAAACAAAATTTGCTGCAGGCGATCCGTCTGTGGGTGTGGCTACGGTTGCTATATGGTACCGATCGGCTTTTATTGCCTGAATCCTTTACCTACGCAGACTGGCGAGACGCATTCTTTAATGCCACCCATCCTAAAAGCGATGCCAAACCGCTGCTGCATGATCTGCAATGCCCTTGTGCGAAAACAACTGTGGCGTGGTTGTTTGGGCAGTCGTTGCAGATGACGCAGCAAGAATGGCAGCAAGATCTTCAGCAGATTCCCCAGCAACAGGCCATCCAGCAGCAGATCCGGATATTTGAGCAATCGCTCGATCGCCATGGGGCATTACCACCAGAATTCAAAACCTGGTTAGAAGAGACTCGCTTGTTTGGCGTGACCGGACGAACCTTACGGAATGACCTAAAAGCGCTGGTTGAAATTCACTGGTTGAAGCAAGTTGATCAGCATTACTCTCGCGTGCAGGAATTCCCCACCTGTCCAGTTGCTGCGCCTGAAGCCAGCGAGTTACCGCAGGGGGCATTCGCAAATTCAAGCTTAGAGTGCTTCACCCAACCCGACTTGGCGGCGATCGCCCATAACCTCTCTGACGAGATTAACGGCTATCAGCGCTTTTTTGTTCATTTGGAATATGTGGTGCCAACTCAAAAGATCGATCAAGTGGACGATTGGCAGCATCAACTTCGCCAAATTTGGCATCGCGAGTGCATCCCTCCGGTGCAGATCGCCTATTGTGGAGCCGGACAGACAGACTCCTGTTCGGTGGTAGTCTATCCCGTTTGTCTTTATTACTATCAGCGAGGTCCCTATCTCTGTGCCTACGGTGAGACGCCTCAACGCGGATCTACTTCCCTTGACTGGCGCAACTACCGGCTCGATCGGATTGAAGCATTGACCCCACTGGCTTGGGACGATGACCGAGTGCCTGAAGCACTCAAGCAAATGCAGACCCGAAACACGCTGCCCACTCCCGAAGATGTGCAAACCTACATGGATGAAGCCTGGGGGTTTGATTACTACCAACCGCCCCAACTCCTGCTGCTGCGATTCGATCAAGAATGGGACGATCGCTACATTCAAGGAACGGTTCGTCACACGACCTTCCGTCCAGTGGCTTACGATCGGGTCGGAAGGCTGATTCAGCAAAACCTCCAGGGCAAACCCCAGGAACAGTTGCTTCAGGTCTGGCAATCCCGCTCTTCCAAGGACGCCTATTACCAAGCCTGGTATCGGCAGGACGATCCCAATGTGCGCCAACGGTTACGGGCTTGGCGACCGCGAGTCGAGGTGTTTTTACCTTGGAGCCTACGCCAGCGAACCGCCCGAGAGATTTGGCAAGAACAACAGCTTTACACCGATATTTTTGAGCATGATTTTACTGAGCACGACACAACTGACTCCACAGTTTGAGCAGGCGCTTGTCTATGCCACCCAGGTCCATGCTACTCAGCGGCGTAAAGTCAGAAACACCCCCTATATTGCTCATTTACTGAGTGTTGCAGCCTTGGTTCTAGAGGATGATGGCAGCGAAGCAGAAACGATCGCCGCATTATTGCATGATGCGGTTGAGGATCAGGGTATATTGCTTCTAGACATTGAAAGGTGCTTTGGAACTGATGTTGCAGCGATCGTTCAAGGCTGCACTGAGCCTGATCGTCTACCCCATCAAACCTGGCGACAGCACAAGCTTCAGTATTTAGATCAAATTCAGCAGAGTTCAGCAGCGGTGCAGCGGGTCGCTTTGGCCGATAAGTTACACAATGGACGATCGCTTTTGGTGAATTTGCGATTGTATGGTGCAGGAATTTGGAGCTATTTTTCTGGTGACCTGGGTGAAATTCTCTGGTTACAAAGGGAGCAATTGCAACTATTTAAGTCTGTTAGCCAAAGCTGGATGGTAGAGGAGTTGGGAAAGGTGACAGAGGAAATTATCGAATATGAGCCATAAAACAGACGGATAAGCAGTTTTTAAGCGCATACATTCAAGAGCAGTCTCGTCCGCAAGTCCGCGAGTAAACTGCGGACTAATGGTGGAAGTCTGCTGAAGCAGACTGGGCAAGCCTTTCAGCCCAGTTTAGCGGGCTTGGTCCATTAGCTCGCGATTTATCTGCGATCGGGTTGTTGCAAGCAGTGCAAGATCTCAGATAGGGAAATTCATTAATCCCCGATCCAGCTACTGCTATTTTTCACGATCGATTGGAAACAGCCTCTTCCAGGGGTGACTACGCTGGGAGCAAACCATTTGGGAAACTCCTATGCTGGACTGGCAACTGTTTCTGTCGGCAGAGAACTTTTGGCAAGCCTGGAAAAAGGTGCGATCGAACAATGGCTGTGCTGGAGTGGATGGCGAAACGATCGCGGTATTTGAGCAAAATGAAGTCCAGAATTTAGAGCGCCTGCGCCGATCGCTAGAGTTGGGGACTTATCAGCCGATGCCATTGCGATCGCTCCAGGTGCCCAAGAAGTCAAAGTCGAAACCGGGAGAGTTGCCGAAAACTGAGTGGCGGGGATTGGCAGTGCCGACCGTGCGCGATCGAATTGTGCAGCAGGCGTTGCTGAATGTGCTGCATCTGGTGTTGGAGCCGCAGTTTGAGGCCAGCAGCTTTGCCTATCGACCAGGGCGTTCCTATAAGGCGGCAGTGCGACAGGTGGATCAGTGGCGTAAGCAGGGCTATGACTGGATTTTAGATGCGGATGTGGTGAAATATTTCGACAATATTCAACATTCTCGCTTGTATGCCGAACTGCAAGAGCGAGTGCATGATCCGGCGATCGGTAAATTGGTGGAGCGCTGGATTGGTAGCGGTGTGGCAACGGCATCGGGCCTGATTTTGCCAAAGCGGGGAGTGCCTCAAGGGTCTGTGATCTCGCCCATTCTCGCGAACGTTTATCTGGATGATTTCGATGAGGCGATCGAACAGGCGGGACTGAAGCTGGTCAGATATGCCGATGATTTTGTGGTGTTGGCTAAAAGCCGATCGCAAATTGAGTCGGCCCAGGCGATGGTTGATCAGTTGCTGGAGACGATGGGATTGGAACTGCATCCCGACAAAACCCAGATCACCAATTTTCAGCAGGGCTTTCATTTTTTGGGCCACACGTTTGTCCGATCGCTGGTGATTGAAGACAAGGGCAAAGGTAAGAAATCTCGCAAAGCTGAGCCACAGGCTGTGAAAGTGGAGTCGCCCACCGTCTATCGGTCTGATTTGCCTGCCCAGTCAACCCAGATGCAGCAGGCTTTTTTAGAGGCGATTCAGGAGTCTGAACAGCCGGTGCCGCCGCCGTTATATGTGGTGATGGGCTACAAGGTGCGGGATGAAAAACCGATCGTGATTGAGTCAAAAGAATGGAGCTGGAGGAACGGCATGTCTACGTTGTATCTCGTCAAACAAGGCACGGTCTTAAGAAAAGATCATGGTCGTTTTGTGATTGAATCTGGATGCTTTGAACCCGAACCAACATCCGCCAAATCTGCCTCTGCTCCCCCGCCCTCTAGCGCCCCCTCTCCTGCTCCGCTCGAAATCCCCATTTCTGAAGTCGGTCGCATCCTCGTCCTCGGTCGGGTTCAGCTCAGCACGAGTGCGATCGAAGTTTGTCTGGAGCAGCAGATCCCGGTGATTTTTATGTCGCAGTTGGGCGACTATAAGGGGCATTTGTGGAGCAGTGAGTTTTGTGATTTGCCCACGGAGGCGGCCCAGTTTGGGCGACGGCATGATCCGCAGTTTCAGTTGGCGATAGCACGGCAGATTGTTTGGGGTAAAGGCATGAATTCTAAGCTGACGCTGCAACGGTTTAACCGCAGACGCAAAGTAGATGGAATCGCAGCGAAGTTACAGCGAATTGATCAACTCTTGAATTCGATCCAGCAGACGGCTGACCTATCTCAATTGCGAGGCTATGAAGGGATGATCGCCAAGCTTTATTTTGCAGGGCTGGGACAGATGATCACTAATTCGGGCTTTAGCCTGACGGAACGCAACCGCCGCCCACCCAAAGATCCGGTCAATTCTCTACTGAGCTTTGGCTACACTTTGCTGTTTAACAATGTGATGAGTCTAATTTTGGCAGAGGGGTTGAATCCCTATTTGGGTAATTTGCACCGCTCTGACCGGAAGGAACCCCACTTGGCGTTCGATTTGGTCGAAGAGTTCCGTGCCCCCATCGTGGATAGTTTGGTGATTGCTCTGGTCAATCAGAAAATTCTGCGTCCTACAGACTTTACATTTCCCAATGCGGAGGGTGGGGTCTATCTGGAGGCAGGGGCGCGCCGAGTGTTCCTGAAGCAATTTGAAGATCGGATTTCTGAAACCTTCACCCACCCCATTACGCAGCAGCAAATCTCCTATCGGCGAGCCATTCAACTTCAGGTGCAGCACTATAAACGCTGCTTACGGTCTTCTNGAGAGCTATCAGCCCTTTATTCGCTCTAGCAAATAGTCAGAGAACGATATTTCTGAAATCGGAGTTGCTTGAATGCTGGTTCTGGTAGTCTATGACATTGCAGATGACAAACGGCGCGATCGGCTGGCCACTTTTCTGGAGGGCTATGGTCGTCGGGTACAGGAGAGCGTGTTTGAATGCTTTTTGACGTTGTCAGAAATGCAAGCGCTGCATTTGAAGGTGCTGAAAAAAGTCAAACCTGCTGAGGATAATGTGCGCTTTTACTGGGTGCCGGTGGATGCGCTGCCTCGGACGTTGACAATTGGTAGTGATCCCCCTCAACCCCCTCCAACGGTCTACATTATTTGATGATCGAGTGGCTTGAGAAGTAACCACTTGTCTAATCTTTATCCTAATTCTGAGCGAGAAGGCATTACTGCGTCTCGCTTTTTTTGTGCGGGCGGTTAGGAGCCGTCCATTCAGTATCTTTAGCTTTGTTTTCGTTGACTTTTCAAGTGCATGGAGGATAATGAGGAGCAGAGGCGGGTGTAACCCTCTGCCGAACCTTGAAAACCGCATAACTTCGTTGACCGTTGCGGCACCTGCATCAGGCAAGGGTTTCAGCGCTTTGGGCAATGACCTTATTGCAGCTAAACCCGGTCTAATTGACAATAGATTTGACCTATGCGGTTTTCGGTTCAGGAAGCCTTGCCCTGAGCCGCGTGTAAAGGCATACTCTTTCAAACCTCTTCCCCGTAAGGGGACTGAAACTCGGTGTTTGAAACAAAGCCTCGTAAGCATCAGATACACTTTCAAACCTCTTCCCCGTAAGGGGACTGAAACACCAGCCCTAGACTCACTCGAAAAGGTTTAGGAACAGCTTTCAAACCTCTTCCCCGTAAGGGGACTGAAACCAGTTCGTTTTGTTCGTCTCCGGCTTCGTCTTCTAGATGCTTTCAAACCTCTTCCCCGTAAGGGGACTGAAACTCCGATAGTCAGGATCTCGTCCTCAACAAGGCAGGCAAAGGTCTTTCAAACCTCTTCCCCGTAAGGGGACTGAAACGGTCGGAACGTTCTTGACGTATCAGAGTGAGGCGATCGCGACTTTCAAACCTCTTCCCCGTAAGGGGACTGAAACCCGTTTCGTACAAGCAAAAATTGCCCGTCGGTTCCGGAGTTCTTTCAAACCTCTTCCCCGTAAGGGGACTGAAACCCGTGTGCGAGAACAAACGAGACACAGTAGGAGACATTTGCTTTCAAACCTCTTCCCCGTAAGGGGACTGAAACTACAAAACTCCCCCCATCATCAGACATGCCCCCAGGAACTTTCAAACCTCTTCCCCGTAAGGGGACTGAAACTCGATACCATCAGCAATCCCAGAAAGCTGCTCGTTCGTAACCGCTTTCAAACCTCTTCCCCGTAAGGGGACTGAAACATGGCCGTTTTTAATCTCCTGCACTACTCGTGTTGTAAGATCGGCTTTCAAACCTCTTCCCCGTAAGGGGACTGAAACCCTTGGACAAAGCACGCTGGAACGCAGTTTCATCCTTAACCTTTCAAACCTCTTCCCCGTAAGGGGACTGAAACAGTTTTGGGTGTTCTCGTTATCCGAGTTTCCCGAGCGGTCACTTTCAAACCTCTTCCCCGTAAGGGGACTGAAACTCCTTACCGCAAGAGCACGCGCTCCTTACATTCCATTCTTTCAAACCTCTTCCCCGTAAGGGGACTGAAACACACCACCACTCCGAGGGGAGGGCGGCATGAACAACTAACTTTCAAACCTCTTCCCCGTAAGGGGACTGAAACATCACCCTGAGACTGATCCCCATCGTTGAAAGTGTT
>LUGL01000017.1 GCA_002796835.1 Elainella saxicola E1 | reverse complement strand
CGACTCCAGCAGGAGTTAATGAAGGGCATCGGTGCGCTATTTGTATTTGTCGCCAATCCTCAAGTCGAACCGACCAACAATCGCTCTGAACGCAATCTGCGCCAAGAAGCCGAGGTGCGAAAGGGTGGACGCACCAGCAAAACCCAAACAGGTGCTCAACGGCGCAGTGTGATCATGAGCGTCCTGGCTACCCTCAACACGCGCTTTGAAACGTTCACCTTAGATGTTCTCCTGGCTGAGTTAGCGCGTTGGCGTGAACTTGGACTATCCCAATTCCAAGCAGAACTAGCTGGCATCACCCAGGCCAATTCGCTGTCGAGCGCTTAAACCACTGTCAGGCTGCTCTGAATCCTAAATCGCAAGATTGGCTTCACTATCGATGAAGCTACATTTCGTTCTGAAAATAGACACTTACCGATTGAAGACTTCTAACTCAGGGGTGAGGTTTGCGGTTACTTGCTTTCGCCAGAATCGTATGGTAAGAAAACCAAACTCGATGTGTACTGCGCTGATATGAGTGAGGAGGAAGGTCTTTTTGCGTGACAACAATCTAAATTTGTGACCTCTACGATAATTTTAGTCGTTCTAGAAGTAAATCTAAAAATCTGAGCAATTAGGGTAATTGCAGGATCGTTGATCAGATTCTTCAGCTTGTAGCGATGGGTGATGAACGATCGTCCTAACAACTCTATATCGTTTGTGACAACTCTATAGAGCTAGATAGTCGTAACACTGAGTTTAATTTACACAAAATCTATACATAAACTGATACTTGAGATGCAGCTTAAAAAGATGAAACCAGCAATGGGAGCGCCGTGTGAAGCCATGTTGAGGGTCTTAGTCATTGTAGATGAGCAAAATACGATCCATGGAATTGGATCAGACGTTAGCTCAACGCTTGAATCTTTAGCAGTAGAGCCTTATTACGCCAACAGTCTAATCAGTGCGATTCGTCAGTTTGAAGCCCAAGTGTTCGACTGTCTTGTCTTGGATGCCACATTGCAACCCGAAACAGTTTTATCTTTGATGCCAGCCTTGCGGCTTTACAGTTCCTTACCGATGATTGTCATCCGACAGGAGGCTCATACTATTTCGCGAGATCAATGGTTCCATGCAGGGGCATGGGAAGTGTTAGATCGATCGATCTTGCAAACGATCGGGTTATTGCAAGTTTTACAGTGCGCTACGCGAGTTCATCAGGCTGAACGGCAAACTAGATTGGTGAAGCAGCGGCTCAAACACAACGATCGACTTCTCACAAGTCAATTTCAGGCGATCGAGCAACAAAAACAGTGCATCCATCAACTCAACGTGCAGCTTGCAGAAGCCAAGCAGCTGAAGCAACAGTTTCTCTCAATCATTTCTCATGAATTGCGGACTCCGATGAATGCCATTATTGGCTTTTCGCAGGTATTGTTGCGGCAAAGAACCTCTGTTCTAAACAAGCATCAGATGAATTTGGTTGAGCGGATTTTGAGCAACGCCAAGCATTTGATGAACTTAATTGAAGAAATGCTGGAGTTCTCTGTGATAGAAGCAGGTAACCTGAGGTTACAACCCTGCTGCATTGATTTGGGTCACCTGATTCAATCGCTGGTTCAAGAACTCAGAACAACGACGGATCAACAACAGCTGAGGTTGACAGTTCAATTGAGTTTAAAGAATCCTTGTGTCATCGTCGATCCAAGCTATTTACAGCGGACCTTATCCAAGCTAATCAACAATGCCATTAAATTCACATCGACCGGTTCAGTCACGATTAAGGCTTATGAATTAGAGGACGATCGAGTCGCAATTTTGGTTCAGGATACTGGGATTGGAATTCACTCTGCTGAGATTGAGCATATCTTTGAACCTTTTCGGCAGGCCGATCAATCCAATACACGCGAGTACCATGGCATGGGCTTAGGGCTATCCGTTACGGCGGCATTAGTGAAACAGATGCAGGGCAACATTAGCGTTTGCAGCAAGGTAGGGGAAGGATCGGAGTTTCGAGTGGAATTACCGCGACAGCTCAAAAAAACTGAGTCCGATTTTCAACCTGTCTCAGTGCGATAAATGTTCGCTCAATGGCTGCATCAAGAGTCTGTATCAATCCCGATGTTGCAATCCCGACTTCTGTAATTCATCCTTTTGGGTGAAACAAGTTATTACAGAAGGCGGTGGTCATCGTTCAGTAGATCCTTCTAGACTGGGGAACGGTGGATTGTTTTAGGCTGAAGTTATGAGATATCAAGCGCTATGGGTGATCGGACTGCTTTGTGTCGGCTGTAGTTTCAACCGACTGGCATCAACCCAGGATTCCTCGATCGCAGCACCCCCTAGTTCACCCCCTGCCTTAGCCCAACCAGCTCCTAGCTCAGTCGATTCCCCAGCATCGCCACTGCCATCTGGCCTATCTGCTCCTTCCAGTAATCAACCAGGGAACGAAGATCTTCCTGAAGCTGAAGCGACACCTGAACCAGCACCTGAAACAAGCCTCACGAACACAGCCGAACCCCAGCAAGACTATGACTCCAACAGCCCCATTCCAGCAACGGGTAAAGTCACGATTCGTAACGATATTCGCAGTTTAGACGTGAGTCAGCTCATTGCCGATTGTCCTGCCGACTCTGCGCCTTATGCGTTTGCTGAAAGCACCAACTATCGAGTTCAAATTTGCTCTCAGGAATACGATCCCTGGCAGCCCAAATACTACATCGGTCAGGCAAAAGATGGCAGTGGCGAGCTGCGCATTACCAGCGATCGCCCCGAAGAGGCCCGCCAACTTATCTTTAAGTCTCAGGGATACACCTACATTCTGTATCGGGATGGGCGTCGTCCTGAGCTGATCAATGCCTACCTTGAGGTTTACACGCCGAATGGCAAAAACTATGCTGAGGCCCTCTGGTACTTGTATGAAGCAACGAGGCCCTGAAGCAACGAGGTCATAAAGTCATCAGGCAAAGCGACTAGTCCACATGAAATCAGCAAACCGTGAAGTTCTTGAGGCAGTCCGTTAATGGGGCTTCTCCATCAGGGCGATCGCTTCAGATGTGGCATCAAAGGCATCATCCAGCACTTCAGCCATTAATGGATCGTAATAACGGACTTCGTCAGCCAGTTTGTAGAGCTCCTCGGACAGGTGGGCTAACTTTGCTGCGGCAATGTGACGGAGCTTTAAGCGATTTTGGACGAAATCTGCACTGTGCTTTTTTGATGGGATAGCAAGTGACACCTCAGGATAGAGATCTGCATCAACTGAATCATCTGCAAAGATATCATCTGGCAAAGAAACAGGGCCGTTCAGTGCTGTGCTATGGGAGCCACCCAGATCGAGGGGATGCTGTTTATCCAAATGATGTAAATTCATAGCTTCTGAGTCCTTTTGAAACAATGGATGAAGTGGAAGTGAGTTGCAATGAGGCTAGGAAACGCTGCTTTGTTAACCCTGAGCCAAAAGCGATCGAAGCGTACAGATGAGTGACAGAAGAGGATCGCTGAGTGAAAGGCTGTAACTATAGAAGCTCGATCGCTTCCCACTACGAATCCACCTGAGAGAATAAAATTTTCTTATTTTGTAACTTTAGATACTACTACAAAATCAATTCTCTGGATTCCAAAATCTTTTCAACAAAATTTTGGCAATGGGGCGATCGCCAATGACTAGCAAAGTCAGGCTGAGGGAAGTAAGCAGGGGCTATATCCTTTTCTGAAGGTTCATCTAGTCTTTAAATTCAGAATTCCCAGTTCGGAAGGGACAAGCTTACAATCTCCATAAAGCGCTATAAATTTCTGTAAAGTAGGGAGTCGAGAGGAGGGATCAACCCAATTTCGCTGCAAGATGGGCTTCCAGTCTTCAGTGAATCGCAGCTCGCATCTATAGGCCAAAACTGAACGATGTCAGGATCCGATCGCCATCTACCAGAAACGATTTACACTCCAGAAAGTCGTCTGCGCCAGCCTAAACAGCTCTGGCGGGATATGTGGCGTGATCTGCTGGCTTCTCGTGATTTGGCTTGGCGGTTGATGGTCCGCGACATCAGCGCTCAGTATCGCCAGTCTTTTTTAGGCATCTTTTGGGCTTTTGTACCGCCAATCGTGGCAGCAACCGGACTAACGCTGGCCAGTAATGCCAAGGTTTTGAACATTGGAGCCACTGATATTCCCTACCCGGCCTATGTCATGTTCAGCATGGCTCTATGGCAGACTTTTGTAGAAGCGCTGAATGGGCCAATTCAGGCTGTGATGGCGGCAAAACCAATGCTAGCCAGAATCAACTTTCCGCGTGAGGCCATCATTCTTTCCCAAGTGGGTCAAGTTTTCTTCAATTTCGGCATCAAGCTAATTTTGATCGCCGCATTGTTCCTGATTTTTCAAATTCCCCTCAGCTGGACTGTCGTGCTTGCCCCCGTGGCGTTGATCCATCTGGTGATGTTGGGAACGGCGATCGGTCTGATCCTGGCTCCCTTGGGGGCGCTCTATGAAGATGTTTCAAGAGGGCTGACTTTGGCAACCAGCGCTTGGCTGTTTTTAACGCCAGTGATTTATCCGCCACCTCAGACGGGTTTGTTTGCTCAGTTAGTTCGGTGGAATCCGGTAACGCCACTCTTGGTTGCGGTGCGTGAACTGTCGACAAGCGGGATGATATCTGAACCGGGTCAGTTTGGATTCGCGAGTTTTCTGGCCATTGTTGGTTTATTGTGCAGTTGGATGATCTACCGCATTGCCATGCCCCTTGTGATTGAGCGAATCAGCGCATGATGTCACCCCGTGAATCTTTACCACCTCCTGACGATCGCGACACGGTGCTCGTGGTGCAAAATGTGTCGAAAAAGTTTTGCCGCAGCTTAAAGCGATCGCTGTTTTATGGCTTGCAGGACATTGCTACCGAATTGATGGGCAGGCACCAACCCGATCCTCAGCTACGCTACAACGAATTTTGGGCACTGAAAGGGGTGAGTTTAACCCTGAAACGAGGAGAAGCACTTGGCTTAATTGGAGTCAATGGCAGCGGTAAAACCACCTTGTTGCGGATCATTAGCGGCTTAATTAAGCCAGATACTGGCATGGTGCGGGTGCGTGGCAAAATTGCCCCCTTAATTGCCCTGGGTGCGGGCTTCAGTCCAATTTTGACCGGACGCGAGAATATTTATGCCAATATGTCGATTTTGGGCTTATCAACCAAACAAATTGAAGCCCGGTTTGATCAGGTAGTTGAGTTTGCTGAAATTGGAGAGGCGATCGATGCTCCCGTTTACAGCTACAGCTCTGGCATGGCAGCTCGGCTTGGCTTTTCCTGTGCAATTCATACCGATCCGGAAATTTTGCTGATCGATGAAGTGCTGGCGGTCGGAGATATCCGATTTTTAGCCCGCTGCCATCGCCGCTTACATCAGCTTCGGGAGCAAGGTACTGCCTTCGTGTTGGTATCCCATAATCCTCAAGCAATTCTCTCCATGTGCCAGCAGGCCGTCTATCTGCAAAAAGGCATGATGTGCATGGTAGGTGAAACCGAGGCAGTCATGGCCCAATATGAAGAAGACCTCTTTTTGGCAGGGGCACGCAAAGAGTCGAATGTGCTGTATCTGTCGCCTAAACCAGCTGAGGAATCCACCGGGTTGGATGTCACCTCAATTTGTTTCAAAGATCCGCAAGGTAACGTGCTACAAACTTTGATCAGCGGCGAACCTGCGGTACTTTGCGTCACGATGCAGGCTCATCAAGCTATGTCGCAGGTGAATTTGCGGCTTTCTTTTCTAGAAATGGGTAAAGATGGTCAAACCGCTCTCTATTTGGGTGGCTCAAATGATAAAGAAACTTTTCAAGTGACGCCCGGTTTGTATGAACTCCAAGTTGAGTTACCCTATTTGGGATTAGCCCCAGGTGCTTATATGCTGCGAGTCGATGTTCGGCGGGAAGCCCTCTTCATTCTAGAAATGATCGAGGCGTTTAGTTTTACGGTGCAGTCTAACGGCAGAATGAGCAAATCGATCTTCTATCAACCGCGATCGTGGCGTTTGCTCCCCCAAACCACTGCCACAACGAGTCGGAGGGCAACCGATGTCTCTCCCTAATTTCCGCCTGACACTCCTCCCCAAAACTCTAATTGTCGGTGGCGGACTGGTTACTTTGCTGCTGCTCTTGTCCTACGGAATTTGGTTAGGTTTGGGCGATCGGGCCTTGTGGCTATCGCTTCCCCTCTGGATAGGCAGCGTCCTTTTCATTCAGCTGGAGATCTATTACCGATCGCTCGAGGCGATTTATCGTCAAGACGACAAGCTTCAGATGATTTTGGATCAGCAAGCCCGTCAGGATTCGCGCCAGACCAAAGACTACTATCAAATTGAAGCGCTATTTTCGATTTTTTCTCTGGTACAGCTTAGACACCCACTGCCGCCCATGCGGGAATGGGCCATTTCGCCTGATTTTGCTAAGCAGTTGATCGCACTGATTGACCAGCACAAGCCTGAATCGATTGTGGAGATCAGCAGCGGCATCTCAACGGTGATCATGGGCTATTGCCTGGAAAAATTGGGTCAGGGGAAAATTCTTTCCCTGGAGCATGACGAACGCTTTGCCAAAATTTCCCAATTGAATGTGCAAAATCATCATTTGCAGGACATTGCAACCGTCGTGTATGCGCCACTGAAGCCAATCGAACTGAATGGCCAAACCTGGCGCTGGTATGATCTCGATGTCCTCCAGTTACCTCATCCCCTGCCCGATCGGATTGATCTACTCGTGATTGACGGACCTCCAGGCGATTTGCAGCACCTATCCCGTTATCCCGCCTTGCCATTGCTGTTTCAAGCCCTGAGTGAGAATGGTGTGGTGATTATTGACGATGGCGATCGGGCCGATGAGCAAGAAATTGTGCAGCGTTGGCAGCAAGAGTTTGGTTTAGAAAGCGAAAGAATTCTAAATGAAAAAGGGGCATTTATTTTGCGCCGTTCTTCTCCGATCAAGCCACCTGCTCTGGCCCATGCCTCATCGCAATAGATTTCTAGTTTTACTTTGCTAGTTTCCCCATGCAGCCCTCGGTTAGCGTTTTAATTGCCGTTTACAACAGCGATCGCTATTTGGCGACAGCGATTGAAAGCGTGCTGCAGCAAACTTTCACAGATTTCGAATGTCTGCTGATTGATGATGGCTCCACCGATCGATCGGGGCAAATTCTGCAAGCCTATGCCGCTCGTGATTCTCGGCTGCGCATTTTTCAGCAGTCGAACTGCGGTATTGCCAAAACCCGAAATCGTCTCCTTGCAGAAGCCAGGGCAGAGTGGGTTGCGGTGATGGATGCGGATGATGTCATGTTGCCCGATCGGTTAGAACGGCAGGTGCAATTTCTCTCAGCCCATCCAGAAGTGGTTTGTGTGGGCGGCGCATTGGACTGGATTGATCAGCAGGGACGACTGATCGGTCATCTGGACATGCCCCAAAGCGATGCAGAAATTCAACAGCTTTTGTTGGGCGGCATTTCCTTACTGCATCATCCCTGCACGATGGTGAGACGATCGGCTTTGCTGCAAGTGGGCGGCTATGATGAAACCTTGATGGCTTCGGTCGATCTGGATCTGTGGCTACGACTGGGCGAAGTGGGTCAATTGGCGAATTTGCCGGAAACCATGTTGCAGTATCGCTTACATTCTCATTCCGTTACCCATGCCAAACAGTTGCAACAAAGCCAAGATGCGCTAACTGCCTGTCAGAACGCCTGGAAACGGCGCGGCATTCAAAGGGAATTTATTCGCCAACCTGCCGATCACCTCCAGCAGCAGCAATTCTGGCTACATCAAGGCTGGAATAACTTTATCCAGGGACAGCGATCGATCGCGCGGTATTGCGGCATGCAGGCCATTACCCTAAAACCATTGACCTGGGAAGCCTGGAAACTATTGGGTTGTGCGCTCTTCAAACCTACTCCTAAAGCCGATGCCTGATCAGCCGCCTTCATTGCAGAACTGGTGCACAAATTCAACAATCTGGTTAAAGTGAGCCTCTAATTGATCCAAATGGCCTTGAATTTTTTCAAGTTGACGAGCTTGGGATGCTTGTTCAATTTCAGCCGCAGATTTGCCCATTTTCTCGATACCCAGGCTAACGCTCGCCCCCTTAATATAATGCGCCTCTTGCTGCAAGGCAGTCCAATCCCCAATTGCCCAATCGGTTTTCAATTTGGTCAGGTGATCTGGCAGGGTAGAGATAAAGGTTTGCAGCAGCTCTTTTTCAAAGGAGAGGTTATTTCTGGAAAGGCGATGTAAATAGTCCCAGTTCAACAGCGTTTCGGGAAGGATCGGTTGATCTGCTGAAGATTCTGGTTGTATTGATTCTGGTTGTATTGATTCTGGTTGTATTGATTCTGGTTGTATTGATTCTGGTTCTGTCAGTTCTCCTGAATTAACGCTAATGTCATCAGAATTGCGATCGACTTTTTCCAAGCGGTCTTCCCATTCTGTTAACTTTTGAGATAGATCAGCTTGGCGCAAGGGTTTACTCAAGTAATCATCCATGCCTACCTCTAAACAGCGCTGTCGATCTTGAGCAGTGGCGTTAGCCGTAATCGCAATAATGATCGGCTGGTGATCGGCTTCCACTTGGCTGCGAATGCATTGAGTTGCCATATAGCCATCCATGACTGGCATCTGACAATCCATTAAGATTAAATCGTAATGGGTTTGGGTGACGCGATTGAGTGCGTCTTTCCCATTAGTTGCCAAATCAGCGGCATAGCCTAACTGCTGGAGCTGTTTCAGCGTTACCATTTGATTGACTTCATTATCTTCAACCAGCAAAATCCGTACGTCAGATCGCGATTGCATTTTTGATCCCGGCTTTGGTTCTGTTGACTCTAAAACCAAACTCAAGCTCGGCTTAACTGGAGCTGACGTAGCAATCCAATTTTCANGTTCTAGTTTCTTTCTCATTGATCCAGAAATTCATCAACTGTTCATAGAGGCGCGATCGGCGAATTGGTTTGACTAAACAGGCAGAGAATCCTTGTTCTAAAAACTGTGAAATTTTGGGAGTTTGGGAGGGAGATGCCAACCCAATAAAGCGCGTATGTTCAGCATGGGTTTGCAGCATCACATTCCAGGAAGCAGCGTCCAGCATCAACAGGTTGAGATCAATGAGCACCACTGAATAAGGAGCATTTTGATGAACAGCCCGATCGAGATAGGTGAGACCCGTCGCTAAATTTTCTGCCTGCTTGAGCCGAATTTTCCAGGCCTGGGTTTGACTGTGAATCATCGAACGCAGCACGTCATTGGATGCAATCACCAGTAATTGGAGTGAAGGTAGAGGCAATTCACGCGGTTTCGTCGGGACAGACCGCAACGGAATCGTAAACCAGAAAGTTGAACCTTTTCCCACCTCGCTTTGTAGGCCGATCGCGCCTCCCATTTGTTCAACAAGTTGTTTACAAATCGCCAAACCCAAACCCGTGCCGCCGTATTTGCGGGTTGTTGAAGCATCAACTTGTGTAAAGGGGTGGAATAACGCAGATTGTTGATCGGCTGCAACGCCAATTCCGGTATCTTTCACCTTAAATTGAAGCGTTGCTGGAAACTCCATCAGGGATACCTGCAGGCTGACTTCTCCCTTTGCCGTAAACTTAACAGCGTTGCTAATTAAATTAGTCAGAATTTGTTGGAGTCGAGTGACGTCTCCTCTTAAGTGGGTTGGAACATTGGCATCCACCACGACAGCTAACTCTAAACCCTTTTTATAAGCTGGGGTTGCAAGGATGCCCATCATTTCTTCCAGGCTTTCCCAAAGCTCAAATTCTAGATCTTCTAGCTCTATTTCTCCAGCCTCTAACTTTGAAAGATCTAAGATGTTATTAATTAATGTCAGTAAAGTATCACCACTTTTCTGAATTAAGTTAGCGAAATCACGCTGTTGTTGATCTAAGGCTGTATTTTGCAGTAAGCCTGTAATTCCAATTAATGCATTCAGAGGCGTTCGAATTTCATGGCTCATGACGGCCAGGAATGTACTCCTTGCTTGTGCAGCCTGTTCTGCCACTTTCCGCGATTGCACTGCACTTTGCTTCGCTTTTTCTGCCGCAATCCGCGCTTTCTGAAGCTCAAAATTCTGCTGAGTCAACTGGTTGCGCTGCTGAGTTTCCTGTTCAAGCAAATGGGCCTGGGCGATCGCAATTCCGACCTGATTTGCCAGTTCTGAGAGAAACGCCACTTCAGAAGGCTGCCATTCTCGAGGTGCACTGCATTGATGAACTATCAGAAGCCCCCAAAGATGAGCATTTTCGAGGATGGGGACGACTAAATTGGCACGGACCTGAAACTGCTCTAACAAATCGCGATGACATTGACTCAAGCTGGCCTGCTGGATATCGTCAATCACTGAGATGCGACCTTGATTATACTCCTGCCAGAGTCCCGTCTGAAAGCAAGTATCGTGAACGATTGCCCCCAGGCAAGACTGATCCGGATGCTCGACTGACTCGACAACAACGGTGCCCTGCCAATCCGATTCAAATCGGTAGATCAGAACTCGATCGGTTTGCAGAAATTCGCGCACCTCAGAAACCGTTGTTTTCAAAATTTCGCTCAGATCAAGTGATTGACGAATACGCAAGGTGATTGCAGAGAGAAGCTGCAGTTGGGTATTTTGCTGTTGGCTATCTGCTTCTGCCTGTTTACGCTTCATAAACTGCCCAATTTGTCGCCCAAGCGCCGTCAGCATTTCCATCAAATCACCATCTAGCTGATGTTCAACGCTCCGATGGAATAGCGTAATCACCCCCAACAATCGATCGTTGCCCCAAATCGGAAACCCTAAAGCTTGTTGAAACCCAACATCAATTAAATCTTTGGTTTGCACCAGGCGCTGATCTTGCGCAATTTCCGGCACCCAAATGGGCTGGGCCTGACTCCAAACATGACCTGCCAATCCTTGATTGGGCCCAAAGGTTAGCGTTTGAGCCATCGCATCAAACTCAGCCAGATCACAGCCCCGATGCCAATTTGCCTTTAGACGCAGCACATTGGCCGCAGTATCAATTTGCCAGAACTGTCCTACTTCCCACCCCAATTTTTCACAGAGCGCTTGTAAAATTGCCGGTTTTGCTTCTGGCAGGGGAATGGATTGAGCCAACACACTGGTTAACGCATATTGGGCGTTGCGGCGATGTTCGGCCCGTCGCTGTTCTGTAATGTCAATGCCTGTACTAATCACGTAGGCGATCGAACCAGAGGCATCTTTTAGGGTTGTATTAGACCAGGCAATCAGACGGTTTTCCCCAGTGCGAGTTTGCCAATCGCTCTCAAAAACATTGTGCTGTCGTCCATTCAGGAGGTCTTTGAAAACTGCTTTAAAGGATTCAACGGCCTTCGGCAACAGCAAAATATCCCAAATGTAGCGATTGCGAACCTCCTCATAGGCATAGTCAGAGAGCTTTTCACAAACATGATTAAACCGAACAATGCGGCCTTCCACATCCAGCACTAACACCAATGCATCAACCGTATCAATCACTGCTGCCGAAAAATTACGTTCCTGTTCTAAAAACTTTTCTGTTCTCTTACGTTCAATCGTCTCTCGATAAATCAACCCAAATAGTAGCGCTAAAATAATCAAGTTGCATAAAATAGCGATCGCAAATGCCTGACTGAGCCCTTGGGTCGCCGCTTCAGTTTGATTGATGTAGGCAACAATTGCCTCTTTTTCAAACCTCTGTATGTCCTCAAGTTGATTCAGAATAGGAGCAAGATTGATCGGCTGATCGACACGATTGTTTTCGACATCATCCGTTGTCGCTGGCCGCTCTAATGACCGATCGATGCGCAATAATTGGCGTTCAATCATCCCCTTCAGGGCTTTCACTTGGGCACTTTGTTCCAAAGAAGGTTCGCCAACCTGAGTAATCTGATTTAACTCCCTTCTTGTACAAGATACAGCCTGACGGAGTTGATTGCGCGCTTGTTCTCTATCCTGATCACGATCAGATAAGCGGTATCGTAGTTCGGCTGCATTGATTAAATGCACACAATCATCCAATTGATTAAATTTTTCCAGCGCACGGTAATGTTCACCCTGCCAGTGAGAGGTTTTCAGATAGTCAACTAAACTCCGGTGAAAACCAATGCTGACCATGATCAGAATGGTCGCAGCACCTCCCAGCCCCAGGGCCACTGTTTTCAGGAAATGCCGCCGTCTTTTAATGATAGGTTGATGCAGAACAGCAACTTGCTCTAAATCGGTCAGGCTGCGCCGCAATTCAATTTGCTTCACGAGCAAACTGGCCAGAACCTTGAGGGCATTGATTTGCTCTGGTGAAAGCGATCGTGGCACATGATCAATCACACAAAGCGTACCGAGTGGCAACCCTTGCGCGGTGATGAGCGGCACACCAGCATAGAATCGGACATAGGGAGGCTGCGTTGCTAAGGGATTATCGCAAAAGCGCTCATCTGCAAAAGAATCTGGAATAATCAAAATATCCTTTTGCAAAATGGCATGGGCACAGAATGCCAGATCGCGAGAAGTTTCAGTGGCGTCTAACCCCACTTTGGCTTTAAACCACTGACGGTTTGCATCGACTAAGCTGACAAGGGCGATCGGCGTTTGGCAAATGTGAGAAGCAAGCTGCACAATTTGATCGAACCCTTTTTCTGGCCCTGTATCCAGCAAGTTACACTCATAAAGTGCTTCAAGTCGCTGTTGTTCGTTGGGAGGAAAAGGTGCGATTTGCATAGAGAAACATACAGCAGAAGAACAAGTTGCCTCACAAGAGCGAGTTTGAGTCGATCATGAATCCTGTTGGGATCCCACTCGCACTGCTAGAAAAGGGGAGCCATTCATCGATCGTTCAAGCGCCAAGCTGCCTACCCAAGGGTGGATAAACCGTCGAAACATGTCATATCAAGATGCACTTCTCCATTCAACCCTATTATTTCGTGCAAGGAAAGTTTCATCAGAGAATTTCCGTTACGATCCGCTTTAGTCATGTCCTTTTAGGATGCCCTGTTTCCGAATTTGCATGACAAAAAAGACGAGAAACAGGACCACTGGAAGATACATATCCTCCTTCGTTCCTTGCTTGCTCGTCTCAGGTGATTTTGTGATTTAGGGGATCTTGCGATTGTCAGAGCCGTCTTGCTGAAAAATTGGTGCTGCGGGACTGCTCAAACCATGGCATCCCAACAGCCAATTCTTGAAGACAGCTCATTTCAAAAACAGCCGTAGATTCGCAGGACAACAATCAGCCAAACCGAATCGTCATAAAAGCAAAGCGAGCCACAAAGATGGCTGCCAGGATCCAAGTGACCAGGGGAACTTCGTTTTGTCTGCCTTGGAAAGTTTTGAGAATCGGGTAAGCAACAATTCCCGCAGATAGCCCAGCGGCGATCGAGAACCCTATCGGAATGAAGAAAATCGTCAGGAAGGCCGGGATTGCTTCGGTTAAATCATCCCATTTAATGTAAACCACGCTCATAGTCATCAGCACCCCGACGATCATCAGGGCGGGAGCCGTGGCAAAAGCCGGAATTGCTTCAAAAATGGGGCCAAACAGCAGCGAAACCAAAAATAGAAAACTCACGACGATCGCCGTAAAACCCGTGCGTCCGCCTTCAGCAATGCCTGCTGCCGATTCCACAAACGTGGTGACTGTTGACATGCCCATGACTGCCCCTGCGGTCGTGCCAATCGCATCAGCTAGCAACGCATCATTCGCACGAGGTAATTCACCATTTTCGTCAATGTATCCGGCTTGCTTGCCTACGCCTGACAATGTGCCGATCGTGTCGAAGATATCGACAAACAGGAAAACCAGCATTGCCGCCAGGAAGTTCCAGAAGGTGTCACCATTAATTCCTGCTAAACCCGCAATGGATTGGCCAAACAAATGGGAAGGGAAATTAGGAATGGCGACAATTCCAGTAGGGGGTTTAGCAATACCCAAAACCCATCCCAGCAGCGCCGTACCAACAATGCCCCACAGCAGGGCTCCTTTCACCCGACGCAACATTAAAAACGCGGTGAGAAAGATGCCCACAGTCGCCATAATGGTTTGAGGTTGCCGGAAGCTACCAAAGGCAGTTTTCGTGACCTCGTTGGCAACAACTAATCCCGCACCGCCCGTTTCTGTTGCGCCACCCAACCCGATATAGGCCAGAAACAAGCCAATCCCCACCGTGGTTGCTAGCTTGATCGCATCGGGAACTGCTGTGATCAGGTGACGACGAATATCAGTTACGGTGAGCAGGATAAAGATAATGCCTTCAACCAGCACACAGGAAAGGGCCGTTTGCCAGGGAATTCCTAACCCTAAAACAACTGAATAAGCAAAAAAANGCATTAATCCCCATGCCCGGTGCCAAGGCAAAGGGATAGCGCGCTAAAAGTGCCATTGCCAAAGTGCCGATCGCAGAACACAATGCAGTATTAAAGACGAGTTCTTGAAATAGGTCTTTGGGCTGGTTTAAAAAAATTGCATCTGACAGGATCAAAGGATTAACCACCAGGATGTAGCCCATGGTCATAAATGTGGTCAAACCTGCCAACATTTCTGTGCGAAAGTTCGCTTTATATTGATCAAATTTGAAATAGCGAGCAATCGTTCCTTGCCAACCTGTATAGACTGGACCAGGCGAGTTTGATTCGGGTGGCTCTAACAATTCTCTACTCATCTAGAGGGTCATCTCCCATGCAAACAGATACAGTTTGAGCGATCGATCGAGAAGGCTCTCTGTTGTCAATTCCCCATCTTAATTCTTCGATCTTTAAAAAANGTGTGGAGGATTGTACAGCATTCGCTTTGGGATTTCATCTATCATGGACAGTTGGCCATATCCGGTTGATTACCAACCCTCAGAAATGATTAATTTTCGCGGTTTTTGATGAAAATATGCATCAAAATTTGAACGCTTCATTGCATGGTATTCGTGGATCTTTTCTTGATTTTATTGCTGATCCTTTTTATCAGGTTGAGCAAGATTGTGTGCGCTATTTGCCCGATGGCTTACTCATTCTTGAAGATGGATATATTAAGGCGTTGGGTGCTTATCAAGAACTGGCAGCCCAGTATGACAAAATTCCAATCACGGCCTATCCCAATCGGCTGATTTTACCTGGATTTGTTGATACTCACATTCATTATCCGCAAACCGAAATGATTGCCGCCTATGGCGAGCAGTTGTTGGAGTGGCTGAATCAATACACCTTTCCCACCGAAGCTAAATTCAAAGATCCCAGCTATGCCAGACGCATTGCAGATTGCTTTCTGGATGAATTATTGAAGAACGGCACCACGACAGCGTTGGTTTTTGCGGCTGTTTTTCCTGAATCGGTTGATGCCTTCTTTGAAGCCGCCGATCGTCGAAATTTACGGATGATTGCGGGTAAAGTGATGATGGATCGGAATGCGCCCGATTATATAACGGATACCGCCGAGAGTTCCTATGAAGAAACAAAAGAGTTAATCCGAAAGTGGCATCACAAAGGACGTTTGCTATATGCAGTCACGCCTCGGTTTGCGATTACTTCTACTGAAAAACAGCTCAAGCTGGCAGGCCAATTGCTGCAAGAATTTCCGGATGTTTACCTGCATACCCATTTGTCCGAAAACACTAAAGAAGTGGCCTTTGTCGCCGAGTTATTTCCCCAAAATCAGGGCTATTTAGATGTGTATGACCAGGCGGGACTGGTGGGAGAGCGATCGGTTTTTGCCCATGGGGTCCAGCTCACCGATGCTGAATTTCGACGGCTCTCTGAAGCAAAAGCGGCGATCGCCTGCTGTCCAACTTCCAATTTATTCTTGGGTAGTGGTCTGTTTAAATTCCACCAGGCAAAATCTCCAGAACATCCCGTTAAGGTAGGTTTAGGCACCGATATTGGGGCAGGCACCAGTTTTTCGCTGCTGCAAACAGCCAATGAGGCTTACAAAGTGGCGCAATTGCAGGGCCAATCTCTATCGGCGTTCAAGTCGCTTTATTTGGCAACTTTAGGCGGAGCGGAAGCGCTTTGCTTAGAAGATAAAATTGGCAATTTTGAGGTAGGCAAAGAAGCCGATTTGATTGTGTTGGATTTACAAGCAACGCCGCTCATGCAGCTACGGAATCCCCATTTACCAGCTCAATCCCTCGGTCAGCTGGCTGAGGCCGCGTTTGCTTTAACCATGATGGGAGATGATCGGGCGATTCAAGCAACCTATATTATGGGTCGTTTGGCTTACGATCGAGATGGCCATCGTCCTGTGTGAGTTCATTCCACTATGCAAGTTAAACATATTCATCATGTTGCGGTGATTTGTTCCGATTACGCCCGATCGAAACACTTTTATACCGAAATATTGGGGTTTCCGATCATTCGCGAAACCTATCGAGCTGAACGACAATCCTACAAACTTGATTTGCAGGTGAGTGCTACTGAGGCGATCGAACTCTTTTCCTTTCCCGATCCGCCAGCGCGACCGAGCCGTCCTGAGGCCTGTGGATTGCGACATTTAGCGTTTGCGGTGGCAGATTTAGAGGCAGCAGTGCAGGATCTAGCGGCAAAAGGGGTTGTTTTAGAGGCGATCCGACTAGATGAGTTAACTGGCAAGCGGTTTGTGTTTTTTCAAGATCCAGATGGTTTACCACTAGAACTCTATGAAGATTAGCAGTGGTAAATTAGATCTCGGATATATCTAGATCATCGTCACTACTATTCTAGTTTTCATTAGCTAATTGTTATTGAAACGTGGATTTTGGATAACTTCAACTCGCAGATCGGCCCCTAAATCCCCCAATTCTGGGGGGCTTTGAGAAAATCAATTCAATGGTCTGACCAGGAAAGTATTGCAATTTGGATCGGAAGTCCCCCAATTAAGGAGACAGAGATGGCAAACTAGGAGTTCAGCAACGAAGCTTAACCCGAACTCACGTTATTAAAGAATATTTTTAAAGGTTATCCTGCGATCGCCAACCCATCTGCCCGAGGTTCTGAGGCTGCAATCAGGACATCACCCTGGCGCAAAATCATCTGGCCTTTGCCGAACGATCGACCTTCAGCAGTCAGTTGAACCGCGTGACCCCGTTCCATCAGTTCCAACACGATCGAGCGAGGCACGGTTTGTTCTAGCAAAATCTGGCTGCCCTGCGGTGAAATGCAGACTTGCCAGCGCGGAGCATCTAAAGCCGCCTGAGGGTTGAGGCCGTAGTCTGCAAGATTAACTGCCATTTGCACATGGCCCTGTGGCTGCATATGCGCTCCCATCACGCCGAAGGGTCCGAGAGGTCGATCGCCCTGGGTGAGGAATCCAGGAATGATCGTGTGAAAGGGACGTTTATTGGGAGCGATCGCATTGGGATGGCTGGGATCGAGACTGAATCCTAACCCCCGATTTTGGAGCGCGATGCCGGTTTCGGGAATCAAAATGCCGCTGCCAAATCCCTCATAGTTGGACTGAATAAAGGAGACCATCAAGTCCTGATCGGCGGCAGCCAGGTAGACTGTGTTGCTGGTCGGAATGTCAGCTTTGGCAATGAGGGCATGATCACCAATCAGCATCCGACGTTTGGCGGCATAGTCTTTGTGCAGCAAATCCACAGTGGCTACCTGCATCCAGTGCTCCTCAGCCACATGGGCATAAGTGTCAGCAAAGGCGAGCTTCATTGCTTCGATCTGCTGGTGGAAGCTGAGGCCCGATTCGCGCGGAGAGTTGGCCAAATCAAATCCTTCCAGCAAATTAAGCGCCATTAATGCGGCAATGCCCTGGCCGTTAGGCGGAATTTCCCACACCGTCAGATCGCGATAGGTTGTAGAAATTGGCTGCACCCATTCTGACGTATGTTGGGCCAAATCACTGGCTTGCAATAAACCACCTGTATCGCTGGCAAAATTGCTGATTTGGGTCGCTAACTGGCCTCGATAAAAGCTCTCGCCACCTGTGGCCGCAATCTCTCGCAGCGTCGCCGCATGGGCCGTACTGCCCCAAACTTCTCCCGCCTGAGGTGCCCGATCGCCCTTGAAGAACACTTGCTTGAACGGCTGAAATTCTGGCCTAGTTTGCGGCACAAACACCGATTCAGCCGACTGCCATGCCCGCGAGGTTTCTGGAGAGACGGGAAATCCCTGTTCGGCATAGCGAATTGCAGGCTGAAACAACTGCTCGAACGGCAGCTTACCCCAACGTTCTGATAAACTACGCCAAGCAGAAACAGCTCCGGGTACAGTCACAGGCAGCCAGCCCAGAGTTGGGATTTCGGACAGATCGGCAAAGCGATCGAGGTTCAGATGTTGGGAACTGCGGCCAGAGGCATTTAAGCCATGCAGCTTGCCATCCCAGACCAACGCAAACGCATCAGAGCCAATCCCGTTGGAAGTTGGTTCGACGACGGTTAGGGCGATCGCCATGGCCACTGCGGCATCAACTGCGTTCCCGCCTGCCCAAAACATTTCCATGCCTGCGAGCGTGGCTAAGGGTTGACTGGTAGCAGCCGCAAATCGGCATCCCATCACAACTCGGCGACCAGAAGGGTAGGGATATTGGATCAGGGGATTCAAAGACATAGGTGGCTCTGCGATCGAAATGCGATCCCAACCTATCAGAAATTGAGATTCGTAATTCGCAACATGGTACTCCGTGCGTTACGCTACATTTTTCTGCCACTCTTCGATAGAGTACCAATAGAAAATGTAATGAGATCACCAGGAGGAGTGGAAGATGGAAACCTTAGACGCTATCGTGACCTATACCCTGGATCTGGTATTGGGCGGCAGTGCCTTCTACCTCGGTGCGTCGCTGACTCTTTATCTGGTGGAACGCTGGAAAAAACTGGAACCCAAATCCAAGGTGAAAGCACCCCAAGCTGTAAATATTCCGCTGCAACTCAAAGCCTCAGTGGCCGAAGCGATTCCCTTAGAAATGGAACTGCAAGAGGCTCGATCGCTAGAGGCGATGCCTGTGATGCCAACGATGCCAACGATGCCATCTGCCCCGTCGATGCCGGAAGATCGATCTTTCACCTCTACTCCATCTGCCACCTCGGAATTACAGTTGGCCGAGAAACCAGAACCGATCGATCCTGCTGCTGCACTCCCGGAACTGCAATTAAGGGACAAATCAGCATCTGTTGAATCCTCTACCCCCTCGATAGAAACCCAAGCACCAGAACCAGCCAGCGAATCTCTCGTTGCGCTACCGGAATTGCAGCTGTCGCAACCGATTAAGGCCAGTGAACCTGAAGCCAGTGAACCAGAGGCAAGTGAACCGAAGACTAGCGAATCTGAGATTCATCAGCCTGAGATTAGTGAACCACATGCCGTTTCACAAGCTCCCTTACCTGAACCCTTTTCGCAACTGCCAGAACCGCTTTATGCAGAAGATGATTTCGAGACGGCACATGCTGAGGTGATGACTCCCGAAAATGCCCTTGAAGATGCCCCTAAAGATGCCGCTGAAAATACCCTTGTTGAACAGGCCCATTCTAAGCCAGTGAGTTCGACGGAAGCTTCGACGGAAGACGATATTTAGGAGCTTTCTCGAAAAGAAATTTCCTATCGTAGTGTAGGCATCCTAACCGCCGCGAGCGAGACGCTCGCACTACAGGTATTTTGTTCTCTAGACATTTCCTGAGAAACAGGAATTAAATTGCAAAGCTGGCACTACCGATCGAAACCCCTTATAACTCTCCCTTCTACCATGCCAATCCTGATTCGTCCCTTGCAGGTGGATGAACGCTCTACTGCTGATGCCATTTTCCGATTTGCTTTCGGCACTTTCATCGGATTGCCCGATCCGAGTCAGTTTGCGTTTGGCTGCAACTATATGAATCGCTGGTTGATGGATCCGACGGCTGCTTTGGCCGCAGTGGCAGTTGAAAATGCCGCAGAGGCTGATTCAGGCCAGGTGATCGGCTCAAATATTGCAGTGCGGTGGGGCAGCTTTGGGTTTTTCGGTCCCTTAACAGTGCATCCCAACTATTGGAATCAGCAGGTGGGGCAGCAGCTCGTGGCGGCAGCGATCGACTGTTTTGATCGGTGGAATGTCACCCATGCCGGACTGTTTACCTTTCCGAATAGTCCCAAACATCTGGTGCTGTATCAGAAATTTGGCTTTTACCCACGTTTTCTGACGCCCGTTTTGGGCAAACCGATTCAGGCAAGCTCGGCTACCCTGCAAGCCCTTTGCTTCTCAAGCTTGACGCAGGAACAGCAAACCGAAGCGCTGCAAGCTTGCGCTGAGCTAACCGATTCTCTTTACAACGGCTTGGATTTAACGACCGAAATTCAGGCTGCTGCCCAGCATCATCTCGGTGAAACCTTGTTGCTGTGGTCGGGCGATCGACTAGCCGGATTTGCGGTCTGTCATTGTGGGGCAGATACAGAAGCAGGTCCAGGAAATTGCTACATCAAATTTGGAGCCGTGCGATCGGGCCAACAGGCTGAAGCAGATTTTGAGCAACTCTTGCAGGAATGCAGCATCTTTGGCCACACCCAAGGACTGACGCAGCTTTTAGGTGGCGTGAATTTGGAACGAGAAGCCGCCTATCGCAAAATGCGGGCCATGGGTTTTCAAATCACGATCATGGGAATTGCCATGTGTCGGCCCAATCAGCCGAGATGGAATCGATCGGATGTGTTTGCGATCGACGATTGGCGATAGTCCCTTCATGCTAGTGATGCTGGTTCAAATACTGCTTCTTCAAATAGTGTTTCGAAGCGCTTCACTCTGGAAAATCAAGATCGACATCATCCTCTGGTAAGGCATGATTTTGATAATAAATTTCTAGCTCTTCGCGGCTGATCGGATTCGCCACCGGATCGGCAAAAAACGCTTTAATTCGGAGATAGCGCCGCAATCCTTCTGCCCCAGCATCCAGATAGGTGGCTTCCTTAAAGTCTTCTGGAAAGGTTTGGCTAATTTTTACCCAGGCTTCCTGCAAAATCTCTTCAATCTCGGCAGAAGGAGCCAGGTCCATCAAGGTTTCCAGTTCTTCAAGCACATCAATTGTTCGCAGCAGATTAGGGGTAATTTCAGAATTCAAATCAGAATCCGGGTCAAAATCAGGATCAAAATCAGTCATGGAGTGGCACTTTGAAGCGGCTAACCTAATGTGCGGCTGCTCCACTGCCCGGTTTGACTTTCTTGAAAAAGATAATGGCAACACCACTCAGCAGCAGGGCAAGGCCAATAAAGTAAAAGCAATCGTTGTATGCCATGATAAGGGCTTCCCGCCTGACTGTGCTATCGATCGCCGCAATTGCCTGATCGCGGGCCGTCGTTAAATCAATGCCGCGTCCTACAAATACCTGCGTGAGCTGATCCAACCGCTCTCGCGTGGCCTCGCTATAAATCGAAATGCTTTCGCCCAAGCGATTGGAATGAAACTTTTCGCGGTTGTTCAACAGAGTCGCTAATACGGCAATCCCGACTGATCCACCTAAATTGCGCATCATGTTAAACAGACCCGAAGCAGAACCCGCTAACGCTGGAGTCAGTCCGGCTGTGGCGATCGAAGAAAGCGGCACCATAATTAAGGGTTGGCCACAGGCTCGCACCAGCTGCGACCAGCGCAATTCATCAATTCCAGTTTCGTAGGTGAGATGGGAATTCATGAAGCAACTCACGGCGAACAAACTCATCCCCACGCCGATTAAAATCCGCAGGTCGATACGCTTCATCAATTTCGGCACAAACGGCACAATAAACAATTGTGGAATGCCTGCCCACATGATCACTTCCCCAATTTGCATGGCGTTATATTGGGCAATTTGGGCTAGGAACAGCGGCAGGATGTAAATCGATCCATACAAGCCAATTCCCAACGAAACATTGACGATCGTTGCAAGGCCAAAATTGCGTTGCAGCAACAGCCGCAGTTCAATAAACGGACGTTTGCGGGTCAGCTCAATCCAGAAAAAGATAATCAGAAAAATGGTGGCAATCGCGGCCAACTGCACGATCAGCTGGGAACCAAACCAGTCTTTCCGGCTACCTTCTTCCAGCACCACCTGCAGCGAACCCAGACCGATCGCCATCGCAATGATGCCACCCCAGTCTCCCTGCTTCAACAGCTCCAGATGACGCGGTTCTGCCTCCACCCCATACCAAACCCCTGCCAGCAGAATTAGACCCGGAATCACATTCAAATAGAAAATGTATTCCCAGCTAAAGTTCTCGGTTAGCCAGCCTCCCAAAGTTGGACCGATCGAAGGAGCGAAGGTGGCAGTTAAAGCAAAGATGGCTAGACCGATCGGCTGTTTGGCGGGAGGCAGCTTTTTCAACACCATGGTGAATGCGGAAGGAATCAGGGTGCCACCTGTAAATCCTTGCAATGCCCGAAACACAATCATAGAGGGCAGACTCCAGGCCCAGGCACAGCAGACCGAGAACACCAGAAACAGGGCCGCATTCACCAGGGAGTAGAGACGCATGGAGAAGACGGTAGATAACCATCCCGTTAAGGGAATCACAACAATTTCTGCGACCAGATAAGCCGTAGAAATCCAGGATCCCTCCTCTAACGTGGCTCCCAAAGCTGCCTGAATATCCTTCAAAGAAGCATTGGTGATTTGAATATCCAACACCGCCATGAATGCCCCCAGCATGGCTGCCATTACGCCGATCCAGGTGCGTAACGGGACTCGTGGAGTAGTCACAGATGGGAGGGTAGAGGCGGAGGACATTAAGGTACAGAGTACGAAGTGCAGAGTGCGGAATAAAACAGAATTTCTTGTGGGGTGAACATCTTGTTCGCCCGGACTGTTCAAGAAACCAATCCCACATTATTTAATCCCCGCTCCTAATGCCAGAGCGGGATTCAGGATTTCAAACAAACCTAGAGATTCAGCATTTTTCAGCATGACTGAATGGCTGAAAGAATCACTATACCCCTAAGATAGAAAATTCACAGATTTCACGATCCAACCTTAGAAACTTAACGCTGACCAGATTTGGTCTACTGTAGGTCTACCGCAACGGTTGCGGACATCCCCGGCGTAATTTGCGTCTCAAATCCTTTCACACTATTGGCATCTAGGACAATCTTGACCGGAATACGCTGAACCACTTTCGTGAAGTTGCCGGTCGCGTTATCAGGTGGGAGCAGCGCAAATTCAGCCCCCGATGCGGGCGAAAGACTATCGACCCGACCCACAAAACTGTGATGAGGAAACGCATCAAGCTTCACTTCCACCGTTTGACCAGGATGCATCTGCTCGACCTGGGTTTCCTTAAAGTTCGCGACGACCCAAATGTCATTCCCAACTACAGCCATCAGCGGTTGCCCAGACTGAATACGCTCTCCTGTCTCAACGGTTTTGTGACCAATCCGACCGGCGACCGGAGCCGTAATGTTGGTATAAGAAAGCTGAAGCTGAGCCTCTGCCAAATTGGCTTGGGCTTGGGCGATCGAAGCATTGGCTGCGGCATATTGCCGACGACTCACTTCGGTTTGTTGATTGCCTGCTTGCGCCTGCTGCAAACCTCCTCGGCTGGATGACAGTTCAGCTTGTGCCTGGGCCACTCCCTGCTGGGCTTGTGCTAGTTTAGCCTGAGCTTGACTCACCCCTTGCTGAGCAGCATTTCTTTGAGCTACGGCAGTGTCATAAGCTGCTTTGGTAGCATCAAGCTGTTGTCTTGAAATTGCCCCAGAGCTGAACAGCGTTTGATAGCGCCCATAATCAGCCTGCACTCTCTGTAAGTTCGCCTCTGCTTCTTGGAGCTGAGCCTGGGCAACGGGTACGCCCGCTTGAGCTTCATTGACAGCCGCCTGCGCCGTTGAAATTGCTGCTACCGCCCGACTCAGATTGCCTTGCGCTTCCGTGGTTTGGCCCTGAGTTGTTTGGCCTGCAAAAGAAATTCCAGCTTGAGCAGCTTCAGCTTGACGTTGGGCTACAACTAGCGCCGCCTGAGCTTGCTGAACTTTCACTCGATAATCCTGGGGATCGAGTTGTACCAAAAGTTCGCCTGCTTGCACCAATTCATTATCCTCAACAGGTACTTCTAAAACGGTGCCAGGAATGCGGCTGCTGATTTGAAACAGATGACCTTCCACAGCAGCATTATCAGTCTCTTGATGGGTTGAAGCATAGCGCCACCAGTTATATCCAAACCCGCCTGCGGCGATCGCTCCCAAACTTAGAGCAGCAGCTAAAGCAATGCGCTTGAAGCCTCGACGAGGTTTTTGAGGCGGCTGGGGCGGATTAGAGTTCGTCACTTCTTCAGTTTCTGGAGGCTTGGGTAAAACGGCACTGCCTGCTCCATTGACTGAGGAACTGCGAGCATTCTGAAACTCTTGATGATGCGTGATGTTTTGTGTCGTGTCCATTGCCATCGATCGTTCCACCTTTAGACGTTCAACTATTACGAGTACTTTTATTTAGAATGCGTAATTTTAGGGTAAAAGAAATTAGAGTGATTATCATCCTACTAACGGATGAATCAGCTTCTAGCTCAGATGCGGTCCATCCAGTTCAAGCACCGCCTTCTGATATGTTCGCTAACATGCGATCGATCCAGTCGGAAAGCTGCTTTTGTTCTGCCTCAGAAAATCCTTGCAGCATTTGGTTGCGTAGCGCTTGCACATGCGGCGGCAGCACCGTTTCCAATTCACGTCCAGCATCGGTTAGCCAAATTCGCCAGACTCGTCGATCCTGTATATCTCGTTCTCGCCGTACCAGACCCCGCTCTTCCATGCGGTCAATCACCCCAGTCAGCGTTCCACCCACCTGACGCAGTCGATCGCCCAACATGCTGGTCGGCAACCCGTCTTGGTCCCACAGGCAATTCAGCACCAGCCAATGGAAGGGCGTTAACCCATAGGGTTCAAGCATATCCTGCAACTGTCGCGTCAGCATCTGGGACAACAGCTTCAGTCGATAGCCGATGCCATGAGGAACTCGAACATCCTGCCAGGGTTGGAGGGGTTGAGGAGTAGACAAGGAGAGAACCATCGAATTTATTTCGTATGCTTAATATCAGTATGCCATACAATTTATGGGTTAGCAAACCATTGGCTAGCAAACCAAGCTGATAAAACATACGAGCGAGATGCAGTCTGGCCGACGCCATCCAACCAGACTCATGCCGCTTTCTTAAGGCTGGTAAATCTCGGCTTCGATGCCCTGCTGCTGTAACTGCTGCTGCAATTCCTGGGCTTTGGCCTCATCGCTAAAGGCTCCGAGCTGCACTTTTGCCCCCTCAGAAGGCAGATTCCGCACATAAGCATCAGGAACAACATTGCGAGCTTCTTGCAAACTCGGATCGCCACTATATTCTGTCACTACATAGTAAGAGGGACTGCGACTTGGGGCAGGTTCACGGGCCGCAGTGGATGCTGGTGTAGAAAGGGCAGGTTCGATCGGCTCAGGGGCAGGAGGTGCGGCGCTGATCGGTTCGGGTGAAACAGGAGCTGGTGCAGGAGGTGCGATCGCAGGTTCAGGCACCGAAACGACAGGGGGAGCAGCGGGAATCACCACGGTAGAGAGACGAGGTTGGGGTTCAGGTGCAGAGATTGAACCTGAATTTGCAGGAGTATTACGGCCAGAACGACTGGAAGATGAACTCGCTGCGGTCTGATTGCCTGTAGAACTGGTCTTTGAACCTGTTGCTTTCTGGACGGGCTTGGTTTTTGGATCAGCCCCAGGTTTGGAGACCACAGATTTTTTGGGCAGCGTGCTCAAATTATTTAGATTCAGATCGACAAATTCCTCAGAAGACAGATCGGGAGAAGGAACGATCGATCGATCGGTGGCGATCGGATTAACTGTCTCCTGACCGGCGGTCGATGCTGCGGACCCAGTTGACGCGGACTCTGTGCTGTCTCTGCCTAAACCAATGCTGGCCGGATTCATCACCACATAACCCAACATTGTGCTGGACAGCATTAACAGCAGCATCGACCCAATGCCTAGCGGCGTCAGGAGCGTATCCATGAGGGCGTTGGGTTCTTGCGCTGCGCGTGACTCCGGATCTTCTTCGGCAATGCTGCGCAAAAGTTCTTCGGAAGAGGCCAAATAGTCTGATGGTCCTGCTTGTGGATCAACATGCTGCATCAATTTTTGCAGCGTCGCACTTGGAGCATAGGCTGACAAATCGGCGTATTCAGCGTAGCTGCTGATGGAATGGCTGGGTTCCACTTCAGCGTCGGATTGAATTTGAGTGGGTTGTCCTCCCATTGGTGGTGCTTCAGGTTGCGATTCAGGCTGCCTTGCAAAAGATGGAGATTCGATCGCAGATGCCGGATTGTGGAACGATCGAGCCTGGAAGGATTCGGCTTCTGGGGGTGAGTCTGAAGCTGCAGGCGAAAATCCTGCCGATGCAGCAACCCGATAGGATGGAATGCCATGAGCTGCAGGAGCAGATTGTTGAACCTGGCGATTGACCAAACTGGGAGCTGGTTCTGGAGTCTGAGTGATCGAAGCTTGAGTGATGGGTAAAGACAAAGATGGCCGTGAGGCAGGCCGGGAAATTTGCCGTGAAGCAGGCTTCGGCATCGGTTGATTGGGATAGCGACGCTGCCGACGATAGCGAGTGAGCTCTTCCTCAACTTTCACATCCAGATTATCTAGTGTTGCCTGCAATAACGGGTGCAGCGTTACTGTAGGAGAAGGGGTAAAAGGTTCGATCGAGGAGGGTCGGCGCATTTTCAGTACTCCTGGCCACAGAAGACAATAAGTTTTGGAAGGGGATGACAAAAAGCTGGATGGAAAAGAACAGGACTCAGTCTTGAGAATCTGCTACATTTAGGGTCCGTCAACTAACTTCAGGCTAGAAAACCCTATATCCAGCGCATTCAACTTTTCTGCTTCTAACTCTGATAGGTAATAATAACGAATTTTTTTAAAAAAGCCCGAATTCTCTAGAAATAACTTTAGAGAAATCCCTTTACAAGCGTTGCACAATTTGTAAACCAGTTTGCAGACCAGTCCGCAGACCAGATAGGAGTCGCCTATGAGCTTCCAATCTTTGCCTCAGCTACTTAACTCAATTTCAGGACAGGAAAGCTGGCGCGATCGGCAGCAATTTCAGCGATTGTTGGTCTATTGGCCAGAAGTGGTGGGGGCATCGGTAGCCGCGCAAACTCGTCCGATCGCCATTCAGCGCCGAGTCCTTCAGGTGGCGACTTCCAGCAGCGTCTGGGCGCAAAATTTGGCCTTCGAGCGTCATCGCATTTTAGAAAAATTAAATGGGCGTCTGCCGCTGAATTTGACTGACATTCGGTTTTCAGCAGGGCACTGGCGATCGGAATTTCGACGAGATGGGGTTGAGAATTCCTCAGAAACAGTTATCCTATGGCGGGAACACCCCAGTCGAGTGACAGGCGTTATCTCTCCTCGCTCATCCAATCAACCGATCGCTCGCGATCCTCAAACGGCGTTCCGCAACTGGGCCAAAACGGTGAGGCTGCAATCTCAGCATTTACCCCTCTGCCCGGTTTGCCATGCCCCAACTCCTGAAGGTGAACTGATTCGCTGGTCTGTTTGTTCACTCTGTGCCGCTCAGCAGTTTGGATCAGAACATTCGCCTCAGGAAAAATTTGCCCCAGGCAATCCGAGCAATCTGGATAATGGAGCCCAAGCAAAGGGATAGCTGCCGCAGAGGTTGATTGATCTGCCAATCCTGCTCCCGACTGCTGCCCGCTTTGCTCCCTTGCAGTTTGCCAGTTCTTTCTATGACGTTCCTTTCCATCACCTACGGCCTGTTTTTGCTGAGCACTCTGGGAATTTTTTGGACAGTCGAGCAGCGATCGCTCCGACTCTGGATTTTGGTGATTGCCAGCCTGGTTTTTTATAGCTCGCAGCAAATTCAATATGTGCCGCTGCTGCTGGTGATGACACTGCTGACGTTTTATGTGGGACAGGCGATCGGCACACCTATGGACTGGCGCGTAGACGATCGACAATGGCAATTTGCCCAACAGGATTGGAATCGGCGGCGGTTATGGCTGCTGGGCATCGGCATTAGCCTCAATATCTTGCTGCTGCTGGGATTCAAGTATGTGCCATTTTTGCTGGAGTCGATCGGTGGAGTGACTGGCGCAACTGCCGCTCCCGAACAGGCCGACTGGATTCGCGATCATGTGATTGCTCCCCTCGGCATCAGCTTTTTTAGTTTTGAATGCATTGCCTATCTGGTCGATGTCTATCGAGGTGCTCCGGCCACCCATAGCCTGCTGAAATTTTTTGCCTACAAGCTGTTTTTCCCAAAATTGATTTCCGGACCGATTACGCGGTTTCATCCCTTTGCGGCCCAGCTTCAAACCCTCCAGTTTCCCGTTTCCAGTCAGGTGATCGAAGGATTGTGGCTGATCGCCTGTGGTGCCGTAAAAAAACTGCTGTTGGCCGATCATCTTGGAACCGTAGTGAATTTGACCTTCAGCAACGTCGAGCGAGCAGGCAGTGGCGATCTGTGGTTGGCAACCTTAGCCTATGGGCTGCAGCTTTATCTTGATTTCAGCGGCTATGTCGATGTAGCGCGGGGTGGCGCAATCTTGCTAGGGTTCGAGCTGCCGCAAAACTTTGATTTTCCCTACTTCGCCATCAGCATTGCGGACTTTTGGCGACGCTGGCATATCACGTTAGGGGACTGGTTGCGGAATTATCTCTACTTTCCGCTGGGTGGCTCTCGACAAGGCTTGGCTCGCACCTGTCTAAATTTGCTGATTGTGATGGTGATTGCCGGAATCTGGCATGGCGCAGCCTGGGGCTTCATCGTTTGGGGCGGCCTGCATGGGTTAGGACTGGTGATTCACCGGTTAACTGCGGCCCTGTCCGATCGCTCGGAATCTCTTCAACGCTGGTGGAAAAGTATTCCTGGCGTAATCGTCGCTTGGCTGTTCACTCAGTTGATGGTATTCACCACCTGGATTTTCTTCCGCCTGCCCAACCTGAAGGACTCTAGTCTAGTTTTTCAACGCTTCTTTGGGCATGTTGCTGACATTCAATTCAGCCAGAAGGTTTATGTTGAGAGTTTGCAGATCGATCGCCTCCAGCTCACCGGGTTACTGGGGTTGTTGGTGATTGGGATGGGACTCGCCTATGGCCTCAACCGTGGCCTCAAACTCCAGCTTGCCTGGACGATCAAAATTTTGCTGGTGCCAATTTGCCTGTTTGCCGCTTGGCTACTTGCTCCTAACGAAACGCCGCCCTATATTTATTTTGATTTTTAGGTAGACATAAACCAGGGTTAGGGGAAAGTTTGCATTCCCCAACCATCTCAAACCCGATCGCTGCAGTTGATGGACTTCTAGGACCAGCGATTCACTTCCTCCAACAACCAGGAATCGACGGGTTGACCATCCCGACGCTGCAAGCCGATCTCGATCACCATAATTTGGTTAGTTCCAGGCGGAGCTGGCTTTTGAGTAAACGTAATGTCATAACCATTGGGATCTTCGTTATGCTCGCGCAGCCAGTCTTGTACCCTGGTCATGGCAAAGAAAGATTGTCCCTGGTCAAACATGCGAGTGATCTGCATTTGCAGGGAAAAAGGATTGATTCTAGGCATAAAAGAATTTTGAGATAGATGTCTGCTCCCATCCTACTCAACATCAATCAAACGGGAACAGATGTCATTCAAGATATCAATTATTAGATATCAAGTTGATTCAACAAGGCTAACTATCCTCCCTGCTGAATTCGATTAATTGCCTGCTGAATCCGGCTGGCTAGTTCTGAATCAGACTGATGCGCAATGGTGATTTGATTGAAGCGAGTAATTGTCAAATCGTTACTCTCTACGATCGCAATCGCCTGATTGCAATAGTCGATCGCAATATCTCGAATATTTTCTGGCAAATTGCTCAAACTGCTAGGGCGATGGCAAGCAACAGGCGGAACTTCATCAGAGCCAGTGATTTCTTTGATTTTGTTGTAGGCAGTCATGCGAATCGGTTCGATCGCCAGAACAGAGCGGGCATAGCTTTGCACTTCTTGCGCAGACACTGCTTGCGCATAAGCCGCCATATCAAAACTGAGATCAAAGGAAACAGGTTGCAGGTTGGGTACCACCCCCAACAGCAGGCCAACTGTGGTCAGCGTACTCACTGTCACAGCTCGTAACAGCCATCGTTGCAACCAGCAGGACGGCGAAGAAGGCAGGGTAATCATAGCGACTTAAAGCGTTCTGAAATATCAGTATTTCTATGTCTTCTGAATTATTTTAAGCAGGGGAAGTTCCAGCGCAAGGTCATGAATGTTAGGAAGCTGTGTGAAGATTCTGTCCTGAATCAAGTCCTTAGTCAGTGATTAAAACCAGTTTGCCAGTCATTGTGCCTGTTTCCAGCATTGCATGGGCCTGGGCAGCCTCAGCAAGGGGTAAAGTTTGCTGCAAGTGAATTTTAAGCTGACCCTGTTCAAACAGGCGAGCGCATTGCTGCAAAATCTTAGCCTGGTCCTGCTGGGCTTTGGTCATCTCCTGCATCATGGGGGTCAGCATTAACTCATAACTGACCCGCAAATTGCGATCACGCGCCGTTTTCCAATCTGTATTTGCATCCGGAGCCAGCAGCGTGACTACATCCCCATAAATTGCGGTTGCTGCGAACGATCGCGACAGTTCTGCCCCACCGACCGTATCAAAAGCCAGATCAACCCCTTCCCCATCGGTCCAGTCCAATACCGCCTGCACCACATCCGTTTCTTTGTAAAAAATGACGCGATCGGCTCCCATCTGCTGTACAAATTTTGCCTTTTCAGGAGAACTCACCGTTGTGCAAACCGTTGCTCCGGCTAGCTTGGCTAACTGAATCGCCACATGTCCAACACCACCTGCCCCAGCATGAACCAGAACTCGCCGTCCAGCCTCCAGTCGGCCCCGATCGTACAGCGCTTCCCAGGCTGTAATCAGCACGAGTGGCGCTGCTGCTGCTTCGGCAAAACTCACATTGGCAGGCTTTCGGGCCGCAAATCGTTCGTCAATCAGGGCATATTCCGCATAGTTGCCGGGATGGCCACCCAAACCGCCGTTACAGAAGTACACTTCATCCCCCACGCGGAACTGCTGCACTGCAGAACCAATCGCTTCCACCACTCCTGCTCCATCACAGCCCAAAATCGCAGGCAGTGAATTGGGATAAAACGTGCCACGCGTCCGCACTTTAGTATCGATCGGATTCACCCCTGCTGCTTTCAATCGCACCAGTAGTTGTCGATCGCTTTGAAGATGGGGAGTTGGCACTTCCTGCAGTTGCAAGACTTCTGGTTTTCCTGCCGCAGTCATCAAAACAGCTTTCATCAACGCTTATCCTTGAATGCTTTCCCTGGAATAACTCTGCTTTTAGCATACCGAGTCTGTTCGTGCAAAAAAGCGGCCAGGGGGGGAGTTTTACGGTTGGAGTCTGTCTTGAGGGGAGGATGCAGCGTGAGAAGTACCAGGGGCGAAGGGAGCAAGGGTACTCAGATAGAGAATCATAAAGCACCTAGACAGCCTCTGGGTCATGTAGCGAAAGAGGAAGATCTAGGTGCTCGGTTGTGGAAAATGGAAGAGATAGAGTTAATGAGCCAAACTGCCGACACTGAGGGGAACCATGTCGCCGTTGCTGGTGAGTCCTAAAAGCATGGGTTCTTGCGGTCGTATCAACTTGCCAGTCAGAGCACAGCGTTCTTCTTGATTGGCCAAGGCTTCGACGCTGGCTCGAATATCGGCCTGGGAAAACTGCAGCGGATAATCGCCTGATTTCTGCCGCACATAATTCCAGAGCACATCGCGAATCAAAGCCTGATAGCCTTGGCTGCCTGATAACTCTTTTAACTTTTCTTTGAGCTCTCGCTCGAGGCGAATGCTGGTGACTTCCATATCGGTTGTGGCGGTGCGATTCATCGTGTACATTGTTGAGCCTCCATCGGGATAAATCAGTCTTGGTAATGGGGTCGCATCTGGCAAAAAGCTAGACACTTCCGTAATACAAGTGTAGTATGATAATCAGGAGATGCAACTGTTATCTCCCGCCCAAGGAGCCATGATTCGCAACTTATCTTCAACCCCCATCCTTTCAGCCGCCTGCCTCGATCGCCAATTTGGGCGAGGTTGGGCCGTGCAAGGATTTGGCGGGCAAGAATATGGCTCTGGTCAACCATCTAGTCAACCCAATTCTGGTTATCGGGTCCATTGTCATCCGGTCTCTGACGATCGAGTTCCCAGCGATTGTATTACTGGCAATCGAATTCGGGATAGTCGCATGGATGTCCCTCAAGTTGGCATCCTTCAAATTGGCGAAAGTCGAATTCGGATCGATCGATCGAATTACCGCAATTGGTTTATTGATTTGCCCAATTTGGGACAGTTCCTGAGCCTTCAGGATAGGTGGTATCGAAGCGGGAGGTACGGCAAAACCGTACTGCAAGAGGATTAGAATAACCAGGCTCTGGTTTTCACCCCCGCTTCAATTCAACTGAGGTGGGGGTCTTTGATTTGCATCTTGATCGATTTCAATCGGGAATTTACCCACGCCCACCTGTAGCAACTGGTCCATCCATCATTTGTCCACCTTTGTAACGCCCTGAGATCGCAATTACCTGATTCGGAGGGAGTCTCTCGGTCATGCTAAAGCTTACTTATCTCGAAAGCGGTTTATATCTAGAGTTGTTATCGGAGAGTGTTGAAGATTGGTTGGCGCTGCGGGTCGTATTTGCGCTGCGGATGGGCGATCGATTAGTGGCAGAACGGACAACGGCTTCTTTGCTACTGCCGATCGATCTATTTCAGCGATCGAGTTTAGAAAAATTAGTGCGGCAAGAAGAAGGCGTTTGGTCAGCACAGGGGGATGCGGATCATATTGAGGTGAGTCTGACAGGCACTTGGATAGCTTCAGATGAGGAAGACAGCGAAGGAATTTTTGTCACGACCCTAAATCCGGTTCTGGAAAGCCTGCTGTTTCAGATTTGGCAAGCCTCGCAAGTTAGAGCTTCCTCAGTGTCGCATTAGAAGAGGTTGCATAAAGAATATAGCGATCGTTGCGGTAGGCGATCGGCAACGTGAGTTGATGATCGACACGAGTGATGAAATAGCTTGCTGCATATTTCTGGATCAACTGGCTGACCTGATTGCTGTCTAAGCGATAGTACCCCTCGGTCAGGCGCTGTCTGATGCTGCTATAGACCCCTCTAGTTTCAGACACCGCAGGTTGAGGAAACGTCCCACCATTTAAGTCTGCTAACCGTTTATACCACTCAACAATGTATGCCTTGGTTTGGGGCAGCAGCTTATATTTGACGATTGTCGCCCGTTCTGTTAACCAGCTAAACTCAGCAAACTCAACAGGTGGAGAAATAATCACGGCATTGGCTGGCGTTTGAGTTTTCACCCAATCGCATAAACCAATGAATGCCGGATCAGGAACAGGAAGCTGTTTAAGTTCAGCAATTTGCTCCTGAAAGGTGGGAATCTGTAAGGCGCAGGCAATGGCAATCCAGCTAATGCAGCCTATACGGACAATTTGCTGCCGAGTCACAGTACGCTGCACCGCACAAGCCAACAATAGAGAGGTGTTCAAAGGCAGCAGCACATCTCCGACGCGGAATGGATAGAATTGCAGCCAACTTCCCTGTTGGTCAAAGGGCGCGATTATGACACCGATCGCAAACGGAACGAGGCTCAACAAGGTCAACTGAAATAAATCAACCTGTGCTTGATAGTACGGATTCGACGAATCTTTTGAGTGCTGATGCAACACTCGCATGCTGAAGACCAGGCAGAAGAGGCAACCGATCAAACGCAGCCACACAACAGGTTCCCAAGCAGGTGGATACAGGTGATGAGGTAACCTTAAAAACACATAAATGAAAGACGGAGCAATGGCATAGGATGTTGGCCCTGAGAACAGCTGATCAATAACGGGTGGGATGGCAAAGCAACTGAAGAGCAAATAGATCAAAACTAACCGGAGATGATCTAACCGAGGCATTTGCATCCCCTGTTTCAGCATCATCTGGGCAAACAGGATCAAAGCGGCCCAGCCGCCAACCAAAACATGAAATGATGTGGCTAATCCTAACAGGAGAGCTGCAGCGGAATATTGATATCTCAACAGATAGGCGATCGCCAGCAGCACCCATCCATAGGCAATGGCCTTTGCTTCCAAACCTCCAACCAACCATTCCTTAGCTGCAATCCCTTGTTCAGGGTTGACATAAAGAAATAATCCAATTGCAGTTAGCAACAATATTAAGGTGAGTCCTAAGCGTTGTCCAATCAGCACAAGCCCCAGCGCCACTAGGATATAGCACATCAGCCTACCCAGAATCGAGGTCGCTAAGAAGCCCCAGGCGACAATGAGGTTGCCAAAGAGGGTGGCGAAAAGCAATCGATATCCAGGAGCCTGATTGAGGTACCAGTCTTTTGGAATCCAAGTTGGATCGGCGAATTGTTTAGCAAGCGGCAAAACATCAATTTCGTTCCCCATGTCCACATTGTTGTTGATCAGGAGTCTGAAACTAATGAATGCTACGACTGCAAAGACTTGGGCAATGCAGGGAATGTTGAGAAGCCGTTGATGAATCAAACGCATGCAAACCTGTAGGATATTTGCGTGCACACAGTTTTGCAGAGATAGGGGTTGACAGGGGCAAGATCTTAACATATAGCTTCATTTAGCACCAGATTCAAACTGGCTGGTGTAAAGGCAGCAATTCTCAGTATGAGAACGGTTCTCATTTTTTAATTAATATCAGAGGCTGAAATGCTGATTCTCTCGTTTGAATCAAGTGCTTTCAGAACTCCAGAAATCGTACAAAAGTACTAAAATGAGAATTACTGGTGTAAAGGTCGTCGTTTCGACTATGACCAATCGCAATAAAATCTCAGCCAAATTCGGGCTAGACCGATCGCTGCTGTCTGAGGGCAGTCACCGAATAAAGAATCAGGGCAGCCCAGATGCAGCCAAACGTAACAGCATGGGTAAGCGTGAACGGTTCATGATAGAGAAACACGCCGAGGATGAGCTGTAAACTGGGGGCAAAATATTGGAAGAATCCCAACGTCGAGAGCCGTAACCGCTTGGCCGCATTGTTAAACCACAGCAGAGGAAACGTTGTGACAATGCCACATCCCAGAAACAGGAGCGTTAAGGGCCAATTGAGCCCCCAATGATTCTGGCCGGTGATGCTGAGAAATCCAATGCTGGCTAATGCTAAAGGCGTAATCAGCAAGGTTTCCACAGCGAGTCCAGCCATGGGCGCAACCGCCAATAGTTTGCGTAGCAGGCCGTAAAAAGCAAAAGAAACAGCCAGTCCCAGAGCAATCCAGGGGACTGTGCCCAAATGCAAAACAAAATAGGCAACGCCGATCGCGGCTAATACTACAGCTAACTGCTGCGATCGGTTGAGGCGCTCTTTTAAGAACACAAAGCCCAATAAGACGCTGACAAGTGGATTGATAAAGTAACCCAAACTCGTTTCAACGACGCGATCGGTATTGACCCCATAGATATAGAGTCCCCAGTTAAACGCGAGCAGCAAAGCCGTCAGCAACAGCCCGCGCAAAAATTTGGGTTGCCAAACCTGGCGGAATTCTGCCTGTCGATGCTGTACCCACAAAACGCCGACTAAAAACAGGGCCGACCAGACGATGCGGTGACTTAAAACTTCAATCGCAGGCACCTGGATAAAAAATTTCCAGTAGATCGGCAGCAGCCCCCAACTTCCATAGGCCAGGAGAGCGTAAAGAGGGCCAGTTTGGCCGATCGGAGTTGCATCGGACGAAGTTGCATCAGACGAAGGAGAACGGCTCAAGGTGAATTCCTAATCAATAGCCACAAACCCCTACGGTAACGTAGGACCTGAGAAACTGGCAGGTACAATCTGGTTAAGATTCCACCAGAACAGACAAGGCTGTGAAACACTTAGAGATATCCGCAGTAGATCGCAAATCCTGTTGAGATCCCCCCTAGCCCCCCTAAGCCCCTGCGGGGATGCGCCTACGGCGTAGAAAAAAGGGGGAACCGAGCCGAATTGTCTTTAAGTCCCCCTTTTTAAGGGCAGGGTTGTTTCAAAGTAAGGAGAGAAAAATTAAACTAAGGCTCAATCGTCGCAATGGTTGAATCAATCATGAATCTCATTGACCACCTCAAACAAGTGCCAGAGTTTCGTGCTGCTCGCGGTCAACGTCATCCGCTTTGGCTGATTTTGCTGTTGATTATCCTAGGAGCAATGATGGGCTACTGGGGCTATCGTCCTTTAGCTGAGTTTGTTGCACTCTACGGTCGTGACATCTGCCGCAAACTAGACATTGCTGAAGACACCAAACTCCCCTCCTACTCAACTTTTCGCCGTATCATGCAACAGTTGGATTATCAGGTGCTAGCAGCCCTGTTCACCGACTGGGTGCAATCTTACCAACCTGTCACAGCCGGAGAATGGTTCAGTGCCGATGGCAAAAGCATCAGAAGCAGTGTGACCGACTATGACCAAGCAGAGCAGAACTTTGTCAGCTTAGTCTCGCTATTTGCCCACCAACGCGGCGTGGTACAAGCCGTCATGCCGATGGAGAACAAGCTGATGAGTGAACAAGAAGTGGTGCGAGTGTTGCTGAGTGCGGTGGGATTCACAAACGTTGGCGTGACGATGGATGCTTTGCACTGTCAAAAAAACACTGAAGCAGATTGTCGAGCAGCATAATGACTACTTGGTGTGCGTCAAAGCCAATCAAGAGCGGCTTTATCGTTGGATTGAGCAACAGTGGCAGACC
>LUGL01000140.1 GCA_002796835.1 Elainella saxicola E1 | reverse complement strand
TCCCTCTGTTAGCAGGCTATGAAGTGCGGATTATTGATGGCAATCATATTGCTGGCACAGAGCATCGGCTGAAAGTTCTACGCAACGAGCCTGCCGGGGCTTTACCCGGACAAACCTTGAGTGTGCTCGACCCGCAACGGTCGTTAGTGGTGGATGTATTTCCCTGTGAAGATGGTCATGCTCAAGAACGCTCATTGTTGCCCCAGGTGCTAGAGCAGGTGCAACCTCAACAGCTATGGATTGCCGACCGGAATTTCTGCACCAGCGATTTTCTGAGCCAAATTGCTCAACGTCAAGCCTGTTTCATCATTCGAGAACATCAACAGTTGGCATGGAGTGCAGTGACTCCCTTAGTGACAGCAGGAGAGAATGAAAGGGGTCGCTTGTTTGAGCAACAAGTGCAACTGAGCAGTGGCTTACAAATCCGACGGATTGTGATTGAACTGAAGCAGGCAACTCGTCATGGTGATAAACAAGTTTCTGTGTTGACGAATTTACCGATGGCGTTGGCAGATGCATCAACAGTTGCCGATTTGTATCTGAAACGTTGGCGAATTGAGAATATGTTTCAAACTATCACCGACACATTTCACTGCGAATTGAATACGCTTGGTTATCCACGGGCTGCCCTGTTTGTGTTTTGCGTTGCCTTGGTGGCTTTTAACATTCTGGCAACGGTGAGAGCGGTTCTCCAGCAAGTGCATGGTGCAGCAGTGATTGAAGAGCAGTTGTCGAATTACTATGTGGTGGAAGACATCCAAGCCACCTGGCGAGGATTGGAGATTGCCATACTAGCCCAAGATTGGCAGGTGTTTAGGGCAATAGATAGTGTGGCATTTGCCCTGTGTTTACGGCAATGGGCAGAACGGGTCAATCTGCAACGGTTTCGTAAATCCAAACGAGGACAAAAGAAACCGACGACCAAGAAGCCGTTTGACCCAAAACATCCCCATGTCGCAACTGCTCGATTGCTCAATCCAGAATAGTACAAATATTCACCTTAACAGGGGTACGGTAAGAGCTTATGAAGTTCAACATAACACTTGACCGGGATGAAGATGGAGCTTGGATTGTTGAATGTACTATATCCCCGGTTATGTTAGTCAGGGTCAGACAAGAGAAGAAGCAATCGAGAATATCAAAGATGCGATCGCTATCTGCCTCCAGGTCCGAGCAGAGCTTACCCCTCACTGTAGAGACTCACCAAGTGGAAGTTGTAGCGTAACTATAGCGTCTGCTGTTCCAGTTCTCAGTGGGCGTGAGGTCGTCTGTGTATTTGAATCGTTAGGTTGGAAATTTGCACGTCAAAGCGCAAGTCATATCATTCTCGTTAAAGAAGGTGAAACAGCAACATTGTCTGTTCCAGATCATCGTGAGGTGGCAAAAGGAACTCTGCGTAGTCTCATCCGCACTGCTGGGCTCACAGTGAGTTTGTTTCTGCGATCTGATAGGGGAGGGGCCTAACAAGCGGACTACTGAAAGCAGCTGGTATTGTAGCAAAGGTTATTAGCAGCCATTCAACCGCACCGTTAGGCTGCTTCACATCTTGGCAAGGGTGACATACAAAAATTACTTGCAATATTCGAGACTAAAGTACTGCAAGGCTGTTTTAAGACTTTGCAATTGAAACAGTAAATATTTATAAAGGAGTGATAACAATGGCAGAAGTTACTGAAGTTTTAGAGAGTTCAATTGGGCTAGAGTTTATCAAAAAATGTTTTCCCAATGAAACTGCACATGAAACGATTGACTTTATTATTGATAGCTGCTTGAGTCAGGGAATCAATTTATGTAATCAGATTGCTTATGTACTTGCAACCGCTAAAGGTGAGAGCAATTTCGAGCCGGTAGAAGAAAGTTTCGCTTATCGAAAGAACGTCTTGCAAGAAAAGTGGGGCACGACAAGGTTCAGCGATGAATGGATCAAGGATAATCTCAAATTCAGGAAAAATTCAAACGGGAATTTTGTCGTTGTAACCAGTGATTGGGAAAAAGTTGCTAATAGAGCTTATTATGGTAAAAACGGTAATGGCAATGAAGCGAGTGGTGATGGATACAAGTATCGTGGTAGAGGATATGCCCAACTGACAGGGCGCGATAACTACAAAAAATTTGGACTGCTGAACGATCCTGACTTGGCTTTAGATCCCACGAATGCAGTCAAGATCCTCACCTCTGGAATGAAGGCTGGTAACATCACGGGTGTTAGTCTGTCAAACTATTTAACACTACAAAAAGAAGACTATTTTAACGCTCGTAAAATCATCAATGGTACTGATAAAGCTGAAACGTTTGCCTCATCTGCAAGTACCTATGAAAGGCTTTTGCTAGATTGCAAATCAGGGATTGACTTGGCGTTTGTAATCGACACAACGGGCAGTATGGAGGACGATATCGAAGCTGTTAAAAGCTCTGCGAACGATATTATCAATACCATTTTTGACGAAGGATTTTTTAACGACGAGAATCGTCAATTCACCTCTAAAGTTGGTATGAATTCTAAAATTGGCATTGTTGGATTTAAAGATCCAGGAGAGGTAACCAAAATTCTTGGATTTAGGCCCGAACCAAACCTATTTCAAAGTGAAGTAGATTCTCCGGAAATCAGGAAAACAGAGGCACTTAATGCTATCAATAGCATTTCGGTTGGAGGTGGAGGGGATATTCCTGAAGGTGTATATTCTGGCTTGTACTACGCTCTAAATGGCAGTATCGGACAATGGCGCAAAGGAGCAAAGGAGCGCCGAATCATTTTATTTGGTGATGCGCCGCCAAAAGATAATGAACTTGCTGGTATTGTAAATCTCCTGTCACGCAATGTAGCTGGCGGAGTAGATATATCGGGAGGCATTCGTTCTAGGGCTTTATCAGATAATATATTCAGCACTAAGGTCAATTTAACTAGAGCAGTAGCAGCAGAACCAATTAGTGTGGAAATTTTTACTGTTGTTGTTGGAGAAGACTCAGACGCGCAAACAGCTTATCAAAAGATTGCGAGTGAAAATTCAGGTCGTACCTTTAGTGCAGCCGATGCTGATCAAGTTGTCTCCGTACTGTTGCAAGCGATTAATGAACGAGATCTTGGAATTGCACCTTCACCAATTAATTTTAATGGTAAACGAGGAGTAAAGCGTAATGGAACAGGCGGAAATGATGATTTGAATGGAACGAATAAGAATGATACTCTTGATGGTCGAAAAGGAAACGATCGCTTAGATAGCAAGAATGGGAACGATCGCTTACTAGGAAGTAAAGGTAAGGATGCTCTCCTTGGTGGTAGTGGTAGAGATTGGCTTCTTGGTGGAAACGACAAAGACACGATAATGGGAGGTAGCGGGGATGACATTTTAGAAGGAGGAGTTGGCAAAGATGTATTAAGTGGTGATCAAGGTCGAGATTTGTTTGTTTTCAATAGTTTGGTGGAGAAAGGAGATATCATCAACGATTTTGATAGTAATTCTGATTTGATCGACTTGCGACCCATATTTGCCCAGCCACAATTTAGTGGTTCCACGCCTTTTTCCCGGCTCACACAGTTCGTCCAAGTTGTACAGACAGGCAAAAATGCCAGAGTTCTCATTGATGCTGATGGAAGTGGCGTTGGGACAACCTTTACCAATCTCGTGANCTTTGAAGAACTTCTCAACCACTAACATTAGTAGTGAAAATTTTGTAATTCTCTAAAGCTTAGCGTGTGAGTAGCACCAGCAGTTCAATCGGGTGGAGGCAGGTGTTTTTCCTGCCTCTCCCAGTCATGCGGGTCCGCAACAGGCGGTTCATGAAGAGACAAGTTCATGCGTTCGATTGGTTTGGTGCGGGCAAAGGCAATCTTAGGGCTGAAAAATTTGACCTATAATTTGGTGCGTTATACGTTTCTACGGACTCAAAAAGCTGGCTAGTGCGTCACGAACGAAGGCTGCATCAGTCAGTTTTGTCAATTTAGCGTGGGCAGTCACAAAATAAATTAATCTAGGTTCCCCACTGGGGCTGTCTTATAAAAATAAGGTAGGTTAAAGAGTTAAAAATAAAAGGGGCTGTCTTACAGAATTAAGGCGCTTTAAAGCTAAAAAATAAAAACTCTAGCTATTCGTGTGTAGCTAGAGTTTTTATTGCTTAATTTTAAACTCCCAAAAGGCTCAAGAGAGGGATCGCACTCATAGAGATGAGCGCTACTTCTTGGGGAGCTTTAAACTGTTTGACAGCTTGCTGGAAGCAGAAGCCTGCCGCAATCATCACGAATCCCATTCCATGAACGGAAGTCAGAACTGCAATGATGGAGATGATAATCAGACCATAGCTAATCACTTTAGGATTCAGGGCCTGCACCATTGAGGTGTAAGCTGGAATCAATTTGGGCAGGTTTAAGTAAGCTGCCAGAGTAAGAAGCACTGTAATTCCAATAATGCCGGTGGTCAAAAAGGTATTAGATTGGGTCAGGGTTTGAGAAATCATGGTTGCTGAAGCAGATCTACTGCCTCCACTAACCAAGACGATCATAATGCCAATAGCTGAGCTGGAAGCTTCTACTACTGCATTTTCTGCCACTTTTTTGAAGGTATCTTCATCTTCACTTTTGAATGCTGATAAGACTGCAGAGGCAGGCAAGCCAAACATTAAGGAGCTGATGGCTCCAATGAAGATGCAGTGTAAAGGTAGATAGCTCTTGGCTTCCCCTTTCTTTTGCTCTGGGATAGCGGTATTGATATATTGCGATGCTGCTCCAATTCCAAACAAGCTGGTAGATAGCGCAAACATGACGTTGCTGCCTGAGATTTTGGTTGACATCATTCCCAGGATCGCTCCTTCGATCAGAAAGATAATAACAATGGGGGCTTTTTTACCTGATTTAATGATCAGACTTCCCCAGAGCAATACGGCTAGAATGATTGCCCAACCTTGCCAAGCCATAGAAAGAACCATTTGGCTTCCTTGACCTAGCACGACTAGCGCACCAATCCCTAGAAGTAAGACGATTTTTACGAAAGAGTAGCAGAAGTTAGCGGTCAGGATGACTGAAGCCCCTTCTCTCTTTCTTAGAATTTTCTGCATATCGTTGGCGATATACACCTGCTCTGCCGTAGCAGAGGGGAGAATGAGGTTTAACTGCTTTACTACAGAACCTACGGCATCAGCAGCAATGATGAAACCGAGTCCAAATAGCGAGTCCAGCCCTCCAATGAGTAAGAAGGCAAACCCCAGAGAGAAGCCAGGAATAAATCCAATGATTACTCCAGCGATCACTCCAAGCAGCCCTCCAATGAGTAGGCTGAACATTTTTAGTTCCTCAATGATTTTTGATTAGTGTTCTACCCCTACGACATTGAACTGATCGTCGTAGTAGAAGGTATTCCAGTTGTTGATTCTGATTTGATTGCCTAAGGCTTTTTTGATATTGAAGGATTCTTGATCACCATTCTTTCTGGTGATGGTCAGAACTCCCTCTGTTTGTGAAATCCAGTCCGGCCCGTCTGTCATATAGATTCTGAGAGACTGTCTGGGATTGGGAGGTTGATTTTCTGATGCGACTGTAGAGTCTAAGACTACGCCTTGAGGGTTTTCATAGAAGCCGCCATTGTAAGTAGCTTGAAATTTGACTCTTGAATTAACGGTCATCAGAAGACCTAACTGCCAGGGACTGCCGGTTACTGAGATTTCGCAGTTTCCTGAACTTACGGTGCTGATAAACTGAGATGTTTCGGCTAGCGAAGTTACTTTGATGACCGTTCCTTTGTAGATAGAAGGTGCTCCAGGATTTGGAGCATCACAACCGGATCTAACGGAAGCAGGAGCAGACGCCGCTTTTTCACTTTGCTGCGCTACTCCTAATCCCATCAGTACGATGCAAAACATGAAACTTCCCAGCCAAAGCCAGGGATTTTTCATGATGCCAGTCTTTCTACCACTTCAAAGTTGGTCAACATAGCTTCTGCTAGCTCTAAGGCTGGCATTTTCATAGTTGCAACAGATAAATTTTCAATATGCTCTATGCTTGAAATATTTTGCATGTTGCCCAGAACTTTTAAGTAGACTGAGCAGACTTTTCCTCGGACTATTGTTCTGTGACTTTCTTTGACATATAGCCCTTGGTCAATTTGAATATTGATTTGATCTTTTGCGACCAGATCATGAATCAGATAATACTCACTCTCGTCGGGAGTATTGATTTTGTAGCTTATTTCTAGGATTAATTTATAATCTAGTTCCTTAGAGGATCGTCTTTGAGTAATAGGGCAGATTACATTGCCGCCGCCATCAATTACTCTTTCTACGCCAATTCGCACAGACCCGAACTGAACCGAATTGCGATTTCGAATCTCTGCTTCTCTAGTGCAGAGAATATTTGATAAAACCTGGCCTTCAATATGCATTTTTCGTGACGTTTTTGGTGAGAGGGGGTAATATTGTTGTATATTAAACCGCGTATTCAAAAACTCTATAATTATGTCTAATCTTATTTATCTAACTCGCAAACCTTCATTGCGTGATTCTATTCTTGATGAATGTCCTAAAACATCTTTGAATGTTCTTGAAGAATTAGAAGCTTTAATTAAACAGTATGATCTTACTTGGATACCCGGCTCCAAAGGAGAAGGTGGGTATTTCCTCGGTAAGGAGCTTGCTCAAGCAAAGGGGAATGATTCTAAAGATTTTGCTAAGCATTTTGAACGAAATACCGGTTCTTCTCTCTTCTCGACATCTCCTCAAGTTATCAAACTTGAAGGAGAGAATTTAAAGAATTTTAAGAGTTTATATCAACATTACACCCATAAATCACTAGGATCTATTAATTCACTCTATATCGCAAATTGGGCAGCGGCTTACTCTTACTTAACGCAAGGTCAGTCTAAAGCTGCTCAAGATTTTCAAAATCTCGGAGCCAAAGCGATTGTTAATACCACTGCTTCTGAATTGGTGTTACAGAATCAGTTGGCCTTGCTAGCGATGAGAACGCCATTCAATTTTAGACAAGAGTTGGTGATTGCTGACACTCTTCGGTCAGGACAACACACACGACGATATGACTTAGTTCAATATAGCCGGACTTCAATCACGATTTATGAATTGAAGAAGGGCGCTATTACTAAAGAAGATGTGATGAATACTCTAGGTGAGAAGGGGTATCTTACTTTAGCTGAAAGTCATCCAAAATTTAATAATAAGAAAATTAGATTGGTCTTTATCTCCCCTTACGGCATTGATCCTGCTGCTCAGAGAATGGTTGATCAGATGCCTAAAGTAGGCTTTGTTACTCTGTATGAATTTTCTATAAAGCTTTTACAAGCCGCGCTTAAGGACATACAGGAGGAAAGCCCAGCCCAAGTCGGGTGGTATCTTAAGGAAAAATTCCTTAAAGATTACCCCGACCTATTTCCTGCGGAAAGTGTTAAACGTCTTATGCAGTCTGCTTAGATTTAGCGGCCACTCCTTGCATGTACCCTGAAGAGTAGTCCTCGCTCGTTTGACTTTTAATCGGATCGCATGAACCAGATACTCCATCTCGATATCCTTGACCTTCCAGTCCTTCGAGTCCTTGGGCCATTAACTTAGAAGATGTAGCTGCAGTATTAGGGGTAGTCATAGTTTTGCTCAATAGATAAGTAGCGGTAAGAGGGTTCTTTTAGAGTTTTGAACCCTCTTTTTTTATTTCTTGTTTCTTGACTTTTTGAACTTAGGCTCTTCTATTTGAATTGATAGGATTGCCTCAAGTTCTTCTTGAATGGAGTCGATAGCTTTTTGTTTTGCTTTTGCAATGATTTCACTACCGATCTTTCCTTCAAGTTCTGAATCTCCATAAATTAGGTACTCAACAAGAATTTGGACGAATTCAACATGAATCGCCATAAATTCAGGCAGTTGTTCTACTTCTGGATTTTCTATGTAAATTGTTAAAACTTCTGCTGCATCTTTATCTGATGCAAAGCAGTATTTCAGCAACTTTCCGTAAGCTTCTTTTGCTTGAATTTTTAGTTCTGTGGACTCAAACAATTCCACATAAATATGAGGCGCTAGAAAACATCGTTTGAAAAACTCTAGTCCTCGTTTTGGGTTGTTTCTAAGACTTTTTAATTCGTCTAGTAGCATTATTCAGTTGTGTTGGTTATTCAGTTGTAGGGCGGTAGAGACTTTCACTGACATACACCTCTTTTTATTCAGACCGCCCGGACTGAATGTAAGGGGTTTAGCGCTTAGCAGCGGCTTTGCGAGTAGCTTTTGCAGGAGCAGGTTGAACTTCTTCCAGACCAGCAGCCATCATCCGATTTGCTGCGTTTTTGCTGGCAATCCCTGCGGCTTCGTTGGTGACGGCCAGAGACTCGATCAACATGAAGTCGAAGCCTTCTTCGATGTCACGGAATTGTGCATTCCGGACAAGGAGGTTTAAGGTTTCTTCGCCAGTTGTGGGATGAACACCTCGCACTGGAGCCTGGAGCTTTTGAATTTCAAATTGGATGCCAACTGAAATTTCACCAGTTGTTTCGAAGTAATCTTGAGCAGCCGCCAAAACTTTAGCCGCTTCTTCTGCTGGCAGTAACAATGTTGCCGTTACACCAAAGAAGTTATCTCCAATATTAACGGTTTCAACTTTACCTTCTGCAGTACGGGTTTTTGTAAGGTACTGGCAGTCATGCACTCGCCCCATTAAAACGACAAAGTTATCTTTGGAAGTGCTGGTGGTCAAATTCGAATTCGTATGGCGGCGGATAGCGGTAATGGTGATGGTATTCATGGAATTGTTCCTTAGTTTAGTAGGGTTTGTAGACGAAAAAAAGGAGAGGTAATTACCTCTCCGGCCAATTAAGGCAGACCAGCCTAAACCTCGATGTTTAGGATTACTGTCTATAAAAAGACGAACGCGCCGTTTGCCTGGTGATAGTTGAATATTAGTTGTTAGAGATCTGAAGAAGGATTTCCAAGCTGCTTTTGAAACTCGTTATAGATTTTGATCGCTTCTTCTTTGACAAACGCATAAGCTACCGGAGTATAGTGATAAGCTGCCATAGCGACAGCGGCAGCTACTGTTACGACGAACAGTATGACTGCTGCGAGTACAACTAAAACTGGATTTTTGGTATACTTTTCAGCTTCTTTGAAGAAGATTTCAAAGAGATTTTCCCATTGTGCAAGTTTAAACATTGTTTTTTCCTCTTAGTGGTGTAGTGGTTGAGGTGAATTAATTGGGTGAGTATTTCATTCTTTCCGCATAAGGCGGAATTTCAGGAAGTCTATTACTTCCTAGTTTTGTAGCGTTGGTCAACAAGAAAGGCCCGATCCCATCGGTATTATCTTCGTGCTTCCATTTGTGAACCAGTCTTTTCATTGTTCCTTCGCAGGAGACAATCATCACATCACCTTCATATTCTTTGGTGACAGGGTTTTTGACGTATCTGAATGCATAGTAAAGAGGGCATTCTTCGATCGGTTTTGTTACGACCTGAGGCGTTTCTTCGGTGAGGGCGGCTGATTTTTTGGGTGCCATACTATAAGCTATTTTGTTTTATGTATTCTTTTAATTTGATTCCGGCTAGCTTGTCGGCTTCTTTATTCTGTTCTCTTGGAACCCAATTTAGGGATTTTTGTTTGAACTGAGGGTTATTGTATAAAGTCGTTGCGAGTCTATGAAGTGGTTCTAGGTCTTTTGCTTTAACTTTCCACTCACCTAGAACTTGTTTGACTACTAGGTTAGAGTCTCCAAAGACTTCTATTTCGGTCACTCCTAGTTCTAAAGCTTTTTTAAGTCCTGAGATGAGTCCCTTATATTCTGCGGTATTGTTTGTTCCGCTGGGATTGGTTACTCCCGTTTCTATAGGCTCCTGACCTTCGATATAAAGAATGGCGGCACCACATATTGGTCCGCCAGGATTATTCTTTACACCCCCATCGAAAAAGATGACGGCCTTCATTTAACGTCCTGATCCACGATTGAAGTTTGCGGCTTTTGGATTACTACTGATGCCTGTGAAATTTCCCTGATTTTTCATTATTCTGTTTTATGCTTTGAGATTTGTATTAGGGATATACTTTTTAGCATATCCCTATTTTTAGATAAGGAATCTAGTATGACTTATCTCACTCTAACTAGAATGACGAGTTTTTAACGCCCTCAAACCCGCAACGGCCTTTTACATTCAGGCTTAGTAACGTACTACGTTAATCACACCACTTTATGCACTACTTTTTGGCAGGTGTCGCCAAGGAATACTATTAGCGTCGGTGGAAGATTACTGCCAGGATTGCCGCCTCTTCCAGTACCTTGTTAGTTATTGGGCGGTTGATTTTACTATCCGATATTTATTCGCGCTAATGATTGAAATTAGAGGACGCTGCCTTCCTCTAGCATTTTTTGCAAATCCTCATCAGAAAGATTTGCGAGTTTATCTTGTGCTCTTTGAGCGAGGATTTCTCGAATTCGCTGTTGATTTGCTCGAACTTGAGCAGCAGTTTCTTTGGCAGCTTTCTCTGCCTTCTTAACTTCGATGATTTTCTTTAAGATTTCTAATCTTAGAGTATCATCAGTGGTTTCGGTGGGCACTTCATCAATAAATGAGATGCTGCTTTTTTGCAGGTTTTGATGCACTGCTACAGCAATCTTATTTAGAGCAGTCAGACTTAGATCCCACAGGTCTTCTACACTGAGGAGTCCTTGAAATTGCCACCGTAGTTTTTTTCGAGTGGCAGTTAGAAAGAGATTATTGGTATCTTCCATGTTTTAGATTGTGACTTTATAGATTTTGTTGTCAATTTTGCAGAAGAAGTTGCTTCCCTTTTGGGTTAAAGAGAATCCCACTCCAGCAAGCCCTGCTGGATCTTCTTCCACTTTGAGTCTGGAGCCCAGGGCTTCTAGCACTTTTCGGTGAGGGTTGAGTTCCTCTTTCAGGAACTCGTTCAGGAATCCTCGCAATTCCCCTTCAGCTTTACAGCCTTCCAGGATCAGGAATAGATGTTTGTTGCCGATCTCTACCCCTTCCCAGTAATTAGGAGAGAATAGCGCCAGTTCGATATTGTGGAATCGATTGGTGGTTAGGCTCCAGACAATCTCGTCTTTTAAGGTAGCAGGAGTCGCCGTCGCATTTCCTACAACTTTGATTTCCTTTCCATCCCAGGTAAAGGTAACCACCTCTACTTCCTGACCGTCTTTGATTCTTTCAGTGGTCCTGAAAGAATAGACCCGCCCTTCGACTTCCAGCTCCACAGAAAAGCCATTAGTCAGCTCTCGGTCGCAGTAGTTTTTGACTGCTACCTTATAGGTTCCTTTAGCAAGGGTAGCTCCGTGAGGGTAGATGATATTCTCTACTGGAGTTCGAGAGGTCCGGCCACCCGCGTTCATGTCAACGTCTAGCGTTGCACCGGTCTGCAAGCTTCTCTTATCGCCATAATAGACGTGAATTCTATTAGGCTCATAGACATGGAGATCGAGGTCACTGTAGGTTTCCCAGGCCAGAGATGCTCGGATTCTTCCATTCACTTCTCCGCCAGCTTTTTTAACCCGCTCTCGAATGGAGTCTCCCAGGCCCCCGGTATAGGACCAGGAGATAGGATTGTTCCATTTGAATAGAGAAGGGGCTTCATCATTAACTCCGGTAATCAGGGCAACCAGGTTGCTCTGTAAGCGAGTTTCAAGAAGAAGCTGAGCATTGGTACTTTGAGGAAGGAGGGCTAGAAACTCCTCTAGGGAAATTTCTTGAGCTTTTAGTTTTCTCGAATCTACTTGGATATCCTGCTGAAGCTCAGCAAAGATATCGGTTAAGGCTCTGTTTCGGTTAGTGAAAAGGGTATGGGCAACTGAGATATCGGTTTTCACCGCTTGCCGTCTTGCTAAAGAAGGGAGCAGGCCCATTTGGGCGAGTTGCTCTTCAGCTTTTTTCAGAGTGCCAGCGGTAACAACGGCAGTAGGCCGACGGTAATTTGCAGGAGCCATCATTCGTTCAAACGAGGCTACCGCTTTTTCTGGGTCTTCCCCAGAAGATAGCTCTACTAGAAGGGTTCCGATCGCAACATTTTTGAGTCTGCTAACCGAAGCTGGCAGCTCCATTGTTTTGAGCCATAGAAAAGCTTCTCTTTTGAAAGCACTCAGCCTATCGTATTCTTCTCTAATTTTTAGAAACTGAGCTACGACTGCCTGATACTCCGAGCCCCGATAGAGATTATTATCTACGATCAGAGCGAGGACATCTTTTAGGGCTTCAATAGAGATTTCAGCTAATCCTCTTTGAAATACCGCTTTTGTAGTAGGGTACTCGTGGAGGTCAGCCAGTCTCCTGCTTAGTAAGAGATTTCTGGGAGTTTCCAGGTATAGATGCTCCCATTTAATTAGAGTGGGGCCATAGTTGTAGTTTGTTCCCAACTTCTTAGGCAGCTCCATCACGTTCTTGATGGGGTAGCTCAGGACTTTTACTTTCATGTTTTGAAGAACAGTCTGCCATGCGGGGTTCGTGACGGGTACTTCCCAGATTGTATGAATGTCGTAGTCTTTTGAGATTACAACCATTCCCCCATACTGCTTGATGAAGCTTCTGCAAGCGTTGCAAGTGTTTTCCTGTTTGTACTCTGCTGGAAAGCTATCAATATAGGTATCCCAGAGTTCTTGACCCGGAACTTCAGATTGAAAAACGTATTTAGAGTTTTGCAATAAGTTTAGAGCAGCTTGCTGCCACTCTTTTTTGAATTTTTGAAAATCCATTTTAATTAGTTTATTGGAGTGGGGTTGAGTTGAAATACAGATGGTAGGCTTCGAACCTACACGCCCAGAGTAATTTACTCCTTATCTTGGCTAGGGATTTTTATTCCTATGTGTCTACCAGTTTCACCACATCTGTTTTTTGTTTTGACAATAATTAGCCGTTGTAGATTGCATATTCGTAGTCATGAGTTTCTACGAATAATTTTGCTTCTTTTAAACTAATCGGAATGTCGTGCGTATTGCCTAACTCTCGTAGGGAACGAATCCATTGATATCTTTCCTGCCCTTCTTCAATGGGTTTTCCCATTTGCTTTCGGATAGCTTCAAAGATTTGTTCTTTTGAAATTGGCTCAGGGTGATTGTTAGCTTTATCTAAAGTGTAAGTCTCTTTCAATCCTTCAAGGATAGCTGCTGCGGAGGCCGCAAAATACATATTGCTTCCACTTTTTTCGATCAATTGGCCGATCAGAGATTTATAGTCTATATAGATTGAACCTGTTGTCATTCTGCTTTCTCCAGGACTGAGTTAATGAATTCATTAGCCTGCTCTATAGAGACAGGTACTTTACCGTTTGCGACCATTCTTACTACCCAATTTTCTTTTGGGTATTTTTGGATTTCTTTTTCTATTCCTTTAAAGTAGGCGCACCGTTCCTCTTCTTCTACCTCTTTTATGGTTTTTATTAAACCCCGATAGGTGCTATCTATCATTTCTTGTACGGAAAACAGGCTATTTCTGGATTGAATACTTGCTGCTACAATTTGAGCAGTAGCAGCTAAGATTGCTTCTTGATTCATAGCGTTATTGTTAGTGGTAGTGGTTAAAGCAGAGAGAAGGAATTGAACCTTCTTGAAGAAATTAGTTAACTAGTATTTTCATTTCTTCAGATTCCTTATGGGATCCCATAAGCGCCTTTCCGTTTGGCTTCCTCTGCAGAAAAGTTAATGTCTTTTCGTGCCTTCTGATCCATA